>NZ_CP145732.1:4982000-5604750 GCF_036884845.1 Pseudomonas sp. MAG733B
CCTGCAAGCGGTAAACCCGCCTCGGAGTAGGCCTTGAATATAGAGGCATCATTGTCCGAGACTGGCTGAGCCACCACATAAGCGACCAGTCGCTTGTCGGTGTCTACGCCTTGCACCTCCACAACCGCCTCGCGGATGGAGGGATGCTCGGTCAATCTGGCCGCGATTTCGCCCGGCTCAATCCTCAAGCCCCGGATCTTGACCTGGTCGTCATTGCGGCCCAGGAACACCAGGTTTCCGTTCGACAGATAACGGGCCAAATCCCCCGTTTTATACATACGCGCGTCAGGCTTGCCTGCAAAATGATCGAGCAAGAAACGCTCGTCCGTCAGTTCGGGGAGGTTGAGATATCCACGTGCAACACCGCTCCCGCCGATACACATCTCACCCACCGCACCCATCGGAACAGGCTCGCCATGCGCGTCCAGAAGGTAGATGCACGTGTTTGAAATCGGACGGCCTATAGGAACAGGATCAACATCATCAGACGAACAGCGATGGACCGCAGCCCAGACCGTCGCTTCCGTCGGGCCATATTCATTGAATAATTCAATGGCAGTAAATGCTGAAGTCACATCCTGAATCAGCTTCGCAGGACACAATTCACCCGCCACGATCACCTGACGGAGTTTTCCATATCCGAGTTGGGCGACTTGCGGCAGAACCAGTCTTGCGAGAGACGGCACAAGCAGCACCGATGTGACGCTGTTTTCAATCAAAAGACTGCTGATAATTTGTGGATCTATGACTGCTTTGGTGCCTGGTAAACACAAAGTACCACCGGTTGTTAACGTTCCAAAGATGCCTGCCACGGAACTGTCAAACGCCATCGATGACAATAGTAAAAACACCACATCGGATCCCGGTTTATAGACCGTGGTTCTTGCCAGTGTCGATGCAATCAATCCACGATGTTCGATCATGACGCCCTTGGGCTGTCCGGTTGAACCCGAGGTGTAGATGATATAAGCGAGGTTGCGGGGTGTAAGGCCGGGAATCTGGAAATTGGCATCAGCCTCCGTCAACACCCCTGCCTGGGATTCATTGGGATCTAGCACAATATGGGTCTGCAACGCCTCACCCAACACTTGCCGCCCGGCCGCATCGGCCAGCACCAGGGCCGGCGCCGTATCGGCAAGAATATAAGTCAGTCGATCTCCCGGATAGGCGGGATCAAGCGGCACATAGGCGCCACCCGCCTTCAGGATCGCCATAAGGCCAACAACCATCGCTGCAGAGCGCTCGACACAGATCGCCACCCGCTGGTCTGGTCCAACACCCAACTCGATCAGCCGATGTGCCAGTCGATTTGCCCTGACATTGAGCTCACCGTAACTGAACGCCTCCCCCTCAAAGATCAGTGCCGTCGCCTCTGGACTGAGCGCAACCTGCGCCTCAAATAAATGATGAATGCACAAATGATCCGGGCAGGATGCATCCGTCGTGTTCAACGTCTTGAGCAGCAATGTACGCTCAGACGCAGGCAGAATGTCCAGCTGTCGAACCGGGCGGAGCGGCGAGCGTTCCAAGGTCTGCGCCAGACTTTCCAAGGCCTGCTCCATATAGCCACACACACGATCGGAATCGAACGGAGTGACCACTTGGGTCGTCAACCCCAGCGAGTGACTGAAATCTTCCACAGACAATGTAAACGGATAATTGGTCCGCTCTTGTTCACTCAAGAACTCGACGCCGGGCATTTGCTGCATGGTTTGAACAATATTGTCCGCACCAGACAGATCATTGTGCCGATAGTTGAGCAATGCGCTGAACAGTGGCGTACCGGTAGCGACCCCACTGCACCTTTGTGCCAGCGCCAGTGAGGCATGCTCGTGAGCGAGCAACTCAGCCAATCGAGCATGAGCCCGCTGGACACTCCCGGCGGTATCAATGCCACCTGAGTCCAATCGGATCGGTAGAGTGTTGATGAACATGCCCATGGCTCGATCTGACCCATCTCCCGCTTGCATGCGTCCAAACAACACCGTACCAAACACGACCTGTTCCTGACCGCTGGTGCGTGCCAGTACTTGAGCAAAGGCAACGTGACACAGACTGGCGAGACTCACATTCAATCGCCTCGCCTGCGCCCGCAGCCGATCATTCAGTTCGGCCGAAACCATGCGGTGGGTCTGCCCCACCTGCGCGCCGTCCAGATGTACTTCCGCCAATCCAAATGGAAGCGTCGGCTCTTCTACATCAGCCAGCATTGATTTGAAGAAACGTTCATGCTCCTGCACGCTCTTGCCCATACGCACCTGAGCGATCAGGTTGCGGAACGGCTGAGGCGATGGCAGTTTCTCCCCACATCCGGAAAGGAAGGCTTGTACTTCGTTATAAAAACACTGCAATGAAGAAGCATCATCAATCAAGTGATGCTGAAGTTGCAGCAGAACAAAACGGCCTTCGACAGGATCATGGGCAACAATAAAGCGCAGCACCGGTGCCTGGGTCAGGTCAATTCGGTGGCAGCATGAATCAAAGCGCCGGGAAAGCTGTTCGGTAATCGGGCCATCTGCCGGATCAAGAACAACATCAGTGACTGAGAGTGGAGCCTGTCGCCAGACCACTTGCGCGGCGCGTGACATCCCTTCCCAGACAAAGGCGGTACGCAAAATGTCGTGACGGTCTACCACTTGTTGAACTGCGCCGAGGTATCGCTCCAATGTTTCACGATCAGCAAAGGTCATCTGGGCCACCAGCAAATAGGGGTCGCCTTCTTTAGCCAGCATGTGGTGGAACAGGATGCCGTCCTGCATCGGTGAGAGTGCATAGATGTCCTGGATGTTGGCTGCCCCGCCAGGAACCTGTGAAACGATCAGGTCGACGTCCGATTGGCTGAGTTCAATCAACGGCAACAGTTCGGGCGTGATTCTGGACGTGTCAGGCGTGATCAGGTTGGGCGGCACCATCACCTCACTGTGTTGGCCAAGCGTGCTAGCCAGCACCAACAACACGGGCGTCTGGAACAGATCACGCACAGCAAGGCTCAAGCCCTGGCGGCGCAACCGCTCGATCAACCGCACAGCCAAGAGTGAATGGCCGCCGAGGGCGAAGAAGTTGTCGTGGCGACCGACCTGTTCAACGCCAAGCAGTTCTGACCAGATCCTGGCAAGGATGACCTCTATCTCGCCTAACGGCGCCTCGTAGGCCGCATGGGCAAAGGCCTCGCCCTCAGGATCCGGCAACGCTCGCCGATCAAGCTTGCCATTACCCGTCAGCGGTAAGCTTTCCAGGCGTACAAAGGCAGACGGCACCATGTAGTCAGGTAAACGGCCACTCAGATAATCACGCAGTGTTCCCGCCAGCGCCAACCCAGCCTCAGAGCCTACCGACGTGTCATGAACATCCGACTGCGCCACTAAGTAAGCAACCAGGCGCTTGTCGGCCTTCTCGCCTTGTGCCACCACCACCGCCTCACGGATGGAGGGATGCTCGGCCAATCGGGCCGCAATTTCACCCAGTTCAATCCGGAAGCCGCGGATCTTGACCTGATCGTCATTACGGCCAAGGAACGCCAGATTGCCGTTCGGAAGATAACGGGCCAGGTCTCCCGTTTTATACATCCGCGCGCCAGGCTTGCCGGCAAAAGGATCGAACAAGAAACGTTCTGCGGTCAGCTCGGGACGGTTCAGATAGCCACGCGCAACGCCCGCACCGCCTACGTACATTTCACCCACAGCCCCCATCGGAACAGGCTGGCCAAACGCGTCCAGAAGATAGAGAGTCAAATCAGGCAGGCGCTTACCGACCCCGCTATCGTCTTGTTGCGCATCGGATGAAGTCAGCGGATACCAGGTGACGTGAACCGTGGTTTCCGTGATCCCGTACATGTTGACCAATTTCGGAGCCGACTCGCCACGCACACCATACCAATCGCGCAAGGTCGACGACGGTTGTAGCGCTTCGCCGCCAAAGATGACGTAACGCAGCCGATCCGATGACGGTTGTACATACTCCATCAAGGCGGTAAAGGCGCTCGGGGTCTGGTTCAGGACGGTGACGCCCTGTTCACAAATCAACTGGTAGAACGCCTGCGGAGAGCGGGTAATGGCATGAGGAACCAACACCAGCGTGCCGCCATAACGAAGGGCTCCCCACAGTTCCCAGACAGAGAAGTCGAAGGCAAAAGAATGGAACAGGCACCAGATGTCGCTGTTCGCAAAACCAAAGGCGGCGTGGGTCGTATCGAACAGACGCACCACCTGGGCATGCTCGACCATGACGCCTTTTGGCTGCCCAGTTGAGCCCGAGGTATAGATGATATAAGCGAGGTTGCTGGGGGTAAGCCCGGGAACTTCAGGATTGGCGTCCGCCCCGATCAACACTTCAGCCTGGACCTCATCGGGATCGAGCACGGTATGAGCCTGCAAAGCACTCCCCAGCGCCTGGCGCCCGGCCGCATCAGCCAGCACCAGGACCGGCGCGGTATCCCCAAGAATGAACGCCAATCGCTCCCCTGAGTACTCCGGATCAAGCGGCACATAGGCGCCGCCCGCTTTCAGGATCGCCATTAGGCCAACAACCATCGCCAGGGAGCGCTCGACACAGATTGCCACCCGCTGGTCGGGCCCCGCTCCCAGTGCAATCAGCCGATGTGCCAGCCGGTTAGCCCTGGCGTTGAGTTCGCCATAGCTCAGAGACTCTTGCCCAAAGACCAGTGCCGTTGCCTCAGGACTGCGTGCAACTTGCTCCTCAAATAGATGATGCATGCACAGATGAGCTGGGCAGGACTCCTCCACCGAGTTCCACGTCTTGAGCAACAATGTGCGCTCGGACGCATCAAGCAGGTCTATTGTGGCTACAGTCTGGCTTGCATCCCTGGTCATCTCGGCAAGGGCGGTCTTCAGATAACCTACATGACGCTCAATCGTGACCGAATCAAACAATGCAGTCGCATAGCCAAGAGCACCAACGATTCGATCGCCCGCTTCGGCCAGGTTCAGCTCCAGATCGAACCGCGCTACATCATAGGAAGAACCAACCGGACTGACTTCAAGGCCGGGAAAGGCCCATTGGCCTGCATCATGGTTTTGCCAGGCAAACACCACCTGAAACAGTGGCGTATGGCTCAATCGTCTTGGCGGCTGCGTGATTTCCACCACCTGTTCAAATGGCAGATCCTGATGATCCTGGGCCTTGAGTGCCCGCTCGCGTACTTGAGCAATGAGGTCGGCAACGGTCGGGTTTTCGCCAAGATCAATCCGCAGCGCCAGTGTGTTGACGAAGAAACCGATCAGCGGCTCAATGTCGCAATGGCCCCGGTTGGCACTTGGCGCTCCGATCACAATATCGTCCTGCCCCGACAGACGTGACAGTACAGTCGCCCAGGCCGACAACAGTGTCGTGAACAGCGTCACCCCTTGCTGCTGGCTAAAATGCTTGAGAGCAGTTGTCAGCTCTGCACTTAGTTCGATCGGCACAGAGGCGCCTACAAGGGATTGCTGCTCAGGCCGCCGTCTGTCTGTAGGCAGGGCGAGCAGCGTTGGTGCATCGGCCAGAGCCTGCTTCCAATAAGCCGCTTGCTCATTCAAGCGCTCCCCCGACAGCCATTGCCGCTGCCAGGCGGCATAGTCCGGATACTGGATTGCAAGCGGCGGCAAGGGACTGGCCTGATGGTTTCTGAAAGCCGTATACAGCGCACTTAGCTCAGGCAAAAGTATGCCGAGCGACCAGCCATCCGAGACGATGTGGTGTTGTGTGAGTAGCAATACATGCTTATCAGCAGATGAGGGGACAGACACTCGGATCAGGCAAGCCCGGATCAGTGGCCCCGCAGCGAGATCAAAGGGGGCGCGAGCCTCTTCGGTACAAAGCCTTGCAAGCTCGGCTTTTGCGCCCGCCCCAGGGAGATCAATCCGACGCAATGGCAAACCTTGATCACAGGCCAGCAGACGCACTTCGACCTCCCCCTCTTTGGTGACAAAGACCGAGCGCAATGCCTCATGGCGCGACCACAGTGCATCAAGGGCCTGCTGCAAGACCGTCAGGTTCAACTGGCCACATAATCTCAGAGCCAAGGGGATGTGATAGGCATCGCTGATTCCACTATCGAGTTGCGCCAGAAACCACAGTCGCTGCTGAGCAAAAGACAGCGGCAAGGACTCATCGCGAGAAATTGCCCTGATCGATGCTCGCGCCACAGCGCCAGCGTTGCGCTGAGCCTCAATCGCCAAAGCCACAGCCTTGAGCGTTGGAGAGGCGAACAAGGTTGCCAGAGGTAATTCAGCCCCAAACGATGCGACGCGACTGACCAGCCGCACGGCCATGAGCGAATGGCCACCAAGGGCAAAGAAGTTATCATGGCGACCGACGTGTTCAACGCCAAGCAGCTCTGACCAGATCCCGGCAAGGGTGACCTCTATCTCGCCTAACGGCGCCTCGTAGGCCGAATGGGCAAAGTCGCCCTCCTGCGGAACAGGCAACGCCTTGCGATCAAGCTTGCCATTGGCCGTCAGGGGGAAGCTTTCCATTCGCACAAAGGCAGACGGCACCATGTAGTCCGGTAAACGGCCACTCAGATAATCATGCAGCGTTCCCGCCAGCGCCAAGCCAGTTTCAGAAGCTACTTCCTTGTGCTCAGAGACATCAGTTTCCAGAATCTCGGACTGAGCCAAAACATACGCGACCAGGCGCTTGTCGGTCTCCTCGCCTTGCGCCACCACCACCGCCTCGCGGATGGAGGGATGCTCGGCCAATTTGGCCACAATCTCACCCAACTCAATGCGGAAGCCGCGGATCTTGACCTGGTCGTCATTACGGCCAAGAAAAACCAGATTCCCGTTCGGAAGATAACGGGCCAGATCCCCCGACCTGTACATCCGCGCGTCAGCCTTCCCCGCAAAAGGGTCGTGCAGGAAACGTTCTGCGGTCAGTTCGGGACGGTTCAGGTATCCGCGCGCAACTCCCGCCCCACCGATATACATCTCACCCACCGCCCCCATCGGAACAGGCTGGCCATGCGCGTCCAGAAGATAGAGGTTCAAATCCGGCAGACGTTGACCGATCACGCTGTCGGCTTGTTGTGCATCTGATGACGTCAGAGGGTAATAGGTGACGTGGACCGTGGTTTCCGTGATCCCATACATGTTGACCAGTTGTGGGACAAATTCGCCACGCACCCCATACCAGTCGCGCAGGGTCGACGGCTGCAGCGCTTCGCCTCCAAAGATGACATAGCGCAGCCGGTCCGATGACGGATGTACGTACTCCATCAAGGCGGTAAACGCGCTCGGCGTCTGGTTCAAAACGGTGACGCCCTGCTCACAAATCAACTGGTAAAACGCTTGCGGAGAACGGGTAATCGCATGCGGGACCAGCACCAGCGTCCCTCCATAACGAAGGGCTCCCCACAGTTCCCAGACCGAGAAGTCGAAGGCAAAAGAGTGGAACAGACACCAAACATCACTGGCCTCAAAACCAAAAGATGGATGTGTCGTGTCGAACAGACGCACCACCTGAGCATGCTCGACCATGACCCCTTTGGGCTGTCCGGTTGAACCCGAGGTATAGATGATATAGGCGAGGTTGCTGGGGGTAAGGCTGGTGACTTCAGGATTGGCGTCAACTTCAGCGTGGACATCACCAGGATCAAGGACGGTATGAGCCTGCAAAGCAGCCCCGAGCGCTCGGCGTCCCGCCGCGTCAGCCAGCACCAGGACTGGAGCCGTATCTGCAAGAATGAACGCCAGCCGTTCCCCCGAATATTCCGGATCGAGCGGCACATAGGCACCGCCCGCCTTCAGGATCGCCATCAGGCCAATAATCATCGCAGGGGAGCGCTCGACACAGATCGCCACAAGCTGGTCAGGTCCAACACCCAAGGTAATTAACCGATGGGCCAGCCGATTAGCCCTGGCGTTGAGTTCACCATAGCTGAGCGCCTCCCCCTCAAAGACCAGTGCCACTGCCTCAGGGTTGCGCGCAACTTGCGCCTCGAATAAATGGTTAATGCACAGATGATCCGGATATTTAGACATATTCTTCACCTTTCCCTCCTGGAAGCGAAAACTCCACTTTTATCGATTAATTGCACCTAAAATCGGACCTGTGCAAATTCTATAAAATATTGTCCATTGAACCACGTCTTTGGTTTTCCGTTACGACCTCACCATTGGCAAAATAGCGAATAAGGCAAAATCCTACTCATACGCAAGAAAGTTCCGACAATAATTACAAGCAGGCTATGTTCATTCATCACCTACGAATGCTAACAACTTAAGAGACTCAACCCCAAACACTTATATATGAACACCGGACTCACATAAGCACTAGAAGCTATTTTTATTCCCCGTCAAGATTTACCGCACTGCTCATACCGAATGGCTTATACCAGCAACACCTAAAGACACTAATATTTCCCAGACCAAGGATAGTTACCATTTTCTAAATATCCTGAGCACTGAAAATTATTAGTTACTTGATTTTTTTACCACAACGACTGCAGCAGAAAAAACAACTATAAAAAAATCACAACTATTTAATAACCACTCAGAATGTAACCCTCGACAAGATCTAAAGATAACGCAACACTGTTTTAATTAAACACTGATAAAAACAATGTATTTGCCATCCTAAAATCAGGAGTTAACCGAAGAACATCAAATAAAAACATGTCCTTATTTTATGAAATGCGCCAAGCGCCCCCTAATCGGCATAGGGGACGGACTTCATAGTCCGTACCCCTGCCACACCACCCGGCATGCGGGTCCGCACCGGGCGGTTCGAGAAATTGAGGTCAGGAGAGACGTGGTAGTCCCAAGCGGTCGAACCATGCAATATCAAGCACTCGGTTCATTTCCATACGGCTGTTACGCCACCAACTGCGCGAGTTTCCCGCAACTCTGCGTGCGCTTTCCTCGCGCGCACCCAGTGCTCGCAGCTCTCTGTAGATCGTCGTTCCACGCTTCCAGTGTTTGAGTTGGATAGCTCGGAGTCGATGTCGTATCCATTCGTCCAGCTCTCGCCAGACTCGCGGGGCTTGCGACAATCCAAAGTAAGCTTTCCAACCCAGCAGATAAGGATGCAGGCCGTTCACGACTTGCTGCATGCTACGACCGACTGAGCGTCGGGTACATTCGCGTATCCGCTTCTTGAATCGCTGCTGCGCTTTGAATGAGACGGCTCGCTTGGCTTCACCTTGGTAGGGCCAAAAGGCATACCCCAGGAACTTGCGACCGAATGCGCTCGTCACTGCACTCTTGCTCGTGTTGACGCTCAGGTGCAGCTTTTCATACAAACGCGTCAGCAAAGCCATCACCCGTTGCCCCGCCTTTTGACTATGAACATACACATTCGCATCGTCGGCATAGCGCACGAAACAATGGCCTCGGCGTTCAAGCTCGCGATCTACTTCGTCCAGCAGCACATTCGCCAGCAACGGCGACAGCGGGCCGCCTTGCGGCGCCCCGCAACGGCTTTTCTCGATCACGCCATTGATCAGCGTTCCCGAATCCAGATAGGCGCGGATCAGTCGGATTACCGCCCGATCCGCGATCCGTTTACGGAGACGATCCATCAGAATGTCGTGATCGACCCGATCGAAGAATTTCTCCAGATCCACATCCACCACTACTTTTCGACCCAAGGACACGTAGCGCTGAGCCGCCAAAACGGCGTCCTGCGCGCAGCGCTCCGGACGAAAACCGTAGCTGTGCTCACTGAAAGTCGGATCGAGGAGTGGCTGCAAGACTTGCAGCAGCGCTTGTTGGATCAAGCGGTCGGTGACCGTTGGGATACCCAACTCGCGCTCACCGCCGTCAGGTTTGGGAATGACCACACGTCGTACTGGACTGGGCCGGTAGACACCTGAAAGAAGCTGTTCACGAATCGCCGCCCACTGGGTCAGCAAGTGTTCGGCGGTCTGTTCAATATCCAGACCATCGACGCCCGCTGCCCCCTTGTTGGCCTTGACCCGTTTCCACGCCCGCTTCAGGTTTTCTCTCGCAAAGGCCCATTCCAGCAGCCCTTGCCCCGCGTTATCGGGTTCATCTTGCGGGCGATTGACCTCGTCGCTGATGGGACTTCTCACGGTTTCACCGCTCGCTATCTCCATCCGCCCCGCGTTTGGCAGGCATCTGACTTCCGGTTTCTCGCATCAACATGGCCTATAACGCTTTCTCTCGTTCGGCCCTTCGTCAAAAAAAAAGAAGACTACTACGGCCTCTGCTGACTTCTCGCTCCGGCTGGCGCCGTCGCCCTTTCAGGCGCGAGGCGAGATCTCCCCAGGTAAGAACGCAATCCTTCCCCGCACAACCGCCGGATCTACGCTGCCGTCCTTAAACCACAAGAGTTTCGCGGTTATTGGCCCACTCACCCTGGTCGACATCGCCTTATATCCGGTTCTTGTTCATCGGCTCGCGGTTTCGCTCCACGCTTCCTCCCCACACTCGGTCGCCCTCATGCAGTTGCGTTTCACTTCATTCACTGTGGTCAGCTCACGGCGGGACTTTCACCCACAAGATTGCGCCCATGCTGGGCGCACAAAACGAAAAACCCGCACAAGGCGGGTTTTGTTTTGTAGCGGATCAAGCAATCAGTCAGCCAATCGCCAAGTCGTCCCACCTTTCCCGTCTTCCAGCACCACGCCCATGGCGGTGAGCTGGTCGCGGATGCGGTCGGATTCGGCCCAGTCCTTGCCGGCACGTGCCGCCAGACGCGCAGCGATCAGCGCTTCGACTTCGGCTGCATCCACGCGCCCTTCGGCACCGGCTTGCAGGAAGTCATCGGCTTCAAGCTGCAACACACCCAATACGCTGGCGAGTTCTTTCAGACGCGCCGCCAGACCGGCCGCAGCATTGAGATCGCTCTCACGCAGACGATTGATCTCACGAACCATCTCGAACAACACCGCGCAAGCTTCCGGCGTGCCGAAGTCGTCGTTCATCACCGTGGTGAAACGCTCGACAAACGCTTCGCCGCCAGCCGGTGCCACGTTCGGCAGGCCTTTCAACGCGTGGTAGAAACGCTCCAGAGCGCCCTTGGCGTCCTTGAGGTTGTCTTCCGAGTAGTTGATGGCGCTGCGGTAATGGCTCGACACCAGCAGGTAACGCACGACTTCCGGGTGGTACTTGTCGAGCACGTCGCGAATGGTGAAGAAGTTGTTCAAGGACTTGGACATCTTCTCGCCATTGATGCGAATCATGCCGCAATGCATCCACGCGTTGGCGTAGGTCTTGCCGGTGGCCGCTTCGCTCTGGGCGATTTCGTTTTCGTGGTGCGGGAACTCAAGGTCGCTACCGCCGCCATGAATGTCGAAGGTCTCGCCCAGGCAGCAGGTCGACATCACCGAGCATTCGATGTGCCAGCCCGGACGCCCGGCGCCCCACGGCGATTCCCAGCTCGGCTCGCCCGGTTTGGCGGCTTTCCACAGCACGAAGTCCAGCGGGTCCTGTTTGGACTCGTCGACTTCGATGCGTGCGCCGATGCGCAGGTCTTCGATCTTCTTGCGCGAAAGCTTGCCGTAGCCCATGAACTTGGCGACGCGGTAGTACACGTCGCCATTGCCCGGGGCGTAGGCGTAACCCTTGTCGATCAGGGTCTGGATCATCGCGTGCATGCCAGGAATATGGCCGGTGGCACGCGGTTCCATGTCCGGTTTCTTGATGTTCAGGCGCGCTTCATCTTCGTGCATCGCCGCGATCATGCGCTCGGTCAACGCTTCGAACGACTCGCCGTTCTCGTTGGCCCGGTTGATGATCTTGTCGTCGATGTCGGTGATGTTGCGCACGTAGGTCAGATCGTAACCGCTGAAACGCAACCAGCGCGTCACCAGGTCGAACGCGACCATGCTGCGGCCGTGGCCCAGGTGGCAGTAGTCGTACACGGTCATCCCGCAGACGTACATGCGCACCTTGTTGCCATCCAGCGGCTTGAAGACTTCTTTGCTCTTGGTGAGCGTGTTGTAGATCGTAAGCACGTTAAATCCTTGAATCACTGGCCCCACGAATCACGCAGGGTCACGGTACGGTTGAATACCGGTGCGCCCGGTTTCGAGTCCTTGATATCCGCGACGAAGTAGCCTTCGCGCTCGAACTGGAAACGGTCTTCCGGCTGTGCATTGCCCAGCGAGGGTTCAGCACGACAACCGGTGAGTACCTGCAGCGAGTCAGGGTTGATGTTGTCCAGGAAACTGGCGCTGTCTTCGGCTTTCTCTGGGTTGGCCGAACGGAACAGACGATCGTACAGACGCACTTCGCACTCGACGCTGGCCGCAGCCGGCACCCAGTGCACCACGCCTTTGACCTTGCGGCCTTCAGGGTTCTTGCCCAAGGTTTCCGGGTCGTACGAGCAACGCAGTTCGACGATGTTGCCATCGGCGTCCTTGATCGCTTCGTCGGCGCGGATCACGTAGCTGCCGCGCAGGCGTACTTCACCGGTCGGTTCCAGGCGCTTATAGCCCTTCGGCGGCTCTTCCATGAAGTCGTCACGGTCGATGTAGATTTCACGGGCAAACGGCAGCGCGCGCACGCCCATGTCTTCTTTCGGATGACGCGGCAGTTCGAGGTTCTCGACCTGGCCTTCCGGGTAGTTGGTGATCACGACTTTCAGCGGACGCAGCACGCACATCGCGCGCGGGGCGCTCTGGTCGAGGTCGTCACGGATGCTGAATTCGAGCATGCCGAAGTCGACCACGCCGTCGGAACGGTTGGTGCCGATCATTTCGCAGAAGTTGCGGATCGATTTCGGCGTGTAGCCACGGCGGCGGAAACCCGACAGCGTCGACATGCGCGGGTCGTCCCAGCCGTTGACGTGCTTTTCATCGACCAGTTGCTTGAGCTTGCGCTTGCTGGTGATGGTGTAGTTCAGGTTCAGGCGGCTGAACTCGTACTGGCGCGGGTTGGCCGGCACCGGCAGGTTGTCCAGGAACCACTCGTACAGCGGACGGTGGCTTTCGAATTCCAGGGTGCAGATCGAATGGGTGATGCCTTCGATGGCGTCCGACTGACCGTGGGTGAAGTCGTAGTTCGGGTAGATGCACCACTTGTCACCGGTCTGGTGGTGATGCGCGTGACGGATGCGATACATGATCGGATCGCGCAGGTTCATGTTCGGCGAGGCCATGTCGATCTTGGCCCGCAGTACACGTGCGCCGTCCTTGAATTCGCCGGCCTTCATGCGGGCGAACAGGTCCAGGTTCTCTTCGACGCTGCGGTCGCGGAACGGGCTGTTCTTGCCTGGCTCGGTCAGGCTGCCACGGTATTCCTTGGCTTGCTCAGGGGTCAGGTCGTCGACGTAGGCATTGCCGGATTTGATCAGCTCTACCGCCCAGTCGTGCAACTGGTCGAAATACTGCGAGGCGTAGCGCACTTCACCGGACCATTCGAAGCCCAGCCATTTGACGTCGCTTTCGATCGCGTCGATGTATTCCTGGTCTTCCTTGGCCGGGTTGGTGTCGTCGAAACGCAGGTGCGTGACGCCGCCGAACTCCTGGGCCAGGCCGAAGTTCACGCAGATCGACTTGGCATGGCCGATGTGCAGGTAGCCGTTGGGCTCAGGCGGGAAACGGGTGACGATCTGCGTGTGCTTGCCCGAGTCCAGGTCTGCCTGGATGATCGGCCGCAGGAAGTTGACCGGCACGGCTGGGCCGGTCTTGGCATTCGAGGTAGGGTCGACAGTGGGCTTGCTCATAGGATCCTTGAACGTACAAGTGCGTGGCCGTAATGAAGGCCGGACAAAACAAAGCCGCTATCATAGCCGATGCCGTCAAGCACCTGACAGAGCGCACCTGCAAACGGTCGTATTTAATAGGCCGTAAATGAAAAACAGCCTCGAAATTCGCGCCCGTCACGCTAAACTGCGCACCTTGGCCGAGACAGGCTGAACCGGTTGCGGGATGGAATGTCCCAAAACCACGAATTCCTTATAAAGAGAAACGATCATGACCCAAGTCAAACTGACTACCAACTTCGGCGACATCGTCCTCGAACTGAACGCCGACAAAGCCCCGATCACCGTGGCCAACTTCATCGAATACGTTAAAGCCGGCCACTACGAAAACACCGTTTTCCACCGTGTCATCGGTAACTTCATGATCCAGGGCGGCGGTTTCGAGCCAGGCATGAAAGAAAAGAAAGACAAGCGCCCAAGCATCCAGAACGAAGCTGACAACGGTCTTTCCAACGAGAAGTACACCGTTGCCATGGCTCGCACCATGGAGCCGCATTCGGCTTCCGCGCAGTTCTTCATCAACGTGGCTGACAACAGCTTCCTGAACCACAGCGGCAAGAACGTGCAAGGCTGGGGCTACGCAGTGTTCGGTAAAGTGACCGCCGGCCAGGACGTTGTCGACAAGATCAAAGGCGTGGCCACCACGTCCAAGTCCGGTCACCAGGACGTACCAGCAGACGACGTGATCATCGAGAAAGCCGAGATCATTGAGTGATATTGCTGATTTCAGATTTACATCTGGAAGAGGAGCGCCCGGACATTACCCGGGCGTTTCTGGATTTGCTCGCCGGACGCGCCCGCTCGGCGAGTGCGTTGTACATTCTGGGCGACTTTTTCGAGGCGTGGATTGGCGACGACGCCATGACCCCTTTCCAGCGTTCCATCTGCCAGGCCCTGCGTGAATTGAGCGACAGCGGCACGGCCATCTTTCTGATGCACGGCAATCGTGACTTCATGCTCGGCAAGGCCTTTTGCAAACAGGCCGGCTGCACATTGTTGAAAGATCCGAGTGTCGTGCAGATCAACGGCGAGCCGGTGCTGCTGATGCACGGCGACAGCCTCTGCACCCGCGACGAAGCCTATATGAAGCTGCGTCGCTACCTGCGCAACCCGATCACCCTGTTCATCCTGCGGCATCTGCCGTTAAGCACCCGGCATAAACTGGCGCGCAAGCTGCGCAGTGAAAGCCGTACGCAAACGCGGATGAAGGCCAACGACATTGTCGATGTCACGCCCTTGGAGATTCCGCGGATCATGCAGCAATACGGCGTGAAGACACTGATCCATGGGCATACCCACCGCCCTGCCATTCACAAGCTGCAACTGGGCGAACAAGCGGCCCGGCGCATTGTGTTGGGGGATTGGGATCGTCAGGGTTGGGCGTTGCAGGTGGATGAAAACGGGTTTGCGCTGGCGCCGTTTGATTTCACGCCACCGCCGCAATTGGCTGCTCCGGCAAACTAACTACCGCACACTAACCCCTAATGAAATGGCTACCCCCTCACACCCTGTGATCGCTCTCTAAGCTTTCACAGGGTGTCTTTCGGAGGCCATTGCCATGAACAACGTAACTATTGTCGCTATCGATCTAGGGAAACATACCTTCCATCTGCATGCTCAAGATGATCGCGGTCATGAGCTCTACCACAAGAAATTCAATCGCGCAGGACTGGCCAGGCACTTGGCCAACCTTGAACCGTGCACGGTGGTGATGGAAGCCTGTGGCGGCGCCCACTATATGGCGCGAGAAGCAGCAAAATGGGGGCATATGCCCAGGCTCATAGCGCCTCATCTCGTGCGTCCTTATGTAAAAAGCAACAAGAACGACTTCGCCGATGCCATGGCGATTTGCGAGGCGGCGAGCCGCCCGACCATGCGTTTTGTGTCCCCGAAAACCGAAGCGCAACAAGCGCTGGCCATGCTCAACTCAGTGCGCGAGTCCTACATCAAGGAGCGCACCGCTACGGTCAATCGGATTCACGCCGGCCTGTTGGAGGTCGGTATCAGCCTGTCCCCAGGCTTTCACGCCATCAAAGAACTGCCAGCGCTGCTGGAGGAATGCTCATTTTCTGCGCTGATCAAACAAATCCTGCTGGGACTGCATGCGCACTTCAACTACCTGGACGGGCAGGTCAAGGCGCTGGACAAGCAGGTTGAACGCCAAGCCGCTGAAGATGATCTGGCTTCTCGCCTGATGACGATACCTTGCGTAGGCCCGATCACCTCCAGCGTCCTGGCTGCGGAGTTGGGCAACGGCCAGCAGTTCAAGTGCGGTCGAGACTATTCAGCCTCGATTGGGCTGGTGCCCAAACAACATTCCACCGGTGGCAAGACCGTACTTTTGGGTATCAGCAAACGCGGTGACCGAAATCAAAGGCGACTGCTCATTCAATGCGCCCGTGTGTATCTGATGGGGCTGGAACGACAGACAGGAGCGCTAGCCGATTGGGTTCGCCAGCTACTGGCTCGCCATCATTCCAACCGTGTGGTCTGCGCCCTGGCCAACAAACTGGCAAGAATCGCCTGGTCGATCGCCGCTCACCATGATGAATTCAAGGCGGGGTCAAGCGCGATGAACGCTTGACCCCGCTGCCACCCGAGCACCACCCACCTGGTTTTGCGATGCTGGATAACAGATGACGTGAACGGCCAACCGGCCTGACGACTACCCTGGGCTCCCACAAGGCTGAAAAAGCCTTCTCCCTATGAAGGGCCGTCAGGCGCGATTCTCATCGAGGCGCAGGGTCGTCCCCCAGACGCCGGATAGATGAAAGCAAGCCAAACACACATCAAAAACAGTATTGCAGAAATGGGGGTATCCATAGATGTGGGAGCGGGCTCGCTCGCGAAGAGGGCGTGTCAGTCGACATCTTTATTGACTGATCCACCGCTTTCGCGAGCAAGCCCGCTCCCACATTGGTTGCGCGGTGGTTAGTGGCCGGCGGACGCCGCAGGCCCGGCCTTCGCCGTAAACGGCGGTTTGGCCAGCCACACGATCAATATCAGCCCGAAGAACATCCAGCCCAGCAAGGTGAAGTAATCCACCGTAGACATGATGTACGCCTGGCTGATCACCATCTGATCCAGCTGCGTATAAGCCTTCGCCCCTGCCCCGCCGAGATGCGTCAACGCTTCACGAGTCGCCGGATCGAACTGGGTGATGCTTTCGGTCAGATAAGCGTGGTGCTGGTCGGCGCGACGGATCCAGATCCAGGTGGTCAGCGATGCAGCAAAGCTACCGCCCAGGGTTCGCAGGAACGTCGCCAGGCCCGAGCCGTCGGCAATCTGGTGCGGTGGCAAGTCCGAGAGCAGGATGGTCAAGGTCGGCATGAAGAACAGCGCCACGCCGATGCCCATGAACAACTGCACCATGGCGATATGCTGGAAATCCACTTCATTGGTGAACCCTGCGCGCATGAAACAGCTCAGGCCGATGGCCAGGAACGCCCCGCCCGCCAGCACCCGCATGTCGAATTTCGGCGCGTATTTACCGACGAAAGGTGACAGCAACACCGGCAGGATTCCCAGCGGCGCCACGGCAAAACCGGCCCACGTCGCGGTGTAGCCCAGTCGCGTCTGCAACCATTGCGGCAATATCAGGTTGATCCCGAAGAACCCGGCGTAACCCAGAATCAGCACGATGGTGCCGTAGCGGAAGTTGCGATAGGCGAATAGCCGCAGGTTCACTACCGGATGTTCGTCGGTCATTTCCCAGATCACGAAGAACACCAGCGCGACAACGGAAATCACCGAGCCAATGATGATGAAGTTCGATTCAAACCAATCGGCATCGTTGCCTTTGTCGAGGACGATCTGCAACGCGCCGACGCCGATGATCAAGGCGATCAGGCCGACGTAATCCATCGGCTGGCGGCTGGTGACCACCGGGCGTTTCTTCATCTGCTGGGTCACCACCCATGCGGCGAACACACCGATCGGCACGTTGATGAAAAAGATCCACGGCCAGCTGTAACTGTCGGTGATCCAGCCGCCGAGGATCGGCCCGGCAATCGGCGCCACCACCGTGACCATCGCCAGCAGCGCCAGCGCCATCCCCCGTTTCGCCGGGGGGTAGACCGCAATCAGCAGCGTCTGGGTCATCGGGTACAACGGCCCCGCCACCACGCCTTGCAGGACGCGGAAGCCCACCAGTTCCGGCATGGACGTAGAAATCCCGCACAGGAACGACGCGATTACGAACAGCAGCGTCGCCCAGATAAACAGCTTCACCTCGCCGAAACGGCGGCTGAGCCAACCGGTCAGCGGCAGTGCGATGGCGTTGCTCACCGCGAACGATGTGATCACCCACGTGCCCTGCTCCGCACTCACGCCGAGGTTGCCGGAAATCGTCGGCAACGCCACGTTGGCGATGGTGGTGTCGAGCACCTGCATGAAGGTCGCCAGCGACAGGCCGATGGTGCTGAGCACCAGGCTGGGCGGCGTGAAAGAGGCGTTATTGCTCATCGCGAATCCTTTGACACTCAGGTTGCGCTGCGCCCGTTACAGGCGCAGCCGGCGGATTGGCGAATCAGCGATGCGCGGTCTTGCTGACCGCGGCGCTGTTGTCGTGAATCAATTGCGTGATCATGGCGTCGGCCTCGGCCAACTGGCGGTCGTAGATGCTGGTGCTGAACGACGCCTTCTGCGGCGGTTGTTGCGCCAGCACCGGGCCGCTCTGGTCGTGCAGGTCCACATCGACGATGGTCGACAGGCCAACCCGCAGTGGGTGTTTGGCCAGTTCTTCGGCGTTGACGTGAATCCGCACCGGCACCCGCTGCACGATCTTGATCCAGTTCCCGGTGGCGTTCTGCGCCGGCAGCAAGGCAAACGCGCTGCCGGTACCGGCGCCGAGGCTGTCGATGGTGCCGCTGTATTTCACGCTGCTGCCGTAGAGATCGGTTTCGATCTCCACCGGTTGGCCAATGCGCATGTCACGTAGTTGGGTTTCCTTGAAGTTGGCGTCGATCCACAGTTGATCCAGCGGGATCACCGCCATCAACGCCTCGCCCGGCTGCACCCGTTGGCCCAGTTGCACGGAGCGTTTGGCCACGTAACCGGTAACCGGCGCGATCAAGGTGCTGCGGGAATTGTTCAGGTAGGCCTGACGCAGTTGCGCGGCGGCGGCCATGACGTCCGGGTGCGAGGACACCACGGTGTCGTCGACCAGCGCGCTGGTGGTTTTGAGTTTCTGCTGGGCGTTGGCCAGGGCGTTTTGCGCCGAGGTCAGGTCGTCACGGGCGTGGGACAACTCCTCCTGGGAAATCGCCCCGCCGCTGGCCAGGTTTTTCCGGCGGTTGTAGTTGTCCTGGGCTTTCTGCACTTCGGCTTGCTGGGCGTTGACCTGGGCTTTCATGCCGTCGACGTCGCTGTACAAACCGCGAACCTGACGCACCGTGCGGGCCAGATTGGCCTGGGCGTTTTGCAGGCCGATTTCGGCATCGTTCGGGTCGAAATTCACCAGCACCTGGCCCTCGTGGACCAGATCACCATCGTCGGCGCCGATGCTCACCACGGTGCCGGTGACCAGCGGGGTGATTTCCACCACGTTGCCGTTCACATAGGCGTCGTCGGTGCTTTCGCTCCAGCGCCCGTAAAATTCGTGATAGGCCCAGACGCCCACGCCACTGAGTGCAACGACTACGGCAAGCACCAGCAACATGAACTTGCGCTTGCCCGCGTTGGGATTGGCCGGGGTGTTTTCCGGGGATTGAGTTGTATCGGCAGTGGCCATGACAAGTACCTTGAATTAGTGGGTCAGCGTGGCTGGAGCGGCGTCGGCCGAGGCAATGGCCTCAGGCTGGAAGCCGCCACCCAGCGCCTGTATCAGTTGGATCGACAGGTCGATCTGCTCGGCATTCAGGTTGGCCAGCTGACGCTGGGCCTGAAGCAATTGCTGCTCGATGCTGAGCACGTCCAGGTAGTTGCCGATGCCGGAACCGTACCGCTGGACCACGGTGTTGTATGAATCCTGGGCGATGTCGGTGGCGTGCTGTTGGGCAGCGATTTGCCGACCGATATCACGCAACTGGTTGATGCTGTCGCTGACATCACCCAATGCCCTGACCAGGCTTTTGTTGTACTGCGCCACCGCCAGGTCGTAGTCGGCGTCGCGGGAATCGAGGTCGGCGCGTAGACGGCCACCGTCGAAAATCGGCACGGAAATGGTCGGCGCGACATTGAAGAAGCGGCTCGCCGAACCGAACATCGCATCGCCCAACAACGATTCGGCACCCGCCGCCGCGCTGAGGTTCAAGTTCGGATAGAACTGTGTTTTGCCCGCGTCGATATTCTTGCTCGCCGCCTCGACCCGCCAACGCGCGGCGACCAGGTCCGGACGACGACCGAGCAGCTCGGCCGGCAGCACCGACGGCAACGCCACGGCGCCAGGCTTGAGAATGTTCGGCCGGACGATTTCATTGCCGCGATCCGGGCCTTTGCCGAGCAGCACGGCCAGCGCGATCTTGGCGCTTTGCAGGCGTTTTTCGGCGTCGATCAGGTTGGCTTCGGACGTGGCTTCCAGGCTCTCGGTTTGCTGGAACTGATACTGGCTGTCGATCCCGGCGCTCAGGCGACGCTGGCTCAGGTCGAGCATTTGTTTGGTGCGTTTGAGGTCTTCGGCGGACAGGTCATGGACGATGTAAGCCTGCCCAAGATCGCTGTAGGCACGGGCCACGTCGGCGGACAAGGTCAACTGCGCAGCCTTTTGATCGACTTCCGCAGCGCGGGCCTCGCCCAGTGCAGCTTCCCAGGCGTCGCGCTGACCGCCCCAGAGATCGAAGTTGTAATTGAAAGTGGCACCGATGCTGCGCACGGTGGCGTAGTTGTCGCCCTGCCCCAGCGGATCCTGATCCTTGGCCAGACGCGAACGGCTGACACCGGCGCTGGCATCGAGGGTCGGCATCCGCGCGGCATCGGCGGCGTACGCCGCGGCGCTAGCCTGATGGGCACGGGCGTCGGCGATCTGCATGTCGGGGCTGTCGTGCAGGGCTTCGCGGATCAGGCCGTCGAGCTGCGGATCGCCGAGACTTTTCCACCAGTCGCTTTTCGGCCATGCCGCCAGGGACAACGTCACGCCGCTGAGGGATTGCCCGGCCTTGAGGTTTTTCGCATCGAGGCTGACGCCTTCGGTGGTCAGGCCGCTGTAACTGGCGCAACCGGCCAGGCTCATGGCCAACAGCACCAGGCTTAAACCGGTGCGCAGGGTTTTACTGTTCATTGTTGCCACCCAGACGCAGCACGGTGATCGAGTCACCGGCTGCCAGCAGAATTTTCTTGAGGATCAGCTCCAGGGTTTTCAGCTCGTCTGGAGTGATGGCGCCGGCCAGTTCATTCATGGCTTCGGCACCGATGTGCGGCAGGCGGTCAGCCAGTTTTTGCCCCTCTTGCGTGAGCACAAGCTGCACCTGCCGGCGATCCGCCTCGGAGCGCTGGCGAGCGAGGAAGCCTTTCTGTTCCAGACGATCGAGCATGCGCGTCATCGAACCGCTGTCCAGCGACAGGTGCCGACACAGCTCGCCCGGCGAATCAACGCCGTACTGGGCCATGATGATCAGCACCTTGAACTGCGCGGCGGTGATGCCGTGGGGTTCCATGTGCGTGTCGATGATCCGGTCCTTGAGCAGCGCAGCACGCCCGAGCAGGAGACCGAGATGGCAATTGTGGAAATCGTCTGGCGTGAAATGTTTCATCTGAACACCAATTAGCTGCCTAGGCAGTGAATGTATGTCGAGATGTTACTGCCTAGGCAGCGAATGTCAACGTAATAGTTAGGGTGCTTGGTAAATAGTTGACCGGTGGTGGCTTTTGGTTGGGTACATATCCGGTGCTGCGGTAACGGCTGCTTAGGGTTCCGCCCTTACGGCGGGTCACTTTCGAAGAGCGCGAAAGTAACCAAAGCGCTTTGCCCCTGACGTTCGGTGCCTCGCTGTGGCTCGGCATGCCCTCGCTCCGGTCCTGCTCCGTGGGCCCGCCGCCATCGGCCATCCATGGCCGGGGGCGGCTAACCCGGCATCCTTGCCGGGTTGCCCACTGCGCAGAACCTCCACTCGGCCTCTCGATGGGGCGACTACCGCCACAGCACCGCGAGGCGGCCTACCGGCCGGCCTGACTCTTGATGCGTGCGCACTTCTCTGTAGGAGCTGTCGAGTGCAACGAGGCAGCTCCTACATTGGGCGTGATACAGCACAAAATCGGGTCGGCTGTCAGGCCGCCATCGCCAGCAGGCTGGCTCCCACAATGGATCGGCGTACACCCACGCTCTTCACCACTCCACAGGCCGAGCGTTAGCTCGCCTGCCGCTTTTGATCTTGATCCACCCGCCCCATCGGAAGGCTGAGTGGAGGCGTTTATCCGGGGGTGGGCGCGCAGCGCCGTGCGGCGAAGCCGCACACATCGAGAGGAGGTCGTCGCGAAGCAGACCGGAGGCGATGCCCCCGGATGAATGCCGGAGCGAAGGAACCCCGAGCTCTAGCGAGGTGCCGTACGTAAGGGGCGAGCGTTTTTTTTGCTTACTTTTTTGAGGCGTTTGTCAAAAAAGTGAGTCGCCGTAAGGGCGAAACCCTAAGCCGCCGTTACCGAAGAAACGGATATGTACTCGATGAGAAATCAAAAATCCCGCTTATAAAAAATATCCAGCGAACTGGCCACACCACTCGCGGCTTCGAGGTAAACCTTCTTGCTCAGCTTGTAACGCAAGGCAATCGTATTGGCCGGCTCAAACACCCCAACGCCATACCGCAAACTGAGCTTCTCCGAAAGGTTGCCACTGGCCACAACACTGGTGGCATTACCACTGCCCTGGGTATCAAGCTGAAAATCCTCAATCCCCAGATTCTTCGCCAAACCACCCGTCACCCCGGAACTGCCCATCAGCCCCAAACCAAGCGCCGCCTGGGCAAGCATGTTGTTGTCCTCACCGTTGGTGCTCAGCGGACGCCCCAACACCAGATAGGACAACGCCTGCTCCTGACTCATGGCCGGCTCGGAGAAAATCTGCGTAGTCGGCTGCTCAGCGCTACCGCTCAAACGAATACCGGCGATCACATCGTCAGTCTGGCGAATCGCTTCAATATCGAGATACGGCTGATCAATGGGACCTGCAAACAGCAACCGCGCCCGACGCACCGTAAGCCGCTGGCCATAGGCGCGATATCGACCGTCGTTGAGCCACAGTTCACCGCGAGTGTCCATGTTGTCGCCGATGTGCACATGCCCCTGCACATTCGCGGTCAGGCCGAACCCGGCGAAGCTGAGTTTCTCCTCGCCGACCACCACATCGATGTCCATTTTCATGGCCAGTGGTGGTTTGCCTTCTTCGGTCTGCTGGCCGACGATCACCGTGTCATCGGAAACCTTGACCGTTGATGGCGGCAACTCGCGGATGGTGATGTCGCCCTTGGGCACCTGTACTTTACCGGCGATGGCCAGCTCGTCGCCCTTCATCGAGATTTTCAGGTCCGGCGCCACTTCGACCTTGGCGTACGGTTCGACGCTGACCGGCAAGTGCGAGCCCTTGAGCACCAGATCCACCACCAGCGCCTGACCCCAGGCAATGTTGCCGTTCAAGCTGCCCTGCCCGGTCTTGCCGCTTTTCCAGCCACCGTTGATCTGAACGGTTTCACCGGCGATCACAGCCTGCAATTGCAAGGCTTCAATCTCCATCGGTAGCTCAGGGCCGGACACTTCGCCGTCGCTGAGTTGCAGACTGCCGTTGACCTGCGGCGCCAGCAGCCCACCGGAAATCGTGCCGCTGCCATTCAAACGTCCGGTCAGCTTCTCGACCATCGGCACGAACGGCCGTGCCACCGACAAGTCCAGACCACTCAAGCGGAAGGAACCGCTCAACGGTTTGTTCTTCGGCAGCGGGTTGATCTGCGCCTGCACCATCAGTTCGCCGAGCTTGCCGCCGACGAAACTGAGGTCGGTGTCGATGCGCTTGGGCGTGAGTTTGCTGGTGAGTTTCAGGGTCTGGTACGGGAAGTCCAGCCACTGGTCTCTCTCCTTCACGCGCAACGTGCCACCGCTGGCATCGATGCTGACTACGCCGTTCGGGCCACTGGCGGGCAAGTCCAGTTGCACGTCAGCGTTGAGTCGACCCTGCCAGGCGAAATCCTTCGGTAGCCACTGCGCGAGGCTGTCGATCGGGAATTGCTTGAGGTGGTAACGCAGCTTCGGCTCCGGCATCAGCCGCTGGTCTTCGCCGCACAGACTGGCCGGACCAGACGCCCAGCAATGGGCGCCGAAGTTGATTTTGCCATCCGCCAGCCGCTCCAGTTTTGCCGGACCTTGCAGTTTCCAGTCCTGGCCCCCCGCCTGGATATCGCCGCTGGCCAGACGTCCGCGCCAATTGCCTTTATCCAGCGCTCCGTCGAGGCCGAGCGCGAGTTTGAGCTTCGGCCCTTGCAGGTCGAGGTTCAGTTTCTGGTTCTTGATGTCGCCCTGTCCGCTGGCGGTCAACGTGCCCAGCGAGGTATCGCCCGCCTGGATGCCGCTGCCCTTGAGGTCGATTTTCGCCCGTTGTGCGCTGTCGAGGGTCGCGTCGAGGTTCAGGCTTTGCAGGCGATTGTCCTGGAACGCCAACTGCGTGCCTTGCAGTCCCAGTTTGCCTTGCGGTGCCTTCAGCGTGCCGGCGACATCGACCCGGCCATTGATCTGCCCGCGCAGCTGCGGCCAGAGCTGAGCCAGGCGCAGCAGCTTGATATCGATCTGCCCGCTGAGTTTCTGTTGCAGGCTGCCCTTGCCGTTGATGCTGTTGTCACCGAGGCGAATTTGCAGGGCATTGAGATTCCATTGCTCACCAGCGCCGTCGGCCTTGGCCTGCAAAATCGCCGGTTGGCCGCGCAGTTTGCCCTTCAGATCAAGGTCGGCAGTGAGACCGAGTTTTTCATTCTTCAGCTCACCCTTGCTGCGCAACGGTCCAGCGAGGGTGCCCGGCAGTTCCGCGACCCAGTACGCCGGATTGATCGCCGAAAGATCCAGCGAAGTGTCCCATGCGATGCCATCGGCGAATTGCAGGTTCAGATGCCCTTCGGCCTTGCCCTGCCCGGCCACCAATTGAATTTGTTGTAGATAGATTTTCGTCAGGTCGCCGGCGAACGGGCTGGTCAGGGTGAACGCACCGGCCGGGCCGTCCAGCGCCGCATTGAAGTGGCCGAGGTATTTGCCATCGGTGTAGGAAACTTCACCGGTGAAGCTGCGCAGGGCCACCTCCGGTTCGTCGATCAACGGATAGAGGCTGTGCCACGGAAAGTCCAGCCAATCGATTTTCGCCTCGGCGCTCAGGCCTTTGCTCCAGTCCACCTGCCCGTTGAGTTTGAGGCTTTGCTTGTCGTTGGCAGTCAGGTCCAGCGCGGCGATCTGCGCGCCATTGGCGTCGACCTTGCCTTGCAGCGCCAGCGCGACCGGGCCTTTTTCCCCAGGCAAATTGGCCTTGCCGAGCAACTGATAGCCGCTTTCAAGATCGCCGGCGCCGGTGAGCTCCAGTTGATTGAGTTGCAGGGTGTCCGGCAGATCAGCACTGGGCTTGAAACCGTCAGCGGTGATGCGCACCTTGGCCGGCAGGTTTTCCGTCAGCGGTTGTAGCTCGCCAGTCAGTTGCCCGGTGAGATAGCCGCTGCTGTCGGCTTTCAGGTTCAGGGTTTTCAGCAGGTCGCCGTCAATCTTCAACGCCAATGTCCAAGGCGCGGGAGTCGACAGGGTCAATTGGCCCTCAGCGGTGAGCGGCCAGTTTCCACCGGGTTGCAATCGACCCGACAGACTCAGGCTCAGATCGTCACGCTGCAATTTCACCGAGTCGATCTGCATGCCTTGTTCTGTCCAGTGCGCCGCCAGCTGCAAATCCTTGAGCTGTTCGCTGCCATTGAACAACAGGCTGCCGACCTTGATGTCACCCAGCTCCAGTGCTACCGGCAGCTTCAAGTCTGGAAGAGTGATCGGCCCGCTGCTTTTCTCCTCCGCACCGGGCGGGAATTGCAGGCTGACCTGCTCAGCTTGCAATTGATCGATGCACAAGGTCATGCGTGTCAGGCACAGCGGCGACCAGGCGAAGATGACTTTGCTCAGCTCAACACGGTTGGTGTGTTGCTGCCACAGCACGCGGTCGGCGCTCCATTGCCCGCCGAGGCGACCCTGAAAATTGTCCAGGCTCAAACCCGGCGCAAAGCCCAGCGCCCAACGGCTGCCCGTCGCCGTACCGAGCACCGTGGCCAGCGTCACGACCAGCAACATCAACAGTGCCGCAATCGCCAGCAGCGTTACTTTCAAACCGCGTTTCAAAGCTCAGGCCCCATGGAAAAGTGCAATCGAATGCCACCATCGTCGTCCAGCGCATGGGCCAGGTCGAGGCGGATCGGCCCTACCGGCGAAACCCAGCGCACGCCGATACCGACGCCGGTCTTGAGGTTCGGCAGTTCGAGGGTATTGAAGGAGTTGCCCTGATCGACGAAGGTCGCGACCCGCCACTTTTCAGCGACGGAGTATTGGTACTCGACACTGCCGGCGACCATGTAGCGGCCACCGATGCGGTCACCTTCGTTGTTTTCCGGGGACAGGCTCTGATAGTCGTAGCCGCGCACGCTCTGGTCGCCACCGGCGAAGAAGCGCAGCGACGGCGGCACCGATTTATAGCCGTTGGTGGCACTGCCGCCGACCTGAACCCGTCCGAGGAAACGGTGCTTGTCGAACACTGTGGTCAAGCCTTTGACCAGAGCCGTGCCGTACAACAGGTTGTTGTCCGAGCCCAAACCTTCCTTGGCCACTTTGCTTTCGAATTGCAGGCGATAACCGTTGTGCGGGTCGATGCGGTTATCGCTTTTCAGGTACGAATAACTCACGCCCGGCATCAACAAGGTACTGAGCCCGGAGTCGTCGCCGAGTCGGTATTCCTCACGCTGCCATTTAAGCGAGACCACCCGCTGCCAGCCGCTTGGCAACTTGCTGTGCCATTCCGGGCCGATGGTCAGCAGCTTGCTGAGGCTGTCCTTGTCGGCGATTTCCTCTTTCTGATAGCCCCCGGCGAAACGCAGTTTGTCGGTCAACGGTGGGTCCAGCGGAATGTCGTAGAACAGCCCGACGTTTTGCCGTGGCGCCGAAATTTCCGTCTCCCAGCCATAGCTGTGGCCCTGCGGGTTGACCCAGTGCCGAGTCCAGTTGGCCTTGACCCGAGGGCCGACGTCGGTGGAGTAACCCAAACCCAAACCCATGGTCCGCGGCTTGCGGGTTTCCAGTTTGACGTCCACCGGGATCACATCGTCCTTGGACGCTGTCGGCGCGGCATCCACCCGCACACCCTCGAAATAGCCGCTCGATTGCAGCGCCTGATTGAGTTCGGCGATCAGTTCGGAGTCGTATGGCGTGCCGGCCTTGAACGGCACCATGCGTTGCAGCAGGTCTTCGTCAAACGGCGTGTCGCCTTCAAACTTGACCTTGCCCAGTGAGTAGCGTGGGCCGCTGTCATAAATAAGCTCGATATCGGCCACGCCGGCACGCGGGTCGACCGACAGTTTCGAACGGGTGAAATGGCCGCTGAAAAAGCCGTAGCGAGAAGCCTGGTTCTGGATCAACCGCTTGGCGTCGTCGTACTGGCCATGATTGAGCACCGCGCCGGTTTGCAGCGCATGGCTCTTGGGCACACGAAAGGATTTGAGCGAGGCTGCGGGGCCGTCGATGCGGATGGTGACGTTGCGCAAATGCACCGGCTCGCCGGGCACGATATTGAGGATCAGGTGCGGCGTCTTGCCACCCGTCACGTTGCTGTCGATCTGCGGCTGGTAGTAACCCAAGGCCTGGGCGGCCTTGCGCGCCTGTTCCTCGGCACCACGGCTGAAGCGCAACAAGGCCTCTTCGTCACGATCGCCGAGACTGCCGATATAGCCCTCTATATTGGCTTTGAGTTCATCGTTGGACGGTTTGATCCGCACATCCAATTCACTTTGCGCCAGTGCCGCGCAGCTGCTGATCAGCATGAGCACGCCACTGGTAATTCTTCCTGGAAACTTCATAGGCGCGGATGCTATCACGGGCACGGGAGCGTGATAGAGCCTGGCACGCAAGGAAAGTTCGACCTTAAGCGATTGCGCTCTGCACGACCTGCGGATTGGCGTGAAAAAACACATGCTCGCGAATCGGTCCTACGGCCACTTCGCCGATTTCCTCGTAACCCTGGCGCTTATAGAACTCCAGATAACGCGGATTGCCGGTATCGAGCATCACTCCCTGGGAATTTTCATCCACCGCGCACCAGTTATGCACCGCTTGCAGCAATTGTTCGCCGAAGTGTTTGCCCTGGAACTGCGGGTGAATCCCCAGCAATGGCAAGACATGCACCGAGTCTGACGGCGAACACGCCGCCACCGCATCGTGATATTCAAGGTAGCGACGGGTGCAGCGAAACCCGGTGCTGAGCACCATGCGCAAACGCCAGGCCCAGCTTTCGGTGATCCCCAGCCGACGTTGCGGCGGTGCGATCAGGGCGATACCGATCAAGCGATCGTTGACCAGCAGGCCGATGGCCGGTAAATCCTGCAAAAAGTGCTGTTTGACCAGTTCGCGCACGGTCGCGCGCACTCGCTGTTCGTAGCCGGGGCGTTCAGCTTCGAACAGGTAGCCGAACGTCGGCTCGTGGCGGTAAGCCTGATACAACAGCGAACGCGCTTCGCGGGAATAGCCGCTGTCGAGCATGTGAATATCGGCAATGGCGGTGGAGGTTTCGGGCATGTTGGTTGATCTCCCCGGCACAGCTCGGGCGGCTGCGCTCTTATTGGTACGAACTCAGTGGCGCTGACACAGTTCCTTACTGATTCGGAATCAGTGTAGGCAATGAAATGGCAAACGTCCCACCTCGCACTGGCCCGATTCCTACATGTCAGCTAGCATCGCCCTTTTGCCAGGACTGCCGACCATGAAGATTGTCTCCTTCAACATCAACGGGCTGCGCGCCCGTCCCCATCAGCTGGCGGCGCTGATCGAAAAGCATCAGCCCGATGTAATCGGGTTGCAGGAAACCAAGGTCCACGACGACCAGTTCCCGCTCGATGAAGTCAGGGCCCTTGGCTACCACGTGTATTTCCACGGGCAAAAGGGTCACTACGGCGTCGCCCTGCTCTCGCGCCAGGAACCGCTGGCCCTGCACAAAGGCTTCGCCACCGATGAAGAAGACGCGCAGCGGCGTTTTATCTGGGGCACGTTCGCCGACGCCAATGGCGTGCCGGTGACCATCATGAACGGCTATTTCCCACAAGGTGAAAGCCGCGACCACCCGACCAAATTCCCGGCCAAGCAACGCTTCTACGGCGATCTGCAGCAACTGCTGGAAAGCCAGTTCAAGAACGATCAACCGCTGGTGGTCATGGGCGACGTGAACATTTCCCCGGAAGACTGCGACATCGGCATTGGCCCGGACAACATGAAGCGCTGGCTGAAAACCGGTAAATGCAGCTTCCTGCCGGAAGAGCGCGAGTGGATGGCACGCCTGAAAAACTGGGGCCTGACTGACAGCTTCCGCCACCTCAACCCGGAAGTGGCTGACGTTTTCAGCTGGTTCGACTACCGCAGCCGTGGATTTGAGGACCAGCCCAAGCGTGGATTGCGCATCGACGTGATCCTCGCTTCCCACGGCCTGTTGCCACGGGTCAAAGCGGCCGGTGTCGACTATGAGCTGCGCGGCATGGAAAAACCGTCGGATCATGCGCCGATCTGGCTTGAGTTGAGCTAAAAAGCAAAAGATCGCAGCCTGCGGCAGCGCCTACAAATATCTTCTGTAGGAGCTGCCGCAGGCTGCGATCTTTTGACTGTCATATTTTAGAAACCTCACTGACTTAATCTCCCGACACCTCCTTTGGCTATATAAGGTGCCGGCATGACGCTGCGCGTATTGTTCCTGTTGATGCTGTGCCTGCCGCAAATGGCAACGGCCGGCACGTTGCCGATCCCCGAACACGGCCCGGCGCTGCGCATCCAGGGTTCCAACACCATCGGCGCGGCATTGGGCCCGGCGCTGGTCGAGGGGCTTTTGCGCGAACAGGGTTTGCTCAAGGTGCACAGTGAGGCCCCGGACAAGGCCAATGAGTTGCGGATCGTCGGCGAAACCGCGCAAGGACGCCGGGTCGAAGTGGAACTCGCGGCCCACGGTTCCAGTACCGGCTTCAGCGCGTTGAAAAACGGCAGCGCCGATCTCGCCGCTTCGTCACGTCCGATCAAGGACAGCGAGTTGCTGAACCTCGAATCTTTCGGCGACCTGAAAAGCCCCAGCGCCGAGCAAGTCATTGCCATCGACGGCCTGGCAATCATCCTTCACCCGCAGAATCCGTTGAATCAACTGGACACCGTGCAACTGGCGCGGATCTTCAGTGGCGAGGTCAAGACCTGGGAAGAACTCGGCGGCAGCGGTGGGACAATTCATCTTTATGCGCGGGATGATCAGTCCGGCACGTATGACACGTTCAAGGAATTGGTCCTCAGCGGTCGTGGGAAATCCCTGAGCAGCGCCGCGAAACGCTTCGAGTCCAGCGAACAATTGTCAGACGCGGTCAGCCTTGATCCGCAAGGCATCGGTTTTATCGGCTTGCCCTACGTGCGGTCAGCCAAAGCCGTGGCGATTGTCGACGGCCAGTCACAAGCCATGCTGCCGCTGAGCAATCTGATTGCCACTGAAGACTATCCGCTGTCGCGCCGCTTGTTCCTTTATCTGCCGCCTTCCGGAAACAATCCTTGGGCGCAAGCCCTGGTAACGTTCGCCCAAAGCAGTCAGGGCCAGGCGATTGTCGCGGCCAATGGCTTTATCGCCCAGACCGTCCAGGCCATGGCCGTCACACCGAATGCGCTGATGCCCGAGGGCTATCAGGCGCTTAGCCGTCACGCCCAGCGGTTGTCGGTGAATTTTCGCTTCGAGGAAGGCAGCGCCAATCTGGACAACAAGGCACGGCAGGACCTTTCGCGGGTGCTCGACTATATAGAGCAGAACGACAAGACCGAACGGCGGGTAACGCTGGTGGGGTTTGGCGACGCCAAGGACGACCCGGCGCGCGCCGACCTGTTGTCGAAACTGCGGGCCATGGCGGTACGGCGGGAACTGGTGAAGAGCGGCGTGGTGTTGCGCGAGATTCGCGGGTTTGGCGCGGTAATGCCGGTGGCGGCCAACAGCGCGGATGAGGGGCGGATCAGGAATCGGCGGGTTGAGGTTTGGGTGTATTGAAATGAAACAGGAACACATGTGGCGAGGGAGCTTGCTCCCGCTCGGCTGCGAAGCAGCCGCAAATCCAGTCACCATGGTGTGCCAGCAATACCATGGTCGCAGGTTTTAGGGCCGCTTCGCGACCCAGCGGGAGCAAGCTCCCTCGCCACAGGGGTCTTACTGCCCGCTACGCATCATCTCTTTCGGCACATATTTACCGATTTCGAATTTGCCAATCGCCGCCCGGTGCACTTCATCCGGGCCGTCGGCCAGTCGCAGAGTGCGCTGCATCGCATACATGTAGGCCAGCGGGAAATCATTGGAAACCCCTGCCCCGCCATGCATCTGGATCGCCCGGTCGATCACCCGCAAAGCCACATTCGGCGCGACGACCTTGATTTGCGCGATCTCGCTTTTCGCCACTTTGTTGCCGACGGTGTCCATCATGTACGCCGCTTTCAACGTCAGCAGGCGTGCCATGTCGATCTCCATCCGCGAGTCGGCGATCTTGTCGATGTTGCCGCCCAGGCGCGCCAAAGGCTTGCCGAACGCGGTGCGATTCACCGAGCGCTTGCACATCAGTTCCAGCGCGCGCTCGGCCATGCCGATCGAACGCATGCAGTGGTGAATCCGGCCAGGGCCAAGGCGACCTTGAGCGATTTCGAAGCCGCGTCCTTCACCCAGCAGGACGTTTTCGTACGGCACCCGCACGTTTTCGAAATGCACTTCGGCGTGACCATGAGGCGCGTCGTCGTAACCGAACACCGGCAGCGGGCGCACGATCTTCACACCCGGCGCATCCACCGGCACCAGAATCATCGAGTGCTGGGCATGGCGCGGCGCATCAGGATTGCTCAGGCCCATGAAGATCAGGATCTTGCAGCGCGGATCGCAAGCACCTGACGTCCACCATTTCTTGCCGTTGATCACCCATTGGTCGCCATCACGCACGGCACGCGCGGCCATGTTGGTCGCATCGGAGGACGCAACGTCCGGTTCGGTCATGGCGAATGCCGAGCGGATCTCGCCGCGCAGCAGCGGTTCGAGCCAGCGCTGTTTCTGTTCTTCGTTGGCGTAACGCACCAGCACTTCCATGTTGCCGGTGTCCGGCGCCGAGCAGTTGAACGGCTCCGGCCCCAGCAATGAGCGGCCCATGATTTCCGCCAATGGCGCGTATTCGAGGTTGGTCAGGCCAGCACCGAGCTCGGACTCAGGCAGAAACAAATTCCACAGCCCTTCAGCCTTGGCCTTGAGTTTGAGTTCTTCCATGATCGCGGTCGGCTGCCAGCGATCGCCCTCGGCGACCTGGCGCTCGAACACGGCTTCGGCGGGGTAAACGTAGGTGTCCATGAACGCGGTCACGCGCTCACGCAGTTCCTGAACCTTGGGCGAATAAGCGAAATCCATGAGCAGCTACCTTCTTGGGAGAGGTTGTTTAGGTCATGCAATCGATGCTAGAACAGCCATGAAAATTTACCTAGCCTATTCTCGGCGTGTATTAACATTCATCACCGATATATGATCGGCTGATCTTCAAGGCCAGCCGTCCACACAATAAGAGAGCCGCGTAAATGAATCTGAGCAAGGTCGACCTCAACCTTTTCATCGTCTTCGACGCGATCTACACCGAAGCCAACCTGACCCGTGCCGGGCAGATCGTCGGCATCACCCAACCGGCGGTGTCGAACGCTCTGGCCCGCCTGCGCGAGACTTTCAACGACCCGCTCTTCGTCCGTACCGCCCAGGGCATGGTGCCCACGCCGATGGCGCAGAACATCATCGGCCCGGTCCGCAACGCGCTTTCGCTGCTGCGCATTTCCGTGCAGGAAAGCCGCATTTTCAACCCACAGCAGGCGAACAAGACCTACCGCATCAGCATGACCGACCTCACCGAAGCGGTGATCCTGCCGCCGCTGTTCCAGCGTCTGCGCCGCCTCGCACCGACGGTGGTTATCGAGAGCTTCCTGTCCAAGCGCCGCGAGACCACCAAGGAACTGGCAGCCGGTCGCCTCGACTTCGCGGTGGACGCACCGCTCAACACCGACCCGCAGGTGCGTCACGTCAAACTGATGGAAGACCGTTACGTGTGTGCCATGCGCAAGGGACACCCGCTGGCGGGTAAGGAAAAACTCACGCTCGACGAGTACCTGAGCCTGACCCACATCCATATTTCCAGCCGTCGCAGCGGTCTCGGTTATGTCGACCTGGCACTCGGAAAAATGGGCATTCAGCGCAAGATCGCCCTGCGCTCCCAGCACTACTTGATGGCATCACAGGTGATGCAGCAGACCGACATGGTCATGACCGTGCCGGAACGCTTCGCCCGTCGTAACGATTTGCACGCCTTCAATTTGCCGGTCAACGATGTTCCGCCGGTGGAAACCCACCTCTACTGGCACGAAAGCACCGATCAGGACCCGGCCAACCGCTGGATGCGCGAGCAGATGATCGAGTTGTGCCAGCAGGTGACGGCGCATGAGAAGAAGCTCGAAAAAGCGTAGGACCTGACACCGAGTTATCGTTCATCGCGAGCAAGCTTTGCTCCTACAGGTTCGCCACCGCCCCGTAGGAGCAAAGCTTGCTCGCGATGGGGCCAGAGCGAGCCACCTAAAACCCTGCCCCTTGACGTAAACGTCAACCTACCTTTAGCTTAGCGCCATGACCTTTCGTGAGCGCTTCCATGAGCAGCCAGACCTACAGCATCTCCGACCTCGCCCGCGAGCTCGACATCACCACCCGCGCTATTCGCTTTTATGAAGAGCAAGGCCTGCTCAGCCCTGAACGTCGTGGTCAGGAACGTATCTACTCGCCCCGTGACAAGGTCAGCCTGAAGTTGATCCTGCGGGGCAAGCGCATCGGTTTTTCCCTGGCCGAATGCCGCGAGTTGATCGAGCTTTACGACCCCTCCAGCGGTAACACCAAGCAACTGCACAGCATGCTGGCGAAAATCAGCGAACGCCGGGAACAGCTGGAACAGCAATTGCTGGACATCGAACAGATGAAACTGGAGCTGGATACTGCCGAAGAGCGCTGCGTGCAGGCGCTGGAACAGACGCTCAAAAGCCAGGAATCGATTCAATAAACCCCGACCCCTTGTAGGAGCGAGCCTGCTCGCGATGGTCGTCAACGATGACGCATGTCTGCGGGATAAACGCGGTGCCTGGGAGCCCATCGCGAGCAGGCTCGCTCCTACAGGGTTCTCCGAACAATCAACACAGGTCGAATCCCCATGTCCCTCCCCACCCAAGTACGCCTGGTCGAAGTCGGCCCCCGCGATGGTCTGCAAAACGAAGCCCAACCCATCAGCGTCGCCGACAAGGTGCAACTGGTCGACGCGCTCACGGCTGCGGGCCTGGGCTATATAGAAGTCGGCAGTTTCGTTTCGCCCAAGTGGGTGCCGCAGATGGCCGGTTCCGCTGACGTCTTCGCACAAATCCAGCGCAAACCGGGCGTAACCTACGGCGCCCTCGCCCCCAACCTGCGCGGCTTTGAAGATGCATTGGCCAGCGGGGTCAAGGAAGTCGCGGTGTTCGCGGCAGCGTCGGAAGCGTTTTCCCAGCGCAACATCAACTGCTCGATCAGCGAAAGCCTGGAGCGTTTCGTGCCGATCATGGACGCCGCCAAACAACACGGCGTGACGGTGCGCGGTTACGTGTCCTGCGTACTGGGCTGCCCTTATGAAGGTCACGTCAAACCTGAGCAAGTCGCCCTGGTCGCCCGCGAGCTCTACGCCATGGGCTGCTATGAGGTTTCGCTGGGCGACACCATCGGCACCGGCACCGCCGGCGCAACGCGCAAGATGTTCGAAGTGGTGTCGGCTGACGTGCCGCGAGAAAAACTGGCCGGGCATTTCCACGACACCTACGGTCAGGCCATGGCGAATATCTACGCCAGCCTGCTGGAAGGCATCGCGGTGTTCGACAGCTCCATCGCCGGCCTCGGCGGCTGCCCATACGCCAAGGGCGCCAGCGGTAACGTCGCCACCGAAGACGTGGTTTACCTGCTCAACGGCCTGGGTATCGAAACCGGAATCGACCTCGACGCATTGATCCTGGCCGGCCAGCAAATCTGCAACGTGTTGGGTCGCCCGACCGGTTCGCGTGTGGCCAAGGCTCGCAGCACACAATGAGTGGGGGGAATGTGTCCGGGTGTTACCGCAACCTCTGAAACGTGGGCGCAAGCGAGTAACACGGAAACAAAATGTAGGGTTTTACCTGAGACGAAAAACCCTTCAAAAACTTAAAGCGTTGATTTTAAAGGGTTTTTAAAAGTTGGCACGGCTCCTGCTATATCTATCGCACAACAAGAATAAAAAAATTGCGGCAACCCTAATAAAAACAAGACGTAACGACTCTGACATAACAAAAACAACACGGCAGAGACGCAGCTAACAGATTTTTTTGGAGAAGATGTGCTTTTCAGGGTGCTTTTCGGAGTTACCCGCAACCGGACAGAGAATAATAAAACTACCTTCAGGTAGCTCCCGAATCGGTTGGATCGCTCAGCGAGAAAGTAGATCAGCGCTCAAAAAAATACGTTTGCTCTTGATCCCGAATGGGGATCGCCAAAAACAGCGGTAAAGGGCAACGGTTGCCAAAAACAAAAACAGACCGACCCTCAATAATAAAAAAAGAGCACGCGCAACGAAAATTAAAGGGGAGCTTCGGCTCCCCTTTGTGCTGTCTGGTGTTCTGGCTTTTCTCGATCCAATGTGGGAGCGGGCTTGCTCGCGAAAGCGGTGTGTCAGTCGACGCATGTATTGACTGACACACCGCTTTCGCGAGCAAGCCCGCTCCCACAGGGAAATGAGTCAGGCTTTATCGACGCGCAACTCCTCGATACTGATCTCGCGCATCCGGAATTTCTGGATCTTGCCGGTCACCGTCATCGGAAACTCCTCGACGAACTTGAAGTAACGCGGTGTCTTGAAGTGCGCGATGCGCTCCTTGCACCACGCTTGCAGCTCCTGCTCGGTGGCGCTGTGGCCGGGGTGAAATTTGATCCAGGCAACGATCTCTTCGCCGTAGCGCGAGCAAGGAATGCCGATCACCTGCACGTCGGCCACGGCCGGGTGGGTAAAGAAAAACTCTTCCAGCTCCCGCGGGTAAACATTCTCACCGCCGCGGATGATCATGTCCTTGTTACGCCCGGCAATGCACACGTAACCCTCGTCGTTCATGCTCGCCAGATCACCGGTATGCATCCAGCCTGCCTGATCGATCGCTTCTGCGGTGCCCTCAGAATTGTTCCAGTAACCGAGCATCACGCTGTAACCGCGAGTGCACAACTCGCCGATGGTGCCGCGCGGCACAAGGTTGCCTGCCTCGTCGATGATCTTGCTTTCCAGTTGCGGCTGGGTGCGGCCGACAGTAGTGACGCGCAACTCCAGCTCGTCTGACGGACCGGTCTGCAACGACACCGGACTGGTTTCCGTCATGCCGTAGGCAATCTGCACCTCGCTCATGTGCATTTCGCTGATGACACGACGCATCACTTCGATCGGGCACGTCGCCCCCGCCATGATCCCGGTGCGCAGGCTCGACAGGTCGAATTCGCCACGCTGCGGCTGATCGAGCATGGCGATGAACATGGTCGGTACACCGTAGAGCGCAGTGGCTTTTTCTTCGGCGACCGTGCTGAGGGTCAGCAGCGGGTCGAAGGCATCGTTGGGGTAAATCATGGTGCTGCCATGGGTGATGCAGCCGAGATTGCCCATGACCATGCCGAAGCAGTGATACAACGGCACCGGGATCACCAGGCGATCCGCGGCGGTCAGGCCAAGGCTTTCACCGACCATGTAACCGTTGTTGAGAATGTTGTAGTGACTGAGGGTCGCGCCCTTGGGGAAACCGGTGGTGCCGGAGGTGTACTGAATGTTTACCGCCTGATCGAAATGCAGGCTGTCCTGACGCTCGCGCAGTTGTTCGCCCGACACGCTGCTAGCCAGATCGGCCAATTGCGACCACGGCAGGAAACCGCTGGGCGGCTGCGCATCCAGGCTGATCACGCCGCGAAGATCCGGCAAGCGTTCACTCTGTAATTTGCCGATGGATTGCTCGGCCAGCTCAGGCACCAGGCCTTGCAGCATGGCGTGGTAGTTCGAGGTCTTGAAAGCCCCGGCGCAGACCAGCCACTGGCAACCCGACTGCTTTAATACGTATTCGAGTTCGGAGCTGCGGTAGGCCGGGTTGATGTTGACCAGGATCACGCCGATTTTCGCCGTGGCAATCTGCGTGATGCACCATTGCGCGCAATTCGGCGCCCAGATGCCGAGACGGTCACCAGCCTGCAAGCCCAGCGCCAGTAATGCCCTGGCATGCGCATCCGCCGCATCCGCCAGTTGCCGCCAGGTGTAGCGCAGCTGTTGATGGCGTACGACCAGCGCTTCTGCGGTCGGGTACTGCGCGACAGTGTTATCGAACGCCTGGCCAATGGTCATCGCCAGCAAGGCTTTGTCCTGGGAACCACGGGTGTAACTGCGTTGCGGGCTTGCACTGGGTTGATCCATGACGACCCCTATTGTCTTTATTAATGGGCTTGCCGCGGCTTCTTGTGGGAGCGGGCTTGCTCGCGAAAGCGTCGCATCAGTCAGCACATATACCGACTGAAACACCGCCTTCGCGAGCAAGCCCGCTCCCACAAAGTGGGTCCGCATTCTATCTTGAACTGTCTCTACTCTCGCTCAAGTTGACGTTAACGTAAAGGGTGATTGACAGCCTTTCGTCACAGGCTTACGTTAACGTAAAGGTGAGAGCCGAATCACTGCCCTCCCCACCCTACAAAAAAGCCAAAAGGTGACCCATGAGCTACCCATCCCTGAATTTTGCCCTCGGTGAAACCATCGACATGCTGCGCGATCAGGTTCAGTCCTTCGTCGCCAAAGAGATCGCCCCGCGCGCCGCTCAGATCGACATCGACAACCTGTTCCCCGCCGACCTGTGGCGCAAATTCGGCGACATGGGCCTGCTGGGCATCACCGTTCCTGAAGAGTACGGCGGTGCTGGCCTCGGCTACCTGGCCCACGTGGTGGTAATGGAAGAAATCAGCCGTGGCTCGGCCTCGGTGGCGTTGTCCTACGGCGCCCACTCCAACCTCTGCGTCAACCAGATCAACCGCAACGGCAATCACGAACAGAAAGCCAAATACCTGCCGAAGCTGATCAGCGGCGAGCACATCGGCGCCCTGGCCATGAGCGAGCCGAACGCCGGTTCCGACGTGGTGTCGATGAAACTGCGCGCCGAAAAACGTGGCGACAAGTACGTGCTCAACGGCAGCAAGACCTGGATCACCAACGGTCCTGACGCCAACACCTACGTGATCTACGCCAAGACCGACCTGGAAAAAGGCCCGCACGGCATCACCGCTTTCATCGTCGAGCGCGACTGGAAAGGCTTCAGCCGCAGCAACAAGTTCGACAAGCTCGGCATGCGCGGCTCGAACACCTGCGAACTGTTTTTCGATGACGTTGAAGTGCCGGAAGAAAACATTCTCGGCGTGCTCAACGGCGGCGTGAAAGTGCTGATGAGCGGCCTCGATTACGAGCGCGTCGTCCTTTCAGGCGGCCCGACCGGGATCATGCAGTCGTGCATGGACTTGATCGTGCCGTACATCCACGACCGCAAGCAGTTCGGCCAAAGCATCGGCGAGTTCCAGCTGATCCAGGGCAAGGTCGCGGACATGTATACCCAACTCAACGCCAGCCGCGCCTACCTGTATGCCGTGGCCCAGGCCTGCGAGCGCGGCGAAACCACGCGCAAGGACGCTGCCGGGGTGATCCTCTACAGCGCCGAACGCGCCACGCAAATGGCCCTCGACGCGATCCAGATTCTCGGCGGTAACGGCTACATCAACGAATTCCCGGCCGGCCGTCTGCTGCGTGACGCCAAGCTGTACGAAATCGGCGCCGGCACCAGTGAGATCCGTCGCATGCTGATCGGTCGCGAACTGTTCAACGAAACCCGCTAAACGGAGCTGTCCATGGCTATCCTGCATACCCAGCTCAACCCCCGTTCAGCGGAGTTCGCGACCAACAGCGCGGCGATGCTCAAACAGGTCGACGCGCTGCACACCTTGCTCGCCCAAGTCGCGCAAGGTGGTGGTCCGAAAGCTCAAGAACGCCACACCTCGCGAGGCAAATTGTTGCCTCGCGAGCGCATCAACCGCCTGCTCGATCCGGGTTCGCCGTTTCTCGAGATCAGCCAACTGGCGGCCTACGAGGTTTATGGTGAGGACGTTCCCGCCGCTGGCGTGATTGCCGGGATTGGCCGTGTGGAAGGCGTCGAATGCATGATCGTTGCCAACGACGCCACGGTGAAAGGTGGCTCGTATTACCCGCTGACCGTGAAAAAGCACCTGCGCGCCCAGACCATCGCCCAGCAAAACCGCCTGCCGTGCATCTATCTGGTGGACTCCGGCGGCGCCAACCTGCCGCGTCAGGATGAAGTGTTTCCGGACCGCGAACACTTCGGCCGGATCTTCTTCAACCAGGCCAACATGAGCGCTATGGGCATTCCACAGATTGCCGTGGTCATGGGCTCCTGCACCGCCGGCGGCGCGTATGTGCCGGCGATGGCTGACGAAGCGATCATGGTCCGCGAGCAAGCGACGATCTTCCTCGCCGGCCCGCCGCTGGTGAAAGCCGCGACCGGTGAAGTGGTCAGCGCCGAAGACCTCGGCGGGGCCGATGTGCACTGCAAGATTTCCGGTGTAGCCGACCATTACGCCGAAAGCGATGAACACGCCCTCGCCATCGCGCGACGCAGCGTGGCCAACCTCAACTGGCGCAAGCAAGGCGAGGTTCAGCAACGCACGCCGATCGCCCCGCTCTATAGCAGCGACGAGTTGTACGGCGTAGTCCCGGCCGACGCCAAGCAGCCGTTCGATGTGCGCGAAGTGATTGCGCGGTTGGTGGACGGGTCGGTGTTCGACGAGTTCAAGGCGCTGTTCGGGACTACGCTGGTGTGCGGTTTTGCCTACCTGCACGGTTACCCGATCGCGATCCTCGCCAACAACGGCATCCTGTTCGCTGAAGCGGCGCAGAAAGGCGCGCACTTCATCGAGTTGGCCTGTCAACGCCGCATCCCGCTGCTGTTCCTGCAAAACATCACCGGTTTCATGGTCGGCCAGAAATACGAGGCCGGCGGCATCGCCAAACATGGCGCAAAATTGGTGACCGCCGTGGCCTGCGCCAAAGTGCCGAAGTTCACCGTGATCATCGGCGGCAGCTTCGGTGCGGGCAACTATGGCATGTGCGGGCGCGCCTACGATCCGCGCTTCCTGTGGATGTGGCCGAATGCGCGCATCGGCGTGATGGGCGCCGAACAGGCGGCCGGCGTGCTGGTGCAGGTCAAGCGCGAACAGGCCGAACGCAGTGGCCAGGCTTTCAGCGCCGAGCAGGAAGCCGAGATCAAGCAACCGATCCTCGACCAATACGAAGAACAGGGACACCCCTACTATTCCAGCGCTCGCTTGTGGGACGACGGTGTCATCGACCCGGCCCAGACCCGCGATGTGTTGGCCCTGGCCTTGTCCGCGTCGTTGAACGCGCCAATCGAACCGAGCCGCTTCGGCGTGTTCCGGATGTGATTTTCTGTGGGAGCGGGCTTGCTCGCGAAGGATTCGCCGCGGTTCATCTGATGCACCGCGTTATCGTTCTTCGCGAGCAAGCCCGCTCCCACAAGGACCGTGGAGACGGAAGAACATGAGCGACTTCAACACCCTCGAACTGCTGACCGACCCCCGTGGTTTCGCCACGCTGTGGCTCAGCCGCGAAGAAAAGAATAACGCCTTCAACGCCGAGATGATCCGCGAACTGATCCTCGCACTGGACAAGGTCGCGAGCGATGCCAGCCTGCGCTTCCTGATCGTCCGAGGCCGTGGCAAGCACTTCAGCGCCGGCGCCGATCTGGCGTGGATGCAGCAGTCGGCCGAACTCGATTACCACACCAACCTCGACGACGCCCGGGAACTGGCGGAGTTGATGTACAACCTGGCCAAACTGAAAGTCCCGACCCTGGCCGTGGTGCAAGGCGCAGCCTTTGGCGGTGCGTTGGGCCTGATCAGTTGCTGCGACATGGCCATCGGTGCCGATGACGCGCAGTTCTGCCTGTCGGAAGTACGCATCGGCCTGGCACCGGCGGTGATCAGCCCGTTCGTGGTGCAAGCCATCGGCGAGCGCGCCACCCGGCGCTATGCCCTGACCGCTGAACGCTTTGGCGGGCAACGGGCACGGGAACTGGGCCTGTTGTCGGAGAGTTATCCGATTGCCGAGCTGGAGCAAAAAATCGATCAGTGGATCGACAACCTGCTGCTCAACAGTCCTGCCGCCATGCGTGCCAGCAAGGACTTGCTACGTGAAGTCGGCGACGGTTCGCTGAACCCGGCACTGCGTCGCTACACCGAAAACGCCATCGCCCGCATCCGCGTCAGCCCCGAAGGCCAGGAAGGTCTGCGTGCCTTTTTGCAGAAACGTCCGCCGAGCTGGCAAGCCGAAACCACCACCAAGGAGCCGCGTTGATGAGCGCACCTGTCCTCACTACCCTGCTGGTGGCCAACCGTGGCGAAATCGCTTGCCGGGTGATGCGCACCGCGAAGGCCCTGGGCCTGACCACCGTGGCCGTGCACAGCGCCACCGACCGAGACGCCCGCCACAGCCGCGAGGCGGATATCCGCGTCGACCTGGGTGGCAGCAAAGCCGCTGAGAGTTACCTGCAAATCGACAAACTGATCGCCGCGGCCAAGGCCAGCGGCGCCCAGGCGATCCATCCCGGTTATGGCTTTCTGTCGGAGAACGCCGGGTTCGCTCGCGCCATCGAAGCGGCAGGCCTGATTTTCCTCGGCCCGCCCGCCTCGGCCATCGACGCCATGGGCAGCAAGTCCGCCGCCAAGGCCCTGATGGAAACGGCTGGCGTGCCGTTGGTGCCGGGCTATCACGGCGAGGCTCAAGACCTCGACACCTTCCGCGATGCCTGCGAACGCATCGGCTACCCGGTGCTGCTCAAGGCCACGGCCGGTGGCGGCGGCAAAGGCATGAAAGTGGTCGAGGACGTCAGCCAACTGGCCGAAGCCCTGGCCTCGGCCCAACGTGAAGCGCTTTCGTCGTTCGGCGATTCGCGGATGCTGGTGGAGAAGTACCTGCTCAAACCGCGTCACGTGGAAATCCAGGTGTTCGCCGATCAGCACGGCAACTGCCTGTACCTCAACGAACGTGACTGCTCGATTCAACGTCGGCACCAGAAAGTCGTCGAAGAAGCGCCGGCGCCTGGCCTGAGCCCGGAATTGCGCCGCGCCATGGGCGAAGCCGCCGTGCGTTCGGCGCAGGCAATCGGCTATGTCGGCGCCGGCACCGTGGAGTTCCTGCTGGATGCTCGCGGCGAGTTCTTCTTCATGGAGATGAACACCCGCCTGCAAGTGGAACACCCGGTCACCGAAGCCATCACTGGCCTCGACCTGGTGGCGTGGCAGATTCGCGTGGCACGCGGCGAAGCGTTGCCGATGACTCAGGATCAGGTGCCGCTGCTCGGCCATGCGATCGAAGTGCGGCTGTATGCCGAAGATCCGGGCAATGACTTCCTGCCCGCGACCGGGCGTCTGGAGCTGTATCGCGAATCCGCGCCGGGTGCGGGCCGTCGAGTGGACAGCGGCGTTGAAGAAGGCGATGAAATCTCGCCGTTCTACGACCCGATGCTCGGCAAGCTGATTGCCTGGGGAGAGGACCGTGAACAGGCTAGATTGCGCCTGCTAAGCATGCTGGATGAATTCGCCATTGGCGGACTGAAGACCAACATCAACTTTCTGCGGCGCATCATCGGCCACCCGGCGTTTGCCGCGGCGGAGCTGGATACCGGGTTCATCCCGCGTTATCAGGAACAACTGCTGCCAGCACCTGCGCAACTCAGTGACGAATTCTGGCAAGCCGCTGCCCAGGCGTTTGCCCAGAGCCAGCACCGTTCAACACGCAGTGATGATCCGTGTTCGCCATGGGCCGTCGGCAACGGTTTCCGCGCCGGATTGCCAGCGGAAATCACCCTGCACCTGAGTTGTGAAGGCCAGGATCGTGCGCTGACTTTGGGCGACATCAACGCTCAGCTCCGGGGCGAGCAATTGCTGACCGAACACAACGGCGTGCGCCGCCAGCATCGGGCGATCCGTCGGGGTGAACATGTGTATTTGCAATGGGACGGTGAGCTGCATCGCATCGAGTCGTACGACCCGATCAGTGCCGTCGAGGCCAGCCATAGTCATCAAGGTGGGCTGACTGCGCCGATGAACGGCAGCATCGTGCGGGTGCTAGTGGAGGCCGGGCAAACGGTCGAAGCCGGGGCGCAATTGGTGGTGCTGGAAGCGATGAAGATGGAGCACAGCATTCGTGCACCGCATGCGGGTGTGATCAAGGCGCTGTATTGCCAGGAAGGCGAAATGGTCAGCGAAAGTAGTGCATTGGTCGAGCTGGAAGAGGCGTGAAAGGAAGATCGGTCCTACGCGCTGCGAGGACCGATCTGATCAGAACTTGGCTGTTGCCTGAACCACCACGCCGATGATTCGGCACCCTTCGGTGTAAAGGGCTTTCGGATACGTCGGATTGAGCGGGACCAGGTAACGCTGCCCGCCCTCTTCGATCAACTTGCGAAAAACCGCCTCGCTGCTGTCTCGCCACTGGGCTATGACCAGTTTGCCAGGCACTGCTTCCACGTCCGGGTCCACCAGGATCAACATGCCTTCGGCGATGCTGAGGCCACTGGGTGCGGTCATCGCATCGCCCGTGACCGTCAGCCAGAATGCTGCGCCTTGTGCGTGGTAGTCCGACAGTTCAAAACGGTATTGCGCCTGTTCGCCATCGCGGACTTCCCCGGTTTCCCGCCAGTCACTGACCGGGTAGCGGAAGTACGGGTTGTACTTTTGCGTCAGGGAAATCCCGTCGTCCTGCGGCTCTTGAGGCTCGCGAATCACCAACACCACCTCGAGAAAATCCATCCCGAGCGCCTTCAACACGCGGTTCATGTTGTCGATGCCGGGCTCGCGACGCTTATTCAGCCAATGACCAACGCCACCCTGGGACATCCCGAGGCGGTCGGCGAGTATCTCTTGAGTGACTTTGAGCTCACTCATCTTGGCCTTGACCAATTCAATCCATTTATCCATGTGCGGCACGATACGGGGTGGACTCCGCCCATCAAAACACAAATTGTAGTATTTAAACTATGGTCACAAATACATATCGTACTAGGATGGATTCACGGATCTGAATCAATCACGGAGCTTTCCCCCACCATGAGCCAACCCGCCAACGACCTGCCTGATATGCAAATCGACACCTCCCTCACCTCACCGCAAGGTTCGGCCGCCGCCCAGCGCGCACTGGACTATTACCTGAAACCGGCTGTTTCAGAGGAAGGGGTCGCGGAACGTTTCTTTGATGTGAACCGAAATATCAGCAGCGAGGAGGCGCTGGTCCATGCGTCAGACCTGCTGCGCTGTGCCGCAGCCACGGCTTTCGAGTCAGCCAGCCATTTGCAGGGTTCAAGTCGGGACTTGGCGTTTTCGGCAGTGCACATGATCGACATGGCCAAAGCCATGGTGGATCGGTCACTGGAGAGACATCAAATCGGTTGAAGCGAAGGTGTAAAAAAGAGAGGACTGGAAAGAATTTTCCAATCGCGCAGATAAAATCATTTGACTTGCAAACGAGAATGATTATTATTGCATCAGCTGGTCGCGAGATCAGTCGATGGACCAAAAGACCTTAGGTCGGTCTTTTGGACTATCTCCTCATCAGGCTAATCACGGTTTTTGACCCGGCTTTTTGCCGGGTCTTTTTTTGCCAGTTTTCTGGCTTATGGCTTCAGGCTAATGAAGTCTTTAGGTGCCGCAAATTCGATGGCGCGGATGATATCAAAAGAATATTTGTTGGCAAGAGAAGCCTGTGATCATTAGGGCAAACTAATGGCAAATAGCACTTGAGAATCAATCGCACAATCTCTAAGCTGCCTCGGCGTCAAGGAGGACGCCCCCCTTGATACCCCCTTCCAGCCCTTTCAATACACCGCGATATGCGAATCCGTTCGCGGCTCGGTTCCCCCGCACAACACTCCCGTTTCAGGATCACGCAGGATGATCTGCCCTCGCCCGTAACTGGTGAGATCGCAGGCAACTTCCACCGTGTGACCACGCCGTGCCAGCGCCGCCGCCATGTCCCGTGATGCATCCTGTTCGATTCCGACCTTCAGTCCGCCCAGCCATTGCCAGCGCGGCGCATCAAGGGCCGCTTGCGGGTTGAGTCCAAAATCCACCAGGTTCATCACCATTTGCACATGCCCTTGCGGCTGCATGTAACCGCCCATCACGCCAAACGGCCCCATCGCCTCACCGTCCTTGCTGAGGAACCCGGGAATGATGGTGTGGAAAGTCTTTTTGCCAGGGGCCAGGCAGTTGGAATGCCCGGGATCGAGGCTGAATTCTTCGCCACGGTTTTGCAGGGCGATACCGCTGTCGGGCAATACCACGCCGGAACCGAACCCGTGATAGTTGCTCTGGATAAATGAAACCATGTTGCCATCGGCGTCGGCGGTGGCCAGGTAGACGGTGCCGCTGGCGTGGGGATCGCCCGGCTGCGGCGCGATTGCCTGTTCGCCAATCTGCGCTCGGCGATGGCTTGCATAGTGTTCACTCAGCAAGTCATCGACAGCAACCCGCATGTGTTCCGGATCCGTGATGTAGTGCAAGCCATCGCTGTAGGCGAGTTTCATGGCTTCGAGTTGACGATGCCAGGTCTGTTGACTGTCGCGGTGATCGAAATCGAAGCCCTCAAGTATCTTCAATGTCATCAAGGCCACCAGCCCCTGCCCGCTCGGTGGAATCTCCCAGACGTCGACCCCGCGATAATTGACCTTGATCGGCTCGACCCATTGCGCGCGGTAGTCCTGCAAGTCGCTGGCGCGCAAGTAACCACCCGTGGCCCGGGAGTGTGCGTCCAGCCGTTGTGCCAGCGCACCACGGTAGAGACTTTCACAACCGCTGGCCGCCAGCTCGCTGAGGGTGCGAGCCTGGGCCGGGTTGCGGAACAGTTCACCGGCACGGGGCGCACGACCTTCAATCAGAAAGGTCTCGAACCAGCTTTCAAGCACCTCGCTGCGGTCGGGTGTGAAATCCTCCAGTGCGCTTTGCCATTGCAGCGCAACCACCGGCGACACGGGAAAGCCATCGCGCGCCAGACTGATTGCCGGTTGCAGCAACTCGGCAAACGGCAGTCGACCGAAACGTTTGGACAGCTCAGCCCAGGCCGACGGGCAACCCGGAACGGTGACCGGCGTCCAGCCATGCAACGGCATCTTTTCATGGCCCGCGGCTTTAACCGCCTCGATGCTCAAGGCTTGTGGCGCAGCGCCATTGGCGTTCAAACCGTGCAATTTGTTTTGCGTCCAGACCAACGCAAACGCGTCGCCACCAATACCGCAACCGGTGGGCTCGACAACGGTTAACGCTGCGGCGGTGGCAATCGCTGCATCGATGGCATTGCCACCACGACGCATGATTTCAATTCCGGCTTCAGCGGCCAGTGGTTGTGAAGCGGCGACCATGCCGCGTTTGGCGAAGACGCTTTGACGTTGTGAGGCGTAGGGATATTCATGGGCAGAAAATTTGAACATGGCAGGACTCACACAAATTTGTTTGATGGGCTTACAACACTCGACTGAGAAAGGCGCGGGTACGCGCGTGCTTCGGCTGACTGAAAATCTGCTCAGGCGGCCCCTGTTCGATCAGTTCGCCCTGATCGAGCACCACCACCCGATCAGCCACCTCACGGGCAAACCCCATTTCATGGGTGACAACGACCATGGTCATGCCCTCCTCGGCCAGCTCCTTCATGACTTGCAGCACTTCCCCCACCGTCTCGGGGTCAAGGGCGCTGGTGGGCTCATCGAACAGCATGGCCTGGGGTTTCATGGCCAATGCCCGGGCGATGGCCACCCGCTGCTGCTGGCCACCGGACAACATCGACGGGTAATGATCGGCCTTTTCCGCCAGCCCCACCCGCGTGAGCAGCGCCCGCGCTTGCTCCAGCGCCGCCGCGCGCGAAACACCCAGCACCTGGATGGGCGCCTCGATGATGTTTTCCAGAGCCGTCATATGCGGGAACAAATTGAATCGCTGGAACACCATGCCGATGTCCCGACGCTGGCGAGCAATGTTGCGCTCCGAATCCCGGACCAGGCTGCCATCGGCCCGGGTGCGATAGCCCATCGGCTGACCCGCGACGCGGATCTGCCCCGACTGGATGTCCTCCAGCAAATTGATACAGCGGATAAACGTGGTTTTACCGGAGCCCGACGCACCGATCAGCACCACCACTTCACCGCGTTTCACTTGCAGGGAAATGCCCTTGAGAATCTCAAGCTCACCAAACGACTTGTGGATATCCAGCGCTTCGATGACCAGTTCTTCACTCATGTGCGCCATCTCAACGCCCTCTCAACAGTTTCATGGTGTTGCGTCCGAACATCCGGCTGGCGGCCGGTGCCGGGCGATCGGACTGACCGAAACGTGTCTCCAGCCAGCGCTGGAAAAAGCCCCAGAGTGTGGTCAACGCCAGGAAGTAGATGGCCACGACCAGGTACAACTCGAACACGCGGAAGGTCGCCGAGGTCACCATTTGCGTGCTGAGCAGCAGTTCCTGCACCCCGATCACGCTGACCAGCGTGGTGTTTTTCAGCATCACGTTGAACTCGTTGCCCAGCGGCGGCACGATCACCCGGAACGCTTGCGGCAGCACGATGCGGCGCATCAATTTGGGGAACGTCATGCCCAGGGACCGCCCGGCTTCGTACTGCCCCTTGTCCACCGCACCGATGCCGGCCCGAATGATTTCGGCCATGTAGGCGCCTTCGTTGAGGCCCAGAGCGATGATCGCCGCCTGGATGTTGCCCGGCACGATGAACCAGCCGAGGTCCAGGTCTTCAAAGCGGAAAATCCCGCCCGCCGCCAACGCCGTGTACAGAAACACGATCTGCACCAGCAACGGCGTGCCGCGCATCAGCCAGACATAAAAGCGCACCGGGTATTGCAACAACGGGTTACTCGACAGCTTCATCAACGCCGCGATCAGCCCCAGCACACAACCGAGCAACATCGCCGAAACGCTGATCAGGCAAGTCAGCCAGAGCCCCGTCAGGTACACATCGCTGGGCTGCAACAGGTACTGCCAGAACACATCCCAATTGAAATTCATCTGGTTTTCCCTCAGTCCAGTTTGTCGCTGTCGACATGCCATTTACTGAGGAGCGCGGTGTAGCTGCCGTCGGCGCGCATGCCTTGCAGGACTTCGGTCAACGCCACGGTCAGTTGCGGATCGCTTTTGCGGACGCCAAAACCGGTGAGGATGCGATTGAAGGCTGGCACCGCTGACTGGAACAGGTCAGGAGCCAGTTGCTGATAGTGTCCGGCGGACTCGACCGTGGTGCCGAAGGCGTCTACCTGGTTGATGCGCAAGGCCTGGAACGCATCGGCATCGACGTTGTACACCACCAGTTTCATCGGCGCCTTGCCGGCCGCTTCAAGCTTTTCGTTCTCCTTGCCCAGCAGCATGCGGATGGTCGAACCGTTACTGACCGCGACCTTGAGCCCCGACAAATCCTCCAGCGTGCTCACCGATTTCGGGTTGCCCTTGGGCACGACGATCGACTGGCTGGAATACATGAAGTTGACGATGTCGATCACTTCGCGGCGTTCGGGTTTGTCGAACAGTTGATCGACGATCATGTCGCACTGCTGCGCCAGCAATGCCGGGATCAACCCGGCGAAAGGCGAGATGCGCCATTCGACTTTCTTGTCACCCAGGCGTTTGGCAATCGCTTCGCCCATGTCGACCTGAAGTCCGACCGGTTTTTGCTTCAGGTCAAACGACACCAGCGGCGGTGAGTCCATGCCGGAGCAATAGACGATCTTTTCGCTCTTGCTTAATCGCTCGGGTAACTCGGGGGCAGCAAACGCCCATTGGGAACACAGACTCAAGGTGAACACCGCAACTAACGCGCAAGGCTTTTGCATGACATGACTCCAGGTGGCTGCAACGGGGGATGTGTTTGTTCTTCTACTGATGAGCCTCAAGAAACTGAATCAACCGCGGGATGGTGCCTTCGATGTGCTCGCACACCACGGCGGCTGCCTTATCCGGATCGCCGGAACGCAACGCGGTCACGATCGAGGCGTGTTCGTCCCGGGCACTGCGGGGTTTGTCGGCGTGTTGCAGCCATAGGCGCATGTGCGGCTCGATCACCGAATACAGCGCCGAAATTTGCCGCATCAGGCGCGGGCGCTCACTCAAGCTGCACAGGTATTCATGGAAGGCGCGATGGCGGCTGACCCACTCGGCACCGTCCTCGCGGTAATCGTCCATCTCATCGAGCAGACGCTCCAGATGGCTGAAATGGCGCTCGCTCATTTTGGTGACAGCCACCCGGATGGCGAGGCCTTCCAGGGCACTGCGCATCTCGAAGACTTCGCGCATTTCGTCGATGTTCAAGCCGCGAACGATGGCGCCGCGATTGGGCCGCAGCGTCACCAGGCCGTCGGCATCCAGACGGCGGAAGGCTTCGCGCACGGGCATGCGGCTCATGCCGATTTCACCGGCGATGTCCTCGGCGATCAGCCGCTCGCCGGTGCGGTAACGTCCCTTGCAGATGGCCTCGAGAAGAAAATTGTAAGCCTCTTCCTCGGCGGTAACAGGCTGGCGCTCGGTGTAAACAGGGGCAAATTTCATCGGTGCACCTTTTGTATTTTTGTATCCAATTATCCATAAAGCCAAAAAAGCACGATGCATGCCAGATTACGCCTGGTACATGCAGGTGATTGATTAGGTTGATTTATTGAGAATGTAGGACGCCGGTGCGCGGATTGATCAGAGTCGGGTAACGAGTTGAAATGCCCCAGTCTGGGGTCGACAGGCCCCAAAGAGGTGCTGCTGGTAACACAACTGAAACCTTTGACTGCAATCGAACGTCGCGGCGATCGGTGAGCGACGAAACAGAACGGCGCTCATGGGGATGAAACGTTTTTTCTGCGCTCCTAACCCTTTACTCTTGCGTGTAAAGTAGCCGCCATAAAATCTAAATCAGGAACCCTGACCGTGGCTAAATCCTCTCTCGACATCAGTGCCAATTTCGACAGCGGCAACATTCAGGTCATTGACCTCAGCGACCCGCTCAAGCCCCTGCTGGCGATCCGCCCCGATACCAAGAGCAATCACTTTCAATGGTTCCACTTCAAGGCCAGCGGCCTGCACGTCGGTCAGGAACACTGGTTTCGCCTGAACAATGCCAGCCAGTCTTCGTACAACAAGGCCTGGGACGGTTATCAGGCGGTCGCGTCGTACGACCACGTCAACTGGTTCCGCGTGCCAACCATCTTCGAAGGCGACTGCCTGCGCTTCTGCCTTGAAGCCACGCAAACCCACGCCTGGTTCGCCTACTTCGAACCCTACAGCCGTGGCCGCCACGACTGGCTCATCGAACAGGCGCTGACCAAGGCCGGCACCGAACTGCTGGCCACCGGCAAGAGCGTCGAAGGTCGCGACATCCAGTTGCTGCGCAAAGGCACCGGCGCTGAAGGCCAACGCAAAGTGTGGATCATCGCCCAGCAACATCCGGGCGAACACATGGCCGAGTGGTTCATGGAAGGTGTGATCGAACGCCTGGAACACCACGACGACCCGGTGCTGAATAAACTGCTGGCCAGTGCCGACTTGTACCTGGTGCCGAACATGAACCCGGACGGTGCCTTCCACGGCCACCTGCGCACCAATGCCATGGGCCAGGACCTGAACCGCGCATGGCAGAACGCCAGCCCGGAAATCAGTCCGGAAGTGTTTTTCGTACAGCAGCAGATGGAAAAGTACGGCGTCGATATGTTCATCGACGCGCACGGTGACGAGGAAATCCCTCACGTGTTCACCGCCGCGTGCGAAGGCAACCCGGGCTACACGCCGCGCATCGAAAAACTCGAAGAGCATTTCCGCAGCCACCTGAAGCACACCACCAAGGACTTCCAGACCAAACACGGCTACACCCGCGACGAACCGGGGCAAGCCAACATGACGCTGGCCTGCAACAGCGTTGGCCAGAAGTTTGATTGCCTGTCACTGACCCTGGAAATGCCGTTCAAGGATCACGACGAACATCCGAACCCGTTGACGGGGTGGTCGGGCAAGCGGTCGAAGCAGTTGGGGAAGGATGTTTTGACGACTGTGGCGGATATGGTTGGTATTCTTCGCTAATACGCCGATCAACAAATCATGGCCTCAATGAGGCCATGAATCGCAAGGAATGCAGAAATCATTAAAATTTTGTTTATTTTTGCAGGGACACCAGCACGTTGATGGGAACCTCCCAACTACCTGACAAATTACGCGCCTTCATTTTCAGTGCTCCGTTAAATATACCTGAAGGTAGACCGGGATTATCTGCTTCAAGAAATGTCAGTTTGAAAGAAAAATCAATCTGATTTTGCTCCGAATTTTGACAACCAATATAAGAGTTCATGGCATACCAACCACACCTCCCCAACGCACGCTCTCCACGCAAATAAATGGTATGTTTCACACCACTACTATTTTCTAGTTCCACAGTTAGCCTGTTGTAGCCTGCTATCGCATAAACAAGCGTTGTTGGACCTTGGTCTGGAGCCAAAGTAACTACACCAGCCTGATAACTCCTTAACACGCTCAAATTCACGGTCTGCGTGGTAGTGCTTCCGTTGAGATTCAGAGCTATTCGATGAGTATTGGATGGTAGATTAGTGTATGAGGATAGCCGATCCGCATTCTCGCGCCATACTCGAGCCATGTTAGCAGTAGCTGTATTACCCAACGGCAAGCCGTGTTGATCTCGAACGGCTGAAGTTGAATAGTAAGGGGCTTCATTTCCACATTGAGCAGTGGTGGATTTCCCATTATTGAAACCGAAGTTATAACCTCCTCCCGGCTCATGACAGTGCCCCCCACCCACGTTATGGCCTACTTCATGACGAAACGCCTCTCCATAGACATACCCCAAAGCTAAACGGCCTGGCACGTACGCCCAACCAACGGCCGAATCATCGGGATGACCGGAAAAAATCCCATACAGCATATCTGGATCAAATGCTTGCATACTGGCAGAAAATATCTCAGGCAATCGGCTTAGCGTATCAGGCGTGAGTGGATAATTAGTCTCAACGACTTGCACCCCGACCAATTTCATCGAAACATTGGTTACTTGAGAGTTACGCAGAGCCAGATTGACGCTTTCCACTTGAGCCAATGCATTGGCATGAGCGTCTCCACCAGCGGCCTCAACCGCAGAACGTGAATATCCGATGAGCATTTCGATGACATAGGGGCCCTCCGAAGTGCGCGACTCCGGTACAACAGTCTTTGCGTCTTCCACGACCGTATCCGGGAGTGAATAATCTCGCTTTGGAAAAGGAGTATACCGACTATCACCTTTACCGTTGATTACAAGCAAACCTTTGTTTCCTGGTTGTTCAATAACAGCAGTCAACCCACCGTCACCAGACCTGACCGTCACCAATGAGCCGACAGACTTGTCCGGCATTAATAGATTCCCGCTCTCAACGGTATAACCATCAATCACCTTCGAACTCGACCGCTCAAACACCCCCGGTTTAATTACATCCGCATAAAGTTCTGCCGTTGTCTTACTCGCCACATTCTCCACAACCCAACTTTTCGGCCCAGCGGGATCTGGCGCAGGTGAATGAGCACACGCTCCAAGCAACCCAGCCAACAACACAACCGACAGCGAAGTACAAACACCTCGCATAAAACGCACACCTGCAGTCTTGAACATGACTCGTCTCCCTGAATGACACGAACAGTGCTGTTCGACTGGCCCCATCCGAGGCCACTGCAGTCTTCGAGCATTGAACGCGTCTTTTCGAGATGGCGAAACTGTCAAAGTTGACAGGTGGGGGGCTACACCAACCTGTAGGAGCTGCCGCAGGCTGCGATCTTTTGATCTTGACCTTTAAAAGCAAAGACAAAAGATCGCAGCCTGCGGCAGCTCCTACATTGGTCGTGTGTGTCGCGGAGTTCAGCCGCGATCCTTACCCCGCAACATGCTGTCCAGCACATCATCCCGACGTACCCAGGCATGAAACAACGCCGCCGCCAAATGCAGCAGCACGGTCAAAAACAGCAAGTACGCCAGATACCCGTGGGCCTTGCGCAGGAACGCAAACACCTGAGCGTTGGCCGCAACGATCGATGGTAATTGCAGCGAGCTGCTGAGCATCACCGGTTCGCCGGACGCCGAAATCATCGCCCAACCCAGCAACGGCAAAACCAGCATCAAGACGTACAGCAACACATGCGAGGCTTTGGCCGCGAGTGCTTGCCAACCCGGCAGGTCGGCGGGTAATGGAGGCTGCGTGGTGGAAAAACGCACCACAAGACGCACGATTACCAACAGCAGAATCGCAACGCCCAAGGGTTTGTGCAGGTGGATCAGCATTTCATGTCGCTCAGACACCGAAGCGACCATGCCCGCGCCGATAAACAACATGGCGATGATCATCAGCGCCATCAGCCAGTGCAGCAAGCGCGCCAGAGGAGCGAAGTGGTTGGGTTGAGTGCTCATTGCTGGGCCTCCTGTTTGGCGGCGGGCAATTGGCTGACTTCGCTGGTGCGACGCAGGTAGGACGTGGCGTAACCAGCTGAACGAGCGGCGAGCAACGGGTCGTCGGAACCTTCGATACCGGCGGGCAATACCAAGGGGTCGTAGTTGATATCACGGCACTCGCCGCTGAGTTGCGGCTGGGTGCTTTCAAGCACCAGCGTGCCGGCGTTCAACACTTTGCGCCCTTCGGGCCAGGCTTTGCTGGCGTCGTTCACTGGGTCGCCGGGGTTAGCCAACGTGATGTTCAACTGCCAACGCAGCGGCCCAGCGGCGATCCGTTGCACCAGATCCTTCTCCAAAAAATCGCTGCCTTCCGGCGCCGTGGCACCCGGTGCGTCCTGAGCCACCGGCACCATGCTCCAGCGCACCGCTTGCCGCTGCCCGGCGGCGTTCACCAGATAGAACGCGTTGACGCTGTTGTAGGTTTCGGTCACGTAGCTGGCCGAAGGCCTGGCCGTCTTGACCCACGTCAGAAACGGCACGGCTTCCGGGTGCGCTGCGAAGAATGCCGGCACAGCCTTGGGGTCCGGCTTGCCGGTAGCCGGGTCCGGCGATTGCGCCTGCTGGAATTGATAGAACGCCTCGGGCGTGCCCACCGGGAACACCGGCATGCTGTTCATCCCGGTGCGCCATTGCTGGCCGTTGGCCTGGGTGAAACGCAATGCCAGGCTGCGGATCGGCACGGCATTGTCCGGGGCATAAGGATTGCCGGCCGGCAGGGCCAATCGTCCGACCACCGGGGTGCGCGGCTCATTGAACACTTGCGCCGTGGAATAACTGCGCGCCTCGCCGCTGCTCTCGAAATGGCCGATCACGCACACGCCTTTGGAGTGATTGCGACGGAATCCGGGATGCACGCCGTTGTTGGTTTCCAGCACATTGATCAGTTTTTTCGGCGTCAGGCGCTGTGGGTCAAGCGCGCCGTTGACGTAGGCAAACGCCCCGGCCACGGCGGCGACGACCACGGCAATGCCGGCCAGACGCAATGTCAGGCTCGCGGCACTCAACGGTGGCCGGGTTGGCGGTGATGATCGATCTACCATGAAAGACTCCAGGGCCATCGGCCGCGAGTGAGAAGAATCAGGCAGACGAACCGCGCAGCGGTTTATTCCCTCGCGCGGTATTTATTTTTTCGGGCGTGGAATAACCTCCAGTCCCGGGCGTCTTCCTAGTCCACAGCGTAGTGACTAGTCAGTACTTCATGAACGATATCGACGAACAACTGAGAGAAATCATTCCCAGATTGCGGCGATTTGCCGTGTCGTTGACGCGCAACTCCAGCAGCGCCGACGACCTGGTTCAAGCCAGCCTGGAGCGTGCGCTGTCGAGTTGGGGCGCCAAGCGAGCCGACGGTGATTTGCGCGCCTGGCTGTTTTCGATTCTCTATCGACAGTTTCTCGATGCGCATCGACGTTCCCGGCGCTATGCACGCATGCTCGAATTTTTCACCGGGCGCGACGATGCGCAGCCGTCGGTGGAGCGCACCGTCATCGCGCAATCGACCCTCAACGCCTTCGACCGACTGCCCACCGAACAGCGCGCTCTGCTGCTTTGGGTGTCGGTCGAAGGCCTGAGTTATAAAGAGGTCGCCGAGATTCTCGACGTACCCACCGGCACCGTGATGTCCCGCCTGTCCCGGGCCCGCCAGGCCCTGCGCCAACTCAGCGATGGCGAAATCACCCGCCCAGCCCTGCGGAGACTCAAATGATCAGCATGCCCCCAAGCGAGCGCGACCTGCACGCGTACGTCGACCATCAACTCAACGAAGACGACCGACGTCTGGTGGAGACTTTTCTTGCAAGTAATTCGGACGTTTCCGCACAGGTCCGCGCCTGGCAGCAGGACGCCCAGCAACTGCGCGCGGCGCTCAGCGGCGCGTTGCAGCAAACCGCCAACCCGGCGCTTGATCCGGCGATGATTCGTCAGCGCCTCAAACGCCAATCGCGGCGACACCTGGCCAGCGCCGCGGTGTTGCTGATTGCGGTCAGCGTCGGCGGCTTCGGCGGCTGGCAAGCTCGGCAAATGACCTTCATCAGCGCTCAGCTACCGATGACCGATGCCCTGCAAGCCTATCGCCTGATTGCCCAGCAAGAAATATTGCCGGCCGACTACAAGGCCAGTGACGACGGCGACATGCAGGGCTGGCTCGACCGTTATTTCACCCTGGCCAATCGCCTGCCCGATCTTGCCGACGCCGGGTTCAAACCGGTGAGCGGACGCTTGCTCAGCACCGAACAAGGGCCGGCGGCAATGGTGGTCTACAAGAATCAAGGCGGGCAAAAGATCAGCTTCTACGTGCGCCCGCCGGGGCCGAAAAACTATCTGCTGCCGAGAGGCAGCCGCAGCGATGGCGGTTTGCAGGCCGAGTATTGGTCCGGGGGTGGCTACAACTATGCGATGGTCAGCCCGACCGATACGCCGGCGGCGCAGATGCTGAGGCAGACTCTGCAATTCTGATCACACACCAATCCCTATGTGGGAGCCAGCCTGCTGGCGATAGCGCCCTTACAGTCACTGCAATGTTGACTGACAGACCGCCATCGCCAGCAGGCTGGCTCCCACAGTTTCACCCCTGCCCAAACACCTGCGAAGGCCTGCGCAGCAACGGATCAAACGGATTGATCCGCGGCCCGATCAGCGCCGCTTCACGCTTGAGCATGTCCACCACCGTCGGCAAGCGATCCGGCCCGAGGCGATCACTCACCGTCGCCACACTCAACGCCGCCACCGCCCGCCCCTCACGATCGAGAATCGGCACCGCGACCCCGGCCATGCCCTGCAACACGCCGGTGTTGCGCCCGGCATAACCGAGCTTGCGCACGTTCTCGACTTCCGAGCGCAAAAACACTTCGTCGTACAGATGGAAATCCTTCAACCGGGGCAGGTTGTAATGGATCACCGTGTCGCGCTCTTCTTCCGGCAGAAACGCCAGGATCGCCAGGCTGCCCTGCCCCACGCCCAACGCCACGCGCCCGCCGATATCCCCGGTAAAGGTGCGAATCGGAAACGGCCCTTCACTGCGATCCAGACAGATCGCATCAAAGCCGCAACGCGCCAGCAAGAACAACGAATCACCCAGCGACGCCGACAGCCGCAGCAACGCCGGACGCACCAGTTCGCGCAGGTTGCCGCTGTTGCCCGCGCGGGCGGCCAGGGCGAAAAAATCCAGGCTCAGTCGATAGCGTTTGCTGCGCGCATCCTGCTCGACCATGCCCTCGTCCATCAGGCTGCGCAGCAGACGGTGGGTGGTCGGTTGCGACAAACCGATGTGTTGCGCCAGTTGCGTCACCCGCTCCCCGCCCTCAACCGTATCGCCCAACGCACGCAGCACCGCAAACAGTCTTGAGACGGCCCCGACTCCGACTTCATTTTTACTTTCATTCCGCTCAATGGAATCTGACATGTGATTTCTCGACAATTAATTTACTGATCGAATAAAACTAAAAATAGTCATCGCCTCAGTGAAATAGGCCATTGAGCCCATCCTAGTCTTCGACCTAATCTGCGTCCAGACGGGGTGATTCGAACAACAACGGCAGCCGACTGAAGTCGAGCGCCATCGCACCCCGCAACAACTTTTCGTATCTGCCCATACAAAAAAGCGCGCCCTCGGGCGACGCATAACAATCTCAGGTGGAGGCGCAGGCATGGCTTTTGTGCAACTTGAAAAACTCGGCAAACGCTACGGTGAAATCGACGCCGTGGTCGCCACCGACCTCTCAGTCGAGAAAGGCGAATTCGTTTCTCTGCTCGGCCCTTCCGGGTGCGGCAAAACCACCACCCTGCAAATGATCGCCGGCTTCGTCGAAGTCACCAGCGGGCGCATCGTGCTCGACGGTCGCGACATCACCCACGCCAAACCCGCCAGCCGTGGCCTCGGCGTGGTGTTCCAGAGTTACGCGTTGTTCCCGCACATGACCGTCAAGGACAACGTCGCCTTCGGCCTGCGCATGCGCAAAGTGCCGGGCGCCGAAATCCAGCAACGGGTCGATCGGGTGCTGAAACTGGTGCGCCTCAATCAGCACGCCGAGCGTTACCCACGGGAACTGTCCGGCGGCCAGCGTCAGCGTGTCGCCCTGGCCCGGGCGCTGGTGATCCAGCCGCCGGTGCTGCTGCTCGATGAACCGCTGTCCAACCTCGACGCCAATCTGCGCGAAGAGATGCAATTCGAGATCCGCCGCATCCAGCGCGAAGTCGGCATCACCACGCTGATGGTCACCCACGACCAGTCCGAGGCGCTGTCGATCAGTGACCGCGTGGTGGTAATGCAGGCCGGGCGCATCACCCAGATCGACGCGCCTTACACCCTCTACGAACACCCGCGCACCGAGTTCATTTCCGGTTTCGTCGGCAAGGCCAATCTGTTGCCCGGTGAACGCGACACGGCCGGCGTGGTTCAGGTGTGCAGTCGTGGCGACGGTGATCTGACCCTCAGTCTGCGCCCGGAAAAAATCGACCTGCGCGACGCCGGACATGGCCGCTTGCAAGGCAAGATTGCCAGCCGTTTCTTTCTCGGCAGCCAATGGCTGTACGGCGTATCAACCAACCTCGGTGAACTGTGCGTAGTGCGCCGCAACGATGGCTCGGCGCCGCTGAGCGAAGGCACCGCCGTCGGCCTCGATTGGGACGCAGCGCTGTTGCGCGTGCTGAGTGTCGACGAGGTGACGGCATGAGTACGCTCGCTGCCATCCGCCAAGGACGCCAGGGTTACTGGTTGTCGGCACCGGCCCTGGCCTTGTACCTCGGGTTGTTGGTTATCCCGCTGGCCTTGACGTTGGTGCTGTCGTTCAACGTCTTCGACTACAGCTCGGGGATCGACGGCGACGCCTTCACCGTCGAGCACTACAGCAGCCTGCTGGGCGATCCGTACTTCTATGAAATCTTTCTGCGGACCTTGTGGATCAGCGCGCTGACCACTCTGCTTTGCGTGCTGATCGGCGTCCCTGAGGCCTACATCCTCAGCCGCATGGGCACGCCGTGGCGTTCGATTTTCCTGATCCTGATCCTCACGCCGTTGCTGATTTCCGTGGTGGTGCGCGCGTTCGGCTGGAGCCTGTTGCTCGGCGCCGATGGCCTGTTCAATCAGACGTTGCAAGCATTCGGCGGCTCGCCGATGAAGCTGCTCTACACGCCGTTTGCCGTGGTGATTGCGCTGGTCCACGTGATGCTGCCGTTCATGATCATTCCGGTCTGGACCTCGCTGCAAAAACTCGACCCCGCCGCCGAGCAAGCCGCGCTGTCGCTGGGCGCCAGTCAGTTCACGGTGATTCGTCAGGTGGTGCTGCCGCAAGTGATGCCCGGCATTTTGTCCGGAACGCTGATCGTGTTCGGCCTCGCCGCCAGCTCTTTCGCGATTCCCGGGCTGCTTGGCGGACGCCGCTTGAAGATGGTCGCCACGCTGATCTACGACCAGTACCTGTCGGAGCTCAACTGGCCCATGGGCGCGGCGATCGCCGTGGCCCTGCTGCTCATCAACCTGCTGATCATGCTGTCGTGGAACCGCATGATCGAAGGCCGCTACAAGAAGTCATTGGGATAATTCGCCATGTCCAGGAACGGTCCTTTCGCCCTGTTGTTTCATACCCTGGTGGTGCTGTTCATGCTCGCGCCGCTGGTGGTGGTGTGCCTGGTGGCCTTCACCCCGGAGAACACCCTGAGCCTGCCGACCACGGATTTTTCCCTGCGCTGGTTCCGTGCGGTGTTCGAGCGCGCCGATTTTGTCGATGCGTTCTACAACAGCCTGATCCTCGCCTTCAGCGCCGCCTCGCTGGCGACCCTGATTGCCGTACCCGCCGCGCTGGCGATCACTCGTTTCGAATTTCCCGGCCGGGACTTTCTCAACGGGCTGTTTCTGTCACCGATCATCATTCCGCACCTGGTGCTGGGTGTGGCGCTGCTGCGTCTGTTTGCGCTGATGGGGGTCAACGGCAGCTTCGCCTGGCTGATCTTCGCCCACGTGCTGGTGATCACGCCGTATGTGCTGCGACTGGTGTTGGCCTCGGCCATCGGCCTGGACCGCAGTGCCGAACACGCGGCGCAATCGTTGGGTGCCGGGCGTTTCACGCTGTTCCGGCAGATCACTTTGCCGATGATTCTGCCGGGTGTCGCTGGCGGTTGGTTGCTGGCGTTCATCAACAGTTTCGACGAGGTCACGCTGTCGATCTTCGTCACCTCGCCGGCCACGCAAACCCTGCCGGTGCGCATGTACGTGTACGCCACCGAATCCATCGATCCGATGATGGCCGCAGTGTCGGCGCTGGTGATTGCGCTGACCGCGGTGACCATGATTCTGCTCGACCGGGTCTATGGCCTGGATCGGGTTCTGGTAGGGAAACAATGAGGACGCCATGGTGCTGCTGAAACGACTGGCCGAAGGCGACCGCTCGGCCCTGGACTTTACCCTCGACGGCCAACCGGCCAGCGCCTTGCTCGGTGACACCGTGTTGACGGCGGTGCTGACCTGCGGCGAACACCTGCGCGGCAGCGACTTCAGCGCCGAACCCCGCGCCGGTTTCTGCCTGATGGGCGCCTGCCAGGATTGCTGGGTGCGCCTGGGCGATGGCCGCCGGGTGCGCGCCTGCTCGACCCTGCTCGAAGCCGGACAACAAATCAGCCGCGAACCGGGGCGATCGTTATGAAACCCGTCGTCATCATCGGCGCCGGGCCGGCCGGGATTCGCGCGGCACAAACGTTGGTCGAACACGGTGTACACCCGGTTCTGCTGGATGAAGCGGCACGCGGTGGTGGGCAGATTTATCGGCGTCAGCCGGCCAACTTCAAGCGTTCGCCGGTCAAGCTGTATGGCTTCGAAGCGCGCAAGGCCAATGCGCTGCACCAGACAATCGACATCCTGCGCGAGCAACTGGATTACCGCCCGGAAACGCTGGTCTGGAACGCCGAGGACGACGCACTCGACACGTTGCAGGATGGCCGGGCCGGGCGACTGGCGTTTTCCAAAGTGATCGTCGCCACCGGCGCCACCGACCGGATTCTCCCGGTGCCGGGCTGGACCCTGCCCGGCGTCTACAGCCTCGGCGCCGCACAGATCGCCTTGAAATTCCAGGGCTGCGCCATCGGCGAGCGCGTGGTGTTTGCCGGCAGTGGACCGCTGCTGTACCTGGTCGCCTATCAATACGCCAAGGCCGGCGCGAAGGTTACCGCCGTGCTCGACAGCTCGCCGTTCAGCGCTCAGGCCCGCGCCCTGCCCGGCCTGCTGGCGCAACCGGCCACGCTGGCCAAAGGCATTTATTACCGAGGCTGGCTGACCGCCCACGGCATCGCGGTGCATCAGGGCGCAACGCTGAATCGCATCGACGGTGAACAGCGCGTGCAGTCGCTGAAATGGTCCGACTCTAACGGCCAACATCAGCTGGACTGCGACGCCGTCGCTTTCGCCCACGGCCTGCGCAGCGAAACCCAACTCGCCGACTTGCTGGGTTGTGAGTTCGCCTGGAACCCGCTCAATCGCGCGTGGCTGCCAACTCGTGACAGCGCCGGACGCAGCAGTGTCGCCGAGGTCTACCTGGCTGGTGATGGCGCCGGGATCATGGGCGCAGACGCTGCGGAAATGACTGGCGAGCGAGCCGCATTGGCGTTGCTCGAAGACATCGGCTACCTGATCCCGCCGCAACGCCCCGCGCAACTGGAGCAGGCACTGCAACGCATCGGCGATTTTCGTCAGGGTCTGGAGCGTGCTTTTGCCTTTCCCGACAACTGGGCCGCCGACGTCGCTGATGACGTGACGGTCTGCCGCTGCGAAGAAGTGTGTGCCGGTGACATTCGCCAAGTCGTGCGCGAAGGCCACTGGGAAATCAATCGGGTCAAGGCGCACTGCCGGGTCGGCATGGGCCGCTGTCAGGGCCGCATGTGTGGTACCGCTGCGGCGGAAATCATTGCCCGCGAAAGCCAGCGCCCGGTTTCCGAAATCGGTCGGCTGCGGGCGCAGGCACCGATCAAGCCGTTGCCATTTGGCCTGGAGATCGAAGCATGATCGACGTCGACGCAGTGATCATTGGCGGCGGTATCGTCGGCGCCTCCGCAGCGCTGTTTCTCGGCAAGGCTGGTCGCCGCGTGGCGTTGCTGGAACGGGATTTTTGCGGCTCGCATTCCAGCGGTGTGAACTACGGCGGCGTGCGCCGACAGGGCCGCCCGCTGTCGCAACTGCCACTGTCGCAACGGGCGCATGCGATCTGGGCGCAACTGCCACAGTTGATCGGCATCGACGGTGAATATCAGCGCAGCGGACACCTGAAACTCGCCCGCAGCCTCAACGATCTGCACGCCCTGCAAGACTATGCCGACAGCAGCCAGGGGTTCGGCCTCGACCTGCAAGTGCTCGACCGCGCTCAATTGCGTGCGCGTTTTCCATGGGTCGGCGAGGTGGCGGTGGGCGCGTCGTATTGCCCGGATGACGGCCACGCCAACCCACGGCTGGTGTCCCCGGCATTCGCCCGGGCGGCGCAGCGTCACGGTGCGCAGGTGCATGAACAATGCGCGGTGAACGCGGTTGAACATGACGGTCAGCGCTTCCGTGTGCGCACACAAACCGGTCTGGAGTTGCACGCGCCGTGGCTGTTGAACTGCGCCGGCGCCTGGGCGGGCAGCCTCGCCGCGCAATTCGGCGAGCCGGTGCCGATGCATTCCGGGCACCCGGCGATGCTGGTGACCGAACCGTTGCCGCTGGTGATGAACGCCAGCACCGGCGTCGAGGGTGGCGGCATTTATGCGCGTCAGGTGGCGCGGGGCAATTGCGTGTTGGGCGGTGGCCAGGGCTTTGCCCTCGACGACGCCCGCGCCCGCCCCGGTCAAGGCGCGGTGCTGGAAATCCTCCGCCAGGCCGTCGAGCTCTACCCGTTTCTTGAAGGTGCCCAGGCGATTCGCACCTGGAGCGGCACCGAAGGTTACTTGCCCGATCGCCAACCGGTGATTGGTCACAGCCGTACCCAGCCAGGTCTGTTGCATGCGTTCGGGTTTGCCGGCGCCGGTTTCCAGATCGGCCCGGCGGTGGGCCAGGCGCTCACCGAAATCATCTGTAGCGGCGCGTCAAAGACGTCGCTGGATGCGTTTTCCATCACCCGGTTTCACTCCATTTCCGTAGCTTGATAGAGGAAGGTCGCGCCAATGAAAAACTTCAAACGCACTGCTCTGCTCGGTTTGTCCTGCATGAGCGCCCTGCTCACCGTCACCCAGGCCCACGCCGAACCGACGCTTTACCTGGGCATGAATGGCGGGACCATGGAGCGGCTCTACGCCGACAAGGTGCTGCCGGCCTTCGAAAAGGCCAACAACGTCAAAGTGGTGATCGTGCCGGGCACCTCCGCCGACATCCTGGCCAAGGTCCAGGCCAGCAAGGGCAACCCGCAGATGCACGTGATGTTCCTCGATGACGGCATCATGTACCGCGCGATCGCCATGGGCCTGTGCGACAAACTCCAGGACAGCCCGACGCTGGAACAGATTCCGGCCAAGGGACGAATCAAGGAAGAAGCCGTGGCCGTCAGCCTTGGCGTCACGGGGCTGGCGTACAACACGCGCCTGTTCAAGGAAAAAGGCTGGAGCGCGCCGACCTCCTGGATGGACATGGCCGACCCGCGCTTCAAGGACAAACTGGTGTTCCAGTCGATGGCCTCCTCGACCTTCGGCTTGCATGGTTTCCTGATGTTCAACCGGATTCAGGGCGGCAGCGAGACCGATGTCGAACCGGGGTTCAAGGCCTGGCCGAACAGCGTCGGGCGCAACGTGCTGGAGTACATTCCGAGCTCGGCAAAAATCTCCGAAATGCTCCAGACCGACGAAGCGGCGCTGTTCCCGCTGACGCCGACCCAGGTCACCGCCCTGAAACTCAAGGGCATGCCGGTGGAGTACGCGCAGCCGAAGGAAGGCGCGGTGGTGCTCAACGTCGCCGAATGTGCGATCGCCAACAACACGCAACCGGAACTGGCGCAGAAACTCGCGGCGTTCCTGCTGACGCCTGAGGCTCAGGCTGCGGCGCTTGAGGATGGTGACCAGATTCCTTCTAACCCGAATACCCCGACGACCGATCGTACCCGTGGGCAGGTTGAGGCGATGAAGCAGTATCTTCAGACGGCGATTGCGGTGGATTGGGATCAGGTCAACGAACAGCGCCCGGCGTGGAATGCGCGGTGGAATCGGAGTATTGAGCGGTAGATAGCGTTTGTACGGGCACAGAAAATCCCTGTGGGAGCTAGCCTGCTAGCGATGGCTTTGTGTCGGGTTGAGCTGTTTTTGATGGTGTACATATCCGTTGCTGCGGCAAAGGCTTCCTATGGTTCCGCTCTTACAGCGGGTCACTTTCGAAGAGCGCGAAAGTAACCAAAGCGCTTTGCCCCTGACGTTCGGTGCCTCGCTGTGGCTCGGCATGCCCTCGCTCCGGTCCTACTCCGTGGGCCCGCCGCCATCGGCCATCCATGGCCGGGGGCGGCTAACCCGGCATCCTTGCCGGGTTGCCCACTGCGCAGAACCTCCACTCGGCCTCTCGAGGGGGCGACTACCGCAACAGCACCGCGAGGCGGCCTACCGGCCGGCCTGGCTCCTGAGGCATGCGCGTTTCTCTGTAGGAGCTGTCGAGTGCAACGAGGCTGCGATCTTTTGATGTGATTACATCCGCAAGATCAAGTCGGCTGTCAGGCCGCCATCGCCAGCAGGCTGGCTCCTACAGTTGGATTGGGTACATCCGTAGAAATCAGGTCGGCTGTCAGGCCGCCATCGCTGGCAGGCTGGCTCCCACAGTTGGATTGGGTACATCCGTAGAAATCAGGTCGGCTGTCAGGCCGCCATCGCCAGCAGGCTGGCTCCTACAGTTGGATTGGGTGTATCTGAAAGGGATTGGTTGGCTGTGAGGACGCCATCGCTGGCAAGCCAAGCTCCCACAGAAGAGCAAAAAAAGATCGGCGTACACCCACGCTTTTAACCACTCAACAGGCCGAGCGTTAGCTCGCCTGCCGCTTTTGATCTTGATCCACCCGCCCCATCGGAAGGCTGAGTGGAGGCGTTTATCCGGGGGTGGGCGCGTAGCGCCGTGCGGCGAAGCCGCACACATCGAGAGGAGGTCGTCGCGAAGCAGACCGGAGGCGATGCCCCCGGATGAATGCCGGAGCGAAGGAACACCGAGCTCTAGCGAGGTGCCGTACGTAAGGGGCGAGCGTTTTTTGCTTCCTTTTTTAGGCGCTTGTAAAAAAGGGAGTCGCCGTAAGGGCGAAACCATAGGAAGCCGTTACCGCAGCAACGGATATGTACCCAATCAACCAAGAACCTGGTCGGCCCAGAGGCCGCCAAGTCAAAACCCAACATCAAGCACAACGCTATCCAGATAAGTCCCCGCCGGCGGCGTCACCTGATCCGTATAAACCTTCGCGTTGTAATTAAAAACCTGACTCCCTGTACCCAACCCATTCCCAGGATTAACCTCGGCATCCGTACTCGCCCGCCGCGCACTCCCCACATTGCCCCAGCGAGTCACCCCGGCACTTTTGAAAATATCGTAAGCCAGAAAATTCCCCCCAGACACCATCCGCCGCCGCCCCCCGACACTGACCGCATTCTGCCCGTCCCCCAACCCGACGGTATACGCACTGCCCTTGGTACACGCCAGATTGATGGTCTGCCCAGTGACCGGAGCAAACGCACTGACCACAGGCGCACTGCCAAACGCAATGTTCGGCGCAGTGATGGTGCAGTCATTCGCCACCGTCATATTCACCGTCAGCGTGGTGGTGCCGCTGCTGATATCGCGCCCCAGGCAAATGTCACCGATGCCAATACCGGAGCAGTAATTCCAGCTCCAGAAAATGCTTAGGGTTTCGCTGTAGACCCCGGCCGCGACATTGCTGCCAACGATGGTGCGCAGGTAAAGCGGCACGGTTTTCGGCACCGTGCCGTTGAGCAGACCCAAGGCATCGATGATGCCGTTGCGGGCAAAGTCGTACGCCGTGCCACGGGTCAGCGGGTAACTGGTGCTGTTGTTGGCGTAAATCGTGTAGCCGATGACATCGCCGGTGGGTCCGCGCAAGCCGCTCTGGGTCGACGTGACCGTGGCATAAAAATGATCATTGGTCGTCAGCAAAGACAGCAGCGAACCGGTACAACTCAAGCCACCGTTGAGCGTGGAACTGGGCTGCGACGTGGTGCGCACGGCAATCGAACTCTGCGAACCGAATCCCGCCGGCGTAGTACTGACCACCGAGCACAAGGCCCACGCCGATCCCGGCAGCCATAGCGCCAGCAGCATCAGCCACTTCGCCATGTTCATTGGCACACCAGCGGACCGATCAACGGGATCTGATCCTGGTTCATGTCCACGGCGAACTGCACCTGGCAGGTTTTGCCATCGGCCAGGGTCACCTGCAGATTGTTCTGCGGCTGCAGGTTTTCCAGGTACACCAAGCCGTCCCAACCGACCACGGTTTGCGTGCCGCTCTGTGTGTGCAAAACACCGCTGCCCAAGGCCAATTCCTGCTGATGTGCGTCCACCAGCACGATGCTCGCGGCGATCACCCGGCTCAGTGGAAATTCCAGCAAATAGCCGCTGCCACGACGCACAGCGATGCGTTGCTCGACGTTCGGGCTGCGCACGTTGGCCGGTAGATTCAGCGGATCGATTTCGTATTTGCCACGGTAATAGGCACTGCTCCACGGCACGAGCAAATGGCCGTTGCGATCGGTCTGGCCGACCTGCTGGTTTTCGTAGCGCACCGGGATGTTGGCATAGCCATCGGTGCTGACCACCACGAAGGCATCGTCGATGCGGTTGGCGGCGAACACCTGGCGGTCCATCCACACCAGCGAACCGCTGGCATCGGCCCAGCGCGTTTCGGCGTCGCTGGTGCCGTAGACACCTGCCTGCAATTGCACCGATTGCAGGCGCCAGGTCAGGTCGGCCTGCCGGTAATCCGCCCCATCACCCTTGGCGTAACCGAGATTGAAACCCACCCCGCCCTCGGTCGGTACGGCGCGGCTGTAGTTGACGCGTTGTTGGCTTTGCCCGGTCTTGCTGCGCTCGCTGCTGATGGCCAGGCTGCTGCGCAGGTCGAAGGGAATCACCAGTTGCGCCTGCACCGCCCAGTTGCTGTCACCGATCTCGCGATTGGCAGACAGGTAAAAACTGCTGTTGCGCCACAGCGGTTTGCTCCACGTCAGGTTGAGCAGGCGCGTGCGCGAATCGTCCGCCGCGCGCACGTCGAAATACCCGGCGCCCAGGCTGCCCCAGGTATCGAGATTCACGCTCAGGGTCGCCTGTTCACTGCGCGTGCTGAGCGTGGTGTACGAGTTGTCGACAACCGTCAGGTCAGTGTATTGATCGCGCCGTTGCAGGCGCTGCCAGGAAAAACTGAAACGCTGGCTGCTGTACTGATAACCGAGGCTCATCTGCTGACCGCTTTCACCGTCGAAACGGCTTTGGCTGATGGCGCTGTTGAGCACACCGAAATTGCCCAGGCGCACATTGCCGCCGACACCGCCAAGGCTCAGGGCGTCCGAGGCTTCGGCGTGGCTTTCCAGGGTGAAGTTGTCACTCAGGCCATAACGCAGGCTGCCGGACGTTACGCCGGGGCCGTAACTGAAATCACGCAGGCCGTAATCCTGGCGCAAGGTGCCAGCGGCCACCGAGAAGTCGCTCAAGCCTTTTTGCAGCAGGCTGCTGGTGACGTAGAACGGCACCGTGGTCGAGACCTGTCGACCCAATGCATCGGTGGTGACCACTACGGCTTCGCCGGCGCCGTTGATGAAGGGAATGTTGGTCAGCGTGTAGGGGCCGGGTTGCAGATCGGCGCTGCTGGATTTGTAGCCGTTGATGAACAGGTCCACCGACGACGGCACCGCCGCCTCCCCGGCAAACTGCGGCAAGGGATAGGTCACCAGATCCGGGCGCACGCCGAAATCCCTGGAAAACTGCACCCCGCCCAGACGCACCGAATTGCTCCACGGCAAGGCACCGCTGACCAGATCCCCGGCCTCGTAGGTCAGCAGCCGCTCATCATCGGAGTAACGCCAGGTAGTGTCGTAACGCAGGTAGCCATTGCTCAGCGTACTGACTTCATCACCGGACAGCGTGCGGCGATATTGCCCGGTATTGGACAGAGTGCCCCAGCTGTCGAACAGCCGCACTTCGTTCCATGCCGCGAGGTATGTGCCGGCATCATCGGTGTCATTGAGGTACAGGTCATAGTTGAACAACGCGCCAAAACTGCTCAGGGCCGGAGTGCGCGGGTAGGCCTCGCGGCGGCCGACAAACTGTTCGGGCAACCAGTCCGGCGGCACGTCCAACAGCAAACGCTGGCCGTTGCTGTCGTACTCGCTGTGCAGGCCCGGCAGACTGTCGAGGCCGACTTCGGTGTCGATGTCTGCCGGCAGTTTCATTCCGGTATCGCGCAATGCACTGGCCGGGAGGAAAAACTGCCCGTTGCGCTGCTCGACCGCGACGACTCGTCCGGTGTTCATCTGGTTGACCACCAGCTCCAGAAACAACTGCGCATCGGCCACAGCCTCCATGCCGCTGGGCGGAGGCGGCAGGTCGCCGGCCTCTGCGTGATGAACGATCGCCAGGCAACACACCCAACCCACGGCCCACAACGGACGCTGAACACTGCGAGCCCAACCCTGGTTCATTACTACTTTTTGTCCGTCATTGGACTGTTGACTCCTTTACCTCATCCGGCCTTCATCGCGCTGGCGCAATACTCTGCACCTGCGACGCGCCATTGACCCGCACCTGCAACGCCGGTTCGCCGGCAACCGGACCGGGCGCAGGCCAACGCATGATGGCGCCGGGCAACACGTAGCCCAGCAGTCCTTCAACCAAGGGTTTGGTCTGGCTGCCCTGCTTGAGTGCCACATCGGTCAGCCGCGCGTGCACCGCGCCCTGGTTGCGCACTTCCACATAGGGCTTGCCGTCCACGGCCACCGTGCGCCAGGTCAGGTTCGGCAGGCCGATGCCTTTCGGATCGCGCTGGCGGGTGGTGTCTTCCTTGCTCCACAGGCCTGCGCCATAGGCGAACAACGGCACCGAGTAGCGCATCTGGAAACGAATCGCCGCCGCGGTTTTGCCGTCATCCGCCTGAGGTGGTTTCGCCGAGGGAATTTCATCGATGATGATCCGGTAGGCCAGCTCCTGACCCGGCGGAACATCCCGGGTTCGCGTCAGGCGCACCAGTTGCTTCTGGCCCGGTTCGATCTTCGCCACAGGTGGGCTGCCGATCACGTCGCGCTGATTCTGGTATTGATCGCTGAAGCCGCTCTGGCTCCAGGCAAACACGCGGATCTGCAGATTGGCCGTCTCGCTGCCGCGATTTTCCAGCCACAAGGCGCTGGCCTGTTGATCGGCCTCCAGCACCGGATCGATCGGCCAGATCAGCACCGAACTGGCCGCCTGCACCTTGGCCACTCCCAGCAACAGCACCGCCGACAACGTGCATCGCATAACCGGTAACCACATACACCTGCTCCTTGTTCAAATCACTCCGTTACCACGACAACTGCACTTGCAGCACATCGCTGTAGGTTCCTCCCGGCTGATTGCCCGGTAACTGCACCTGGCCGTAGATCGGCAGGCTGATGTTGTTTGCGTCGCTGTACGCCACTGCCACGCTTTGGCCGATTCCCAAGACCTGGCTGAACGCCGCATCGCGAAACAACTGATACGCCACCCGGTTGCTGCCGGTGGTGAGCTGCATCTGTCGCCCGCCGTTGTTGTACTGACCACCATCGACGCTCATGTTCAGCGTCACCCCCGGCGTGCATTGCAACTTCACCCCGCCGGTCAACGCCACCTGGACCGGGCCGGTGGCCAGCGCTGAACGGCTGCCGAAATTCAGGCTGCCGTAATTGGAAACGCCGCCGACCACCAGGCAACCGGCGGTCACCGTGGCGCTGACCTGGAAGCTCTGGCTGGTCACCGCCGCCAGCGGCAACGGCACACTGCCTGCGCACAGCAGCAGAAACGCCGCACAAGCATGGCGGGCCATGGCGCTAGAACGTCAGTTCGACGGCGACGGTGTCGGTGTAAGTACCGGCGGGCAAACCAGCCTTGCCCAGCGCCTGGCCGTAGATGTTCACGGTCTGCGCCACCCCGGTGCTGGGGGCGAGGTTGATCACGCCGTCAATCGCCAGCAGCTGCGAGTGCCCGGCATCGGTGTACAAGTCATACGGCACGTAGTTGGCAACCCCGTCATACAGCGCTCGGGTACCGCCCGCCGATTGCCCGTCATGGGCGCCGGCGCGGACCTTGACCGTCGGCGTGGTGCCGCTGGAGCAGAGAATCGACAGCGCCCCGCCGCCACCGCCCAGCACCTGGCCGCTGGCGGAGGTGAACAGGCTGTTGGCGGTGCCGAAATTCAACGCGCCGAAGTTCAGGTTGGTGGAGCCGCCGACACCGTTGACCTGACAACTGCTGGTCAGGATCAGGCTGGAAGTGATCTGGCCGGTGACCGTGGTGGCGGCCGTTGCGCTGGACGCCAGCGTCAGGCCAAGCAATGACAATCCGATCCTTGATGCAAACGTACGCATGGTGTCCGTCCTCTACGGGGTTACCAGTCGAGCGTCACCGTCAGGGTGTCGGTATAGACACCGGCCGGTAGCGCGCGGGTATTCGCCACCACCGAGCCGAATACCGGAATCGGTATCTGCGCCCCGCTGGTAACAGCGAAATTGTGTTGTTGGCCGATGCTGTAGCTGCGGTTACCGGAAGCATCGAGGAACAATTGATAAGGGATGGTCTGGCTGCCATTGCTCAGGCGCCGGGTGGTGCCGTCGCCGTGAGTGCCGCCGTCGATGGTGACGGTGAAACCGGTGACCGAGGGGTTGCAGGCAACGTTCAGCTTGCCGCTGGCTTCGTCGCCGAGACTGGCCTTGATCGGGTTGTTCCAGGTCGGGCCTTGCTGGCCGAAATCGAGGGTGCCGAAGTCGGCGACCGGGCTATCGGGGTTGGCCCCGTTAGTCACTTCGCAACCGGCGATGAGGGTCAGCCGCGCCTGAATCTGCCCGCTGATTGCGGCCTGCGCGACACCGCCCGTCAGTAGCAGTGCGCCTATGGCGATAACCCTGCAAAACTCGATTGTCATCACACCAATCCCAATTCCTTCAGGATTAAACACACGGTCGTTCGCTCGCGAACACCTCCTTCCCTGCACAATCGGGCTCCGCCAGATTGTTTGCTGCCAATCCACTCACCAGCTCACCGTCACCTTCACCAGATCCGAATAGCGACCGACCCGCACAATGTCCGCCAAGGGTTCGATGCGCGCATACAAGGGTAAATCCACCGAGCCGCTGTCCGGCACGCGACCGCTCATCGGCACATCCACCGCCAGCGGAATACGCCGCGCCGGGTCCTGATACAGCCGATAGGGAATGGGTTTGCTGTGCTCGGCGTTAGCCGCCATGTAGCGCACGTCGCCGACGCCGCCATGCAGGCCGCCATCCACGCGTAATTGATAAGGGGTATCGGGGTTGCATTCGAGCCGTGGCAAGCGCTCGTTCATCAGCGCGGCGCTCAATGGCCCGGCAGGATCATCCAGACGCGCGGTGCTGCCGAAGTCCAGCACGCCCAGTTGCTCGATTCCTGCGCTGCGTTGTTGCCCGACCAATTGACAGCCGCGCTGCACATCGACCCGTACCTCCACCTGGAGTTCGGCGGCCGATACTGTCGCACTGAGCCCTGCGCCCAAGACTGCCAACACCACACGTCCATTCACGGCCCCATTCCTTTTGAGGGGTGTCTTGTAGAAGTCAGGTTAGCAATGCATCGGGAAATCGCCAGTCAGCTAACGATAATTGGATCCATGAAAAGCAGTGATTTTATAGTGCCACTACCGCCAAAAGCCTCGACGGCTACGGGTTATAAGCTGTACACACCGCAGTATTCCGTCCAATTACATCCGAATTCAATCGACACAACTGGAAGCACATTCATCGCTCTGGTTACACTACGCCGCCGCAGCTCGGGGAGCCTGCCTGAAGATCACGGGGTGACATCCAGTGGCCGTTCGACCGCCCAACCGTTCACGTCTCACACCACGCTGGCCGTCACTTCGCCGCCTGTTCGGCAAAGCCTCGGCCGCGCCTGCGACCGGTCGGCTCATCCACGACTACTTTCACCACAAGGCCCATGCCCAGGGCTACACCCTCAGTCACAGCCAGCAACGCGTGATCGACTGCATGGCGCAACACGCCACGACGCTGACGGGCGCTGCGGCGAAAACCCTGCCGGGGCTCTATCTGCATGGTGCCGTAGGCCGTGGCAAGAGCTGGCTGCTGGATGGTTTCTTCCAGGCCATTCCCCTTGCGGAAAAACAACGCCTGCACTTCCACGAGTTTTTTGCCTGCCTGCACCAAGGGATGTTCCGCCATCGCGATCAGCCGGATGCGCTGGCGACCACCCTCGATGAATTGCTGCGTGATTGCCGGGTGTTGTGTTTCGACGAGTTCCACGTCCATGACATCGGCGATGCGATGTTGATCACGCGGCTGTTCAAGGCATTGTTCCGCCGAGGCATCCTGCTGCTGGTCACTTCCAATTACCCACCGGAAGGCCTGCTGCCCAATCCGCTGTACCATGCGCGCTTCAAACCGGTGATCGACCTGATCAATGCGCGCATGCAGGTGATGGAAGTCGGCGGGCCGCACGACTACCGCAGTCAGGTCAGAACCCACGCGCAGCAATTGTTCACTCAAGGTAAGTACGTCTGGCCCGCCACGCAGGCGCAGCGTCAGGCCTCCAACCTGCCTGACGCCGATGCCGCCGCCATTGCCTTGCCGGTCGGTACGCGCCACTTGCCGGCGCGCTACTGTGAAGGGCGCACCATCGGTTTTACCTTCAGCGATTTGTGCGATCAGCCCACGGCAGTCATGGATTATCTGGAATTGTGCCGACGCTTCGATCACTGGATCATCGATGAACTGCCGAACCTGGCGGACTGTTCGATTGCCGCCCAGCAGCGTTTCATCAATCTGGTGGACGTTCTGTACGATCAGGACAAGCACCTGATCCTGCTCGGCCAACGCTCGTTGCGTGAAAGCCTGGACGGTGATGCGATTGATCTGGCGCGTACGCGCAGCCGGTTGGGGCAGTTGGTGGAAGTTCGGGAGCCAGCCTGACAGGCAATCTCCCTTTCCCGCTATCATGCCGCCCATTCACTCGATCTACAGCGAACCCTTTCATGCACACCCTTGCACAACTGCGCGCCGGCACGCTGGCAGGCATCACTCGCCTGGACCTCAGCTGCGGCCTGACAGAATTCCCCCGGGAAATCTTCGATCTGGCGGACTCCCTGGAAGTGCTGAACCTCAGCGGCAACGCTTTGAGCTGCCTGCCGGACGACCTGCATCGCCTGACCCGTTTGCGCGTGTTGTTCTGCTCGGACAATCTGTTTACCGAATTGCCCGCGTGCGTGGGTCGTTGCATGGCGCTGACCATGGTCGGCTTCAAGGCCAATCGCATCGAGCACGTACCGGGCGCTGCGTTACCGCCCCGGCTGCGCTGGCTGATCCTCACCGAGAATTGCATCGAGTCCCTGCCGACCGAACTGGGTGAACGCCCGGACCTGCAAAAGCTGATGCTCGCGGGCAACCGTTTACAGTGCTTGCCCGAGAGTCTGCGCAACTGCCACCGACTCGAACTGATTCGCATCGCCGCCAACCGGTTGACCGAGTTACCTGAATGGTTGTTGTCCCTGCCGAGCCTGAGTTGGCTGGCCTACGCCGGCAACCCGCTGGAAAGCGAAGCGGCCCTTGAAGCAACGGCGAACATCCCTTGGTCGCAACTGCAACTGGAGTAGCAAATCGGCCAGGGCGCTTCGGGCGTGATCCATCGGGCCTCTTGGGCCAAACCGGGCCAGACCACAAGCGCCGTTGCGGTCAAACTCTACAAAGGCGAAATGACCAGCGATGGCTCGCCGCTACACGAAATGAACGCCTGCATCAGCGCTGGCAGCCATCCCAACCTGATTCGCGTTGAGGGTCGGGTGGTCGATCATCCGCAACAAACGGCAGGATTGGTGATGCAGTTGATCGAACCGGACTATCGCAACCTCGCCGGGTTGCCGAGCCTGGCGTCCTGTAGCCGCGACGTCTACGCCGACGATACCCGCTTCAGTGCCGAAGTCGCCCTGCGCATCGCCCGCGGCATCGCATCGGTGGCCGGACACTTGCACCATCACGGCATTACCCACGGCGATCTGTACGGCCACAACATTCTGTGGAACGAGCACGGTGATTGCCTGTTGGGTGACTTTGGCGCGGCGTCATTCCATGCCACGGCGGACAATCCGCAAAGCCGGGCATTGCAACGAATCGAAGTGCGAGCGTTCGGGATTCTGCTGGGGGAATTGCTGGAGCGGATTGACTCCGGGTTGAGCGATGAACAGCGTGGGACGCTGCGAGATCTGGAACAGTGCTGCTGTCAGCCCGATGTGCTGGCGCGGCCGGGGTTTGATGAGGTTGTTCAGGCGTTGGCAGTGCTTAACTCCGACAGCTAACAGCCCGTACAAAAATCTGTGGCGAGGGAGCTTGCTCCCGCTCGGTTGCGAAGCAGCCGTCGCTTTTGGGGACGGCTTCGCCGTCCAGCGGGAGCAAGCTTCCTCGCCACAGGTTAGATCAAAGCCAGTCTGACTTAACCCGCCAACCCGACAAACATGTCCTGCACGTCGTCGTGGTTATCGAGGCCTTCGAGGAACGCTTCGACTTCAGCCATCTGCTCATCGCTCAGGCCGCTGACCGGATTCTTCGGCTGGTAACCCAGCTTGGCCGACAGCACGGTGAAGCCTTGCTCGGGCAGGGCTTTTTGTACCGCGTCCAGGTCGGTAGGCTCGGTCAGGAACAGGGTCGCACCGTCTTCGCCCGGCTCGAAATCCTGGGCACCGGCTTCAATCGCGGCCATTTCCGGATCGGCGTCCGGGGTATCCGGCGAGGCTTCGATCATGCCGACGTGGTTGAAGTCCCAGGCCACCGAACCGGAAGCGCCCAATTGGCCCTTGCGGAACGCGACGCGGATTTCAGCCACGGTGCGGTTGATGTTGTCCGTCACGCATTCAACGATCAGCGGCACCTGGTGCGGGGCGAAGCCCTCATAGGTCACGCGATGGTATTGCACGGTTTCGCCCAACAGGCCCGCACCCTTCTTGATGGCGCGGTCCAGTGTTTCCTTGGGCATCGAAGCTTTCTTGGCCTGTTCAACCACCAGACGCAGGTGTGCGTTGGTGGTGGTATCGGCACCGTTGCGCGCAGCAATGGTGATTTCCTTCACCAGTTTGCCGAAGATCTTGCCCTTGGCGTTGGCTGCCGCTTCTTTGTGTTTAACCTTCCACTGTGCGCCCATTACTCACTCTCTTGTCTATGGCGCCGAGACATCTATTGGCCGACGCTTTGCGCAAGTTTACCCGGCCTAAAGTTGGCAATCGACCAAAAATTCCGACCACGAATCGACATCTTCTCCAACGGTTGTAGGGCGATTCTGAAACTTCGGTTTGCGATGTCCATAAACCGCTGAGGTTTCGTACCCTCTTCGCCTGTACCCATGGCAGAAGCGCGTTCGATGCATAACGACAAGGAAAGTCCCTACACCCTGACACTTCTCGACGACGACTTGAGCTTTCAGGTAGTACGGTTCAGCGGTCGTGAGGCCCTCAATCAACCCTATCGGTTCGACATCGAAGTGCTGGGCCTGGCGCCGGCCATGCCCCCCGAACACCTGTTGCAACAACCGGCGCTCCTTGGTTTTGGGCGAGGTGCGGGTATTCATGGCGTGCTGCACAGCGTCAATCGCGAGCATCACGGGCCGCACTGCGTCGGCTACAAACTGGTGCTGGTACCGGCGATGCAAGCGCTGGAGCAGTCTCGATCCCGGCGCATCTTTGCGCACCTCAGCGTGCCGATGATCCTGCGCCAGTTGCTGGAGGAACATCATCTGCCCGACAGCAGTTATCGCTTTGAACTGACGACCGGGCACTATCCACTGCGGCCGTTTTGCATTCAGTACGACGAGACCGACCTGGCCCTGCTGCAACGGCTGTGCGAAGAGGAAGGCATTCACTATCACTTTGAACACCATCACGACGCCCATGTGCTGGTGTTTGCCGAAGACAGCCTGAGTTTCCCGCAGGAACCGCTGTTGATGCCGTTCCACAGCGATGCGCCCGACGCCGGCAACGTACCGACGATCAGTGAATTGTTCCAGCGCCATGACGCGCCGCTCCTGTCGCCGCGACTCGACAGCAGAAACCGTGGCGCCGCAGGCCTCGACGACGGGGCGGCCAATCAGCCCATTGCCGGGGGAACGCCAACCTTGCCTCGCCCCGCCATCGAAAAGAGCCATCGCGATCAACTCGCCCGTCGTCATCTGGAACGCTTGCGTTGCCAGCAAGTGCAGATCCACGGTCAAAGCAATCACGGTGAATTACGCAGTGCCTGCATCGTGCAAGTGGCGGAACATCCGCTGTCAGGGTTTAACGATCAATGGCTGGTAACTCAAGTGCGGCATCAGGGACAACAGGGCTCGATTCTGGCGCCGGACACGCCGGACCTGCCGCCGCGCTACTGCAACCAGTTCACTGCCGTTCCCTGGTCGACGGTGTTCCGTCCGATGCTTGAACAGCCGAGGCCGAACATTCCCGGTCATCAGCCAGCGCGAGTGTGTGGCCTCGGCGGGCAACAGGCGACGGTGGATGAGCGAGGCCGAATCGAGGTCCGTTTATGGCCGGCATCGATCGCTGATCCCGAGACATCCGGCGGTCTTTGGCTACCGGTTGCCCTTGCTGTTTCGGACAACCGTAGCGAGCCGTGCGCACTGCCTTTGGCCGGCAGCGACGGGCTGGTCAGCTTTCTCGACGGCGACCCCGATCGGCCGGTGTTTTGCGCAAACCTGGGGCATCGCTCTGCGCCCCGTCCCGTTCGTTCCCCGGCGCCGCGCAGCGATACCCGACTGCTGCTGGACTGGCTGATCAAACCCACGAATCCGGGGGCCTGACCGTCAACCCTTGTCGGCCTTGCCGGCAGCAGCCGCGAACTTCGCCAGACGCACGTCCAGGTGTCGTGGCCGATGTCCGTGATCCTCGGCGCGCTCCTTGCGGCGGATGGCGTTGCGCACCATCAGCGAGCCGAGGTAGCGAATCGGCTCCGGTGGGAAGAAGCCCAGCGGCCCGTTGACCAACGGCGAACGGGTCCAGGCATTGTCGAGCCCCTGGACCATCGAAGCGAGAATCTGCCCGCCCATATGACACGGCCCGACGCCACTGCCGGAGTAACCGAAACCGTAGAACACGTTGCCGCTGGCGCTCATCTGGCCGAAGAACGGTAAACCGGTGACCGAACGATCCGACGGGCCGTTCCACGTTGCTTCGACCTTGACGTCGGCAAACGCCGGGAAGAAATCCGCCAGGCTGCTCTGCAACACGCCGGCATAAGGCGATGGTTGATCGAACACCGGCAGCATGCGTCCGCCATAGGCGAAGGTATTGCCACCCTTGCCGAGCATGATCCGGCCGTCCGGGGTGTTGTGGTAGTAGTGCACGAAAATCCGCGAATCAAGCACCGTGACGCCGCTGGTCAAACCGATCTCATTGAGCAAATCGGGCCGTGGTTCGGTGATCGCCATGTCGCTGGAAACGATCGCCACACTGCGCTCGAACTGCGGGAATGCGCGAGCCATCCAGGCGTTCATCGCCAGCACCACACGGTCAGCGCGAATAGTACCGTTACGGGTTTCGATGCCTGCTGGTTTGCCTTCTTCCAGCCCGGTCATGGCGGTGTTTTCATGAATCTTCACCCCCAATTGCAAAGCCACCCGGCGCAAACCGCGCACCAGTTTGCCCGGCTGCACACTGGCCGCCGCCGGAGAAAACCAGCCTTCCAAATGCTTGACCGAACCCGCCATGCGCTGCACATCGGCCACTGGCCTTTGAGTGAACGAGTTGATGCCGTTGCGCTCCAGCGCCGCGATTACCGCATCGGTCGAGCCGACCTGAGCGCGGTTGGTCGCGGTGTAGAGGGTGCCATCGAGGCGATAGTCCGCGTCCACCGCGTACTGTTCGCAGAAGGCGCCAATGGCGTGGATGCTGCGCTCCGATTCCTTGACCAGCCGCACGGCTTCTTCGACGCCGAACAACCGCTCAAGGGTGAAATACTTGGCCGACCACGACAGCGCGCAACCACCGTTGCGACCACTGGCCCCGGCACCGCAGATGTCCGCCTCGATCAGCAATACATCCAGCTCGGGGTTCTGCTCCTTGAGCATGATCGCAGTCCACAACCCGGTGTAACCGCCGCCGACGATACACACGTCGGCGCGGGCGTCGCCTTCCAGTGGCGGACAGGTTTCGGATGTATCAGCCTTCAAGGCCTGGTCCAGCCAAAAGGGTCTCATGGGGTCAATCTCCGGTCAGTGGTCCACACGCCAGCCTGCCGCAGGTGCAGCAGGCGACGAGGGACGGGATTCAGGTACGCAGGGTTTTGATGGTCATCGCTTGATTGGGCACGTAGGCGAAGTGAGTACCCAGGCCACCGGGGCGGCTGTTCCAGTGCGGGATCAGCACCAGCGCGGAGAACATCGCGCAACCGGCAAAGACGATGAACACGGTGACGGTGTCGAAGTAACCCGGTAGCAGCCCGCCGAGAATCGCCCCGACCGAGCCGCAGCCATTGACGAAACCGGCTGCCGTGGCGCCGGCCTTGGCGGTGCCGAAATCGATGGCCGCCGCGCCGCTGATCATCGAGTCCGGTCCGTAGAGCGTCAGGCCCATGACGAACAACAGCGCCACCACCAACGCCACGCTGCCGGTGTGCAGGGCGCCCATGAAAAACGCCAGGGAAACGGTGAGCGCCAGCAGGCTGATCACACAGGCCGGCATGCGCCGGGCGCCGAACAGTTTGTCCGAAGCCAGGCCAATCATGATCGGCCCGAGCAACCCGGCCAGTTCAAACGCAGTGGGAATGATCGCCGCGCCGACCTTGCCCACCGAGGGCATCTGTTCGAAAACGATCACCGGCCCCCACAGGAGAATCGCGTAGCGCGCCGGTTTGAGCATGAAGTACGCCAAACCCAGCACCAGCACGGTGCGGTTGCGCAGGATTTCCTTCAGCGGCTCCCACATGCTGATTTTGCTTTGCGCCTCGGCTTCTTCAGCGGTCAGCACAGGTTCCGGCTCCACCGCCGGCAAGCCGACGTCTTCCGGTTTGTTGCGTTGGAAAATAAAAAACAGCACGGCGACCAGCCCAACTACCGCCGCACTGGAAATGAACGCCGCATGCCAGCTACCAATGAGCGTATACGCCCACCAACCGGCAAACGGCGAGGCCACCAGACCACCAAAGGCGTAGCAGGAACTCCACAACCCCAGGACTCGCCCACGTTGCTCGGAGGGAAAGAAACTGCCGAGGTTCTTGCACAGCCCCGACCAACCGGTGGACTGCGCCAAGCCTTGAATCAACATGCAGGTGGCGAAGATCGGCAACGTGGCGTAAGTGCCCATCACCAGCGCGGCGGCCGCCGAAATCAGCAAGCCGCCGAGTACCACCACGCGAGGCCCGAAGCGGTCGGCGAGGATGCCCCAGGTGAATTGGCCGATGGCGTAAGCGGTCAGGTAAATGGCGTCGAGGTTGGCCATGGCCATTTTGTCGAGCATGAACGTCGGGTCTTCGCCGATGCCGAGTTTGGCAACGGAAAACGCTTTGCGGGTGAAGTAGAAAGCGGCGTAGGCGAGCCAGGTGATCGCGAAGATCTGCACGCGCCAACGCTTGATGGTGCCGATGTGCTTGTTCATTGTGGTTCTGACCTCAGGGTGTGAGTGTGCCGGCAGAATTGGAAGAAAACGCCTTTGTTTTTTATTGTTGAGCACTGCGAAATCACCTTGTCCCTGTGGGTGATTCCGGTCAGATGAGTCCTGTAGTTGCACGCACAGGCTCATGGCACCCGCTGCTGTTCGACTGACCAGTCACCGGGGCTGAGGTGGATAAAAACAATTACTGATTAATAAGTGAAATCGATTTATCGTATTTCACAAATAAGCTCAGCTTGTTACTGGAGTTTCCCATGTCGGTTTCCCACGCCCAGCTCAAAGCCTTCCATGCCGTGGCCGTGTACGGAAGCTTCACCAAAGCCGCCGAGCGACTATTTCTCACGCAACCGGCGATTTCCGACCAAGTGCGCAAGCTCGAAGAGCGCTACGGCGTTTTGCTGTTTCACCGCAACAAACGCTCGGTGCGATTGACCGATCTGGGAGAGCGATTGCTGAGTGTCACGCAGAAACTGTTCGTGATCGAAGCCGAGGCCCAGGAGCTGTTGCAGGACTCCCAGGCGCTGCAAACCGGCAGCCTGATTCTGGCGGTGGATGCGCCGGTGCACGTGCTGCCGCAGATCGCCCGGTTCTGCGAGCGCTACCCCGGCATCAGCGTCAAGATCGAAACCGGCAACACCGATGAATCGCTGTTCCGGCTCTTCAACTACCAGGCTGATCTGGCGTTGCTGGGCCGTGACGTCAGCGATGAACGCCTGCTCTCCCTGCCGCTGCGCAACGACCCGATGGTGGCGTTCGTGTCACGCAATCACCCATGGGCCGACCGCGAATCCATCACCCTCGCCGACCTCGACGACACACCGCTGGTGCTGCGGGAAATCGGCTCGGTGACTCGCCAGACCCTGGAAGAAGAAATGGCCGGCGCCGGGTTTCGCATCCGTCCGGCGATTCAGGTTGAAGGCCGTGAAGCGGCGCGTGAGGCGGTGGTGGTGGGGATTGGTGTGGGTGTTGTCTCGGCGGCCGAGTTTGGTGCGGATTCGCGGGTTTGTGCGTTGCCGATTACCGATTGCAAACGCAGGCTGACGGAAACGCTGGTGTGCTTGCGCGAGCAGAGTTCGCGGCGGATCGTGGCGACATTTCTGGAGATGGTTCGCGAGAGTCTTGTTTAAGCAGGTCTGGTCCTATCGCTAGCAGGCTAGCTCCCACAGGGGATTTGCGTTGACCACAGATTTTGCAGACAACACAGGACCACTGTGGGAGCTAGCCTGCTAGCGATGCAGGCAACTCGGTCTACCCGCCCGGTGCCAACCCGAAAAACGCCTGAATCAAGCGCAAATCCCGCCGCCGCTCCATGCACCCCATCATGTGCCGGTTCACCAACCCCTCGCCAATGATCGGCACCGCCGCCACTCGCGGATCATGGCTGACCTCAACTGACGACACCACGCCCACGCCCAACTCGGCGGCAACGGCCTCGGTCACCGCTTCACGACTGTCCAACTCCAGCAACACCCGTGGATTGACCTTGGCCTGGGCACACGCGTCATCGAACGTACGCCGGGTAATCGAACTCGGTTCACGCAACACCATGATCACCTGATCCAGTTCCTTGAGCGGAATGCCTTTGGTCCGTTGCGCCCAAGGATGCCCATCAGGCACCAACGCACAAATGCGTGATTCGCTCAGGGCTTGCAGATGCAGACCCTTGCGCGGCTCGACTTCGGTCAGCACCGCCACGTCGGCATGCTCGGACAACAATGCCGCCAACGTTTCCTGGGCATTGCCCAAGCGCAAATTCACGGTGATTCCCGGATAGCGTGCGCGCAGGCTCGCCAGCATCGGCATGACCATGTGCGGCCCGTCCGCCGCCACTTCCAGGCGCCCGGTCAGCAACTGTCGGTTGGCCTCCAGCATCACCTGCGCCTCTTCGGCCAGGCCGAACATCGCCCGGGTGATCGCCGCCAGTTTGGTGCCCTCCTCCGTCAACTCCACCCGTCGCGCGGTGCGGCGCAACAAGGTGATCTGGTAGTGCTCCTCCAGTGCCTTGATGTGCCCGGTGACCGCCGGTTGGCTGATGAACAACCGCGCGGCCGCCCTGGTAAAGCTGCCCTCGCGGGCCACGGCATCAAAAGCGCGGAGCTGAAACAGATTCATGGATAACCCTCACTGATGGCTGGCATAACAACAAACAATTTGATTGATAACTCGGCAAATTGCAATTTAGGCCCCGTAGCTTCATCCCATCGATTGCGAGGACACGAGAATGAGTACTGCCGCACCCATCCTGCTCACCCCCGGCCCGTTGACCACTTCGGCCCGCACCCGCCAGGCGATGATGGTCGACTGGGGTTCATGGGATGACCGCTTCAACCAACTGACCGCCAGCCTCTGCGAACAATTGCTGGCGATCCTCAACGGCGCCGCCACTCACCACTGCGTGCCGTTGCAAGGCAGCGGCACCTTCGCTGTCGAGGCGGCAATCGGCACACTGGTGCCTCGCGATGGCAAGGTGTTGGTGCTGATCAACGGCGCCTACGGCAAACGCCTGGCGAAGATTTGCGAAGTGCTCGGCCGCTCGTTCAGCACTTTCGAAACCGCCGAAGACGAACCGACCACCGCCGCCGACGTCGATCGTCTGCTGCGCGCTGATGCCGGCATCACTCACGTTGCGCTGATCCACTGCGAAACCAGCACCGGCATCCTCAACCCGCTGCCGGAAATTGCCCAAGTCATTGCGCAACGCGGCAAACGCCTGATCATCGACGCCATGAGTTCGTTCGGCGCCCTGCCGGTGGACGCACAACAGATTCCATTCGACGCACTGATCGCCGCTTCCGGCAAATGCCTGGAAGGCGTACCGGGCATGGGCTTCGTCTTTGCCCGTAAAGAATCCCTGGCCAGTGCCGCCGGCAACTCGCATTCGCTGGCGATGGACCTTTACGACCAGTACAGCTACATGGCCAAGACCGGCCAATGGCGCTTCACCCCGCCGACCCACGTGGTCGCGGCGCTGCATGAAGCCCTGCTGCAATACAACGAAGAAGGTGGCTTGCCGGCGCGGCACGAACGCTACGCCGCCAACTGCCAGGCATTGATGGAAGAGATGGGCAAACTGGGCCTGCGCAGCTTCCTGCCTGCCGCGATCCAGGCGCCAATCATCGCCACCTTCCACGCCCCGAAAGACCCGCGCTACCAGTTCAAGGAGTTCTACGAACGGGTCAAGGCCAAGGGTTACATCCTCTACCCCGGCAAACTGACCCAGGTCGAAACCTTCCGCGTGGGTTGCATCGGTCACGTCCAGCCGGCGGAGATGCGCGAAGCCGTGGCGGCCATCGCTGAAGTGTTGCGCGAGATGGAAGTGCTCGAAATCTGAACCACACCACCTTCCCCTGTGGGAGCGGGCTTGCTCGCGAAAGCGGCGTATCAGTCGACATCATTGCTGAATGTCAGACCGTATTCGCGAGCAAGCCCGCTCCCACAAAAAAGCAACCCATTATTAGCCAGTTGCCACAGGACTTGATCACCATGAACTACACCAACCCAACCAAACTGCAAGCCGCCATCCTCGACTGGGCCGGCACCGTCGTCGACTTCGGCTCCTTCGCGCCGACGCAGATTTTTGTCGAAGCCTTCGCCGAGTTCGACGTCCAGGTTTCCATCGAAGAAGCGCGTGGCCCGATGGGCATGGGCAAGTGGGACCACATCCGCACGCTGTGCGACCAACCGGAAGTTGCCGAGCGTTATCGCAAAGTGTTCGGCCGCACGCCGACCGACGATGACGTCACCGCCATCTACCAACGCTTCATGCCGTTGCAGATCGAGAAAATCGCCGAACACTCGGCGCTGATTCCGGGCGCCCTGGACACCATCGCCAACCTGCGCCAGCAAGGGATCAAGATCGGCTCCTGCTCGGGCTACCCGAAACAGGTCATGGACAAAGTCGTCGAACTGGCCGCCACCAATGGCTACATCGCCGACCACGTGGTCGCCACCGACGAAGTCCCCAATGGTCGCCCTTGGCCAGCCCAGGCATTGGCCAACGTGATCGCCTTGGGCATCGACGATGTCGCGGCTTGCGTGAAAATCGACGACACCGTGCCGGGCATTCTCGAAGGCCGTCGTGCCGGCATGTGGACCGTGGCGCTGATCTGCTCGGGTAACGCACTGGGGCTGGACTATGAAGGTTATCGCGCACTGGCCAGCGACACCCTGGACAGCGAACGCAAACGCATTCATGCAATGTTCGAAGGTTCGCGTCCGCATTACATGATCGACACCATTACCGACCTGCCGGAAGTGATTGCCGATATCAACAAACGTTTGGCCAACGGCGAAATGCCGCAAAACCAGTAAGTAAAAAGCCGTAGTACTCAAGTGAGCACTACGGCTTTTTTATGTCTTCGATTTACAGCAACATCAATTATCGCTCGTCGCTACCGAGAGGAATGTAGGTCTCGGCATCATCCTCATCTTCAATAATCAACGTTTGAACTTCATCCGTTGGATTCGTGGTGTCCGCCACTTCCTCCTGCTCAACAGATTCGGCATTTTCGACGACCTTTGTTTCAGCATCGTCCGGTACCTCGCCGTTGGGCTCGACCAGCCCTACCTGCTGCCCCGTTGCATCGATGACAACCCCATCCGGGTAAAACGTCAAACCATCAAACTCGAGCGCGCCATCGGCATATTGAATGGCGCCGTTGTTAAACTCTTTTGTTCCGTCGGACCACATTCTTCCCCAGGTGTATTCACTCACTTCACCACGGACTCCGTTCACATTGTCATTCATGCTCATTCCTTTGATCGCAAATTAATAAATACAGAAACATGGCAAACCCTTTAAATCAGCCGCCAAGCCAGATGCATATTAATCAACTACCTTCGTCACTCAAGCCTGAAACTGAAAATACGGCACAAACAGAATCGCCCTACACCTGATCAACCTCTTTCAAACAGCCTGCGGTTATTTTATTTACGTGAAACTTTCTTCATGTTCGCATGCGACAGAAAAGCCTGCGTGCGCCAGGCAATCCCATACAAACAGGATTACAGTTAAAGCACGCCGTCACACAAGAACGGTGGTTGGATCCGTCCCGTGAGGAACACCGTATGCCGTGGAAAAATTCCGCCTCGCGCTACAGCACCGTATCGATCGCGTTGCATTGGTTGATGCTGGTCTTGCTGGCGCTGGTTTATGCCTGTATCGAGCTCCGCGGGATCTTTCCCAAGGGCAGTGGCGGGCGAACACTGATCGTTGAATCGCACTTCATGCTCGGCCTGACGGTATTCGTACTGGTCTGGGTGCGGTTGTTCGCTCGCAGCCTCGGCCCGGCACCGCAGATCTTCCCGGCCTCGCCGCACTGGCAGATAACACTGGCCAGGCTGATGCACTGGGCGCTGTACATTTTCATGATCGCCATGCCATTGCTGGGTTGGCTGGTCACCAGCGCCAAAGGCAATCAAGTGATGTTCTACGGCCTCGACTTGCCGCTGCTGATGGCCGAGAACAAGGAACTGGCCAAAGAGCTTCAGGGCTGGCACGTCCTGGGCGGCACCATCGGCTACTGGCTGATCGGCCTGCATGCCGTGGCCGGGCTGTATCACCACTATGTGGTGGGCGATAACACCTTGTTGCGGATGATGCCCAAGCGCACTTGATTGCGCGATTCACTGAAATCCCCGGCGGCCCTGCAAGCCGCCGGTATGAACGAAGATCAGGCGTGTGCCCTTTTTGAATCGCCCTGATTCGACCTGCTGCCTGAGCGCCAGCAATGCCTTGCCGGTGTATAGCGGCTCAAGAGGAACGCCGCTGGCATGCTCGGTCCGTTCGATGAATTCAATTAGTTGCTGATCAACTTTAGCGAATCCGCCACGGCTGGCATCGATCAGCTCATAGACCGCTTCACCCGTTTGCTGAGTAATTTTTTCGACCTGCTGCGCTACACCATGATCGTCGGGTACCGCCAGCGCGCCATAAACCGCGTGCTCTCCCGCTTCGGCCAAAACCAGGCCAGCCAAGGTTGTTCCGGTTCCACAGGCCAGCCACCAACCGTCGTAATCACTCCAACCCAAATGAGGCAATTGCTTGCGGACCTGATCCTTGAGCTGCATGCAGCCACGCGCACCCGGCAAACCGCCACCGCCTTCAGGCACAGAATGCAGATCGGGATACCGTTCTTTCCATGGCAGCCAGAAACCCGGTTCGTGCCGCGCTCGATAACCGCCATAACCCAGCCAGTGCAACTGCATGCCGAACGCCTGCAAGTCCTTAACCGTTGGTGTTTCCTGTGGATGCCCGCGCAACAGGCCGACCGTGGAAAACCCGAACCGCTTGCCGGCCGCGGCCAGTGCATGCAGATGATTGGAATGCGCTCCACCGAGGCTGATGATGCCTTTAGCACCAGACTGTTCAGCGACTTTGAGGTGTTCAATCAGCTTGAACCATTTGTTGCCGCTGATCAGTGGGTCGATCTGATCAAGACGCAGGATCGCGACTTCGATGCCGGCCGTGGTGAGCCAGTCGAGAGAAAGGGGTTCGAGGGGGGCTTGGGGGAGCCAGTCGTTGAGAGAGAAAAGCATCGATGCCGGTTCTGGATGAAGATCCGGCATCTTAGCAATCAAACTGTGGCGAGGGAGCTTGCTCCCGCTCGACTGCGCAGCAGTCGCAGATCCGGTAAATCGACAATTCTGATCGACCGCATCTAATGGACTTGGGGCCGCTTCGCAGCCCAGCGGGAGCAAGCTCCCTCGCCACAGGTACTGGGTGGATTACAACTGCGCAGCCAACCGCGAACCCTGATTGATCGCCCGCTTGGCATCCAGCTCCGCCGCGACATCCGCGCCACCGATCAGATGCACGTTCTGCCCCGCCGCTACCAGACCGTCCTGCAACTCGCGCAGTGGATCCTGCCCGGCGCAAATCACGATGTTGTCCACCGGCAATACTTGCGGCTCACCGGTTTCGCCGATGCGGATGTGCAGGCCTTCGTCGTCGATCTTCAGGTATTCAACACTGTTGAGCATCTGCACCTGCTTGTTCTTCAGACCGGTGCGGTGAATCCAGCCGGTGGTCTTGCCCAGCCCGTCGCCGACCTTGGATTTCTTGCGTTGCAGCAGGAACACTTCGCGGGCCGGTGCATGGGGGGCAGCCTTGATCCCGGCGACACCGCCGCGTGCTTCCAGATGCGTATCGATGCCCCACTCTTTCCAGAACTCATCACGGTTCAGGCTGGTGGCCTCGCCCTGATGGACCAGGAATTCCGAGACGTCAAAACCGATACCGCCAGCGCCGATCACCGCAACGCGTTTGCCCACCGGTTTGCGCTGAAGCAGCACGTCCAGATAGCTCAACACCTTGGCGTTCTCCACGCCCGGAATCGCAGGGGTTCTTGGGGCGATGCCGGTCGCGAGGATGATCTCGTCGTAACCGCCCTCGACCAGTTTCGCCACATCGACACGAGTGTTCAGGCACACCTCGACGTTGCTGGTCTGCAATTTGCGGCTGAAATAACGCAGGGTCTCAAAGAATTCTTCCTTGCCCGGCACGCGTTTGGCGACGTTGAACTGGCCGCCGATCTCGCTGGCCGAATCAAACAGCGTCACCTCATGACCCCGCTCGGCCGCCACGGTCGCAGCGGACAACCCGGCAGGACCGGCACCGACCACGGCGATCTTCTTGATCTGCTGCACCGGCAAATAGTTGAGTTCGGTTTCGTGGCAGGCACGCGGGTTGACCAGGCAACTGGTCAACTTTCCGCCGAAGGTGTGGTCCAGGCACGCCTGGTTGCAACCGATGCAGGTGTTGATTTCATCGGCGCGGCCTTCTGCGGCCTTGTTGACGAAATCCGCGTCGGCGAGGAACGGCCGTGCCATGGACACCATGTCGGCATCGCCCTCGGCCAAAATCTGCTCGGCCACTTCCGGGGTGTTGATGCGGTTGGTGGTGATCAGCGGAATGCTCACCGAGCCACGCAGCTTGGCGGTGACTTTACTGAACGCCGCACGCGGCACCTTAGTGGCGATGGTCGGAATCCGCGCTTCGTGCCAGCCGATCCCGGTGTTGATGATCGTCGCACCGGCCTGCTCAACAGCCTTGGCCAACAGTACGATTTCGTCCCAGGTGCTGCCACCTTCGACCAGATCGAGCATCGACAAACGGAAAATGATGATGAAGTTCGGGCCGACCGCTTCACGTACGCGGCGGACGATTTCCACCGGGAGGCGCATGCGGTTTTCGTAGCTGCCGCCCCAGCGGTCGGTGCGGTGGTTGGTATGGGCCGCGAGGAACTGGTTAATGAAATAACCTTCGGAGCCCATGATTTCGACGCCGTCGTACTCGGCCTGTTGCGCCAGGGTCGAGCAGGTGACGAAATCGCGAATCTGTTTCTCGATGCCTTCTTCGTCCAGCTCTTTTGGCTTGAACGGATTGATCGGTGCCTGGATGGCGCTTGGCGCGACCTGCTTCGGGCTATAGGCATAACGACCGGCGTGGAGGATCTGCATGCAGATCTTGCCGCCCGCTTCGTGCACCGCGCGGGTCACGATCTGGTGCTTGAGCGCTTCTTCCTCGGTGGTCAGCTTGGCTGCGCCGGAGTAAACGCCACCCTCGTCGTTCGGCCCGATACCGCCAGTGACCATCAGGCCCACACCACCACGGGCACGCTCGGCGAAGTACGCCGCCATGCGCTCGAAGCCCCCCGGTTTTTCTTCCAGACCGGTGTGCATCGAGCCCATCAAGGTGCGGTTGCGCAACGTGGTAAAACCCAGGTCCAGCGGGGCCAACAGGTGCGGGTAATGAGCGGCGGTCATCGGTAACTCCACTACGAACGATCACGGAAAAAGTGAGGACGCTCTTTGGCGTCCCTCTGTCATGGGTTACAGACTATGAGCAGTCCATCGGTCGCTCAATGACCGAAACTGACAACTTATTGATCAAAATGTGCAGCGCCCCTTGGCAAGCGGGAACATGGGTCATACCCTAGTCGTCGAACCCTGCACACGGCTGTTGACTGTTTCCCCATGCGCAAACTTCTGTACCTGACTTTCTCCATGGCGTTGATCGCCGCACTGACGACCTACGCCATGTGGGCCGCGGACCGCCCGGTCGGTCATTACCTCTCGGACCTGCGGATCGATCTCGCGGTAGACCAGGGCCAACCCTCCGATCGAGGCAACCTGCTGGGCATACAACCGGAACTGTTTCCCACCGACTATCAAAGCCCTGAACGCTTGCACCGCAAACTCGCGGCCTACCTGCAAAAAGCGCAGGAACAAGGTCTGTTGAACGAAAAAACCATCGTCGTGTTGCCCGAACATGTCGGCACCTGGCTGATGGTCAGCGGTGAAAAGGACGAGTTGTACCAGGCCACCACCCTAAAGGAAGCCATGAACTGGCTGGCCGTGAGCAATCCTTTGAAATTCGTTCGCGCACTGATTGGCGCCGAGGGCGGCAGTCGTCTGGATGACGCGCATTTGCGCATGAAAGCCAAAGGCATGGCCAAGGATTACCAGGCGTTGTTCGGCGGGCTGGCAAAAGAATTCCATGTCACGCTGGTGGCGGGGTCCATCGTGTTGCCCGAACCGAGCATCATCGAAGGCACCCTGAAAATCGGTCGCGGCGCGCTGTACAACAGCAGCGTGGTGTTCGGCCGCGATGGATTGCCAATCGGCCAGCCGCAGCGTCAGATGCACCCGGTTTTCGAGCAGCAGGATGCGATCAAAGCCAACGGTGAGCACACCCTCAACGTCGTCGATACTCCGGCCGGGCGCCTGGGTGTGCTGATCGGCAGCGACAGTTGGTATCCGGACAACTATCGCAAACTCGACACTCAGCAGGTACGGATCGTCGCGGTTCCGGCGTTCGTTACCGGCCGTGGCACCTGGGATCAACCGTGGCGCGGTTACCAGGGCTCATCGACCCCGGGCTCCGTCAGCCTCAAGGCCGGAGAGCTCAGCGAGGGCCAGGCCTGGCATCGCCTGACCCTGACCACTCAATCGCCTTCCAGCCAGGCAATCGCTGGCATGAGCGTGTTCCTGCGCGGGCAATTCTGGGACCAGTCCAGCGCCGGCCAGAGTTTTCTGAGCAGCAACGGCCAGCATTTCGCCGACGGCAATGTCCGCGGTGCGCGTCTGCTGAACCTTTGGTTGTAAGCCATGAAACCGCAGCCGATGCGTCTCGGCGATTTGTCGGTCGGCTTCGTTCATAGCCTGGCCGACGCCGTGCGCAGCCACGGTGCCGACCCACAGCCGCTGCTGGAACAATACGGACTGGATGCCGCACGCCTCAGCGAAGCAGGTGCCCGACTCTCAATTCCGCGCTACATGCGCCTGGGCCACAGCGCCATCCAGTTGACCGGCAACCCGGCGCTCGGCTTGCGCATGGGTCAGCTCAGCCGCTTGAGCCAGGCCGGTCTGGCCGGTGTCACCGCGGCACAGGCACCGACTGTGCGCGAAGCGGCGCGCTGCCTGATTCGCTTCGAAGCCTTGTATGGCTCCAACTATCGCGGGCAATCGAGCTTTCACGAAGACTCTCAAGGGGCCTGGCTGCGTTTTTACTCCATCAGCCCTTACAACGGCTATAACCGCTTCGTGGTGGATTCGATCATCGCGGGCTGGTTGCAGCAATTATCCAGCGTCAGCCCTGCCCCGCTGTGCGCCGAACGCATCGAGATCGAATTCGAAGAACCCGACTACCGCGACGCCTACGACGCGTTGGGCGACTGCCCGATACAGTTTGTTGCCGAGCACAATCAACTGCGCCTGAATCTGGCCAGCCTCGCCCAGCGCAACCCGGAGCACTGCCCGAGCACCTGGCGCCACTTGCTGAGTTTGTGTGAGCGGGAACTGGAGCAACTGACACGCACCCGCAGCCTGCGTGAACGCATCACTCAGTTACTGGGGCCGTTGCTCAATGGTGGCCGGGAACCCGACCTGGAAGAAGTGGCGGCACGCCTGAAGCTGCCCACCTGGACTCTGCGTCGCAAACTCGCCGAGGAAGGCACGCAATTTCGCGCGATTCTCAACGACACCCGTCGCGACCTGGCCATGACCTACATTCGCGATACCGAACTGGCATTCGGAGAAATCGCCTACCTGCTGGGCTTCGCCTCAGCCGAAGCGTTTCAACGCGCCTTCAAACGCTGGACCGGCCAGACACCCGGCGAGTTTCGCCGCAGTCATCGCCAATCCGCCTGACACTTACAACTCGGTAGCGTCTTCGGCAGGCTCCAGCGGATCCAGTTCAAACGCCTGATACTCGAGCAGCTCTTCTTGATAATCGTCCATTTTCGAATCCCCCACAGCTCATTGAAAAAATGTCTGAATAAATGACCAGCGCCTTGAGCCTAAAGTGCCCACATGAAGGAAAAATGACGCGGGCACGACACTTCGTCGCTAATAAATAAAACGTAGCAGGCGGTCAGGGATTTATCACAGGATTTTTTCGATGCAGAGTGCAGGACAGCGGTCTGTTTGATGCGGGTCAATATTTACAGCGGGTACGGGACCAACGCGGCCTTCGCGTGGCCCCTTAGCGCCGATCACTGACCGGTGATCGGCATGGCCTGAATCGGCTCCGAAGGTGGCGCCATGTCGCTTGGGTTGGCCGGTGGCGTGATCGCTTCCGGGGAAGGCGTTGGCTCAGCGCTTGGAGCCGCAGTAATCGGTGCCGCTTCAGGCGGTGGTGCTACCGGCTCTGACGCGACTGGAGTCGCTTCGACCGGTGCCTGTGCCGCTTCTGCTGCCGGGGCAGGCTCAGCCGCGGTTTGCGGGGCCAACGGCGCCGGTGCGGCCTTGGGTTCAGGCACGCCCAGATCGGTTTTCGGCTTCTCGGTGATATGCGCCGCTTCTTTCACTTCCTTGGGCAGGAACAGTTCGACCAGCGCGAAGAAACGCTCGTAGAACTTGGCGGAGGTCACGGTTTCGCTGGCGACCTTGACCATCGAGTCATCCGACGAACCAATCGGCATCGATACCGAGCCCAGCACACCGACACCGAGACTGGCGGAGTTGTTGGTTTTCTTCAGTGCATACTTGTCTTGCAGGGCATTGGCGAACACCGTGGCGTGATGCCCGGCACTGCCATCTTCGGCGCAGACCACACTGAAACTGATTTCCATGTGGGTCTCGCCGGTCTGCTGGAAGCTTTTGTGCCCGCTGATCAGTTTTGGATCGCTGCTGGTGATGATGTAGCCCTGACTCAGCAAGGCCCGACGAGCGGCTTCACAGGAAGCGGTGTCGGCCACTGGATAGTTACGGGAAAATGTCCCGGAGTCGTCGAAGTTCTCATGCTCATAGATGGCGGCTTTCTTCGACGAGCACCCGGCCGCAACGGCCAGCACCAGCGCCAGCCCGGCAACACGCATGGGAAATGATTTAAACATTGAACATCCTGAGGAAAACGGTTCGGGGCGTATTGTGCAACAGATCGATGCTTAGCGGCGCATCGATTGTGTCTTAAACAGTTACAGGAGTGTTGACTCCGACATTCAGCAAATGTCCCGCACGCTTGTCTGTTCACCTGTAACAAAAAACCCCGGCCTTTCGGCCGGGGTTCTTGTGTAGCGCACCATTCATTCTGACATCAGAAACGCTTGATGTCGGCCTGGCTTTCCAGCTGCTTGCGGTAGGCCGCAAAGTCTTGCTGGCCAACGCGCGAAGCGAGGAAGCGACGGTATTGAGCCTTCTCTTCTTCAGTCGGCGATGCGGCTTCGTTGACACCGTTCAGGCGCACGATCACCAGGTTGCCGTCGGCCAGAGTCACGCTGGTGAACGTCGGCTTGTCCTTGGCGGCAGGCTTGGGCATGCGGAACAGCGCTTGCAGTACAGCCGGGTCAACCCCTTCCTGAGCGCGAGTCGCGGCTTCGGTAACCTTCCAGCTCTGACCGTCAATTGGCTTGTCCAGTGGCGACTTGCCTTCGCGCAGGCTGGCAATCAACTCATCAGCATGGGTCTTGGCAGCCGCAATGGCGTGTTCCTTGGCCAATTGCGCCCGGATCGGGCCCGCGACGCTTTCCAGCGGCAATTGCGTTGGCTTGAGGTGTTCCTTGGCGCGCAACACGATTACGGTTTCCGGATCGAGCTCGATGGCGGTGCTGTTGGCACCTTCATCCAGCACTTCCGGGCTGAACGCTGCGGTGATCACGGCACGGTTGGCCGCAATGCCTTCGCCACCTTCACGGCCGAACGGCGCGGAGGTGTGAACGGTCAACTTCAAGTCTTGCGCCGGCTGGGCCAGGTCGGAAGCTTCGAACGAGGCGTCCTCCAATTGCTTGGTCGCCTCGACGAATCGCTGCTCAACCTGCGCGGTCTTCAAGTCGCGGGTCAGCTTGCCTTTCAGGCTGGCGAACGTCGGTACTTCAGGCGCTTCCACGCCCAGCAGCTTGATCAGGTGGAAACCGAAGTCGGTGCGAACCGGCTCGGAAACCTGATCCTTGGCCAGCGAATACAGGGACTTCTCGAATACCGGGTCATAGACACCAGGACCTGCGTAACCGAGATCGCCGCCATTGTTCGCCGAACCCGGATCCTGGGAGAACTCCTTGGCCAGGGCCTCGAACTTCTCGCCTTTGGCCAGACGCGCCCGGATCTCTTCGATCTTGGCCTTGGCCTGCGCTTCGGTGGTCTTGTCGTTCACTTCGATCAGAATGTGCGCAGCCCGGCGTTGCTCGGACAGGTTGGCGATTTCTTTCTGATACGCCGCTTGCAGGTCTTCGTCCTTGACGCTGACCTGATCAAAGAAGGAAGCCTTCTTCAACTCCAGATAATCGATGACCACCTGATCCGGTGTCATGAATTCCTTGGCGTGTTCGTCGTAATAGGCTTTGACTTCGTCATCAGTCAGCTTCACCGCTGCCGGGTCAACCTTGATGTTCAGGGAGGCGAAATCGCGGGTCTGTTTCTCCAGACGGGCGAAAGCCAGAACCTGTGCGTCAGTGACGAAACCGCTACCCGCCAGACCGGCGCGCAACTGGCCGATCAGCATTTCCTGGGCCAGCATCTGGCGGAACTGCATACGGCTGTAGCCGAGTTGACGAATTACCTGGTCGAAACGCTCAGGACTGAACTTGCCATCGACCTGAAATTCAGGAGTTTGCAGGATGACCTGGTCCAGCGCCGCTTCGGAGAAGGCGAACTTGGAGTTTTCTGCGCCTTGCAGCAGCAGTTTGCGATCGATCAGGCCTTTGAGGGCCGATTCGCGCAGCATTTTTTCGTCGAGCAAGGAAGCATCGAAATCCTTGCCCAGCTGTTGCATGAGTTGACGGCGTTGCATATCGACCGCCTGGCTCAGCTCGTTCTGGCTGATTTCGTCACCATTGACCTTCGCCGCCTCGTTCTTGTGCGTCGTGGCCTGAAAAATGGCGTCGAAACCGGTCAAAGCCATCAGTGCAACGATGACCCCGATAATGGTCTTGGCAATCCAGCCTTGTGAATTGTCCCTGATATTCTGCAGCATGCGTCCCCCATAAACGGTTGAACTTCAAAAATTAGGCAACCGTGGAGCGTGGGTAGAATCCGGATAGAAGAAAGGCGCATCCGAGGATGCGCCTTCTCGTAACTGGCGGAGCGGACCGATGACTCGAACTTGCGAGCCTCGGCGTCTCGGACCGGCAACTGCCGTCTGGACTACCGCTCCGCTGCCAGGTCAGGCTTGACCCTGACCCGGATAGGCAAAAACCTGAATCGAACTTAGTTGACAGCTTCTTTCAGTGCTTTACCGGCTTTGAAACCTGGTTTTTTGGCTGCTGCAATTTCCAGCGTCTTACCGGTCTGTGGGTTACGACCAATGCGAGCTGGACGATCAGTTACGGAGAAAGTACCGAAACCAACCAGAACAACGGAGTCGCCAGCCTTGAGAGCGCCAGTGACGGATTCGATTACAGCGTCCAGCGCACGGCCAGCAGCAGCTTTCGGGATATCAGCGGATGCAGCGATAGCATCAATCAGTTCCGACTTGTTCACTCTAAGTCCCCTTATATCTATTTGAGTATGATTCTAAGTTTTTTTGGTGAAAGCAAAAACGAGTGCTGAATGGCCAACAGACACTTAAGAGCCGCTTTATAACAAGGGCTCTAAAAATCTGTCAAGGAAGCCCCCCAGGCAAATACGTACTAATGCGTGCTAATTCTTTCCTTAGAATCGGACTCGCGTTTTTCATCCTTCGCGACAATCTCCGGAGCCACATCCGGCAAGGGCTCCGGCGCGTATTGCAGCGCAATTTGCAGGACCTCGTCAATCCATTTAACCGGTTTAATCTGGAGATCTTGCTTGATATTGTCAGGAATCTCCTTCAGATCGCGAACATTCTCTTCAGGAATGATCACGGTCTTGATTCCACCGCGGTGAGCAGCGAGCAGTTTTTCTTTCAAACCACCGATCGCCAGCACTTGACCACGCAAGGTGATTTCACCGGTCATGGCTACGTCCGCACGCACCGGAATGCCGGTCAATGCCGACACCAGCGCCGTGCACATGCCTACACCGGCGCTAGGGCCGTCTTTCGGCGTCGCCCCTTCCGGCATGTGGATGTGGGTGTCACGCTTCTCGTGGAAGTCCAGGGGAATGCCCAGGCTCTTCGCGCGGCTGCGCACAACCGTCAGGGCTGCGGTGATCGATTCGACCATCACGTCGCCCAGGGAACCAGTCTTGATCAGCTGGCCTTTGCCCGGCACGACAGCGGCTTCGATGGTCAGCAATTCGCCGCCCACCTGAGTCCACGCCAACCCGGTTACCTGACCGATCTGATCCTGCTGCTCAGCCAGGCCGTAGCGGAATTTACGCACGCCCAGGTAGTGTTCCAGATCGTCCGCAGTGACCTTCACCGAGAAGCGTTTTTCCAGCGCATGCTCTTTGACCGCCTTGCGGCAAACCTTGGCAATCTGGCGCTCCAGCCCACGCACACCGGCTTCGCGGGTGTAGTAGCGGATGATGTCGCGGATCGCTTCGGCGTCGAATTCCAGCTCGCCTTTCTTCAAACCGTTGGCCGTGATCTGCTTCGGCGAAAGGTATTTGACGGCAATGTTGATCTTCTCGTCTTCGGTGTAGCCCGGCAGACGAATCACTTCCATCCGGTCCAGCAGCGCCGGTGGAATGTTCATGGAGTTCGAGGTGCACAGGAACATCACATCCGACAGGTCGTAGTCGACTTCCAGATAGTGATCGTTGAAGTTGTGGTTCTGCTCGGGATCAAGCACTTCCAGCAACGCCGACGCCGGATCGCCACGCATGTCGCTGCCCATTTTGTCGATTTCATCGAGCAGGAACAGCGGGTTACGGACGCCCACCTTTGTCATCTTTTGAATCAATCTTCCGGGCATCGAACCGATGTAGGTACGGCGATGACCACGAATTTCCGCTTCATCACGCACACCGCCAAGGGCCATGCGCACGAATTTACGGTTGGTGGCGTGCGCGATCGACTCCGCCAGAGAGGTTTTACCCACCCCCGGAGGCCCTACCAGGCACAACACCGGACCACGAATCTTCTTCACGCGCTTTTGCACGGCGAGGTATTCGAGAATCCGCTCTTTGACTTCTTCCAGACCATAGTGGTCGGCGTCGAGAATGTCTTCTGCGCGCGCCAGGTCCAGACGCACCTTGCTCTGAGCCTTCCACGGCACCTGAACCAGCCAGTCGATGTACGAACGCACCACGGTCGCTTCCGCGGACATTGGCGACATTTGCTTTAGCTTGTTCAGTTCGGCCGTAGCCTTGGCGAGCGCGTCTTTTGGCAGGCCGGCGGCATCGATGCGCTTTTTCAGCTCTTCGACTTCGTTATGCCCTTCGTCGCTGTCGCCGAGCTCTTTCTGAATGGCCTTCATCTGCTCATTCAAGTAGTACTCGCGCTGACTGCGCTCCATTTGCTTTTTGACGCGACCGCGAATGCGTTTTTCGACTTGCAGCAGATCGATCTCGGCATCCAGCAACGCCAGGACGTGCTCGACCCGGGCCGACAAATCGATGATTTCGAGGATTTCCTGCTTCTGCTCGATCTTCAGGGCCATGTGCGCGGCCATGGTGTCGACCAGGCGGCCAGGCTCGTCGATGCTGTTGAGCGACGACAGAACTTCAGCCGGGACTTTCTTGCCCAGCTGCACATATTGTTCGAACTGCGACAGCAGGCTGCGGACAAACACTTCCGACTCGCGCTCTGGCGCGTCGACTTCGTCGATCAACGAGACTTCGGCACGGCAATGGCCGTCCACTTCGCTGAAGCGCTCCACGGCGCCCCGCTGCTCGCCTTCGACCAGAACTTTTACCGTGCCGTCAGGCAGCTTCAGCAGCTGCAGAACGGTCGCTATCGTACCTACGCGATAAAGTGCGTCTTCACCGGGATCGTCGTCAGCAGGGTTTCTCTGAGCCAGCAGAAGGATCTGCTTGTCGCCCGTCATCGCTGCTTCGAGAGCTTCGATGGATTTCTCGCGCCCCACGAACAGCGGGATAACCATGTGCGGATAAACCACGACATCACGCAATGGCAGGAGAGGCAATTCGATGGTTGTCTTCATGATTTCGCCTCTACGGCGGCCATATGGCCGGAAACAGATGGAAGTAAGCTTGAAACCAAGATGGGGGCAGCCTTCAAAAAAAACAAGCACAAAGACTGTGTAAAAAACCGGAAAAAGCAAAGGGGCCCGAAGGCCCCTTCTTTGTACCAACCGCGTGACGCTTAGGCGTCTGGCGCGGCCTTGGCAGCAGGCTCACTGTTTTCATAGATATACAGTGGCTTGGACTTGCCTTCTATAACGCTTTCATCGATCACTACTTTACTCACCTCGGACTGCGAGGGGATTTCATACATAGTGTCGAGCAATACACCTTCGAGAATCGAACGCAGCCCACGGGCACCGGTTTTACGTTCCAGCGCGCGCTTGGCGACCGATTTCAGTGCGTCAGCCCGGAATTCCAGGTCCACGCCTTCCATCTCGAACAGCTTGGCATACTGCTTGGTCAGAGCATTTTTCGGCTCGGTGAGGATCTGCATCAAAGCAGCTTCATCAAGCTCGTCCAGCGTCGCAAGAACCGGCAGACGACCGACGAATTCAGGGATCAGACCGAACTTGACCAGATCGTCAGGCTCGACTTCACGCAGGGATTCACCGACTTTCTTGCCTTCTTCCTTGCTGCGAACTTCCGCGTTGAAACCGATGCCGCCCTTGGTGGAACGGTTTTGAATAACCTTTTCCAGACCGGAGAACGCACCACCGCAGATGAACAGGATGTTACGGGTGTCGACCTGCAGGAATTCCTGCTGCGGATGCTTGCGACCACCTTGAGGCGGAACGGAAGCGACCGTGCCTTCGATCAACTTGAGCAGGGCCTGCTGCACGCCTTCACCGGAAACGTCCCGGGTGATCGACGGGTTGTCAGACTTGCGCGAAATCTTGTCGATTTCGTCGATGTAGACAATGCCCATCTGGGCCTTTTCCACGTCGTAATCGCACTTCTGCAACAGCTTCTGAATGATGTTCTCGACATCTTCACCTACGTAACCCGCCTCGGTGAGGGTGGTTGCGTCGGCAATGGTGAACGGAACGTTCAGCAAGCGGGCCAGTGTTTCGGCAAGCAGGGTTTTACCCGAGCCTGTCGGACCGATCAGCAAGATGTTGCTCTTGCCGAGTTCGACGTCGTCATTCTTTTTGTCACGCTGGTTCAGACGCTTGTAGTGGTTGTACACCGCTACGGCCAGAACCTTTTTTGCACGCTCCTGACCAATCACGTACTGATCAAGGATGCCGCTGATTTCTTTAGGCGAAGGCAATTTATGCGCGCTGCTCTCGGCCTGTGCTTCCTGCACCTCCTCGCGGATGATGTCATTGCACAGGTCGACGCACTCGTCGCAGATAAAGACCGAGGGGCCGGCAATCAATTTGCGCACTTCATGCTGGCTTTTGCCACAGAAGGAGCAATAGAGCAGCTTGCCGTTGTCCTCGCCGTTGCGGGTGTCAGTCATTCGTTCGATCCAAATCCGATAGGCTTGCAACACAAGATGAAGGCTATTGCGGGCTTTTTCAAGCCCGCCGCTGATCAGACCAGCCGACCAAGCCTATTTTGAGCTGCTTATTTTAAGCGGGGCGCTGATTGATCACTTCGTCGATCAACCCGTATTCACGCGCAGCTTCTGCACTCATGAAGTTATCGCGGTTGGTATCGCGCTCGATTTCTTCAAGCGTGTGCCCGCTGTGCTTGGCCATCAACGTGTTGAGACGCTCACGGATGAAGAGGATTTCCTTGGCATGGATTTCGATATCCGATGCCTGGCCCTGGAAACCGCCCAGTGGCTGGTGAATCATCACACGCGAGTTCGGCAGGCAGTAACGCTTGCCAGGAGCACCGGCGGTCAGCAGGAAAGCGCCCATGCTGCACGCCTGGCCGATACAGGTGGTCGACACGTTGGGCTTGATGAACTGCATGGTGTCGTAGATCGACATGCCTGCTGTCACCGAACCGCCCGGGGAGTTGATATAGAGATGGATGTCCTTGTCCGGGTTTTCCGCTTCAAGGAACAGCAGTTGCGCACAGATCAGGTTGGCCATGTAGTCCTCTACCGGGCCAACCAGAAAGATCACTCGCTCCTTGAGGAGACGCGAGTAGATGTCATAGGCGCGCTCGCCACGAGCGGACTGCTCGACAACCATCGGGACCAGGCCGCCTGCGGCCTGGATATCAGAGTTCTGCTGAATATACGAATTACGGAACATGCTCTGCAGTCACTCCCAAATAGTTATGTCTTGAATACGCATAAGCCAGCTCGAGAGCTGGCTTATGGTGTGTGCTTCTAACGCAAAAACAATCAGTCGGCTTGTGGAGCTTCTACCGGCTTGACCGCTTCTTCGTAAGAGACCGATTTGTCGGTCACGCTAGCTTTCTGCAGAACAGTATCCACAACTTGCTCTTCCAGCACAACCGAACGAACTTCGTTCAGTTGCTGGTCGTTCTTGTAGTACCAGGACACAACTTGCTCAGGCTCCTGGTAGGCCGAAGCCATTTCCTGAATCATCTCGCGAACGCGGGTTTCGTCAGGCTTGAGGTCGAATTGCTTGACCACTTCAGCCACGATCAGACCCAGCACTACACGGCGCTTGGCTTGCTCTTCGAACAACTCGGCCGGCAGTTGGTCAGGCTTGATGTTGCCACCGAACTGCTGAACAGCCTGCACGCGCAGACGGTCAACTTCGTTGGACAGCAGAGCCTTAGGCACTTCGATCGGGTTGGTGGCCAGCAGACCGTCCATTACCTGATTCTTGACCTTGGATTTGATCGCCTGACGCAGCTCGCGCTCCATGTTCTTGCGAACTTCGGTGCGGAAGCCTTCCAGACCGGTTTCCTTGATGCCGAATTGAGCGAAGAACTCTTCGGTCAGCTCTGGCAGTTTTGGCTCGGAAACAGTGTTCACGGTCACGGTGAACTCAGCGGTTTTGCCAGCCAGGTCGAGGTTCTGGTAGTCCTCTGGGAAAGTCAGGTTCAGAACGCGTTCTTCACCGGCTTTAGCGCCAACCAGACCATCTTCGAAACCAGGGATCATGCGGCCGGAACCCAGAACCAGCTGAGTACCTTTGGCGGAACCGCCGGCGAACACTTCACCGTCGACCTTGCCGACGAAATCGATGTTCAGCTGGTCTTCGTTCTGGGCAGCGCGATCGGCCACTTCAAAACGGGTGTTCTGCTTGCGCAGGATGTCGAGCATCTTGTCCAGATCGGCATCAGCCACGTCAGCGCTCAGGCGCTCAACATTGATACCTTCGAAACCGGCAACGGTGAACTCAGGGAACACTTCGAATACGGCAACGTATTCCAGGTCCTTGCCTGCTTCCAGCGATTTAGGCTCGATCGAAGGCGAACCAGCCGGGTTCAGCTTCTGCTCAACCACAGCTTCGTAGAAGGAAGACTGGATCACGTCACCTACAGCTTCCTGACGCGCATCAGCACCGAAACGACGCTTGATTTCGCTCATTGGCACTTTGCCTGGACGGAAGCCAGCAATCTTGGCCTTTTGGGCGGTCTGCTGCAGACGCTTGTTGACCTGGCTCTCGATGCGCTCAGCCGGCACGGTGACGCTCATGCGGCGCTCAAGAGCAGTAGTATTTTCAACAGAAACTTGCATGGATATTCCTCGTTGCACAGACGTTAGCCGGCCGTTTCCGACCCCAGAATCAAGGGCATGCATTCTAGTGGGTCAAACTCAAGAAGTCACCCTACTGAAAACGGGTAAAAACGCAGCAGGCAATTTATAGGTGCGAATGCACGAATGCACCTCGCCCCGATGGCAAATACAACCAATCACGCCAGGGCTCTGCGCCAACCCTTCTATATATAGAAGCGGTCGCCAGCGATCTCCCTGACAGCCGACCTCGCAAGCAAGGCCGACGGACAGAGCGGCATCATCGAGAAACATAAATACGACGAAACGCCCCGCCCCTGCGGCCCGGAACCTGCGGCCGCTGAAACAAAAAAGGCGCCAGACTTTTCAATCTGGCGCCTTTCGAAATATGGGGTGGACGATGGGGATCGAACCCACGACAACGGGAGTCACAATCCCGTGCTCTACCAACTGAGCTACGCCCACCATATTGCGTAACAAGGAAGCCAAACAGCTTCGTTGCTGAACCCCATTCACACCAACCGGTATGAACGAAGCTTTATTTGGTGCGGATGAAGAGACTCGAACTCTTACGCCTCGCGGCGCTGGAACCTAAATCCAGTGTGTCTACCAATTCCACCACATCCGCGGAGTGAAGCTTTTAAAGCAAAGGCGCCAGACTGTTAATCTGGCGCCTTTTCGAAATATGGGGTGGACGATGGGGATCGAACCCACGACAACGGGAGTCACAATCCCGTGCTCTACCAACTGAGCTACGCCCACCATATTGCGTTACTTGTGCCAAAGCTGCCTAATGGCGCACCCGGCAGGACTCGAACCTGCGACCATCCGCTTAGAAGGCGGATGCTCTATCCAGCTGAGCTACGGGCGCCTTATTAGCTGTACCCTTGAAGGACTACAAACTAAGAGCTTGTCAGTCTTGCAGAACTGTAATTCCGTTCGACCTTCTTAACCAGTGCTAGGCTGTGCCCGACAAGTGCGACGAATAGTATAGAGCCCCCCAGAGGTCGTCAAATCCTTTTTAAAAAAAATTCATTTAATTAAAGGGGTTAGAGGAATTTGCAGACCAAGCGCCTTTGCCCTCACCGCATGACATGCGAGAATGCGTTCTCTTTTTTTCCCCTCTCGATGGTTAATCACGCGCAATGACTGCACAACTAATCGACGGCAAATCGATCGCCGCCAGCCTGCGCCAGCAGATCGCCCAACGGGTTACCGAGCGTCGCCAGCAAGGCCTGCGCACGCCCGGCCTCGCGGTGATCCTGGTCGGCAGCGATCCTGCCTCTCAGGTTTATGTCTCGCACAAGCGTAAAGACTGTGAAGAGGTCGGCTTCCTTTCCCAAGCCTATGACCTGCCTTCCGAAACCACTCAAGAAGCGTTGACCGATCTGATCGATCGCCTGAATGACGATCCGGCGATTGACGGCGTTCTGTTGCAGCTTCCTCTTCCTGAACACCTGGACGCCTCCAAATTGCTGGAGCGCATTCGTCCGGACAAAGACGTCGACGGTTTCCATCCTTATAACGTCGGTCGTCTGGCCCAGCGTATTCCACTGCTGCGTCCGTGCACGCCCAAAGGCATCATGACCCTGCTGGAAAGCACCGGTACCGATCTGTACGGAATGAATGCCGTGGTCGTAGGCGCGTCCAACATTGTTGGTCGCCCGATGGCGATGGAGTTGTTGCTGGCCGGTTGCACCGTGACCGTCACTCACCGCTTCACCAAGGATCTGGCCGGCCACGTCGGTCGTGCTGACCTGGTTGTTGTCGCCGCCGGCAAGCCGGGCCTGGTCAAGGGTGAATGGATCAAGGAAGGCGCGATCGTGATCGACGTCGGCATCAACCGCCAGGAAGACGGCAAACTGGTCGGTGATGTGATCTACGAAACCGCCCTGCCCCGCGCCGGCTGGATCACTCCGGTCCCGGGCGGCGTCGGCCCGATGACTCGTGCCTGCCTGCTGGAAAACACGCTGTACGCCGCCGAAACCCTGCACAGTTAAGGCTGGTTGCAGAGGTAGTCCGCGACACAAGGAACCCCGCCCATGGCGGGGTTCTTTTTTGCCCGCGGAACAGGTTCGACCATCCGCCGGAAAATGACATTTTTTTCATGTTTTCCGGGACTTTCACCTGTTACTTGAACAACCATCGACAGTTATTCAGCCATACTCCAGAATGTCGCGCTTTTTACGAAATAGCCCGTTACACAAACGGCGTATCAACACTTTATGAGTCTGCCAGCGTGAAAATCCGTCTTTCCATCCTGAGCCTAGTTTTTGCAGTTACAGGGACTTTCATCACGCCAATCGCCAGCGCTGGCGAAACCACCGCAGCGCCTCGAGATACCTCGCAACTCAAGCTCGCTTCCGGCAGCTCGTTGCTGCTGGATATGCAGACCAACAAAGTCATCTACGCCAGCAACCCTGACGTGGTTGTCCCCATCGCTTCCGTCAGCAAGCTGATGACCGGCCTGGTCGTGGTTGAAGCCCGGCAAAACATGGACGAATACATCAACATCAACATCAGCGATACGCCGGAAATGAAAGGCGTGTACTCACGGGTGAAGCTAAAGAGCGAACTGCCACGCAGGGAAATGTTGCTGATTGCCCTGATGTCCTCCGAAAACCGCGCCGCCGCGAGCCTGGCCCATCACTATCCGGGTGGCTATGCCGCGTTCATTGCGGCGATGAACGCCAAGGCCCGTGCCCTGGGCATGACCAATACCCATTTCGTCGAGCCGACGGGGCTCTCACCGCGTAACGTTTCGACCGCTCGCGATTTGAGCAAACTGTTGATCGCCGCGCACAAGTACCCGCTGCTGACCGAGTTGAGCACGACCAAGGAAAAAACCGTTACGTTCCGCAAACCCAACTACAGCCTGGGCTTTCGCAACACCGACCATTTGGTCCGCAAGCCGGACTGGGACATCCAGCTGACCAAAACCGGCTTCACCAACGAAGCAGGTCACTGCCTGGTGCTGGTGACCCGGATGGGTAATCGCCCGGTGGCCTTGGTGATTCTTGACGCCTATGGCAAGTACACGCACTTTGCTGATGCCACGCGCATGCGTAATTGGGTAGAGAGCGGCAAGAGCGCGGACGTGCCTTCCGTAGCCTTGCAGTACAAGGCAGACAAGAACCTCAAGCAGCGCCAGAGCGGCGTGGTTGAGGCTTCGAAGTAACATTGCCGTGAACCCATGAAAAAGCCCCGAACAGTCGGGGCTTTTTTTCGTCGCCAATTAATCGTTAGGCAGCGGCATCTGGTCGTCATCCGGAATGCCATCCCCTTTGCTCGGGTCGCGCCAGCCTTGCGGATGTTCGGTTGGCGCTACGGTGGGACGCGCCAGTGGATCTCGCATTGGGCTGTCCGGGTCCAGCACCGGATCGATGCTTTCTTCAGGAGTGGTCGGAACCGTTTCCGGACGTTTGTCGTTGAAACTCGAATCGGTAGACATACGCACCTCCATGAGACCTATGGTTTCAGATCACCGAGTGGATCGTAGGGCTTTGCCGGAGCCTTGGGATTGTCACCCGGCTTCACATCCTTCGGCGCTTTGGCCGGTCCGATGGGATCGACCTGAGGATCGGCGAGGTCAGGAGAATCGGGATCGAACCCCAGCTCATCATCGCCGGACGAATGCTCGGACGAATGTGGGCCGGCGGGGGTATTGGAATGTGCCATGGACGCCTCCTGATCACGGCCCGGAAAGATCAGGGCCTTACAGGTTCAGAGGACGCCAACGGGCCGGGGTGCCCGGCAGATGACGAACGGGCTTACTGTGCGTTCAGAGCCTTTTTGGCCTTCGCCGCCGCCTGTTCCTGGCCGGCCTGGGCCAGGTCGTTCGCCGCCTTGAGCCAGCGCTGCTGATCGACTTCCGCTGGAATCTGCGTCGGAGCCTGAATCAGCACCGCCCATCCACCGGCATCCTTGAAAGCCGATTCAAATGAACCGAAGCTCATCAACAACCGCTGGTCCATCCCGGCGCGCAACAGCACGGTCTGTTTCTGACGGTTATAGCCAGAGAGAATTGCATAACGCGGTTCAGCCCAGAGCGCCGAACCCTCGGTAAACCGCACCATCACCGGATATCCGGCCGCCACCTGAGTCAATAAGGCTGGCAAATTGCTGTCCAGCGGATAAACCATCATTCCGTACTCACGGGCGAGGTTCTGCATGTTCTGTTGCAACTGGGCTTCGGCGCCCGGTAAACGCAGCGGTTTGTCGAGCAAACCCGGGGTGATCACAATGCCTTGCTGGGACAACATGCTCGCCAGCACTTGCGGCCCGCTTTGATTGGCCACGCCCTTATAGAACCGGCCAGTGAGTTCGACCCGCTCCGGCAGCCGCTTGATCTGCGGCGCAACGCTCCCCGCGCAACCAGAAAGACTGGCGACACAACCCACGATCACCGCCACCGAAAGCATTCGAGAAATTACCCGCACCATCATCACTCTCTTGTTCAGACGCCAGGCAATCCGCTTCCCGGCTTGGGCATCGATCATAGGACGCCGCGCGGCAGCGGTATAGCCTTAACCGGTAGTTGGTTGCTTTCGATAGAGCGAACTGGTTGGTGCCAGGCGACTTTCGGTCAATTGCCTGAAACACGCCAGCGACTAGACTGTCACTTGCATAGCGTGTGCGCCCGCTGCAGGGCAAAGAGGAGGCATCGATGAGCCTGACAATGACAATCGTAATGTTGATTTCCGGCTGGCTGGCCGTCGCCGCTGCCATGTTGTGGGGAGTTCTGCGCATTACCCGCCGCCACCATCACCATCCGGTCCAATCGGCGCCAGTGACGAAAGCCGAGGAACCTCCCGTACGTCACGCCACCGCGCACTGACGTTATCCGGATACAAACAAAAACGGCCGCCTGGACTCTTTCGAGTTCAGGCGGCCGTTTCGTTTAGCGATGGTTAAGCTTCAGTGGCAATCCGCTTTTGCTTCGCGCGCCGGGACATCATGTTCAACACTTCAATCGTGGCCGAGAACGCCATGGCGGCATAAACGTAGCCTTTCGGTACGTGGGCGCCGAAGCCTTCAGCGATCAGCGTCATGCCGATCATGATCAGGAAGCCCAGGGCCAGCATGACCACCGTCGGGTTGTCATTGATGAACTTGGCCAGCGGATCAGCTGCAAACAACATCACCAATACCGACACCACTACCGCGATGATCATGATCGGCAGGTGCTCGGTCATGCCGACGGCGGTAATGATGCTGTCGATGGAAAACACCATGTCCAGCATCAGGATCTGCCCGATCGCCGCGGCGAAACCCAAGGTTACCGTCGATGTCGCCGATGTCGGATCATCAGGAGCAGGGTCCATGCTGTGATGGATTTCGGTCGTCGCCTTCCACAACAGGAACAGACCACCGGCGATCAGGATCATGTCTTTCCAGGAGAACGCGTGGCCGAAAATCTCGATCACAGGCGTGGTCAACTGGACAATGAACGCGATGGTGCTGAGCAAGCCCAATCGCAGGATCAACGCCATGCCGATACCAATGCGCCGCGCTTTCTGCCGGTGCTGCTCGGGCAGTTTGTTGGTCAGGATCGAGATGAAGATCAGGTTATCGATGCCGAGCACGATTTCCATCACCACCAGGGTGGCCAGGGCGACCCAGGCAGTGGGGCTGGCGGCGAGTTGTAAAAGGTATTCCATGGGTCAGTCCTGACTCGTTGTAAGACGGTTTAGATTTCCTTGGAGGAAGATTCGGATTTTTCCGAGTCTTTTTCCGATGATTCTTTTTTGCTGATCAGCCCGCCGGTGGCATCACTGAGCGCTTGCTCGGCGGCTTTATGGGTATCGTCGATGGCCTGTTTCGCGCTTTCGGCGGCCTTGCCCATCAGTTGTTGGGCGCTTTTTTCGGCTTGGTCGCAACCGGCCAATACCAGTAAAGATGTGATCAACAGCGCCGTGGCTTTAATTTTCATGATGCTTCCCTCGATATAACGAACGGGACCGAAACGATGGCCCGTTGATAGCGAGGCATTCTAGGGAAGCAGATACTTCAGGAAAATTCGTATTTTCAGCGGTTATACTTCGGTTTTTACGAACTGTAGAAGATCATGCTTAACTATCGGCAATTGCATTACTTCTGGGTGGTGGCCAAAACCGGCAGCATCGTGCGCGCCTGCGAACAGTTGAACCTCACGCCGCAGACCATCAGCGGTCAGATTTCACTGCTCGAACAAACCTATGGCATTGAGTTGTTTCGCCGTGTCGGTCGGCAACTGGAACTCACCGAAGCCGGCCGGCAGACCCTGCCCTACGCCGAGCAGATGTTTCAGCTGGGCGGAGAACTGGAACTGATGTTGCGGGCGCAACCCAATGAACAGCAGATTCTGTTCCGGGTCGGTGTGGCCGACGTGGTGCCCAAATCCATCGTCTATCGCCTGATCGCGCCGACCATGGAGTTGAGCGAACCGCTGCGCATTACGTGCCGCGAAGACAAGCTTGAACGTTTGTTGGCCGACCTGGCGATCCAGCGTCTGGACCTGGTGATCTCCGACAGCCCGATGCCATCGCACCTGGACATCAAAGGCTACAGCCAGAAGCTCGGTGAATGCGGGATCAGTTTCTTTGCCACCCCTGAGTTGGCGGCGCGATACGGCGAGGATTTCCCGCGCAACCTGCACGGTGCGCCGTTGCTGATTCCGGGACCGGAAACCGTCGTGCGCAGCCGTTTGCAACGCTGGTTTGCCGAACAACAGATCCAGCCGAAGATCGTTGGCGAGTTCGATGACAGCGCCTTGATGCAGGCCTTCGGCCAATCCGGCAGCGGAATTTTCATCGGCCCGAGCGTGATTGCCGATGAAGTGAAACGCCAATGCGGCGTAGAGGTGATTGGTCAGACTGACGCCGTGAGCGAGTCGTTCTACGCCATTTCCGTGGAACGCAAGGTCAAGCACCCTGGCATTGTCGCCATTACCGAAGGTGCCCGACGCGAGTTGTTTACAACGCTGTGATTTCTTCGCGTGGCTTGAAAGTCATCAGGGCGATGGCCAGCAGAATCGAAGCAAGAATAAAAGCCGCCGCCGCGAAGCCAAGACCTTGCAGGCCAACACTGTCGATCACCCGACCGCCGATCATCGCGCCCAAGCCAATACCGAGGTTGGCCCCGGCGATGTTCAACGACGCGGCAAACGCCGGTGCCTCGGGTGCGGCTTTCATCAGGCGCACATGGCTGACCAAAAACAACGCCGCCTGAGTCACGCCCCAGATACCCATCGCCGCCGCCAGACCGAGGGGCGAATGAATGTTCGGTACCAGCGCCACCAGGCCGGCAATCATGAATGCGCAGAACATCATCGAAGCCATCAGCGGGTGACGATCCACCGCGCGACCGCCCAACGAGTTGCCGATCAACCCGACCGCACCGAAGCCCATCAGGCACCAGCCAACCACCGTGCCGTTGAAACCGGCCAGGCGTTCAAGGATGTCCGCCAGATAGGTGTACGCGGTGAACATGCCGCTGAACACAATCACTGACAGCAGCACGTGACCGATCATCAACGGGCTGCGCAGGATCTTGAACTGCGAGCGAAAGCTGACCTGATGCTGGTGCAGGTTGGTTTTCGGCAGGTAGATAAACAGCAGCAAAGCCTTGGCAAAGGCGATGACCGCCAGAATGGCGAATGCGCTGCGCCAGCCGAACGCATCGGAAATCAGCGTGCCGACCGGAATGCCGAACACCGTGGCGCAGACGATGCCGAAGCCGATCTTGGCGATGGCGCGACCCGCGTAGTCCGGGCCGACAATATCGACGGCGGTTTCACTGGCCAGCGCCCAGAACACCGGCAACCCCAGTGCCGGGATCAACCGGGCGAACGCCATCACCCAGATATTCGGCGCCAGCGCCGCGAGGGTGTTGGCCAGGCCAAACATGATCAACACCGAGATAAACAACTTGCGTCGCTCGAAGCGGGCGAAGTACGCGGTGAGGAACGGCCCGAACGCGGCGACGGTGAAGGCGAACAGGGTCACCAGCAAACCCGCTTGCGGGATGCTGACGTCGAGGTCACGGGCGATGGCCGGCAACAGGCCGACGATGATGAACTCCGTGGTCAGCACCGTGAAACCGGCGGCGGACAACAGAAGAATCGGAAACAGCATGCAAAACTCCAGAAAACGACAACACCAGCGATAGGCCCGAAGGCTCACTGGCAGATGAAAATGAGGATGGCGAATCTTAACAGAGTGTTTCCGGATGCGGTTGCACGAACCTGCAATTCGCGTTGAATGCCGGGGTGGCAGTTCGTCACAGGTCTGAAAGATCGTTCTTACGCTGTGATAAAGTCCGCGCCCTTGTGGCGAGGGAGCTTGCTCCCGCTGGACTGCGCAGCAGGCCCATTTGGTGGGGCCGCTTCGCTGCCCAGCGGGAGCAAGCTCCCTCGCCACAGGAATCAGCGCTGGCATTAGCCCCGTGTTTCTTTCTCGGTTTCCTGCCCGCAGCCTGCCCTGTTTGTTGCTGCGCACCTTCGAAACCTCGCACTTATAAAAAATCAGAGATGCCGTTTTATGACTGCTTCATCCCCTTCTCTATTGCAACGCCTCAAACGCCTGAGCCTGGTCACGCAAATCGTGATCGGCCTGATCGCCGGTATTGCCCTGGCCGTGTTTGCGCCTGAAGCGGCGAAGTCCACCGCGTTCATCGGCAAAGTGTTTGTCTCGGCGCTGAAGGCCGTCGCGCCGATCCTGGTGTTCGTGCTGGTCATGGCGTCGATTGCCAACCACAAGCACGGTCAGGAAACCCACATTCGGCCGATTCTGTTTCTGTATCTGCTGGGGACTTTCGCCGCCGCCGTGGTCGCTGTGGTTGCCAGCATGATGTTCCCGTCGAGCCTGGTGCTGTCGACTCAGGATGTTGCTGTGTCTGCGCCTGGCGGTATCGGCGAAGTGCTGCAAAGCCTGTTGCTGAGCGTGGTCGACAACCCTGTCAGCGCCCTGATGAATGCGAACTTCATCGGCATTCTGGCGTGGGCCATCGGTATGGGCGTTGCCATCCGTCACGCCGGCGACACCACCCGTGAAGTGCTGGGCGACCTGTCCAACGGCGTGACCGTGATTGTGCGAGTGGTGATTCGCTTCGCGCCGCTGGGCATTTTCGGCCTGGTGGCCTCGACCTTGGCGACCTCCGGTTTCGGCGCCCTGATCGGTTACGCGCATCTGTTGGCCGTGTTGCTGGGCTGCATGTTGTTTGTGGCGCTGGTGATGAACCCGCTCATCGTGTTCTGGAAACTGCGTCGCAACCCGTACCCGCTGGTGCTGACCTGCCTGCGCGAAAGCGGCATCACCGCGTTCTTCACCCGCAGCTCGGCGGCGAACATTCCGGTCAACCTGGAGTTGAGCAAGCGTCTGGGCCTGCACGAAGACACCTACTCAGTATCGATCCCGCTGGGCGCGACCATCAACATGGCCGGTGCGGCGATCACCATCACAGTACTGACTTTGGCGGCTGTGCACACGCTGGGCATCGCTGTGGACATCCCGACCGCGATCCTGTTGAGCGTCGTCGCAGCGATCTGCGCCTGCGGTGCCTCGGGTGTGGCCGGTGGTTCGCTGTTGCTGATCCCGCTGGCGTGCAGCCTGTTCGGCATCCCGAGCGAAATCGCCATGCAGGTGGTGGCGGTTGGTTTCATCATCGGCGTGTTGCAGGACTCGGCAGAAACCGCGCTGAACTCCTCCACCGATGTACTGTTCACCGCAGCGGCTTGCCTGGGTGAAGAGGCAAAAGCAGAACGCCTGGCCTGACACAAATCCCTGTGGGAGCTAGCCTGCTAGCGATGAGGGCGCGACATTCAACATTGATGTTGACTGACAGTACGCCATCGCTAGCAGGCTAGCTCCCACAGGGTTAGTGGTGTAGCGAATAAATGCATACCCATGAAAAAGCCCCCGCAGCCTAAGGCTCCGGGGGCTTTTTTGTACCTGGACGGTTTAGAACGCGCCCATGTAGTCGCGCTTGCCCACTTCCACGCCGTTGTGGCGCAGCAGTGCGTAAGTGGTGGTGACGTGGAAGAAGAACTGCGGCAGGCCGTAGGTCAGCAGGTAGGACTGGCCGCTGAAGCGCTTCTCTTTAGGCGTGCCCGGACGGGTCACGATCTCGATGTTTTCCTTGCCGTTGATCTGCTCTGGCGTGAACTCGCCGATGTAAGCCAGAACCTTGGTGATCAGTGCTTGCAGCTCGGCGAAGGTGGTTTCGGTGTCGTCGTACTTGGGCAGTTCGACTTCGGCCAGGCGCGAAGAAATGCCTTTGGCGAAATCAACAGCGATCTGCACCTGACGCACCAGCGGGAACATGTCCGGGAACAGGCGCGCTTGCAGGAACGCATTCGGGTCGATGTTCTTTTCAGTGGCGTGGGCTTCGGCCTTTTTCAGCACGCCGCTGAGGGCGTTGAGCATTTGCTGGAGAACAGGGATGGAAGCGTCGTACAGGGAAATAGTCATGGCAGTCTCATGTGATGACAGGAGGGAAACGTCGGCCGATTATATCCATCCGCGCCCTCCCGAGACCGTTCTTTTTCAGCCGCCGTAAACCTTCGCCGCCGCAGATGTGGCTTCTCGTACTTTTCTTTGCTCTGCCAGTGCTATTTCTTTGAAATCATAGGTAGGAAAGAATTCTGTCCGGTAACTTCCCCACGCGGTGTTTTCGAGTGCGAGATTTACCGCTGAGAGTCGCGAGGCAGGCAAACGCAGAACGATGACTTGTCCTATACCCATCGTTATATTCCAGCTGACAATCTCTACCCCGGCGGGAGGGAACATCTTGTAAAACTCCTGTTTTACGAGTTGCGCTTTCAGCTCGCCCAATGGCCGTGACTGATCATGCTTCAGGAAAACAGTCAGCATGACTGCATTATCTGGCGTGACAACAGCCTCTTTGGAGACTGAAGGCGTTGTCGACTGTGCATTTGCGCCAGCCGAGCATATTCCAGCCAGCAGTAACATAGACATTAATAGCGATCTGAACTTAATCATCATGTTTTGCCTTTTATTTTTTGGGCTTTGCGGATGTTATTACAGAGCAGCGTCAATAACGTGAACGCTAGAAAACATTAAAACAATGGGCTGATAAAACATTGCAGGATGTATTTATTGCGACATCGAGGTTTTTATAGCGCCTTTGTAGGGTGCATGGACCATATAAATCCGGACCGGAGAATTGACATCTACAATGTCGCGGGCCACTTCTCGTGGATAGATGAACTCTTCGTCATTTAATCTTTCCAGTCTTCTGACCACAGTTCTGACCGCTCCTTTACCAGGCATCAGGATATGCTTTGCTTTATCACCGGTCCTCGATGACTTTAGTGGTGGCGCTTATTTTTTCTTGTGGAAAACCATCACTGCGATCAGCGAATAGAATATAGGACCGATATCAACCACTCACAATACCTGGTATATATTTGCAACAATTGCAGCAGTCATTACTTCCAATAACGGCCGATAGAATAATGGATATACGGGCATCTTCGTCAAGACACGGAAATCTCTGTAGGAATTATCGCTGGCTTCGACTTTCAGATCTTGTACTTCTCGCAATCAATGGAAAATCAAGATCAAAAGATCGCAACCTTCAACAGCGCCTGGGGTTGCGTTATGCAGGTGGTTCCATTTGATCGAGCACTCGATTCGTGGTGATCTTGGCAAGCGTGACGCTATTGGAAATACCCGGCAAAACATTGCGGGACCCGCCTTCCAGAAGATCCACCAGGTAATGGACCATGACATCGACCGAACTGCTGGCGAGCTCCTCCATGTAGGCAACGCTCAGATCGAGCACTTGCTGCGCGTCAGGCGATGTCGCCAACAATGAAGCGCGGCAAGACGGCAATGCTCGACTAACATCCCTGAACGAGGTTTTATTAGCCGATATTTTCCAGATCAACCGTTAGCGAGGTTCCAGCCACTGTGAGCACTGAGCAAGAAACGACGTTCGACGAACCACGGCTCAACAGCACGGAAATCCGCATTCTGGGTTCGTTGATCGAGAAACAGGCCACCAGCCCGGAAACCTATCCGCTGACCCTCAATGCCCTGGTGATTGCCTGCAACCAGAAAACCAGCCGCGAGCCAGTGATGAACCTCACGCCCGGTCAGGTCGGCCAGAGCTTGCGTGCGCTTGAGGGACGTGGTTTCACCAAACTGGTGATGGGCAGTCGTGCCGATCGCTGGGAACACAAGGTCGACAAGGCGCTGGAACTGGTGCCGGCGCAGGTGATTTTGACCGGGCTGATGTTTTTGCGTGGCCCGCAGACGGTGAATGAACTGCTGACCCGCAGTGGCCGCATGCATGAGTTTGAAGATACCGAACAGGTGGTGCATCAGCTGGAGCGGTTGATTGCGCGAGGGCTGGCGGTATTGATTCCGCGTCAGGCCGGGCAGCGTGAGGACCGCTATTCCCATGCGATGGGTGATCCGGCGGATATCGAGGCGATCCTTGCGGCGCGACAGAATCCGAGCGAGCGCGGTGCCGGCAGCGGTGTTTCGGTTGAGCGGATTGAAGAGCTGGAAGCGCGGATTGCGGCGCTGGAAGAGCGGTTGGCGCGCCTCGAATAAAGTGGTCTGCCTGTCACTTTTATGTTGGATGTACCGCCGCCTTCGCGGGCAAGCCCGCTCACACAGTGGATTGTGGAGGTTCATGGTATTTGTGAACGCCACAAAACCCTGTGGGAGCGGGCTTGCTCCGGGCGGCGTTCCGACGAAGACGGACTGAAAATTACCGCAAACTGGAAGGCTACTCACCGTCCCAATAATCGATGCCATCCTCCTGCCGCGCCACCGCAACAAACCCCGAAGCATTGCCCTCGGCATCCACCTTGAAATCATCCATCACCGCATATTTGCCGGAATCCGGGTATTCGCAGATTTCCGGTGACTGCTGAGTGCTGACCGCGAGGTAACGCAGTTCGGCGTTGCTGGTATTGATGATCTGGTGGGCTTTTTCCGGGCCGCCCGGCGGGCAGGCAATCACGTCGCCGGTACGGATTGGAAAACGCTCTGCGCCGAGTCGCACCTCGCCTTCCCCGGCCACCACATAGAACATCTCTTCATTGACCCGATGACTGTGAAACGGACTGCCACGCATGCCCGGTTCCAGCACATACAAGCGATAACCGAGCTTCTGCGCCCCCAATAGCTGACCGACGCGGGCCAGGCGCTGCTGGTAGCGCCCGGCAGTTTCGCCGGTGGGCGCGAACGCTTCGGGCAGCGGTTCAAGTTCGACCTGGTTCAAATTGAGAATGGGTGGATGCATGGAATCCTCCTAGCTGCGGGCAAATGCCACCGCTTTCTGAAATTGTTCCTCGGTTGGTCGCACGCCGGTGTACAACACAAACTGCTCCAGCGCCTGGATCGCAATCACTTCCAGCCCGGTAATCACTTTCTTGCCCTCGGCACGGCCACGCACGATCAGCGGGGTTTCCGAAGGAATCGCCACTACATCGAAGACGATGTCTGCCGATTTGATGACGTCAATCTCGAACGCCAGTTGACCGGCCTCGGTGCCACCATCCATACCCACGGGTGTCACGTTGACCAGCATCTGCGGGCGCCCCGTGCCCAGCTCCGGCTGCCACTCATAGCCCAGGGATTCGGCCAGTGCCCGCCCGGCGCGCTCGTTACGGGCCACGATCAAGCCATTTTTGTAGCCACCGTCACGCAAGGCGCTGGCCACGGCCTTGGCCATGCCGCCGCTGCCGCGCAGGGCGAAGGTGGTGTCCTTGGGCACGGCGTGGGTTTCCAGCAATTGGGCGATGGCAATGTAATCGGTGTTGTAGGCCTTGAGGTGGCCGTCGGTGTTGACGATGGTGTTGATCGACTGGATGGCGGCGGCCGATGCATCCAGCTCGTCGACCAAGGCAATGCAGGCCTCTTTGAACGGCATCGATACGCCGCAGCCGCGAATGCCCAAGGCGCGAATGCCGCCCACTGCACCGGGCAAATCCTGGCTGCTGAATGCCTTGTAGTAGAAATTCAGCCCCAGTTGTTCATACAGATGATTGTGAAATCGCAGCCCAAAGTTCCCCGGACGCCCGGAGAGCGACATGCACAGTTGGGTGTCTCGATTGGGGTTCATCTGCATGTGAATCTCCTTCTAACGCACTTTCAGATGGACGGGATTAGCCAGCCCACAGGATCTGATCGATGATATTCGCGTACCTGCCCGCGGCACTAAAACGTCCGTAAGCAAACCGGTACAGACCTTACACAAAATTTACCAAACGGCTGTGCTGATTTTCAAAAAAGCGCTGTCTTAGAAGTATCCCCGCGACAATCCTTGGGTCTATTGCAGACGCAAGCGCCGGGTTGAAGAACCGAGGAATTATCATGATCCGTAAAATCCCCACAGTTGCCTTGCTGATCGGCGCGCTCGCTATCGCAGGACAGGCGCAAGCCCATGGTGGTGGTAATGACGCGGCGGTATTTGGAGCGATCGTCGGTACTGCCATCGTTGGCTCGGCTCTGATCAACGCCAACCGGCCAGTCTATGTCGCGCCGCAACCGGTCTACGCGCAGCCGGCACCGGTTTATTACGCGCCACCGCCACCACCGGTTTACTACCAGCCGGCGCCGGTGTACGTGCAACAGCCGATCTATTACCGTCCGGCGCCGGTCTACTACGGACCACCCCGTGGCTATTACGGCCCGCCGCGCGGTTACTACGGCCCTCCCCACGGTTATGGCCGCTGGTGACAGACTCAAGGCCCCGCCCGAAAGCGCGGGGCTTTTTTGAGGCCGCTCGTCGGCAACCGTCTGGATAAATCGCGTCAGTGTCGTTATCGGGACAGTATCGATTGTTCAAGCAGGCAAGATTGACTCGCCCCTTCTTTTGGGGAAACCGTCATATATATGTCATGTCAGATCCGCAAGCTTGAACCTGTCCGCCAACAACAGGTTGAAAACAACAAGGACGCCCTCATGCCAACGCAGAACCCGCACCGCATTGTCGGTCTGTGCACTTCCAGCAAGGTGTACAACGCCCTGACCGAACTCAAGCACCTGGAAGGCCACCGCAGCGCCAAGTTCCTTTCGCTGCTGACGCAAAACCTGGTGCGCAAAGGCCTGCTCAATGAGCAGGAAGTGGTGCATATGCTCGACCAGGTGGTTGACTGACCGACAGACGGTCGGTTAGCCACAACTGCGTCAATGACCACTATCGAAAACGGTGATTGTCGGAAATTTCGCCCGCCCCGTAAGGTAGCTCCATAGATTGGTGGAGGTACTTATGATGTCTCAGGTTCAGATTATGTCCGTTATTGGCAGCGCCGTTCCCGCGCCACTCAGAGCGCTCGGAATGCTCGCCTGCTGGTATCTGGTCCAGGACGGCGAACAAATCAGCGGCCCGCTCACCTCACTGCCCGACGCCCAGGCGTTGTCGCAGCAAATCAGCGCCGGCCAGCAAGGCAAACTCAGCGCCTAAGGCAGCTGAACCCGCGGTTTGGTTTCGATGAAAATGGCCCAGCTCGACATGAACAGGGCCGCGATCAACGGGCCGATGACAAAGCCGTTGAGGCCGAAAATTGCCAGGCCGCCGAGGGTCGAGATCAGGATCATATAGTCCGGCATTTTCGTGTCCTTGCCCACCAGGATCGGACGCAGCACGTTGTCTACCAGGCCAATCACGAATACGCCGAACAACACCAGCGTCACCCCTTGCCAGATCGCTCCGGTAAACAGGAAAAACGCCGCTACCGGCGCCCAGATAATCCCCGCCCCCACCGCTGGCAACAGCGACAGAAATGCCATCAACACTGCCCAGATCAACGCGCTGGGAATGTCCAGAAACCAGAAAATCAATCCGCCCAACGCACCCTGCGTGATCGCCACCACCAGATTGCCCTTCACGGTGGCCCGCACCACCCGGTTGAACTTGAGCTGCAAACGACGTTTCTGGTTTTCCTCCAGTGGCACGGCCATGCGCACTTTGCGCGCAAGCTCTGCACCATCGCGCAAAAAGAAAAACAGCAGGTACAGCATGATGAAAAAGCTGACGATGAATTCGAACGTACCCTGACCAAAACTGAAGGCCTGGGTGGCGACGAACTGGTTGCCGGTCATCGCGCTCTTGATGATTTTCTCGCGCAGGCCGTTCAGTTCCCCCATGCCGAAGCGATCGAGCAAATGCTGGAAGTACGGCGGCAGGCTGTGCTTGAACTGCGCCACATAACCGGCGATATCCAGTTCCCCGCTTTCGATGTTCTTGTAGAGCGCCGTGCCTTCCTGAACCAGGAAGATACTCAGGATGATCACTGGCAGGATCGCGATCAACAGACAGATGCTCAAGGTCAGCAGTGAAGTGAGGTTACGTTGCCAGCCGAACTTCAATTGCAGTTGACGCTGCAGTGGGGCAAACAGAATTCCGAGGATCACCGCCCAGAATACTGCGCCGTAAAACGGCAGCAGAATCCAGACGAAAGCGATGCTCACCAGCAACAGCAAAACGGCCAGCGATTTGTCTTTGAGCGTCTCTTCGTTCATGTCCGATCCATGCCAATCCACCGGGTCGCAGAAGTACGCCCTGATGCTTAGGCCACGATGGCCCGCGCGAGTGCCATCGGTTTGTTCATCAAGCATAGATCCAGATCAATAAAGCCTTCGGGCCAGGCGTTTACCCTCTGCAGCTTTTGCGATCGACCCGCCATGAACCTCATTGCTCCCGAATTGCTCGCCCCCGCCGGCACCCTGCTCCAGGCCAACACGGTGAACTGATCACATGGAACTAATGACGCCCAAGGGCAACTTTCACTTTGATTTGCATCAGTTGCAGAACGTCAAAAGCGAAGCGATTGAAGTTGCACCGGGGGATGGGCACACGGTGTATTTGCCGATTCCGGATGCGGTGGATCTGAATTTCGGTCTGCTGATGCGCGATATCAGCGCAACGTAAGCCCCCTGTAGGAGCTGCCGAAGGCTGCGATCTTTTGATCTTAAGAAGCAAAATCAAAAGATCGCAGCTTTCGGCAGCTCCTGCACAGGTGGAACGCCTAAGCGAATTCCTCGCGCAACATCGCCACAAATGCTTCCCGCGCCGGGTGTACCCCGGCGTTTTCATGCCAGTAGAACAGGCTCTCGATTGCCGTCAGTTCAGGAAACTCGAACGCCACGCACCCGGCACCCTTGGCGTATTGATCGAAAACCCCTTTGGTCACCAGCGCCACGCCGGCACCGGCGCTGACGCAACCGACAATCGCGCCATAGCTGGCCAGGCTGACAATCGGCAGCGACAACCCGTTGCGCAATAACCAATGCTCCATCGCCGCCCGGTAAGGGCAGCCCTGAGGCCAAAGAAACATGGTCTTGTCGTGCAGGTCCGCCACATCGTGCAGCGGTCCGAGGGAAGTTGAGGCGATCACCAGCAACTCTTCGCGGTACATCGGCGTGCGCTTGAGTTGCGAGCGCTCGACGTCGACCGCGACGATTGCGCCGTCGAGCTTGTGATTGAACGTGTCGTCGAGCAACTGGGCCCAAGTGCCGGTGGTCAGCTCCAGCGCCACTTGCGGGAAACGCTTGTGGAATTTCGCCAGCAAACGCGGCAAACGCCCGGTGGCAGAAGACTCGATGGCACCGATGCGCAATGGCCCGGACGGATCGGCCGAAGGGTCCACCGCGCGTTTGGCCTCGGCGGTGAGGGCCAGGATTTTCGAGGCATAGGCCAGAAAGGTCTGGCCCGACGGGCTGATGCGCAATCCGCGCCCCTCACGCAAAAACAGCGCGACACCCAACTCTGCTTCCAGCGACTTGATACGCGCCGTGATATTCGATGGCACGCAATGCAGCAACTCGGCGGCACGGGCAATGCTGCCCACCTCGGCCACGGTCTTGAACATGCGAATCTGCGCCAGCTCCATACATCACCAAAAGTGAACGGTTAGCACAGTATAAGTCAGTTGTGGCGAACGATCAGGATTCCGATACTCGGTGCATATCCCACCGGTGCACGACCATGAATCCACTCACGCCCTCCCCCTTGAAAATCATCCTGGCCATGGCGTTTGTCGTGGCCTGCTGGGGTTACTCCCCGACCGGCATCCACATCGGATTGCTGGCCTACGACCCTGTGCACCTGGCGTTGCTGCGCTTTCTGATCGCTTCGGTGTTCATGGCCGTAGTCGCGGTATGGCGGGGTATCCACCTGCCGAAACTGCGGGATCTGCCGCTGCTGTTCGGGCTGGGTTTCTTTGCGGTGAGCCTGCATCACGTGGCAATCAATTTCGGCCAACAAGGTGTCAGCGCCGGCGCGTCGAGCGTACTGGCGCAGACGACACCGCTGTTCAGCACGTTGCTGGCGCGTTTCGTATTCAAGGATCGGGTGAGCCTCTGGCGTTGGGGCTGCGTGATACTGGGATTGGTCGGCGTGGTAATTGTGGTGGCCGGGGATCATGGCTTCGGCAGCATCGATGCCCATGGTTTGCTGATCCTGCTGGCGGCGCTGTCGTGGAGTCTCTACTTCGGTCTGCAAAAGCATCACACCGGGCGTTACGACGGGTTGACGCTGGTGTGCTACACGGTCTGGTCCGGGACCGCGCTGTTGTTGGTTTTTCTGCCGGGGCTGGTGGATCAGGTGGTGAATGCGCCGCTGCGTGTGCAGTTGGCGGTGTTTGCCTTGGGGATTTTCCCGAGCGCGCTGGCGTATCTGGCGTGGGCTTATGTGTTGGCGCATGTGGACTTGAGTCGGGCGACGATGACCTTGTATCTGGTGCCGCCGATGGCGATGCTTATTGCTTCTTTTGCGCTGGGCGAGAGACCGACGCTGATGGTTGGGGTGGGTGCGGTGGTGGTGTTGATCAGTGTGTTGGCGTTGAATCTGGAGCGTAGAGCGGTGGTTCAGGTGGCGCAGGCTTGATCGACGATTTGTGTTGAGGCGTTTGACGCCATCGCGGGCAAGCCTTGCTCCTACAGCGAAAACCGGTCCCGGCTGTTGGTCAAATGCAGCCACATCGCCGCCCGCGCCGCGTCCGGGTCCTGGCGTTTGATGGCGTTGAGAATCGCTTCGTGTTCGAGGTTGGCCAGTTGCCCGAGTTTGCTCAAATCCACCGCGCCGCGTTCGGCCGCGTTGACCCGGGTTCGCGGGATCATCGCGCTGCCCAGGTGTTGCATGATTTCGGTGAAGCACACGTTGCCGGTGGCCTCGGCGATCAGCAGGTGAAAGCGCCGGTCGGCTTCGACACAGCTGTCGTTGTTGGCCAGCAGGCTTTGATAGTCGTCGAGCGCTTCGCGCATCTGCTCCAGTTGCTGGTCGGTTCGGCGAGTCGCGGCCAGCGCCGCCGCCTGGGTTTCCAGGCCCATGCGCAATTCCAGAATGCTGCGCACGCCCAGCGCGGTATCGACATTCAGCCGTAACCCCTGCTCCGGCGCACGTTCCAGCACAAACGTGCCGATGCCGTGACGGGTTTCCACCAGCCCCGACGCCTGCAATTTCGAGATCGCCTCGCGCACGACCGTGCGACTGACCCCGTGCTCCTGAACAATCGAGTTCTCCGACGGCAGCTTGTCGCCGGGCGACATTTGCCCGAGCAGGATGCTCTGGGTCAGCTTGGCCACCAGATCGTGGGCCAGATTGTGGCTGCGCTTGCGGGCAGGTGCGTCGAGGTCTTCTTGCATGGCGGTCATCCAAAAGCAGAGCTAGCGGAATCGTAGCACCGCGCTCGGCCAGATTCTCAAGAAAACTTATTTACACTTGTATGACAACACTCAACAAAACGGCCTTTTCACGCACAAACGACGCTTTCTCAAATCGTAAAAAGATCAATTACTTTGGTACAAATCGCCATTTTGTTAGGCAAACCCTGTTGCAGGACGAAAAATTCTAGTTGTATGATGTCTATCAACAACGCAGCACCCGTCACACCCCGCATAAAAATAACGAGTGGGAGAAAACACAGTGAATACATCCATCTCCGGGATGAACGACGACGCCGATTCCGTGCTGAAGTCCGCCATCTCCAAAGTCAAACGTCACGTCCTGCCGCTGTTCGTCATCATGTTCATCGTCAACTACATTGACCGCGTGAACATCGGCTTCGTCCGCGCCCACATGGAACACGACCTGGGCATCGGCGCGGCCGCCTACGGCTTCGGTGCCGGCCTGTTCTTCATTGGCTACGCGCTATTCGAAGTGCCCTCCAACATCCTTCTGCAAAAAGTCGGCGCGCGCATCTGGCTGACCCGCATCATGCTGACCTGGGGCCTTGTCGCGGCGGGCATGGCGTTCATCCAGAACGAAACCCACTTCTACATCCTGCGATTTCTGTTGGGTGTGGCTGAAGCCGGATTCTTTCCCGGGGTGATCTACTACTTCACCCGCTGGTTGCCCGGTGTTGAACGCGGCAAGGCGATCGCGATTTTCCTCAGCGGCTCGGCGATTGCCTCGCTGATCTCCGGCCCGCTGTCCGGTCTGCTCCTGCAAATCAGCGGATTCGGCATGCACGGCTGGCAATGGATGTACTTCATCGAGGGCATGTTCTCGGTGGGCTTGTGCGCCTTTGTCTGGTTCTGGCTGGACTCCAAACCTCACGACGCCAAATGGCTGACCCGCGACGAGCAAGACGCACTGGTCAAGGCCATCGACGACGAACAACTGGCCCGCGAAGCCGCGACGCCGATCAAACCGTCACTGGGCAAACTGCTCAAGGACCGGCAGATCATCCTGTTCTGCGTGATCTACTTTTTCATCCAGCTAACCATCTACGCCGCGACGTTCTGGCTGCCGAGCATCATCAAGAAGATGGGCGACCTCAGCGATTTCCAGGTCGGCATGTTCAACTCGATTCCATGGTTGCTGTCGATCATCGGCATGTACGCCTTCGCGTCGCTGTCGGCCAAGTGGAAGCACCAGCAAGCCTGGGTTGCCGTCGCATTGTTGATTGCTGCTGCCGGGATGTTCATGTCCACCACCGGCGGACCGATCTTCGCTTTCGTTGCGATTTGCTTTGCGGCGCTGGGTTTCAAGTCGGCGTCGTCGCTGTTCTGGCCGATTCCCCAGGCCTATCTGGATGCACGCATCGCTGCGGGTGTCATCGCGTTGATCAACTCGGTGGGCAACCTCGGCGGCTTCGTCGCGCCGACCACCTTCGGCTTGCTGGAAGAGCGCACCGGTTCGATTCAGGGCGGGCTGTACGGCTTGGCCGCGACCTCGATCATCGCCGCGATCATTGTCTTCGCCGCACGCAACAAACCCAAATCCGCGCCCGCCATCCCATCGGCTGAATCCGCGCCTCGTCACGCTTGAAAGGATAAAAAAATGATCGCACAAGACACCACCAAAGCCCCGATCATCACCAGCATGCAGGTGGTTCCGGTGGCCGGCCATGACGGCATGCTGCTCAACCTGAGCGGCGCCCACGGCCCGTTTTTCACCCGCAATATCGTGATTCTCAAGGACAACGCCGGCCACACCGGCGTCGGCGAAGTACCGGGTGGCGAGCGCATTCGCCAAACCCTCGAAGACGCCCGCAGCCTGGTGGTCGGCAGCCCGATCGGCACTTACCAGAAGATCCTCAATCAGGTGCGCCAGACCTTTGCCGACCGTGATGCCGGTGGTCGCGGTTTGCAGACCTTCGACCTGCGCATCACCATTCACGCGGTGACTGGACTTGAAGCCGCGCTGCTCGATTTGCTCGGCCAGCATCTGGACGTGCCGGTCGCTGCCCTGCTTGGTGAAGGCCAGCAACGCGACGAAGTGAAGATGCTCGGTTACCTGTTTTATGTCGGTGACCGCAACGAAACCGACCTCGCCTATCGCAGCGAACCGGAGGCCGACAACGACTGGTTCCGCGTACGTCACGAGAAAGCCATGACCGCCGACGCCGTGGTGCAACTGGCAGTCGCCGCCCACGCGAAATATGGCTTCAAGGACTTCAAGCTCAAGGGCGGCGTGCTCAGCGGCGATGCCGAAATCGAAGCGGTCACCGCCCTCGCCGAACGCTTCCCCGATGCGCGCATCACCCTCGATCCGAATGGTGCCTGGTCCCTGAAGGAAGCGATCCGCCTGTGCCGCGATCAGCACAACGTTCTGGCCTACGCCGAGGACCCGTGCGGTGCGGAAAACGGTTATTCGGGCCGCGAAGTCATGGCCGAGTTCCGCCGCGCCACGGGCCTGAAAACCGCCACCAACATGATCGCCACCGACTGGCGGGAAATGGGCCACGCGATCCAGTTGCAATCGGTCGACATTCCGCTCGCCGACCCGCACTTCTGGACCATGCAAGGTTCGGTTCGCGTGGCGCAGATGTGCCACGAATGGGGCCTGACCTGGGGCTCGCATTCCAACAACCACTTCGACATTTCCCTGGCAATGTTCACCCACGTCGCGGCGGCTGCGCCAGGTGAGATCACGGCCATCGACACCCACTGGATCTGGCAGGATGGCCAGCGCCTGACCAAGGCCCCGCTGCAAATCGTTGACGGTTGCGTGCAGGTGCCGCAGAAACCTGGACTGGGCGTAGAACTGGACATGGACCAGGTGGCCAAGGCCCACGAACTGTACAAAGGCATGGGCCTTGGCGCGCGGGACGACAGCGTGGCCATGCAGTTTTTGATTCCGGGATGGAAGTTCGATAACAAGCGGCCGTGCCTGGTACGTTGATTCAGCGTTAGCGCGCCCAAAGCCCTATACCCGAGCCGCCAATCAACGGCTCGGGTTTAAAGATCGAGGTTTTAACCTCTAGAATGGCGCGCATATGAATCGACAACGGACAACATCAACATGGATCGCCTGAAAACGCTCGCGGCGTGCCTGGGACTGCTGACCGCAGGCCAGTGCGTCGCACAGGACCCAATCGAGTCGGTGGTGAATGCCGCTGTTAAACCGGTCATGCAGAAAGAAGGCATTGCCGGAATGGCCGTGGCCGTTACCGTCAACGGCAAACAGCACTTCTTCAACTACGGCGTGGCATCGAAAGAACCCGCCAAACCGGTCACCGAAAACACCCTGTTCGAGATCGGCTCGGTCAGCAAGACCTACACCGCCACCCTCGCCGCCTATGCTGTGGCCAACGGCAAACTGTCCCTGAACGACAAGGCCAGTCACATCCTGCCAGCCTTGCGGGGCAGCGCCTTCGACAACATCAGCGCCTTGCAACTGGGCACCTACAGCGCCGGCGGCTTGCCCCTGCAATTCCCGGCCGAATTCGATTCGCCCGACAAAATGCTCGGCTACTACCAACAGTGGAAACCGGCTTACGCCCCCGGCAGCCAGCGACTGTACTCGAACCCCAGCATCGGCCTGTTCGGCTACCTCGCCGCGCACAGCCTGGGTCAGCCGTTCGATGAGGTGATGGCGAACACCCTGCTGCCGAAACTCGGCCTGAAACACACCTTCCTGAAAGTGCCGCAAGACCAGATGGGGCTTTATGCCCAGGGCTACAACAAAGACGGAAAACCGGTGCGAGTCGGGCCGGGGGCGCTGGATTCCGAGGCATACGGGGTGAAAACCAGCGCTGCGGACCTGCTGGCGTTTGTTGAAGCGAACCTGAAACCGTCGCGCCTGGAAAAACCATTGCAGCAGGCGATTGCGTTGACTCATACCGGTTACTACACGGTCGACGACTTGACCCAGGGTCTCGGTTGGGAGTTGTATCGTTACCCGATCACTTTGGATCGATTGTTGGCGGGCAACTCGACGCCGATGGCGATGGAGCCGCACAAAGTCCAATGGCTGAATCCGCCGCAGTCGCCAGCGCAAGACTTGCTGATCAACAAGACCGGTTCGACTGGCGGGTTTGGGGCATACGTTGCGTTTGTGCCGTCGAAGGACATGGGGATTGTGATTCTGGCGAACAAGAATTATCCGAATGCGGAGCGGGTCAGGATTGCGCATCAAATACTGACCGCCCTGCCCTCGCTGTAGCAGCTGCCGAGCCTGCGAGGCTGCGTCCGGCTGCGAAGCAGTCGTAATCCGGCGAATGCGGTGCACCTGAAAGTACGCGGTTGCAGGTTTTACGACTGCTGCGCAGCCGGACGCAGGCTTCGCCAGCTGCTACAAGATCAGTCATCCGGCATTTCAGGCGGTTTGGTAGGTTTCGCCGGTTTCGCTGGCTTACCATTTTTTGCGCCTTTGGCCGCCGGTTCAGGTTCAGCGGCGGGCGTCGCCACGGTTGGCGCCGGGGTTTCTTTTTCCGCCGCCGGCAGCTGGTCGACGGCTGCGAAAATCTCTTCCAGCTTGACGGTATCCGATTGTTCGAATTTCTTTTCGCCGTCCTTGCCGACCAGTATCACTTTGGTCTTGGCGCCGGCGCCCAGCTTCAGTGAGCGGATCAATGCCGCCGTGTCTTGCGGCCCCAGGTCTTTGCCTTCGCGCTGGCCCATCAAGTTGAGCACGGTGTACAGCACCATGTTGCGATCGGTGAAACCCTTGCGATTGGCCGGCTCATCCAGCGCCTTTTTCAGGCTGACCCACGTCGGATCAACCGTGCTCGGAGCGATGACAATCAGCGGCCGGGCCCTGCCCTTGTCCATGTCCAGCGGTGAGTCGCCATCGGCGGCGAACAGGGGGCCGGCGACAGCCAGCAGGGTAGCCAGGGTCAGTGACCTGATGAGCATGCGCATCTCCTTTTGATATCCACGCTCTAATGATTGCGCATTGCGACGTTCGTTCCGGTGACGCTTCGCAAATGTGATTCGCCTTGCCCCAAGCTTAGGTCAGGGACGTCATTGCGCAACAGGCCTGGCTAATCTGAAACCATTACAAAGCACTACCTGATACGCCATGCGGATCGCTTATGAGCGCCACCCGCACCGGGATGGAAAAGGTAAACACGCTGCCCTCCCCCGGTTCGCTCTGCGCCCAAAGTTCCCCGCCGTGGGCCTGCACGATGCTGCGGCAGATGTACAACCCCAGGCCGCTGCCGTTGGGATTGCCTTCACGGATCGTCCAGTAGCGTTCGAAAATGTGCGGCATATGCTCCGCGTGAATGCCGCCGCCGTTGTCGCGTACCGAGACCATCACCTTGTCGTCCACTTGCCAGGCGTCGAGGTCGATTCGTCCGCCGGCCGGGGTGAATTTGATGGCGTTGCCCAACAGGTTCGACAGCACCTGGAACAGCCGCTGCGGGTCGGCTTCGACGCTCAATCCTGCAGAACTGGAGCAATTGAGCTCGATGTTTTTGTCGGACGAGAGGGTCACGAGCAAGGCACACGCTTTGTGCAGAACATCGACGACATCCAGTGGCTGGCATTCGAGCGGGTACTGCCCGGCGTCGAGTTTCGACTTGTCCAGCAGGTCGGCGATCAGCTTGTTCATCCGCCCGGTGGCGTCTTCCACGGAACCCAAAGCCGCGCTCATGCGCACGGTGTTCTTGCCCTCATCCCGGGCCACCAGGCGCTGCATCATTCCGCATTGCATGATGATGATCGACATCGGGTTGCGCAGGTCATGGGAAACAACCGCCACCAGCTCGTCGCGCACACGAACGGCTTCGTGTTCACGATGGACCTGACGGGCCAGGTCATTTTCAATCGCACAACGGCGCAACTCCCTGACCGCGTAGGCATCCGCCTCGCTCCACTCCCGCGCCCGGCCCTCCACTTGTTGTTCCCACAGGGCAAACGAGGTGCGCGGCCGTAGCCCGCTGCCAACGCTGTCGCCTCCGGTGAAATGCTCTTCGGGGTTGCCGCTCCATTGCATGCTCGAGCGCAGTTGCGGGCGAAACCACATGACCGCGTTGTCCACCGGTTTGGGCAGCACGAAGGCCAGCAGCCCACTGGCCACGTCGCTGTACAGCGCACTGGCGCCGTGTCGGCCTTGCAGGTGGTTGGTCAGCAAAGGGTCGGCGCTTTCCAGGCACTGCTCGCGAACCCACAGATGAAGCGCGCGCACCTGTTCGACGGTCGGACACTCGCCAAACATCTGCAAGCGATCTTCAATCAGCACCGCCACACCACCGGCCGCCGTCAGGTCCAGCAGTTGCTGCGGCTGGGTGAGCAGTCCCTCCAGTACATCGCGTTCAGCCTGCTGCATGGCGTTGCTCAGTTCATCGATCAGGCGGGATTTCTGCGCCCGCTGGTACTGCTCGTCGCGAGTTTGCAACGCGCTGATTTGCACACTGAGCAACTGCGCGATAGCGGTGCACATCGTGCGCAGTGAATGACTGACCAACAGCGGTTCCGGGTGAGCGCAGGTGATCAACCCCCAAAGCCGATCGCCCTCCAGCAGCGACAGGCTCATGGAGGCCCGCACGCCCATGTTTTCCAGGTACTGACAGTGCACCGGCGACACGCTGCGCAACACCGCAAAACCCAGGTCCAGCGGTTGTCCGGTGTCCGGGCGCAACGGCGGAAGAATCGGCACCGGTAGATACTGCGCGTCGGGGATCACCCGGATCCAGTTCAGCCGATACAGTTCACGGGCCTGCGGTGGAATGTCGGAAGCGGGGAAACATTGCCCCAGGTAACCAGGCATTTTCCCGCCCAGCGCCTCGCTGAGGACTTGCCCATGTCCTGCCGGCTCAAAGCGATAAAGCATCACCCGGTCGAACCCGGTGAGGCGCCGGATTTCGTCGACGCTGACGCTGTACAAGGCGTCGAGGGTCGCGGCTGCCTGCATCCGCCGCAGCGCCCGTAACAGGATGGCGCCGTTGTCCTGCGTCGTGTCCTGCACCGGTTCCAGTTCAAGTATCAGCATGCCGTCATGGCGGTTGAGCGATCCGGTGAAGCGCTGCCCGTTGATCTCCAGCAGCAAGGGGTTGGCATCTTCCAGATCATTCAGCCGTATCGCCCGGCGGACCTGGTCGGTTGTCGTGATACCCGCAAGCAACTGCAAAGGCTGTTGCAGTAATGCACCCGTCGTCCAACCGAGCAACGAAGCGCAATTGCGGCTGATCTGCTGGATGATCAACCCGGGCTCACTCATGGCCAACAGCACGCCATGGGGCTGGATTGTTCCCGGGATGCGGATCGCTTCGCTGGCGCACTCGGCGAGCGCGGCTTCAAGTTGCGCGTCGGTGAGGCGGTTCATGTCAATACCTCGCAATGTTCGAGCCAGGCTTCGAACGCCCTGAAGGTCGCCTGGGCCGCGACCACTGACTGCACCCGTTGAGCTGGCTGACGTACCTGATACAGACACGTCAGGAAACCACGCCACATCAACAAGGTGGCCGTGCCATACACCGCCAGAAACCGCCCGCCGTTGCGCTCATCGATACCCAGGCGCACGTACAGCTTGCTGCGCAGCGATTGCCCGCCCAGCGTTGCGCCTTCCAGTACGTACATCACGCCCAGCACGCTGGCAACGGATCGGGTCTGGAGGGAAAACCGGCAAAGGGGAATGGCGTCGATGGCGGCAGCGTCCAGCCCGAGGGCATACAGGTCGGCCTCCAGCGACGGTGTCTTGCTGCGAATCAGCCAATCGAGGTCGGGGATGCTCATCGCCACCGGTAACAGCAGGTTTTCCAGTGGCCGGTAGAAACCGTAATAGGCTTTGATCAGGCGGGTGTAGAGCAGCAGGTCGGCAGTGAGAAATGGAATGCGTTTTTCCAGCCCCTGATGCTGCAGGGTGGTAGCGACGCGCAGCTCGCTGAGGATCAGCGGCAGGTCTTTGGGCGGGGCGGTCACGACAATGTGTCGAGAGAGTACCCGGCGTCGGATTGATAGTCAGTAATGAGCGTGTGCACAGGCCACCTCTTGTCGATCACGGGGAATGCCGAGAGGTCATTCAGTGATGAATGAGGGCTGGCTTTTCACCGTATCACCTATCCGGTGCACGAGGTGGTTTGTTTCGGCAACCGCTACCGGTTAAAAGGCCAGCTTGTAACCAATCAGCACCAGCATCGTCGCCAGGCAAGGGCGCAGCACTTCATCGGAGATGCGTCCGGTCAGGTGGCTACCCAGGTAAATCCCCGGCAGCGAACCGACCAGCAAGTAACCCAGCACCTGCCAATCCATGTTGCCCATGCTCGCATGGCCCAGACCGGCGACCAGCGTCAGCGGCACGGCGTGCGCGATTTCCGTGCCGACCAGGCGGCGGGTCGGTAATAGCGGATAAAGGATGAACAACGCGACAGTGCCCAGGGCGCCGGCGCCGATGGAAGTCAACGCAACCATGGTGCCAAGGACCAGGCCCGTGATGACGGTCATGGCATTGAGGCGTGGGCCGCTTGGGTTGTAATTGCCGCCGGCGCGTTTGTGGGCGAAATCGAGCAGACGCTTCTTGAACAGAATTGCCAGCGCCGTGGCGAACAAAACAAAGCCCAGGGCTTGCTTGATGATCGCGTTCATCGCGTCGGGGCTGGAATGCAACGTGCTGAGGAACCACAGTGTCAGCATCACGGCCGGCACACTGCCGAGGGTCAGCCAACCGGTGATCTTCCAGTCGATGTTGTTGTTCTTCCGGTGAACCAGCACGCCGCTGGATTTGGTGATGGCCGCGTACAGCAAATCCGTGCCGACCGCCGTCGCCGGGTTGATGCCGAACCACAGCAGGATCGGAGTCATCAACGACCCGCCACCCACGCCCGTCATGCCGACGATGAAGCCGACGACGAGTCCGGCTACGACCAACCCGATGTTCACTAAATCCATTGATACGTCCACATAGACCGCAGGGAAAATCTGGCCCGCAGCATAGCGATTTTTCTTATAACCAGTTATATCGATACGATCTATCTTTATGCCTTGGCGCTAAATCACCCTGTGGGAGCGGGCTTGCTCGCGAAGACGTCCTGTCAGGCGAAATATGTGCTGGCTGACCCACCGCTTTCGCGAGCAAGCCCGCTCCCACATGAAATTGTGGCGAGTTCACTGCACGGGCAGGAAATTCAGAAACAGCAGGCTCTGCGCATAATTGAGACCGATACGCCGGTAGCGCTCATCGAGCATCTGCGTCAACAAGTCCAGCCGTGCAACGATCTTGCCGAACTCCACGGCAAAACTCAGGTTACTGCCCTCCTCCGAAATTTCGTTGGAGAACAGCATCGGCTGGCCATCCTTGTTCTGTCGCTGGCTCAAGATCCAGGTGGCGATTTCGATGTTGCGCGCGGCGTTGCTGACGAACGTCGGGTTGATCGCGTCCGTCATGTAGAACTCCAGGCGATTGCCGTGGGCGGTGACCAGCATGCTGCCGATGGCATAAATGAACGCCCCGACCCGGTCGCCGAGAAACTCCGGGCTCATGGCGAAACGCAACGCCGCCAGGTCTTTTTTTCCGCCCAGGGTGGGTAACGGCTGTTGCTGCTCGATGGCCATGCGCACTTGCTTGCCGGCGGTGCGGGCGTCGAGGAAGCCGGATTTTTTCAGTTCATCGGGGTTGCGCAGGTAGAGCTTGCTCATCAGCAGATACAGGCTGTCGAGGTTGTCACGCATGGTCAGCGTGGCCATGCGGTCGACGCTGGTTTGCAGGAATTCCTGGGGTTTTCCTTCGCGGATCTGGGTGAAAAGGTCATTGCCTGGCTGATGACTGCAGCCGCTGGCGCAGAGCAGCAACAGACCGGCCAACAGGCGAACGCGGACAAGGTTAAAGGGCAACACTCGAACCATAAGGGATTGGACTGACACATTCCTGTGCGGCGGGATTCGCCGCAACGGCTATGGATAGAGCCGGTCAATTGGAAAAAGTGCAGTGGTGGGGGTGAGCAATCGATCACCGGCAGTCAGGTTGCTTGCGTACGCGAGCTGTAACGGATATGTCCTCGACCAAAGGAACCCACCAGCTATCCTGATGCCAACCAAAGTAACGAGCAAAAAGGAAACAGGCATGCGCACGCTACAACTGGCCGGCACCCACGTACCCGTCATCGGCCAAGGCACCTGGCAGATGGGCGAAGACCACACCCGCCAAAAAGAAGAAGTCGCCGCCCTGCGCCAGGGCATCGAACTGGGCATGACCCTGATCGACACCGCCGAGATGTACGCCGAGGGCGGCGCCGAGCAAGTCGTGGCGCAAGCCATCGCCGGTCAGCGCGACAAAGTCTTCCTCGTCAGCAAGGTCTACCCACATAACGCCAGCCACAAAGGCGTCCCCGAAGCGTGCGAGCGCAGCCTGCGTAGGCTCAAGACTGACCATATCGATCTGTATCTATTGCACTGGCGCGGCCAGTACCCGCTGGAAGAAACCGTCGAAGCCTTCGAACGCCTGCGCGAAGCGGGCAAGATCGGCCGCTGGGGCGTGTCCAATTTCGACGTCAATGATCTGCAGGAACTGAACGCCCCGGCCTGCGCCACCAATCAGGTGCTCTACAACCTGGAAGAACGTGGCATAGAATTTGATCTATTGCCCTGGTGCCAGCAGCACCAGATGCCGGTCATGGCCTACTGCCCGATCGGTCAGGGCGGCAAGATGCTCGCCAACGCTACGCTCAAACAAGTGGCTGCCCGGCACGGCATGACGCCAGCCCAGGTATCGCTGGCATGGCTGCTGCGGCAGGACGGAGTGATTGCCATCCCCAAGGCGGTCCGCCCCGAACACGTACGACTCAATGCGCAAGCAGCGCAGTTGCAACTGGAAGCTGGGGATCTGGAGGCGCTGGACCAAGCGTTTCACGCGCCCAAACGCAAGCAGCGGCTGGCCATGGTCTGAGCCATCACGCTGTCAGAGGGCTTCGACATGAGAAGCACCGATCAACCGGACGACTTTAACCTGCAACGCTTTATCCAGGCGCAAGACCCGGTGTTCGACCGGGTCCAGGCCGAACTGAATACCGGCCACAAACGCAGTCACTGGATGTGGTTCGTCTTTCCGCAGTTTGCCGGGCTGGGCGGCAGCGAAATGTCCCGACGCTACGCCATCCGCTCCCGGGAAGAAGCGCAGGCCTACCTTGATCACCCCCTGTTGGGTGCCCGGTTGCGCACCTGCACACAGGAAGTGCTGAACATCGAGCAACGTTCGGTGGCGGCGATTTTCGGTCATCCCGATGACCTGAAATTTCATTCATCGATGACCCTGTTCGCCCAGGTCGCCGCCGATGACAGCCCGTTCCACCAAGCCTTGAACCAGTACTTCCACGGCATTCTGGATGACTGGACGTTGTCGCTGATGGACTCAAAACAAGCCCAGTTGCCCACCAATCAGGGTTGAGAAATCGTCATCGACAAACGGCAGGATCGCGTCCGCCACCGGTTGCAGCTGTTTGCTGATGTAGTGATCGTAATCGATGGGTGCGCTGCGGATTTCCAGCGGCTCGGGGCCGGCGACGGTGATCACGTAGCTGATCCAGCCACCGTTCTGGTACTGCCTTGGGCGGCCCTGCCGGTCGTTGTATTCGTCGGCGATGCGCGCCGCCCGCACATGCGGCGGCACGTTACGCTGATAGTCGTCGAGGGTGCGGCGCAGGCGCTTGCGGTAGATCAGGCGATCGTCGAACTCACCGGCCAGGGTCTTGCGCACGTAGTCGCGCACGTAGTCCTGATATGGTTTGCGGTGGAAGATCATTGAATACAGCTCTTGCTGGAACTGCCGGGCCAGCAGCGACCAGTCGGTGCGCACGGTTTCCAGGCCTTTGTAGATCATCTCGTCGGTGCCATCAGCGCGGGTGACCAGTCCGGCATAACGCTTCTTGCTGCCCTCTTCCGCACCGCGAATGGTCGGCATCAGGAAGCGTTTGTAGTGGGTTTCGTATTGCAGCTCCAGCGCACTTTCCAGGCCGTATTCCTGCCGCACATGCGCACGCCACCATTGATTGACGTGGTCCACCAGCGCCTGGCCGATCTGCGTGGCTTCCTGTTGGCCGTGGGCGCGGCGCAGCCAGACGAAGGTCGAGTCGGTGTCGCCGTAAATCACCGTGTGGCCCTGGGCTTCGATCAACTGGCGGGTGCGCAACATGATCTCGTGGCCGCGCAAGGTAATGGATGACGCCAGACGCGTATCGAAAAAGCGGCAACCGCTGGAACCGAGCACGCCGTAAAAGGCGTTCATGATGATCTTCAGCGCCTGCGACAGCGGCGCGTTGTGTTCGCGCTTGGCGGTTTCCCGGCCCTCGGCGACCCGCGAGACGATGGCCGGCAAACAATGCCGCGTGCGGGAAAACCGCGCCCCGCGAAAGCCCGGCACCGAGTCGGCATCGTCAGGATGCTTGAGCCCTTCGATCAGCCCCACCGGGTCGATGAGGAACGTGCGGATGATCGACGGGTAGAGGCTTTTGTAGTCGAACACCAGCACCGATTCGTACAGGCCCGGTTGCGAGTCCATGACAAAACCACCGGGGCTGGCTTGCGCTGGCTTACTGCCCAGATTCGGCGCGACGAAGCCCTGGCGGTGCATCAATGGCATATACAGATGCGTGAACGCCGCGACCGAACCGCCCATGCGGTCCACCGGCAAACCGGTGACGCTGGCCCGTTCCAGCAGGAACGTCAGCAACTCGGTCTTGGCGAAGATCCGCGTGACCAGTTCGCAGTCCTTGAGGTTGTACTTGGCCAGCGCTGGTTTGTCCTCGGCGAACATGCGGTTGATTTCGTCCATGCGCTGGTAAGGGGTATCGATGGACTTGCCTTCGCCCAGCAGGGTTTGCGCGACGTTTTCCAGGCTGAACGACGGGAAGCTCCAGGTTGCCGAACGCAGGGCTTCGATGCCGTCGATGATCAGCCGGCCAGCGGCGGACGCAAAGTAATGGTTGCCGCTGCCGTGTTCGCGCCACTGCATTTCATCGCCGCCACGCCCCAGTTTCAGCGGTACTGCCAGGCGCCGGGCGTGTTCGTGCAGCACCCGCAGGTCGAACTGCACGACGTTCCAGCCGATGATCGCATCGGGGTCATGTTGGGCGAACCAGTCGTTGAGTTTTTTCAGCAGCAGGGTTCGCGATTCGCAGTATTCGAGCTGGAAATCCACCTCGCTGTCGTCGCCGTTGGCCGGGCCGAGCATGTACACCTGGCGCTCGCCGCAGCCTTCCAGGGCGATGGAATACAAATCACCCTGCGCGGTGGTTTCGATGTCCAGCGACACCAGTTTCAGGCTCGGCCGGTAATCGGGATCGGGTTTCATCTGTGCATCGAGCACCAGGCCATCGGCCCCCGGCGTCCCGCCAAAACGTACCGGTGCGGTGATGAAGCGCTCCATCATGTAGCGCTCCGGCGGGCGCACGTCAGCTTCGTACACCTCGATGCCGGCCCGGCGCAGCGCAGTTTCCAGGCGCATCAACTGCCCGTGTTGCCGGCAATACAAACCGAGTACCGGGCGATGTTCGAAATCCAGCAGGGCCAGGGTTTTGAGCTCGATGTTTTTCTCGTCGTGTAACAGCGCCTCGGCCTGTTCACGCTGCGCGGCCGGAATGAACGCCACCGACGGCTGATGAGGCAGGCGGATGCGTCGCGGACCGCTGTCGGTCGCCAGCCAGAACTCGACTTCCGTGCCGGCCGGGGTATCGCGCCAATGCCGGGTCAGGACGAAGCCCTGCGGTAAATCCACCACTGCAAACCTCAGATTTGATTCAGGGTGATGATTCTACGCGTGATCTTTTCGAGGATTACGCAAGAAAAACCGCCGAATGACGTTTTTTGAGTGTTATCTGCCGCTTTCGCCCTTGCCCTGAACGCTTGCGTCTACGATTCTTCAATAACAACGACAACACCCGGGAAACCGCCATGAAAACCGTCGCGCAACTGCTCAAGCTGAAAGATCAGAAAAACCAGGAAGTGCACCAGATCAAGCCGGATCACATGGTGCTCGAAGCGCTGATGAAAATGGCCGAAAAGAACGTCGGTGCCTTGCTGGTGGTGGAAAACGACCAAGTGCTGGGCATCATCAGCGAACGGGACTACGCGCGCAAACTGGTGCTGCATGGCCGTTCTTCGGTGGGTACGCCGGTGCGCGACATCATGGTGTCGCCGGTGATCACCGTGGACACCCACCAGACCGTCGACACCTGCCTGGGCATCATGTCCGACAGACGCTTGCGTCACCTGCCGGTGGTGGAAAACGGCAAGTTGATCGGCCTGCTCTCGATCGGTGACCTGGTCAAGGAAGCCATCGCCGAACAGGCTGAATTGATTCGTCAGCTGGAGCAGTACATTCGCGGCGAGTAATGCGAGTCCTGTAGGAGCAAGGCTTGCCCGCGATTGAGGCACCTCGGTTTTCAGGCCAACCGAGTCATCGTTCATCGCGGGCAAGCCTTGCTCCTACAAGGGCGCGGGCCAATGCCGGGCGAAGACCGGTGCCAGTGTCGGATGCCGATCAATGCGTTCCAGCCACGCGAAAAACCCCGGTCGGGTCGTGCGCAAATGCTCCCGGCTCCCGGCCCATCGCGTAATCACCGCGGCCAGCACATCCAGTGCACCAGGTTTTTCGTCCTCCAGATACAGCTCAGCGGAAAACTGGTCGGCAAACACTTCCCAACTCCAGTGAAGACGCTGCCGGGCGCCAGCCATGAGATTTTCTCGCGACGCCTCATCCGCCCTGACCAGCCAGCGTTCGGGGTAATCGATGATGCCAATGGCCGCATAACAATTGCTGACGATGTACACCATCCCGCGAATGACCTGGTCTCGTTCGGCGGCTTCATACGGCAATAACTTCGAGCGGGGAAACATCATCCCGAGATGAATCAGGATCGCGGCGCTCTCGGTGAGGATGCCGCCATCGGGCAGTTGCAGCGTGGGGATCTGCTTGAGCGGGTTGAGCTTTTCCAGGGCCTGGGCGGCCTCCGGGGATGACTCGACATCGATGAAACGATAAGGAATCTCACACAGCTCCAGTGCGGCCTCGATCGCCGCCGCGCCCGAATTCTTATGACCATAGAGCTGATACATACACACCTCCTTGGGTTGCTCTTTAGTAGCTGACTCAGACCCCGTTGAAAAATTTCTTCGGCGCACTGCATCCAAAACGCTTAGCCAAGGGTAGTACCTGTAGCAGCCCCTGTTGCTATCGAGCGCAGTACTTACTTTCGGAGAGCTTTTGATGAACGCCAAACAGCTGATTTGCCTTGTCGGATTGTTCACCGCCATCCCTGCGGCCTACGCCCAGACCGGCCTGCCCGACAGCATCAAGGTACCGGAGGGGCACAAGGTCGCCATGGAAACCACCGGGGTCGGCGAGATTACCTACGAGTGCCGGGACAAAGCCAACGCAGCCGGCCAGACCGAATGGACCTTCGTCGGCCCCAAAGCCGTGCTCAATGATCGCAGCGGCAAGCAGGTTGGCACCTATTTCGGACCACCGGCCACCTGGCAAGCCAAGGACGGGTCGAAAGTCACGGGCACCCAATTGGCTGTCGCGCCATCGAGTCCGGGCAACCTGCCGTACCAATTGGTCAAGGCCAACCCGGCCGAAGGCAAAGGCGCCATGAGCGGCGTGAGTTACATCCAGCGTGTTGCCCTCAAGGGTGGCGTCGCGCCGGGCACCGAGTGCACGACGGCCAACAAGGGCAAGCAGGAAGTGGTGAAGTATCAGGCGGATTATATTTTCTGGGCGGCCAGTTGAGGCCCGGAATCCGACTGGACCTCCTGGGGGAGCCGCGTTGCTCCTACAGGAGTGCCGTTTGTTTGCTAGATTGCATTCGACATTTCACCCCATTGCCGGCCGAGAACAGTGTCCCTGCCCGAACCGCTTTTTGATTACGAACAGCACCTGGCTCGCTGCGCTCGCGGTGAGCGTCAGGCCCTGCGCGATTTGTATGTGCAGGAGAGCCCGCGGTTGCTGGGAGTGGCCAAGCGTCTGGTGCGCGACACGGCGCTGGCCGAGGACATCGTCCACGATGCGTTCCTGAAGATCTGGAGCGGCGCCGGGCGTTTTGACCCGGCGCGGGGTTCGGCCAGAGGCTGGATGTTCAGCGTGACCCGGCATCTGGCACTCAACCACCTGCGTGATCACAGCCGCGAGGTGCAGGGCGATGTCGATCTGCCGGACGACGTGGAAACCTTCGAAATACAGGAACACTCGGCACGCATCCATCTGTGCCTGGAACAACTGGAACCGGCGCGACGCAGTTGCATTGTGCACGCCTACGTCGACGGCTATTCCCACGCGCAGATTTCACACAAACTCGGTACCCCGCTGGGCACCGTCAAAGCCTGGATCAAGCGGAGCCTGACGGCATTGCGGGAGTGCATGGGATGATCACCAGACCCACCGACGAAACCCCGGAAGCGCTCGATGAACTGGCCAGTGAATACGTGCTGGGGACGCTGTCGGCCGAACAGAGAACGGAAGTTCAGCGACGCCTGCACAGCGATATCGGGCTGCGCACCGCGATAGACACCTGGGAACGCCGCTTGCTGGGCCTGACCGAACTGGCCGAACCGTACACTCCATCGACACATTTGTGGCGGCGCATCGAACGCAGCCTGAATGCCCTGAACCGCCAACCAACGGCGGCGTCCTGGTGGAACCGCTTGCCGCTGTGGCGTGGGCTCGCCGGTGCCGGGCTGGCCGCGACGCTTTTGCTCGGCACGATGTTGCTGACGCAAACCACGGTCAAACCGACCTACCTCGTGGTGCTGGTCGCCCCGCAGGACAAGGCTCCGGGCTGGGTGATCCAGGCCAGCAACCTGAGGGAAATCCAGTTGATCCCGCTGGGCGTTGTGGAGGTGCCCGCAGACAAGGCGCTGGAATTCTGGACCAAAGGCGAAGGCTGGCAGGGGCCGGTGTCCCTCGGTTTGGTGAAACCGGGTCAAACACTCTCGGTGCCGCTGGATAAATTGCCGCCCTTGGAACCGAACCAGTTATTCGAACTGACCCTGGAAAACCCCAATGGCTCGCCGATCGGCAAACCGACCGGGCCGATTCAGTTCATCGGGCGCGCGGTGAAAGTGCTCTGAGCGGCATCATCAGCCGCACGACAGGTATGTCGCTCGCTCTATCAATGCCGTCGATGTTCACAATCACGTCAATGAAGTTCTCTTAAAAATTGCGCGGCGTAACATCAGCTCCATACCAACCCATTACACCCCGGAGCACACGATCATGAAACGCCAAACCATCATCAGCATCGCTTTCTCGATCTTCGCAGTTAACGCTTTCGCCGCAACTTCTGCTCAACCCGTAGTCGCTGAAGGCGGCGCGGATCGTCTGATCGAAAGCCGTGTGGCTGAAGGTGGTTCGGATCGTCTGATCCAGAATCGTGTGGCTGAAGGCGGTTCTGATCGCCTGATCGAAAACCGCGTCGCTGCCGATGGTTCGGATCGTTTGAAAGGTAACGAAGTGGCTGCTGATGGTTCTGATCGCCTGCAAGGCAACACCGTCGCCGCCGATGGTTCGGATCGTCTGCAAGGCAACACCGTCGCCGCCGATGGCTCGGATCGCCTGAAAGGCAATGAAGTTGCCGCCGATGGCTCTGATCGCCTGAAAGGCAACGCCGTCGCCTAAGCAAATCGCTTCACCGCAACACCCAACAAAAAGCCCGGCCTGATCAGCCGGGCTTTTTCATGCTTTTTTTCAGGTCTGTGTCAGCGCGCCATGCAGCGCTGGTAACGCTCATCGACCCGTTTGGCAAACCATGCCGTGGTGAGTTTGCGGGTGATTTTCGGGCTTTGCAGCACGATCCCCGGCAGTACCGCGCGGGGCAGTGGCCGCCCTTCAGCCTTTTCCGCCAATGCAAAGACGCGCTGATAGAGCTTGCTGTTCTCGAACGCCAGCGTGTTGCCCTCCTCCAGTTGATCCCTGATTGTCGGATTGCGCATGTCCAGTTGCTTGCCGAGGGTGCGCACCGCCAGTTCCGTGGTGCCGGGCATGATCGAACCGTAGCGAACGAGGTCGCCATCCAGCGCCAGAGGGATGCCCGAAGCCCGACTCACAGCATTCTGGAACGCGGCATTGCGGCTGGCGTACCAACCGGCGTTGAAATCGGCGAAGCGATACAACGGCTGCGGGTAATTCACCGGATAGCCGAGCAAATGGGCGATGCCGAAGTACATCCCGCCACGACGGGTAAAGACTTCACGGCGGATCGAACCGTCCACCGGGTAGGGATAATCCTTGGCCTGTTGCTCGGCAAACTCGATGCTGACCTGCATTGGCCCGCCGGTGTGCACCGGGTTGAAGCCTGCGAACAGCGTCTTGCCCATGGGCACCATGCCGATGAAATCATCGAAAATCGCGCTCAGCTCCTTCTCGCTGCGCGCCGCATTCAAGCGGTCGCTGTAGGTTTTGCCATTGGGCGAATTGACCCGCAGCGCGCCACTGACCAATAGACCGGGAATGTGCGCCGAGGCTGCCCGGCGGTCGATCTCGTCACGGGCGATCTTGCCCAGGCCGGGCACCGTGGGATCAACCTGAAAGGTCGACTCCTGCTCGGTGACGGCCAGTACCGCACAGAGGTTTTGCGTGGTCGGCGCGATGTTCTGCGCGGCAAACGCCGCATAGATATCCGTGGCCCAGCCCTGGCGGTCGACGGTTTTCGCCGGTAGCAGGCGCACGATTTCCGCCTTGACCTCGGCGGGTTTGCGCGCCGGTGGCTCCTGGGTCCGTTGACTGCTGCAACCGGCGAGCACCAACAACGCGGCGAGGCTCATGATCAATCGATGGGCGTGCATGTGGCTCCTGGTCATTCGATGCGCCGGGTCGACGATAAGGCCGATGGCATGGTGCTGGCTATGACCCTCGTGCAGCGCCGCTGTTCCTTGAGACTGACACAGACCTGAAGCCCATTCGCCTCCAAATCTTTACCTGCACACCGTAATGACAAACGGTTTTTGCAATACATTTGGGAACAACTACCATTTGTATCTGGAGTCGCATTTGCGCAAGGAGTACCCGCGCCGTTCCAACTTACCTATCGGCGGCGCGCCGCCCAGGACCGGACCATGACTTCTCCAGCCCTTCCCTGCGTTCCTTTTCGCCCGACCCTGCTCGCCCTGCTCTGCTCAATGTCCATGACAGCCTATGCGGCAACGCCCGAACCCACCGAAGGAAAACCGCTAGTGCTGGGCGATGTCAACGTCAACGCCGAAGCCCCGGTGCCACCGGATCTGCCTCCGGTGTATGCCGGGGGGCAAGTCGCACGGGGCGGGCAACTGGGCGTGCTGGGCAACCAGGACATCATGGACGTGCCCTTCAGCGTCACCGCCTACACCGAAGAACTGATCCGCGACCAGCAAGCCGAAAACGTCGGTGATGTACTGCTCAACGATTCGTCGGTACGCCAGGCCTCCGGGTTTTCCAACCAGGCGCAGACCTTCATGATCCGCGGCCTGCCGCTCAACGGCGACGATATTTCCTTCAATGGCCTGTACGGCATCCTGCCGCGGCAGATCATTTCCACCGATGCCCTGGAGCGCGTCGAAGTGTTCAAAGGCCCGAACGCTTTCATCAACGGCGTGACCCCGTCCGGCTCCGGCATCGGCGGCGGCGTCAACGTGCAACCCAAGCGCGCCGTCGATACGCCCTTGCGACGCTTCACCATGGACATCAGCGATGACGGCCGCATCGGCGAGCACATCGATGTCGGTCAGCGCTTTGGCGAAGACAACCGCTTCGGTGCGCGGATCAACCTGTCCCAGCGCGAAGGCGACACCGCCATCGACGATGAAAACCAGCGCTCCAAGCTGTTCGCCATCGGCCTGGACTACCGCGGTGATGCCCTGCGCATTTCCGGCGACTTCATCTATTCCAAGGAACGCATCAACGCTGGCCGCAGCTCGGTGAACCTGGGCAATACCACGCACATCCCGGATGCGCCATCGGCCGACACCAACTACGCGCAGAAGTGGGGCTTCAGCCAGATCGAAGACACCTTCGGCATGCTGCGCGCCGAATACGACCTGAACGAGAGCTGGACGGCCTATGTCGCTGCCGGCGCCAAGCACACTCGCGAGGTCGGCAACTACGACGGCACCACCCTGGTCGGTAACGATGGCAGCTCCACCACCTCCGGCTCGTTCATTCCCCATGACGAGGACAACACCAGCGCCATGGGTGGCCTGCGTGGCAGATTCGCCACCGGCCCGGTCACCCACCAACTCAACCTTGGCCTGGCGGGCGTCTGGACCCAACAGCGCAACGCCTTCGATTTTGACCTGACTCAATACCCGAACAACATTTATCACCCTGTAGACGTGCCGGCGCCCCAGCCTGGCTTCTCCGGCGGCGACTTGCACGATCCCGGCATCACCGGCAAAACCTTCGCCCGCAGTGGCGCGGCCTCCGACACCCTGGGCTTCATGGATGACCGGTTGCTGGTGACCGTCGGTGTGCGGCGTCAGCAACTGGTGGTGCAGAACTACGCTTATGGTTCCGGGCCGCGCACGTCCAACTACGACAAATCGATCACCACTCCGGTCTACGGCATCGTGTTCAAGCCGTGGGAACACGTGTCGTTCTACGCCAACCGCATCGAAGGCCTGGCCGAAGGTCCGATTGCGCCGACCACTGCCGGCTCGCGCGTGGTGGTCAACGGTAACGAAGCCTTTTCACCGGCCCGTTCCAAACAGATCGAAGCCGGCGTGAAAGTCGACATGGGAACCTATGGCGCCACTCTCGGTGTGTATCGCATCGAGCAACCGGCGGATGGCTACACCCAAGCCATCGATGCCACCACGGCAGAGTTCATTCACGACGGTGAGCAGGTAAACAAAGGTGTGGAGCTCAACGTGTTCGGCGAACCGCTTGAAGGCCTGCGCCTGCTCAGTGGCGTGACGGTCATGGACACCGAACTGAAAAAAACCCAGGACGGCCTCAACGACGGCAACCACGCCATCGGCGTACCGACCTTCCAGTTCAACGCCAGCGTCGATTGGGATGTCCCCGGCCTGCAAGGCGTCGCCCTCAACGGGCGGATGTTGCGCACCGGCGGTCAGTATGCCGACGCGGCGAACAACCTCAGCCTGCCGACCTGGAACCGCTTCGACGCTGGTGCGCGGTATGCCTTCAGGGTTCAGGAAAAAGACGTGACCTTGCGCTTCAACGTCGAGAACGTGGCCAACAAGGAGTACTGGGAATCGGCCCAGGGCGGCTTCCTGACCCAGGGTGAACCACGGACGGCGAAGTTGTCGGGCACGATCGACTTCTGATCGCTGAATGCATTGCCTGTCGATCATTTCCGTTTGGCGGCCAACCTGGCCGCCCCGCAAGGCTGGACCATACTTGCTGCACACGGAAAGGAGGACAGGCTCATGCAGCGTAGCGACGTGTTGATCATCGGCGCCGGGCCGACCGGGCTGGTACTGGCACTGTGGCTGAGCAAACTGGGAATCCGCGTGCGGATTCTCGATAAAACCTCGACACCCGGCACCACGTCCCGGGCGTTGGCCGTACAGGCGCGAACGCTGGAGTTGTATCGCCAGCTCGGCCTTGCCGACGCTATCGTGGAAAAAGGCCACCGCGTGGCGGCGGCCAATTTCTGGGTCAAGGGCAAGCCTGTGGTGCGCCTGCCGCTGAGCCGGGTCGGCGAAGGCCTCACGCCCTACGCGTTCCTCGAAATCTTCCCGCAGGATGAACACGAACGTCTGCTGATCGAACGCCTCGCCACCTTCGGCATTACTGTCGAGCGCGACACCGAGTTGCTCGGTTTCGAGGAAACCGGCGATGGCATCACCGCCACGTTGCGCCTGCCCGACGGCCAGCAGGAAACCTGTCAGACCTGTTATCTCGCCGGTTGCGACGGCGCTCGTTCAATCGTGCGCAAAACCCTCGACACCGGGTTTCCCGGTGGGACTTATCAGCAGATTTTCTATGTTGCCGATGTGCAGACCAGCGGACCGACGGCCAATGGCGAACTGCACCTGGATCTCGATGAAGCGGATTTCCTCGCCGTGTTCCCGTTGGACGGCCAAGGCCGTGCGCGCTTGATCGGCACGGTGCGCGACGAACGCGCCGAGCACGCCGAAACCCTGCGATTCGAAGACGTCAGCAGCCAGGCCATCGAGCACATGAAGGTGAAGATCGAGCAAGTGAACTGGTTCTCGACCTATCGCGTGCATCATCGGGTGGCGGATCACTTCCGCACCGGACGCGCGTTTCTACTGGGCGACGCGGCCCATGTGCATAGCCCCGCCGGCGGCCAGGGCATGAATACCGGCATTGGCGATGCGATCAACCTGGCCTGGAAGCTCGCGGCCGTATTGAGCGGCGGTGCCGAGGCCAAATTGCTCGCCACCTACGAAACCGAGCGCATCGCGTTTGCCCGCAAACTGGTGGCCACCACCGACCGGGTCTTCACGTTCGCCACCGCCGAAGGCCGCATCGCCGACCTGCTGCGCACGCGCTTGGCGCCGTTCCTGATTCCGAAAATGGCTTCGTTTGAAACCTCCCGCGAATTCCTCTTCCGCACGGTCTCGCAAATCACCCTGAATTACCGGGGCATGCCGTTGAGCACGGGTGTTGCCGGACACGTCCATGGCGGCGACCGCCTGCCTTGGGCGCACGATGGCGAGGGCGACAATTTCGAATCGTTGAAGTGTGCGGGCTGGCAGGTGCATGTGTATGGCGACACCAGTGACGAGATGATCGCCTGGTGCAACGAGCATCATTTGCCGCTGCATGTGTTCGACTGGCGACCGGCGTTTGAAACCGCGGGCCTGGGGCGCAACGGCTTTTACCTGTTGCGGCCCGATACCTATGTGGCGATTGCCGAGACGAGTTCCGATCCGAAGGTGATTGAGCGGTATTTCAGTCATCAGGGGATTCGGCCGTTTTTTGGCGCATCCTGAAAAACACCCCATCCCCCTGTGGGAGCCAGCCTGCTGGCGATGGCGGCAGCACATTTAGCATCTATGTGTCTGACACGCCGCAATCGCCAGCAGGCTGGCTCCCACAGTTTTTTTGTGGTGAGGTCAGATCCCCGCCAACGCCAGATCCATCGCAAAGTAGGTGAAAATCAAATCCGCCCCGGCCCGCTTGATTGCCCCGAGGCTCTCGCGCACCACACGGTCTTCATCGATGGCGCCAGCTTGCGCGGCGAACTTGATCATCGCGTACTCGCCGCTGACCTGATAAGCCGACAGCGGCAAACGCGAGGCTTCGCGGATGTCGCGGATGATGTCCAGGTACGCACCTGCCGGTTTGACCATCAGCGCATCGGCGCCTTCCTGTTCGTCCAGCAGCGATTCGCGCAGCGCCTCGCGGCGGTTCATCGGGTTCATCTGATAGCTTTTGCGATCACCCTTGAGCGCGCTGCCGCCGGCTTCGCGGAACGGGCCGTAAAGGGCCGAAGCGAATTTGGTCGAATAGGCCATGATCGCCGTCTGGGTAAACCCGGCCTGATCGAGCGCCCGACGAATCGCCTGGACCTGCCCGTCCATGGCCGCCGAAGGCGCAATCACATCAGCCCCGGCGCTGGCTGCCGCCACCGCTTGCTTGCCGAGGTTGATCAGGGTCTGATCGTTGTCGACTTCATGGTTGTGCAGCACGCCGCAATGGCCGTGATCGGTGTACTCGCAGAAGCAGGTGTCGGACATGACGATCATGTCCGGCACCGCATCCTTGGCGATGCGCGACATGCGCGAAACCAGACCATCCTCGCGCCAGGTATCGCTGCCATTACCGTCAAGATGATGGGACACGCCGAACGTCATCACCGACTTGATCCCGGCGCGGGCATAGCGCTCGATCTCGCCGGCCAGTTTCGACTCGGGAATGCGCATCACACCCGGCATGCTTTTGATCGGCACGAAGTCATCGATTTCTTCTTCGACGAAAATCGGCAGCACCAGGTCGTTCAGGCTGAATTCGGTTTCCTGGAACAGACTGCGCAGGCTCGCATTGCGGCGCAGACGGCGTGGACGTGCTTCGGGGAACTGGCTGGACATGGGCAATCCTGAAAATCGGGGGACAATATGTGTGGGAGCGAGCTTGCTCGCTCCCACAGGGTTTGCGGTGTATCAGTTGGTGATGGGGTTCGGGATTTCCAGCCCACGCTTCACCGCCGGCCGCGCCAGGAATTTCTCGAGTACGCGGGTGACGTTCGGGAAATTCTGGATGCCAACCAGATCACCGGCCTCATAGAAGCCGATCAGGTTGCGGATCCACGGGAACGTCGCGATATCGGCGATGGTGTAGCGTTCGCCCATGATCCAGTCACGCCCTTCCAGACGTTTATCGAGGACGCTGAGCAGGCGTCGGCTTTCCTCGACATAACGGTCACGCGGACGCTTGTCTTCGTAGTCCTTGCCGGCGAATTTGTTGAAGAAACCGAGCTGGCCGAACATCGGACCGATCCCGCCCATCTGGAACATCAGCCACTGGATGGTTTCGTAGCGAGTCGCGCCTTCCTTGGCCAGCAGTTGCCCGCTCTTGTCGGCCAGGTAAATCAGGATCGCCCCGGACTCGAACAGCGGCAACGGCTGACCATCCGGGCCGTGGGGATCGAGGATGGCCGGGATTTTGTTGTTGGGGTTCAACGACAGGAATTCCGGGGACATCTGGTCGTTGGTGTCGAAGCCAACGCGATGCGGCTCATAAGGCAGGCCGATTTCTTCGAGCATGATCGAGACCTTGACGCCGTTGGGGGTCGGCAAGGAGTACAGCTGAATCCACTCCGGATACTGGGCCGGCCATTTTTGAGTGATGGGGAACGCAGACAAATCGGTCATGGGTTGGATCCACGAGAAAATTGAGAATGCCGATGATAATGGAGATCACACGGATTGAGACCGTTAGCGCCATCAATAACGCTGATGGTCGAGATCAATGCAGATCACAGTGTGCTTTCAGGCCTTCAGTGTAGGGTGTCCATAAATCCGCAACATCCTGTCGATAACCTTCGCTGCAACTCGTTGAAGGTTACCGGTAGATTGCTGCGCTCTCGGCCGGAATCGAACCAATGGGCTTCAGAGGACTCTGAGCACTGCCCATTTGAAACGGACCGGCTCCACGACATGGAAAACACCCGACTCAGGAAAAGTCGCGGTGTAAAGGTTTGTCAGCCTTAACCCAATACGCTGAAGAACCCTTTTTTCCATGAAGAATTTTCTGAAACTCGCCAATCGCTTCAAACATCGCGCCTATATATTCCTGCCCGCCCTGCTGGCGGCCAGCGCGTTGTTCATGTTGCTTGAGTCCCGCGAAAGCCGCGCCCAAACGGTGGACGGCACTCAGACGCTGGTGTTCCTGCGCCACGCCGAAAAACCCGAGGGTGGCCTGGGCCAGCTCAACTGCCAGGGCCTGAACCGCGCAATCGATCTGGCGACCTTGCTTCCGGAAAAATTCGGCAAGGCCAACTACGTGTTTGCCGCCAACCCGACGCGCAACGTCGAGGAAGGTGAGCTGGACAATTCCTACAGCTACATCCGCCCATTGATGACCATCAGCCCCAGCGCGATCAAGCTCGGCCTGCCGGTGAACATCAAATATTCGGCCAACGACACCAGCGACCTGGCCGATGAACTGCTCCACGACAAGTACCACAACTCGGTGATCTACACCGCCTGGTCCCACGGCTATCTGCCGGAACTGATCAACAAGGTCGCCGGGGAAGCTGTCGGCAAGAAGCAGAAGATCACCGAAGATTGGGAATCCAGCGACTTCGATTCGCTGTATGTGCTGACGTTGACCTGGCACAACGGCAAGGCCAGCCTGCAAAGCCATGTCTACAAGCAGGGGCTGGATAATGGGCAGGAGACTTGCCCGACTTGAGTTTTGCAGTGTCTGGGCGGGCCTCATCGCTAGCAGGCTAGCTCCCACAGTAGTTTTCAGTGAACACAGAATTTGTGTCCGGCAAAAATCAAATGTGGGAGCTAGCCTGCTAGCGATGAGGCCGGCATGAGCACCCTCACCCTCGCTGACTCACCCGCTCCCGCAAGTACTCGATAACCGCCCCCCGCTCCCCCGCAAACTCGATCCGCGCACCCTTCTTCTCCCGCTGAAAAACATACATCGGGTCGTAATACTCAACCAGCAACCCTTCGATCCAGCCTCGGTGCAGATCCACCGCGCCGCTGCGCCCCTGCTCGGCCAACGCGTCTTCCATCAGGATCAACATCCGCCGGTGCCGCTCACCGCCCAAACGCTTCTGCACATTGTTCAAGCTCGCCAGCAAGCGCTCGGAAAACAGCGCATAGCCTTCCTCGCCATGCACAGCGATGAACTCGGCACACAAATCCACCACGTAATCGCGCAGGATCCGCTCGACCCGCCCTTGCAGGCTGTCTTCGAGCCAGACCATCGGAAACTGCTGCATGCCCTGAAACAGCTGCAATGGCAACGCGCAACTGCCGATCGCGCGGCTCTCGTCTTCCAATACGAATTGTTCGAGGCCGTGATTGCGCTTTTTCAGCAGATCCACGGCCAGACGATTCTCGAAATCGATATTCGACGGTTGGCCCGTGGCGCGTTTGCCGAAGCTTGAACCGCGATGATTGGCGTGACCTTCCAGGTCCAGCCCGTTGCTCAATTGCGTCAGCACTTCGGTTTTACCGGTGCCGGTCATGCCGCCCAATAAAACGAAATCGCACTGGGCGACGGCCTGGTCGACGGTGTCCAGCAGGAATGTACGCATGGCTTTGTAGCCGCCCCCGACGCGCGGGTAGTCAATGCCCGCCTCGTCCTTGAGCCAGCGCTGGACGATCTGCGAACGCAAACCGCCACGAAAGCAATACAAAAACCCATCGGGATGCGCCCGGGCGAAATCCGCCCATCCTTGGATGCGTTCGGCCTTGATGGCGCCGGAGACCAATTGATGACCCAGTTCGATGGCGGCCTGCTGACCGTGTTGCTTGTAGCAGGTGCCAATCCGCTGCCGCTCGTGATCGTTCATCAGCGGTAGGTTGATCACGCCGGGAAACGCGCCCTTGGTAAATTCAACCGGCGCACGGGCATCCATCATCGGCCGGTCGTTGAGGAAGATGTCGCGGTAATCGGTATAGTCGACAGGCATCAAGACACCTCGACCGCGTTGCTCTGTCGCTCAACCAGTTCGCCGATCGGCGCCAGGTCCAGGCCCAGCTCGGCGGCGACCTTGAGGAATTCAGCATTGCCCTCAGGAGTGACGGCGATCAACAGGCCACCGCTGGTCTGCGGATCGCACAGCACGCGCTTGTGCAATTCCTGCAGGCGCCCGAGTTTGCTGGCGTAGCTGTCGAAATTGCGCAAGGTGCCACCGGGAACGCAGCCTTGTTCGAGGTAATACTCGACGCCCGGCAAGCGTGGCACCCGGTCGTATTCGATACGCGCGGTCAGGTCGCTGCCATCGGCCATTTCCACCAGATGCCCTAGCAGGCCGAAACCGGTGACGTCGGTCATCGCGGTCACGCCCTCAAGCTTGCCGAAGCGGCTGCCGGGTTTGTTCAGGGTGCACATCCAGTCGCGTGCCAGGCCGATGTCGGCGTTGCGCAACTTGCCCTTCTTCTCGGCGGTGGTGAGGATGCCGATGCCCAGGGGTTTGGTCAGGTACAGCAGGCAACCGGCGGTGGCGGTGTCGTTGCGCTTCATGTGGCGCTTTTCCACAAGGCCGGTGACGGCCAGGCCGAAGATCGGCTCCGGCGCGTCGATGGAATGGCCGCCGGCCAGTGGAATACCCGCCTCGTCACACACCGAACGACCACCGCGAATCACTTCCCGGGCAATCTCCGGCGCCAGTACGTTAACCGGCCAGCCGAGGATCGCAATCGCCATCAACGGATCGCCGCCCATGGCGTAGATATCGCTGATGGCATTGGTGGCGGCAATGCGCCCGAAATCGAACGGATCGTCGACGATCGGCATGAAAAAGTCGGTGGTCGACACCACGCCACGCTCTTCATCGATGGAGTACACCGCCGCGTCATCGCGCGAGGCATTGCCGACCCACAGTTTCGGGTCCAGATTCTGCGCGCCGCTGCCGGCCAGAATCACTTCCAGCACCTGGGGGGAAATCTTGCAGCCACAGCCAGCGCCGTGGCTGTATTGGGTCAGGCGGATCGGCTCGCTCATCAGGGACTCCTCGCAAAATAATGCGAGGAGTTTATACCAACGCGATTTTGAAGGATCGACTTACGGCAACAGAATCACCTTGTCGCCACTGCCCTGATTCACTTCCGCATATCGCTCCAGCCCTTCAGCCAAAGGCGTTTCGAACAACCCCTGAGGCAACGGCAGCAAGTCCTGATCGAAGAACTTGCCGAACTGGTCGAGCATCGCCGCACAGGCTTGCACGCCATACAGCAACGAGTTGATCCCCACCACCGAACCGCCCTTGCGATACAACGCCAGCGCCGGCAACTGCACCATGCCATCGACTGGCGCGGCGATGATTGCAATGCGCCCGAATGGGGCCAAAGCCGCAACGGAGGCCGGCAGCCAGAAGCCGGTAGTGTCGAAGATCACATCGGCGCCACCGGTGAACACAGCATTGACTTGCGCGCCCAGATCCTCGGGTTTATCCAGTTGCAGCGTTTGATAACCCTGGGCCTGCAAGTCCTTGACCTGCTCCGGCCGGCGCGCCGCCGCCAGCAGCTTGGCGCCCCGCACCTTCGCCAGTGCCAGCGCGGCACTGCCCACCGCCCCACCACCGATCACCAGCAAGCGGGTTTCGGCGGTCACCAGGCTGCGTTCCAGCGCATCCCACGCCGTGGTGTAGGGCACGCCAAGGCTGGCGGCTTGAGCGAAGCTCAAATGCGTCGGTTTGAGGGCTACGCCATTGGCCGGCAGTTTGACGAACTGCGCGTGGGAGCCATCGGCGAAGAAACCCAATTCGCGACCCGTTCCCCAAACTTCTTGTCCTAGCAGCGCTTGCGGGCCTTGCACCACGACACCGGCAAAATCACGGCCGGGAATCCTCGGCAGCGTGGTGTACGGAAAGCGTCCCAAAACGTTCTTTACGTCGCTGGGATTAAGACCGGCGGCCTTGATCTCCACCAGGACTTCATCAGCACCGGCAACGGGCGTCGGCACGTCGACGTAGCGCAGGGCCGCGAGGTCGCCGGTTTTGTCGAACTGTAATGCTTTCATGAATGTATCCATCGAGTAGGCGAAGAGGTTTCAGGAAATCCAGCCAGCGACCAACTGCCGGCCCATCGGCCAGAGTTTTTCACCGGCGAGCATGCCCAACAGGCCTATCAGCGCAATGGCCGGTGGCGCGGGCGAACGAAAATCCAGGGCGCCGTAGAGCAGACCGACACCCAGACCGATAACCAATGAAATGAAGTAGCTCATGGCAGACTCCGTGGGCGATTGAGGTATGCCTGGAGTCTAGAGAGGGAGGGCCGCGAACACCGGCCAAGTGCTTCTGAATTTCGGCCAAAACACCAACGCCGAACACAACACAACTTTGTAGCAGCTGGCGAAGCCTGCGTCCGGCTGCGCAGCAGTCGTGAAATCAGGCAAAGCGGGGTGTCAGTCAGATCACGAACGCAGGTTTTACGACTGCTGCGCAGCCGAACGCAGCCTTCGGCTGCTGCTACAGGGTTTACGTCAGGGCTGGATTTGGGACTGCGTCGCTGAATACTGCGAAGGCGCCACGCCCAACGCCCGACGGAACATGTCGCTGAAACTGCTGGGCGAATAGCCCAGTTCCCGGGCAATCGCACTGACCGGCACACCCTGGATCAACTCCGCCGCCGCCATCGCCAGTTGCACCTGCCGCCGCCACTCGGCGAAACCCATGCCCAGCCCATCCTTAAACAACCGCGCGAGGGTACGAACGCTGGCACCGGCATTTTCGGCGTGTTGTTCAAAGGGAATATCCAGCGATGGCTGGGCCATGACCGCCTGACAGAGATTCATCAAACGCCGATCGGAATCGTCCGGCAACGGGATCTTCAGCAGCGAGCGCCTGGCCCGCTTGAGCTCCAGTAGCGCCAGGCCTACCAACGCTTCGTAATATTCGGGAGCACCGTCGTCGCCCTGCTCCACCAGACCAACGATCAACTCGCGCAACAACCCGCCCACCTCAATCACCTGCACGCTGTCATCCAGCGTCGCGGCCAGGGATGGGCGCAGATAGATATTGCGCATTTGCAGGTCCGACACCACGCGAATCCCGTGGGGCACACCCGGCGGCAACCACACGGCGCGTTGCGGCGGCACAACCAGCGCTTCTTGCGGCGTCTCGACCCACATCACCCCGCTCATCGCGTACAGCAACTGCCCCCAGACATGCTCATGCGGCTCGATGAACAACCCGCGCGGGTAGGTCCGCGCCAGCGGTTGCACCGGCACATCGGTATCACTCAAATCGGGCGGGGCGGCAAGGGCCATGGTCAATGATCATTGGGTTGGGGGGACATACCATGGTAACGAGGCGACGCCGATGCCGCCAGCAACGGCAACCGCCTGACAATCCGACTGAATTTTCCCGGTGGCCCGCGATCCTTCTAAGTACAACAGGGAGGAAGTAGGGCTTTATGAACAACGCAAAACTTTTCGTCATTGAATACACCCTTCACGGCGCCCCCAAGTCGTTCATTATCCGTCTGGAAAAAATGGACAACGCCGAGGCCTGGCATTGGGCGAGCTGCGACGCAGGGATCGGAAGAATCCCGCGCTTTGGCCGTGAAAAGGTGCAAAAGACCAGCAAGCCGATGGCAGAAAAATTCGGCGTGGAAAATGTCAAATGGCGGCCGGCCAACTGACAGCGAACACGCGGAAAAGCTTGAAACCGGATGTGGAGCCCGACCAGGCTCCACATTCCTTTGTGCGATGCTTTTCAGTGAGCGCACTTGCAGCCTTGATGGCTGCACTCTTCACCGTGTTCGTGATGCTTGGCGCAGGCTTCACAGCAATAGTGCTTGCCGTGCCGCACGATCGGATGCTCGCCAAGATTGCAGTTGCATTTCGGACAGTCACATTTACGGTCATCGGACATGGAGCTGACTCCTTTTGTGGTGGTCGTCGGGGGTTGGGTTGATGGCCCGTTTTACCAGTGTAGGAGTTGGTGAAGGGACAGTTGGAAGAGATTTGGTGGTTTGGAGGACGCCATCGCTGGCAAGCCAGCTCCCACAGTGAGCGGGGATATCTGCAAGATTTTGGTCGGCTGCCAGGCCGCCATCGCCAGCAGGCTGGCTCCCACAGTTGGATTGGGTGTATCTGAAAGGGATTGGTTGGCTGTGAGGACGCCATCGCTGGCAAGCCAGCTCCCACAGTGAGCGGGGATATCTGCAAGATTTTGGTCGGCTGCCAGGCCGCCATCGCCAGCAGGCTGGCTCCCACAGTTGGATTGGGTGTTCTGAAAGGGATTGGTTGGCTGTGAGGACGCCATCGCTGGCAAGCCATGCTCCTACAGTGAGTGGGGATATCTGCAAGATTTTGGTCGGCTGCCAGGCCGCCATCGCCAGCAGGCTGGCTCCCACAGTTGGATTAGGTGTATCTGAAAGGGATTGGTTGGCTGTGAGGACGCCATCGCTGGCAAGCCAGCTCCCACAATGGTTTGGGGTGCACTTATGCTCTTCACCACTCCACAGGCCGAGCGTTAGCTCGCCTGCCGCTCTTGATCTTGATCCACCCGCCCCATCGGCAGGCTGAGTGGAGGCGTTTATCCGGGGGTGGGCGCGTAGCGCCGTGCGGCGAAGCCGCACACATCGAGAGGAGGTCGTCGCGAAGCAGACCGGAGGCGATGCCCCCGGATGAATGCCGGAGCGAAGGAACCCCGAGCCCTAGCGAGGGGCCGTACGTAAGGGGCGAGCGTTTTTTTTGCTTACTTTTTTGAGGCGTTTGTCAAAAAAGTGAGTCGCCGTAAGGGCGAAACCCTAAGCCGCCGTTACCGCAGCAACGGATATGTACACAAAACCCCAGGAGCCTGGTCGGCCCAGAGGCCGCCAAGGTCAAACCGCACACCGACTACTGCGATACATGAACACAAGCGCCAACCCCAAAAGCACCATCGCCAACACCCGACTCCCCGACAACTCGATAGCCGGATTCCCCAACCAGCCAAAATTATCGATCAACATCCCCATCCCCAACTGCCCGACAATCACCGCCACCGTCGCCACCGCAGTCCCGACCCGCGGCACCGCGCCGACCATCACCATCATGTAGACCACCCCAAACAGCGCCCCGCCGAGCTGCCACTTCGGCACCTCCAGCAGGCTCACCGCATGGGTAGGCTCGAAAAACACAATCAGCAACCCGGTCAACACCGCGCCCACCACGAAGGTCAGCAAACTGCTGCGCAACACACCGACCGTCTCGCCCAAACGCCCATTAATCGCCGCTTGCACACTCAAAACCGCACCAGCCGCCACGACCACCGCCAACAAAATAATCAGATTCATCATTACCCCCGAGCAATCAGAACAAGCGCCGCGACAATCAGCAGCAAGGCCAGCCAGCGTTCAGCGTTGACCTTTTTACGGGTGGCGCCGAACCAGCCGAAATGGTCGATCAGCACACTCTTGCCGACCTGCCCGGAAAGAATCGCGATCATGGTCATCGCAATACCGATGTGCGGCGTCGCCAACGTCAGCACCACCACATAGACCGGCCCGAGAAAACCGCCGATCAATTGCCAGCGCGGCAGCTCGCTCAAGGCCGGTCCCTTTTGCGGGCCGCTGAGCAGCAACAGGAAAAACAGGATCGCCGAGCCGACGCCGAAAATGCTCAAGGTCGCCCACAAGTGCCCGACCTGAACGCCCAACGGTCCGAGCAAACCAGCCTCCACGGACAGGCCCATGCCGGCCAGAATCACCAGCGGCAGCAGCAACAGCCGCAACCCCGGCTGCGTGACGGGCGTCGCTACTGCACCAACGTTGTCGAGAGAGGAAGACTGCATAAGAAAACACCGTTAAAGGAAATATGGCGCGCATTATCGGTTGGCGTTGCTGTGCGATAAATGGGAGCATCCAGACAACACTTTTGCGTAACTCGCACAGCAGGAATCACCATGCACGGCCTCAACGAACTGGGATTCAAGGCACTTCGGCTGTTTGTCGCGGTGCTCGACCATGGCAGTTTTTCCGAAGTCGCGCGCCGTGAGGGCCTGGCGCCCTCTTCGATTTCCCGACAAATCCAGTTGATGGAGCAGGCCCTCAGCCAGCAATTGCTCTACCGTCACACCCGTGCCGTGACGCCCACCGAGGCCGGGCGAGTGCTCGGCGATCACGCGCGACTAGTGCTGGTGCAACTGGAGGAAGCCGAACAGGCGTTGCAAGAACAACAGAGCGAACCGAGCGGACTGGTGCGGATCAACGCGCCAGTGGTGTTCGGCGAGCGGCATCTGACGCCGTGGCTGGGGCAGTTGTGCGCGCGCTATCCGAAGCTGCAACTGGATATCCAGCAAACCGACAGCTACGTCGCACCGTTGCAGGAAGGTGCGGATCTACTGTTTCGCATCGGCCCGCTGCACGACTCCAGCATGCAGGCGCGGGTTCTGGCGCCCCAGCGTTTTCAGGTCGCGGCAAGTCCCGCTTACCTGGAACGCCACGGCACGCCGCAGCATCCTGACGACCTCGCCAAACATCAGTGCCTGGCCTACAAAGGCGTGTCCGGGCTGCAACGCTGGTTTTTTCGCAAGGGCCAGCAACAGTGGACGCCGTACTCGGTGAAAGGGCCGATCACCGGCAACCACGCCGACACCCTGACGCAAGCCGCCGAACAGGGCTTGGGGCTGGTGATGTTTCCGTCATGGTTGATCGGTGAAGCGGTGCGCAACGGCAGGCTGGTGCCGGTGCTGAGGAACTATCAGGTGTCTAACAGCCTGGAACCGCAGCAGATCGCCGTGCTCTGGCCGGGCAGCCGACGCTTGTCGGTGAAGGTCAGGACGGTGATTGATTACTTTGTTGAGTGTTTTGGCGAGGTGCCGTATTGGGATAGGTCATAACCCCTCGGCCGGAAACTGCGCTTCTGTGGCGAGGGAGCTTGCTCCCGCTGGGCTGCGTAGCAGCCCCAAAAAAGCAGTGAGCGCTGCGCACTCAAGCGCGAGCAAGCTCGCTCGCCACAAAAAGCTTTGCCAGTCAGATCCGGAACTGTCCGACCAGACTGCCCAACCGCTGCCCAAGATCCGCGAGACTGCGGGAGGTTTGCGCACCGAGCTGGGTTTCGCCGGCAACGTTGTCCACCGCCACCGCAATCTGATGCACGCTGCGGTTGATCTCTTCAGCCACGGCGGTTTGCTCTTCGGCGGCGCTGGCGATCTGCGCGTTCATCGAATTGATGGTGGCGATCAACTGCGCCATGGTGTCGAGCGAGGCGCCCGCCTCGTTGGCCTGCGCGGACGTGCCGTCGCCGGCCTCGCTGGAGCGGCGCATGGCTTCCACCGCCGATTGGGTGCCGGCCTGCAAGCGATCGATCATGCCCTGGATTTCCTGGGTGCTGATTTGCGTACGACTGGCCAGCGCCCGCACCTCATCAGCGACCACCGCAAACCCGCGTCCGGCCTCACCGGCGCGAGCGGCTTCGATGGCGGCGTTGAGCGCCAGCAAATTGGTCTGCTCGGCAATCGAGCGGATCACCCCAAGCACGCTGACGATCGACGACACGTCTTTTTGCAGACTGTCGAGCGATACACCGCTGCTGCGAATGTCGTCCACCAAAGCATGAATCTTGACGATGCTGCCGGCCACCACACGCTTGGCGGCCTGGCCTTCTTCATCGGTCTGCTGGGCAGCCACCGCCGCGTTTTGCGCACTCTTGGCCACTTCCTGGGCGGCGGCGGACATTTCGTTGATCGCCGTGGCGACCTGATCGGTTTCGTGACGCTGACGCTCCATGGCCTTGTCCGAACGATGGGCCTGGTCGGACACCTGAGTCACCAGCCCGGTCAGTTGCGAAGTCATTTCGGTGATCTGGCGCACCAGGCCATGAATCTTGTCGACGAAACGGTTGAACGAGCCGGCCAGTTCGCCCAGTTCATCCTGGCTGGTGATGGTCAGGCGACGGGTCAGATCGCCCTCGCCTGCCGCGATGTCGTCAAGGTTGGCTTTCATCAGGTTCAGCGGACGCAGAATGGTGTTGGCCAACAGCATCCCCGCCGCAGCGATCAGCAACAGCACCACCCCGGCTACGCCAACGATGCTCAGCACCACGCCTTGCATGCGCTCCTGAACCTTGGCCTCGACCACCGCGACTTGCGCTTCGATGCCGTCGAGGTTGACCGACGTACCCACCGCCATGTCCCACTTCGGCAAGTATTCGGTGTAACCGAGCTTGGGCACCAGCACTTGGCTATTGCCCGGCAGCGGCGAGCTGTATTGCAGGTAATGCGTACCTTCCTTGGCGACTTTCACCAGATCGCGGTTGACGTAGACACCATTCGGGTCGCGGTTGTCCTTGAAGCTCTTGCCCACGCCTTCCGGGTCTTTGGCCTTGAACAGGCGCACAGTGTTGGAGTCGTAGCCGAAGAAGTAGCCGTCCTTGCCGTAGCTGATGCTCGATAGCAACTTGATCGCCTGGGCCCGTGCGGCGTCGTCGCCTTGAGCGGCAGCGTCGTACAGCGGCTTGATGGTGGTCATGGCCACGGCAACATAGCTTTGCAGGGTCGCCTTGGCATCGCTGAGCAGGCGCTCACGGGTTTCCTCGACTTCATGGCGGGCCTGGCCTTGCAGGATAAACAACGTGGTCAGGCTGATGACCAGCGCGAAGAGCAACACCGGCAGGACGGCAAGGGACAGGACTTTAGCCTTCAGGCTCATGCGCATGACGTTCACTCTTTTGATTTTGTTGGCGTGGGTAAAGGCTTTAACGGCACGCCGGGTCAAAAGTTGAACGCGATAATCGGAGGACACTGCAGATCCCCTGTGGGAGCGGGCTTGCTCGCGAAGAGGGCGTGTCAGTCACTATAAATGTTGCCTGACACACCGCTTTCGCGAGCAAGCCCGCTCCCACAGGGTAAGCGGTGTTTTACAGGACCATCGCAGCCACCCAGCCGAACACCAGCAGCGGCAGGTTGTAGTGCAGGAAGGTCGGGACCACGGTGTCCCAGATGTGGTGATGCTGGCCGTCGATGTTCAGGCCGGAGGTCGGGCCGAGGGTCGAATCGGAGGCCGGTGAACCCGCGTCGCCCAAGGCGCCGGCGGTGCCAACGATGCACACGATCGCCAATGGACTGAAACCCAGTTGCACGCACAGCGGCACGAAGATCGCCGCCAGGATCGGCACGGTGGAGAACGACGAACCGATGCCCATGGTCACCAGCAAACCTACCAGCAACATCAACAAGGCGCCGACGCCCTTGCTGTGATCGATGTAAGCCGCCGACGATTCGACCAGCGTTTGCACCTCACCGGTAGCCTTCATCACTTCGGCAAACCCGGACGCGGCGATCATGATGAAGCCGATCATCGCCATCATCTTCATGCCTTCGGTGAACAGGTCGTCGGTCTCACGCCATTTGACGATGCCCGACACCGAGAAAATCAGGAACCCGGCCAACGCACCGATAATCATCGAGTCCAGCAGCAACTGAATGATGAACGCCGCCGCAATCGCCACACCCGCCACCAGCAGGCTCATCGGGTTGTATTGCACCGCGACCTGTTCGACTTGCTCGATCTTTGTCAGATCGTAAACGCGTTTCTTGCGGTAGCTGACAAACGCGATCAGCAGGCCCGCGACCATGCCCAGCGCCGGAATGCCCATGGCGTGGGTGACATTGATGCCGCTGATGTCCACGCCGCTGCGCGCAACGTTGGCCAGCAGGATTTCATTGAGGAAGATGTTGCCGAAACCCACCGGCAGGAACATGTACGGGGTGATCAGGCCGAAGGTGATGACACAGGCGATCAACCGGCGATCCAGTTGCAACTTGGTCAGTACATAAAGAAGCGGCGGCACCAGCAAGGGAATGAAGGCGATATGTATCGGCAAGATGTTCTGCGAGGCGATGGCCACCACCCACAGCAGGCCGATCAACAGCCACTTGACCTCGCCACCGCCCGTGGCGTGCTGGCGATCGACCATTGCCAGGGCCTTGTCGGCCAAGGCATGGGCCATGCCCGACTTGGCAATCGCCACCGCGAAAGCACCGAGCAACGCGTAGGACAACGCCACCGTCGCCCCGCCGCCGAGGCCACTGTTGAAGGCTTTCAGCGTCGCTTCGATCCCCAGGCCACCGGTCAAACCACCCACCAGCGCACCAACGATCAGCGCGATCACCACATGCACGCGGGACAGGCTGAGTATCAGCATGATGCCGACCGCGGCAATTACTGCATTCATTGTCGTTCTCCAGACAAGCGAAAAGAGTCCAGCCGGGCGTCTGCATCAGCCGCCAGCGGGTTGAAGAATGGGTCTTATTAGAAGGGCGCGCACTTTGCCGGACCGCTGCCGCCTTGTCAAAGCCAACACCTGCCCACGTAGGAGCTGCCGAAGGCTGCGATCTCTTGATCTTCAACGCCGCTGAGGACGTAAAAATCAAAAGATCGCAGCCTTCGGCAGCTCCTACAGAGGACACTCCGTTATTCGACGGGAGGGATAAAGAAAGCTCTTTTGCAGCCGTTACAGTGCAAAGTCTCAGATATTTATCGAATAAGGACGTCTCCATGTCGCTCAGACAACTTTCCATCCAATGGAAAATCACCCTGCTGGCCGGGCTGTGCCTGGCGGGCATCGTGACCTTGCTGGTAGGTCTTTCGCTGTATCGCATGGAGCACAGCTCCGAGCTGGTGAAAGCCTCGAGCATGGAGATGCTGAATGAAGCGGCGCAAGCGCGGATCGAGTCCCAGGGCGAAAACCAGGCGCTGGTCATTCGCCAGCAATTCATGGACGCCTATCAATATGGCCACGGCTTTTCGCGTCAGGTGCTGTTCCTGCGCGACCAGGCCGAGAAGCGCTTTCTCGATGCCTTCGACCTGCGCGAAGACCTGACTCGTCAGGTCAAATCGGCGCTGCAAGCCAATCCGGAATTGCTCGGGTTGTCGTTGGTGTTCGAACCCAACGGGCTGGACGGCAAGGACGAACTGTTCGCCGATCAGAGCGAAGTCGGCAGTAACGAGAAGGGTCGCTTTGCCTTGTACTGGTCGCAACCGACGCCGGGCAAGCTGACCTCCATGCCCTTGCCGGAAAGCGACATGGCCAACACCCGCACCGGCCCCAGCGGCGAGGCGGCCAACGCCTGGTTCACCTGCCCGCGCACCAGCCTCAAGCCCTGCGTGATCGAGCCCTACTTCTATGTAATCGACGGTCACAACGTGCTGATGACCAGCATCGTTTTCCCGCTGATGGTCAACGGCAAGGTCATCGCTTCGCTGTCGGTGGATATCAACCTCAACAGCCTGCAAACGCTCAGCCAGAGCGCGAGCAAGAAACTTTATGACGGCCAAACCAGCGTCAGCATCGTCAGCCCGGCCGATTTGCTGGCCGGTTACAGCGCGGATGCGAGCAAGCTCAGCCAGCGCCTGGAAACCGTGGACAAGACCAGCGGCGCCGAGCTGATGCGCCTGCTCGCCACCAGCAGCACGACCAGCAGCCTGCACAGCGACCAACAACTGAAAGTGCTGGCGCCATTCCAGCCGATTCCGGGCGGCAAAGCCTGGGGCGTGTTGCTCGACGTACCGGAGAAAGTGCTGGTCGGCCCTGCCGAAACGCTGAAAAAACAACTGGATGACAGCAACACCGCCGGCACCCTGACCGAACTCGGCCTGGGCGTGCTGGCCGCACTGATCGGCCTGTTGCTGGTGTGGCTGATGGCGCGCAGCGTGACCAAACCGATCCTCGGCGTGGCGCACATGCTCGAAGACATCGCCAGCGGCGAAGGCGATCTGACCCGACGCCTGGCCTATGACAAACAGGATGAGCTGGGGCAGTTGGCCGGCTGGTTCAACCGTTTCCTCGACAAGCTGCAACCGATCATTGCCGAAGTGAAACGCTCGGTGCAGGACGCCCGCAGCACCGCGGACCAGTCATCCGCCATCGCCACCCAGACCAGCGCCGGCATGGAACAGCAGTACCGTCAGGTGGATCAGGTCGCCACCGCGTCCCACGAAATGAGCGCCACCGCCCAGGACGTCGCCCGCAGCGCGGCACAAGCGGCACAGGCTGCGAAGGATGCTGACCAAGCGACCCGCCGGGGCCTGTCTGTGATTGACCGCACGACCACCAGCATCGACAACCTCGCCGCCGACATGAGCGCGGCCATGGTTCAGGTCGAAGGCCTGGCGGCCAACAGCGAGAAAATCGGTTCGGTGCTGGAAGTGATCCGCGCCATCGCCGAACAGACCAACCTGTTGGCGCTCAACGCGGCGATCGAAGCGGCCCGTGCCGGTGAGGCCGGGCGTGGTTTTGCGGTGGTCGCCGATGAAGTACGCAACCTGGCGCGACGCACCCAGGAGTCGGTCGAAGAAACCCGCCTGGTGATCGAACAACTGCAAAGCGGCACTCAGGATGTGGTGGGTTCGATGGGCAACAGCCATCGGCAGGCCCAGGGCAGCGTCGAACAGGTTGGGCAGGCCGTGACGGCGCTGCGACAGATCGGCGACGCGGTGACTGTGATCAGCGACATGAACCTGCAAATCGCCAGCGCCGCCGAAGAGCAAAGCGCGGTGGCCGAGGAAATCAACAACAACGTCGCGACCATTCGCGACGTGACCGAATCGCTGTCGGGGCAGGCCAATGAATCGGCGCGGGTGAGCCAGTCGCTGAACTGCCTGGCCAATCATCAGCAGGGCTTGATGGATCAGTTCCGGGTTTAATTCCCACTGATCCCCTGTGGGAGCCAGCCTGCTGGCGATGGCTGTGACACATTCAGTATCAATGTGTCTGATACACCGCTATCGCGAGCAGGCTCGCTCCTACAGTTTTTTCGTACCTGTCATAACTCCTCGCCTTCATTAAGAATGATGGCGAGTGGATATCTACCCAAAGCCGATTATGCTTCATGAAACCTTGCAGCGATGCGAGGCCGTCAGTCTGTGTCCAATGGCCCGGGTACGGCAAAAATTGAGAGGTGCTCCGGCCTAAAACAAGAACAACGGAGAAAACTCATGGCGGCAATCGACAACACAACCACGGGCAGCGCACCCAACCACGGGATTACCAAGGAGGAGCGCAAGGTCATCTTCGCCTCGTCCCTGGGCACCGTGTTCGAGTGGTACGACTTTTACCTCTACGGCTCCCTCGCGGCGATCATCGCCAAGCACTTCTTCGCCGGCGTCAACGAGACCACGTCCTTTATCTTTGCCTTGCTCGCCTTCGCCGCAGGCTTTGCCGTGCGGCCATTCGGGGCGATTGTGTTCGGTCGGTTGGGCGACATGATCGGGCGCAAACACACCTTCCTCATCACCATCGTGATCATGGGTATTTCCACAGCGGTGGTGGGTTTCCTGCCCGGCTACGCGACCATTGGCGTGGCGGCGCCGATCATCCTGATCACCCTGCGCCTGTTGCAAGGTTTGGCCCTGGGCGGTGAATACGGCGGTGCGGCAACCTATGTGGCCGAACATGCACCGAAAGGCAGGCGCGGTTTCTTCACCTCGTGGATTCAGACGACCGCGACCCTCGGCCTGTTTCTTTCGCTGTTGGTTATCCTCGCCTGCCGCACCATCCTCGGCACTGAAGCCTTCGAAGCCTGGGGCTGGCGGATTCCGTTCCTGCTGTCGATCCTGCTGCTGATCGTCTCGGTGTATATCCGCCTGCAACTCAGCGAGTCGCCGGTGTTCCTGAAAATGAAAGCCGAAGGCAAGGCCTCCAAGGCCCCGCTGACTGAATCCTTCGCCCGCTGGGACAACCTCAAGATCGTGATCATGGCGCTGCTCGGCGGGACTGCCGGCCAAGCCGTGGTCTGGTACACCGGGCAGTTCTATGCACTGTTCTTCCTGTTGCAAACCCTGAAGATCGACCCGCAGACCGCCAACCTGCTGATCGCCGGCTCGCTGCTGATAGGCACGCCATTCTTCGTGATCTTCGGCAGCCTGTCCGACCGCATCGGCCGCAAGGGCATCATCATGGCCGGCTGCATCCTCGCAGCGCTCACGTACTTCCCGATCTTCCATGCGTTGACCCAATACGGTAACCCTGACGTGTTCATCGCGCAGGAGAAAAACCCGGTGACGGTGATCGCCAATCCCGACCAGTGTTCGTTCCAGTTCGACCCGGTGGGCAAGGCCAAATTCACCAGTTCCTGCGACTTGGCGAAGACTGTGTTGGCCAAACGGGCGATCCCCTATCAGAACGTCAAGGCTGAACCCGGGACCGTGGCGCAGGTACGCATTGGCGAGAAAGTGATCCAGAGTTTTGAGGGCACCGGCATGCCGGCCGCCGACTTCAAGACCCAGAACGATGCGTTCACCGCCACGCTCGTTACCGCCCTCAAAGAGGCCGGTTACCCCGAGAAGGCTGACCCGGCCAAGACCAACTACCCGATGGTGTTGCTGCTGCTGACGATCCTGGTGATCTACGTGACCATGGTCTACGGCCCGATCGCCGCCTGGCTGGTGGAATTGTTCCCGGCGCGCATCCGCTATACCTCGATGTCGCTGCCCTACCACATCGGCAACGGCTGGTTCGGCGGCTTTCTGCCGACGGTGGCGTTCGCCATGGTGGCGGCTACCGGTGATATCTACTACGGGCTGTGGTATCCGATCGTGATCGCGGTGATGACGGCGATCCTTGGCATTTTCTTCATGCCGGAAACCAAGGATCGGGAGATTCATCACACCTGAGCCTGACACAACACTATCCCTGTGGGAGCGGGCTTGCCCGCGAATGCGGTCTGTCAGTGGCGAATATGTTGTCTGACAAACTGCATTCGCGAGCAAGCCCGCTCCCACATGTTTTTGCGGTGTGGTTTTAGATGCGTTTTGGCAGTTCGATCAGCACTCTGAGCCCGCCCCACTCGCTTTCCAGCAACCGCAATTCCCCGCCCCACGTGTCGACGATATCGCGCACGATGCCCAGACCCAGACCATGACCAACAGTCTGTTCATCCAGCCGTGTGCCACGACTGAACACCTGATCACGCCGGTCTTCGGGAATGCCTGGCCCGTCGTCTTCGACGCTTAGCTCATAGCCATCCGTGGTCTCGACCACGCTCAAGCGAACCTCGGCGTCCGCCCATTTGCAGGCGTTGTCCAGCAGATTGCCCAGCAGCTCCAACAGGTCTTCGCGATCCCACGGCAGTTGCAGCCCCGTCGGGGCGCGATAACTCAGGTCCAGATGTTCACCGTGAATCATGTTCAATGTCGCCAACAAACCCGGCAACTCGGCGTCGCAATCAAACAGCGCGCCCGGTAAGGCATCCCCGGACAAGCGAGCGCGATTGAGTTCGCGATTGAGCCGCTGCTGCACCTGCTCCAACTGGTCCTTGAGGGTCTTGCGCAATTTCGGATGCGCGTCGAGTTGTTCGCTCGATGCCAGGCTCAACAGCACCGCCAACGGGGTTTTCAAGGCATGGCCGAGATTGCCCAGGGCATTGCGCGAACGCTTGAGGCTGTCTTCGGTGTGGGTCAGCAAATGATTGATCTGCGCCACCAGCGGCTCCAGTTCCACTGGCACCTGGTCGTCGAGTTGCGAGCGCTGGCCCTGCTGCAATTGGGCGATCTGTTCGCGGGCCTTTTCCAGTGGCCGCAGAGCACGGCGCACGGTGATGCGCTGCAACAGCAAAATCAGCAACAACCCCGCCAGCCCGAGTGCGAGCCCGACCTGCTGCATCCGCTGGAAGCTCTCGCGCACCGGCGTGTAATCCTGCGCCACGCTGATGGAGATCGACTGGCCGAGGCGGCGATAGTCCGAACGCAGCACCAGCAACTGCTGCCCCTCAGGCCCCAATTGCAGGTTGCTGTGCAGGCCGGGATGGTCGAGGCGCGGTAGCTCCTGGTCCCACAGCGAACGGGAGCGCCAATGGCTGTCGGCAAAATCGATACGGAAATAATGCCCGGAAAACGGCCGCTGATAGGCCGGTGACAGGCGTCGCTCATCCAGCTGCAAGCCCTGCGGACCGCGCACCAGCGCCACCAACAGGTTCTCGCTGTCGTTGCGCAGCCCGGCTTCGAGGTAGCGTTGCAGGCCCATTTCGAACAACCACAAACTGGTTTGCGCCAATATCAGGCCCACCACCACCATTACGCTGATCAGGCCCAGGCTCAAGCGACGCTGGATCGACCTCACCGCGCTTGCCCGCCGAACAGGTAACCCTGGCCGCGACGGGTTTCGATCACACTTTTGCCGAGCTTGCGCCGCAGGTGATTGACGTGGACTTCCAGCACGTTGGAGTCGCGCTCGGTTTCGCCGTCGTAGAGGTGTTCGGCGAGGTGGCTTTTGGAGAGGATCTGCTCGGGGTGCAGCATGAAATAGCGCAGTAATCGGAATTCGGCGGCGGTCAGCTGAATCTCCGCACCGTCGCGGGTCACGCATTGCCGGCCTTCATCCAGTTGCAGCCCGGCAGCCTTGAGCGTCGGTTGATTGACCTGGCCATGGGAGCGGCGCAGCAACGCCTGAATACGCAGGTGCAGTTCTTCAGGATGAAAAGGCTTGGTCAGGTAATCGTCGGCGCCGGCCTTGAGCCCCTCGATGCGCTCGGCCCAGGAACCGCGGGCGGTGAGGATCAGCACCGGCGTGGCCAGTCCACCGGAGCGCCACTGCTCCAGCACTTCCAGCCCCGGAACGCCCGGCAGACCCAGGTCGAGGATGATCAGGTCATAGGGTTCGGTGCTGCCCTGATACACCGCGTCGCGGCCGTCGGCCAGCCAATCCACGGCGTACCCCTGGCGATTGAGGCCGGCCATCAGTTCGTCGGCCAGGGGCACGTGGTCTTCCACCAGGAGCAAACGCATCGGTCAATCTTCCTTGTCTTTCAGTAAACGGCCGGTGGCGGCATCGAGGTCGAGCTCACGGACCACGCCTTCGGTGGTCAGCAACTCGACTTCATAAATGTAGACGTCGTGCTTCTCTTCAAGCTCGGCTTCCAGCAGTTTGGCTCCGGGATAGCGGTCCAGCGCCTGCTGCAATAACTGCTCAAGCGGCAGGATCACACCTTGTTGGCGCAGGCGCAGGGCTTCGTCCTGGTCCAGGTCGCGGGCCATGACCACCGAGCAGAAAGCCAGCAGCGCCAGCGCCCATCGGCTGCTGGCGCGCCAGTGTGTAAATGAAAACAGCGTCATTACAAATCCTGATGATCCTTGAGTACCTGCCCACTGACCGCGTCTAATTCCAGATCCCACTCGACGCCCTGCGGGTCGCGCAGTTCAATCTGGTAGATGTACTTGCCGTACTCTTCTTCCAGCTCGGTTTCGGTGACGGTGGAGCCCGGGTGTTTGGCCAGTGCGGTGGCGTTGAGTTTCTCGAACGAGACAATGGTACCAGCGTCGCGCAGCCGCAAGGCTTCATCCGGCCCCAGATCGCGGGCATGGGCGATGCTGGCGGTGAGACCGATGATGGTCGCGGTGAACAGGGCAGTCAGGGTTTTCATGGGTGTCTCCGTATTCTTTTATGTGTTGCCTACGGGGTGCACCTTAGCGATATGAACTTAATTGAAACTGAATTGCCATCATTGGCCACACCACAAAATCTGTAGGAGCACGGCTTGCCGGCGATGGCGCCCGCGAAATCGCCATCGCCGGCAAGCCGTGCTCCTACAGGTTTGGTGCAAGCTGTCACATAATTAACTGTTTTCCAGACACAGAGACCGGTATGACCGCCATCCACATCAAGTTCCCTTCCCTGACGCTCAAGGCCGGGCCGCGTGCCTTGGCGCGCATTCGTGAAAACGGCCTGAACGCCGCCGATGTCGGCACACTGCCGGGCGCTGCCGGGGGCCCGAAGGCACTGGGGATTCAGGGGCTGGACCTGGCGCTGTTCGGCGAATGGCTGCCGGCGGCGCCACGGGAGCGCTCGTTGATCGGTGCGTCGGTGGGCTCCTGGCGCTTCGCCAGTGCGTGTCTGCCTGACGCCACCGAAGGCATCCGTCGTCTCGGCCACCTCTACACCGAGCAGAATTTCGCCAAGGGCGTGACCATGGCGCAGATCAGCCAGAGCTCGCGGCGCATGCTCAATGACTTGCTCGACGGTCGCGATGCCACCCTCCTCGACAACGCCCATTACCGCTTGAACATCATGGTGGTCAAAAGCCACGGCCTGCTCGCCGACGATCATCGCGGCCGTCTGGGCCTGGGCCTGTCATCGGTGATTGCCGACAACCTGCGCGGTCGCGCCCGGCTGTCGCGGCACTTCGAACGGCTGATCATTCACGACCCGCGCCTGGCGCCACCGGTCAACGCATTGAACGACTTCCCGTCGCGCTTCGTCGCACTCGATGCCAACAATCTGCGCCAGGCCCTGCTCGCCTCGGGGTCGATCCCGATGGTGATGGAAGGCGTGCGCGACCTGCCGGGCGCCGGTGCCGGCACGTTCCGCGATGGCGGTTTGCTGGACTATCACCTCGACCTGCCCTACAGCGGCGATGACATCGTGCTCTATCCGCATTTCACCGACCGGATCATTCCCGGCTGGTTCGACAAGACCCTGCCGTGGCGCCGCGCCTGCCCGGCACGCCTGCAAAATGTGCTGCTGCTGGCGCCGTCGAAGGAATACCTGGCGCGCCTGCCCTACGGCAAACTGCCGGACCGAAACGACTTCAAGCGCTTCATGGGCGATGCCCCGAGCCGGCAGAAATACTGGCGCGCGGCGATGGATGAAAGCCGTCGGCTGGGTGATGAGTTTCTCGAACTCGCCGCCAACGGTCGCCTCGGCGAGCGCTTGCTGACCCTTTAGTCAGGACAAGCTGTTAAACTCGCCGCCTGCCCGAATCGCTGCGGCGAACGCCACCTGAACAGAGCTGAAAACACTGTGGAAATCTTCAAGGAATTTACTTTCGAATCCGCCCACCGCCTGCCTCACGTCCCGGACGGCCACAAGTGCGGACGCCTGCACGGCCACTCGTTCAAAGTGGCGATTCACCTGAGCGGCGATCTTGATCCGCACACTGGCTGGATCCGCGATTTCTCGGAAATCAAAGCGATCTTCAAGCCGTTGTACGAGCGTCTGGACCACAACTACCTGAACGATATTCCTGGCCTGGAAAACCCGACCAGTGAAGTGCTGGCCAAATTCATCTGGGCTGAACTCAAGCCGTTGCTGCCGGAACTCAGCGCGATTCGCATCCACGAAACGTGCACCAGCGGTTGTATCTATCGCGGCGAGTAAGCCAACAGAGCTGCGTTTCGTCAGTGATACAAAAAACAGCCTTCAAAGGCTGTTTTTTTTTGCCTATGCTTTTTGGCTCGCCCCCGCCAAGAGGACACGCGCATGACTGATTGGCCATTGCCTCAAACCTATCGCTTCAACGGACACTCCGTTCGCTATGCCGTACGCGGTGACGGTCCGCCGCTGGTGTTTGTGCACGGCACGCCCTTTTCTTCTTATGTATGGCACCGGATTGCGCCGCATTTCATCACCACGCACCGCATTCATTACTTCGACCTGCTCGGCTATGGGCTATCCGAGAAAGTCGAGGGTGACGTTTCATTGGGCGTGCAGAACGAGTTATTGGCACAACTGCTGGAACACTGGGGCCTGGATAATCCCGACGTGGTGGCCCATGACTTTGGCGGTGCGACCGTCCTGCGCGCGCATCTTTTGAACGGCAAGGATTACCGCAGCCTGACACTGATCGACCCGGTGGCATTGACGCCTTGGGGCTCGCCGTTCGTGCAGCATGTACGTCAGCATGAAGCGGCGTTCAGTGGGTTGCCCGACTACATTCAGCGGGCCATCGTGCCGGCTTACATTCGCGGGGCGATCAAGCGCGAAATTCCCGACGATGAACTCGCGCCCTATGTGCAACCGTGGCTGGGCGATCCGGGGCAAGCGGCGTTCTATCGGCAGATCGCCCAGATGGACGAGCGCTACACCCGCGAGGCCGAGGGCCTGTACCCGACGATTCGTTGCCCGGTGCAGATTCTCTGGGGCGAAGACGATCAGTGGATTCCCATCGAACGCGGGCGCGCCTTGCAGCAAATGATTCCTGGCGCGCAGTTCCATCCGGTCCCGAACGCCGGTCATCTGGTGCAGGAAGATGCGCCTGAAGCCATTGTCGCTACGCTGAATCGATTTCTGCCGTTACTCACCCATTCTGAATAAACCACGATCTACTGTGGGAGCGGGCTTGCTCGCGAAGGCTGTGGGTCAGTCGATGAATATGTTGTCTGACACTCTGCCTTCGCGAGCAAGCCCGCTCCCACATTTGATCTGCTGTGATCAATGTCACTGGCGAGGATCGCCGCTGGCGAGCTAACGTAGGGATATCGTCTACACGGTTCTCTATAAGGATTCGCCTCATGCACATCATCAACGCCCGGCTGCGCAACCAGGAAGGCCTGCATGAGTTGCACCTGGAAAACGGCCTGATCAGCAACATCGCGCGCCAGACCGAGGCGCCAACGCTGGGGCCGGAGGATCTGGACGCCGGCGGCAATCTGGTGGTGCCGCCCTTCGTCGAGCCGCACATTCACCTCGACGCGACCCTGACCGCCGGCGAACCGCGCTGGAACATGAGCGGCACGCTGTTCGAGGGCATCGAATGCTGGGGCGAGCGCAAGGCGACCATCACCTTGGAAGACACCAAGACCCGGGCCAAAAAGACCATTGAAAGCCTCGCCGCCCACGGCATCCAGCATGTGCGCACCCACGTCGACGTTACCGACCCGCAACTGACCGCGTTGAAGGCCATGCTCGAAGTCCGCGAGGAAAGCCGTCACCTGGTGGACATGCAAATCGTCGCGTTCCCCCAGGAAGGCATCGAGTCGTACCGCAACGGCCGGGACTTGATGGAGGAAGCGATTCACATGGGCGCCGACGTGGTCGGTGGCATTCCGCATTTCGAATACACCCGCGATCAAGGCGTCAGCTCGGTGAAGTTCCTGATGGATCTGGCTGAGCGCACCGGTTGTCTGGTGGACGTACATTGCGATGAAACCGACGACCCCCACTCGCGCTTTCTCGAAGTGCTGGCCGAAGAAGCCCGCAGCCGCGACATGGGCTCGCGGGTCACCGCCAGCCACACCACGGCGATGGGTTCTTACGACAACGCCTACTGCGCCAAACTGTTTCGCCTGCTCGGGCATTCGGGCATCAGTTTTGTTTCGTGCCCCACCGAAAGCATCCACCTGCAAGGGCGCTTCGACAACTTCCCGAAACGCCGGGGCGTAACCCGGGTCAACGAGTTGCTCGAAGCAGGCATGAACGTTTGTTTCGGTCAGGACTCGATCGTCGACCCGTGGTATCCGCTGGGCAACGGCAACATTTTGCGGGTACTCGAAGCGGGGCTGCACATCTGCCATATGCTCGGTTACCGCAATCTGCAAAGCGCGCTGGACCTGGTCACCGACAACAGCGCCAAGGCCTTGGCCTTGGGTGATCGCTACGGACTGGAACCGGGGCGGCCGGCGAATTTGCTGATTCTTTCTGCCGAGAATGACTACGAGGTGATCCGCAGCCAGGGGTTGCCGCTGTATTCGGTGCGCGGTGGCAAGGTGTTGATGAAGCGGACGATGCCGGTGGTGGAGTTCCCTGGCGATTAACGCTGGATCATCTATTGACCAGGCTGGCCTCTTCGCGAGCAAGCCCGCTCCCACACTTGATTTGTTTGCTGCACAGAATTCGTGTTCACAGGAGATTCAATGTGGGAGCGGGCTTGCTCGCGAAGGCGACTTCACAGTCACTCCACAAATCGAGCCGTCCCAAACAAGCTGACCCGACTCAATTCCCCCTGCTCTTCCTCCAGCAAAATCGGCGCCGTGCCACCGGGCATGGTCACTTTCACCTCACCGGCACTGACCCAACCCACGCGCCACGCCGCACACGCCACCGCACTGGCGCTGGTGCCCGACGACGCCGTCGGCCCTTCGCCTCGTTCGAACACTCGTGCGACCACATGCTGCCCGGACTCATGCATCGCCCATTGCAGATTGATCCCCGCCGGACACGGCCGCCCAGCCCCGGTCGGCATGGCATAGGCAATACGCGTCAGCCCTTCGCCCAACGCCGGCTCGCGCATCTGCTCGTTGCTCGGCAAGTGCTCGGCGCTGTCCACCAGCGTCACGCAATGTGGATTGCCAACCCGCGCGAATTGGCTGCGCGACCAAGCGCTATTGAGTGCTGACAAGGGTTGAACGTGGCTGAGTTCGCGGCCGTTCAACAGCGCCGTTTCGACGCCAACGGCACTGACCGCCGCCGGCCCGAACCCTGGCCCGCCCAGGTCAAGCCAGAAACCTTGCACGCCCTCGACTTGCGCGGCTTTCACCGATGTCTGCCCCGGTGAAGGGGTGTCGGATTTGTCGTGGTGAACCCTGAGTAAACAGGCTTCATCGCTGGGCAAAATCCCTTGGTCGCTGAGCGCCTGGGAGAAAATCGTCAGCCCGTTGCCACTGCGCTCGGCCAGGGTGCCGTCGGTGTTGACGATCAACAAATCGAAGGGCGGCGAAGACTGGAACGGGCCAACCAGAAGGCCGTCGCTGCAATGATCCTTGCTCCCCGCTGGTTGCGTGCCGGGAGCCCAGGAACAACACGCCTCGATGGCCGCCAACGCCCACTCTTCGCGGGTTTGCGCGGCGTAGCCGGCCTGATCGGGTACAGCGATACCCTGTTGGCGCAACGCCTCGGGCGCCACGACCCTATAAATGTTGCCTCGTGCATCGTAGAGCCGCTTCATGGCGCCCTCCCTGTGGAATGATCGGTCTGGCTCAACATATCGCGAAACACGGTCGGGCTGTGCAAGGATGTCAGCCTGTCGGAACGCAAAACCCTGCGGACGCTGATCGAACCCTCACCGCGAGATCAATGTCCCTTGGAGACGCGACGTTTTTTGCCAAGGATTGATATGACCACCCTCAACACCCGGACCTCATTCGTACCCGGACGCCTGGAACAGATGTCCACGCGCCTCGCCTTTTTCATCGCCGGGTTCGGCATCGCCGCGTGGGCGCCGCTGGTGCCGTATGCCAAGGCGCGTGCCGGGCTGGACGAAGGCACGTTGGGCTTGTTGCTGCTGTGCCTGGGCGTGGGCTCGATACTGGCGATGCCTTTAGCCGGCATCCTTGCCACACGCTTCGGTTGCCGCAAGGTGGCGACCGGCGGGACCTTGCTGATCTGTGCAGCGCTGCCGTTGCTGGCGACGGTGTCGTCGATTCCGGCCTTGATCGGCGCCTTGTTCATGTTCGGCGCGGGCCTGGGCACCGTGGACTCGACGGTGAACCTGCAAGCGGTGATCGTCGAGCGCGCCAGCGGCAAAAACATGATGTCGGGATTCCACGGGTTGTTCAGCCTGGGCGGGATCGTCGGCGCAGCGGGCGTCAGTGCCCTGCTCGGCCTTGGGCTTTCGCCGCTGGGCGCGATGCTGGTGGTGATTGCCTTGTTGCTGGTCACACTGTTGAAAGCCGTGCCGCACATGCTGCCGTATGGAAGCGAGAGTTCCGGGCCGGCGTTCGCCGTTCCCCATGGCATCGTGCTGTTTATCGGCGGGATGTGCTTCATCGTGTTCCTCGCCGAAGGTGCAGCGCTGGACTGGAGCGCGGTGTTTTTGGCGCAGGAGCGCGGGATCGACACGGCTTATGCCGGATTGGGTTACGCAGCGTTTGCGCTGACCATGACGGTGGGTCGCTTGACCGGTGATTCGATCGTGCGACGGCTTGGCGCGACGCGGGTGATTGTGTTCGGTGGGCTGACGGCGGCGGCTGGATTGGCTCTGGCCACATTCGCCCCGAGCTGGGAAGCGGCGCTGGTGGGATATGCGTTGTTGGGTGCCGGTTGTTCGAACATTGTGCCGGTGCTGTACACCGCGGTGGGCAAGCAGACGGTCATGCCGGAAAGCATCGCCGTGCCGGCCATTACCACTTTGGGTTATGCGGGAATACTTGCGGGGCCTGCGGTAATCGGATTCGTCGCCCACGCCGCCAGTTTGAGTTTTGCCTTTGGCCTGATGGCGCTGTTGCTGGTTGCAGTGGCGATTGGCGGGAAGGTGTTGAAAGTTTAAGAGCATCGCTAGCAGGCTAGCTCCCACAGGTCCTCGGTCGTACACATTTATTGTGTTCACCGAAAATCCTGTGGGAGCTAGCCTGCTAGCGATGAGGTCAACTCGGTCGGTCTATCAGAACCCGACGCTGGCCTGCACGAAGAACGTGCGCGGTGCGCCGACGTACATGCCCGAGTTGTTGTCGCTGGAGCGGGTGAAGTACTGCTTGTCGAAGATGTTTTTCACCCCGGCGCCGACTTTCAGGTTCGACACCTGCGGACCGAAGTCATAGCCGCTGCGCACGTTCCAGGTGACATAACCCGGAATGTCGCCGTACTGGCCATCGGCGGTGCCTTCGGTGATGTAGTTGTTGGTGAAGCTGCCGTCGGCGTTTACCGCGACGCCTGGCGAGCGCTGCTTGGACTGGGCAAATGCGTCGATGTTGTAAGTCCAGCGGTTGATGTCATAACGCAGGCCGGCAGTTGCCACCTGACGCGAGTAGAACGGCAGGTCACGGCCCTTGAAGTCCGGAATTTCCCCTTCATACACGGCACGGGTGTAAGTGAAACCGGCGTTGGCGGTCAGGCCATCCAGGCGAGGGTCCAGTGCGGCCATGTTGTAGTGGACCGACGCTTCAATCCCGCGGTGCGTGGTCGCGCCAAGGTTGGTCCAGCCTGCGTCGTTGCTGATGTACTGCAACTCTTTGTCGAAGTCGATGTAGAACAGCGTCACTTCACCGCCCCACACATCATCGTTGTAGCGCGTTCCGACCTCGTAGGTCTTGGCTTTTTCCGGCTCCAGACCGTTGGCCGGTTCGTCACCGGAGCCACCTTGGCCGAGCTGGAAATATTGCAGGCTGCCGAACGACGTCTCGTAGTTGGCGAACAGTTTCCAGGCATCGGAGATGTGATACATCACGCTCAGGGCCGGCAGCGGCTCGTTGCTTTCGATGCTGCGGTTCTTCTCCGGCACAGGCTTGCCCGCGGTGTCGAGCACCGGGCGGTCGTGCCAGTCGGTGCTGATGTGTTCAAAACGGATGCCCGGCGTCACGGTCCAGTTGCCGACATCGATTTTGTTGTCGACATACACCGAGTTCGCTTCAGTGCCACCGGTACGGTCCTGATAGATGTGTCCATCGGAACCCGGACGTACCACCGGTTCGTTGCTGCTGTTCAGCGCCAGGCGGCTGGCCGATTCGTGCATGCCTTCCTTCAGGTAGCGATAACCGACGCTGACTTCCTGGGTGGTCGGGCCGACGTCGAACACATGGGACACCCGTGGCTCGATACCGAAGGTGTAGTAGGTACGCGGGAACGAGCCGATAGTCTTCTGGTCCCGGGCGGCGATATTGCTGCCACGGAAGCTGTCGGAATAGTAGGTCAGCACTTCAGCCTGGGTACGGTCGTCGATCTGCCGTGCCCACTTGAACGACACGTCCTTGCGGCGGCCGCTGAAGTTGTCGTTGTTGCGATCGGACTGGAACGGGTCGGCGTCGTACTGCTTCTGCGTCAGGCCACCGGGCATGTCGGCGCTGGCGTCGTAGTAGTGGAAGTTGAGGCTGAAATCGTCGTAGTCGGTCGGAGCCCAATGCGTCTTGAGGATCACGTCGTCGATGTCGTTGCCGTTGTTGCGCTCGCGGTAACCGTTGCCGTTCACGCCGGAGTACAGCAGCGCCACGCCGAGCCCGTTGTCGGCGGTGCCACCGACGAATGCCGTGTCGATGTGCTTCCAGCCGCCGTGCTGGGAGGTTTCCAGGGTGCTGCCGATTTCAGCGGAAGCCTTTTCCGGAATCGCACGGGTCACGAAGTTGATCACGCCGCCCACGTTCTGTGGTCCGTAGCGAACCGAACCGGCGCCGCGCACCACGTCGATGCTGTCGAGGTTGCCAGAGGATATCGGTGCCATCGACAGCTGAGGCTGGCCGTAAGGGGCGAATGCGGCAGGTACACCGTCGATCAACACGGTGGAGCGTGGCGACAGACGCGAAGTCAGACCGCGCACCCCGACATTGAGGGAAATGTCGCTGCCGCCGGTGCCGTTGGCGTCCTGCACTTGCACGCCGGGTACACGCTTGAGCACGTCGCCAACGTTCATCGCGCCCTGCTCGACCATGGCTTCACGGCGAATCACGGTACGCGCGCCGGGGTGGTTCTGCACCACGGCGGCATCGGCGTCACCGAGCCAGTCGCCGACCACCTTGATGTCGGTCGCGCTCAGTTCCAACGGGCCGTTCGACGCCGAACTCGGCGCCGGCATCAAGGTCACCGAACCTTCATCGATCTGGTACTGCAGGCCGCTGCCTTGCAGCAACTGACGCAACGCTTCTTCCGGCGAAATATTGCCGTCCACCGCCGGGGCCTGCTTGCCGGCAACCAGTTCCGGGCTGAAAAAAACCTGCAACGAAGTCTGCTGGCCCAACTGAGTCAAGGCCTGGCCCAAGGGTTGCGCCTGGATGTGGATGGCGTCTGCGGCGAATGCCTGAGGCATCGCGACGTTGACCGCCAGCGCGAGCGCCAGCGGCAACCAAGGGAAGGTTTTGTTTTTAGCGGTGGATTTATTCACGTCGAACGTATTCCTGTGGATCGCAAGAGTGTGCGCTTGTTAATGCAAACCAGTTGCAGTTGAACAGGAAGACGATGAACTCGAAAAAAACCTGAATTTATTTTGAAATTATTTCCTGACTGCCGTCATCGAGGGTGCGCACGGCCACCGGAAGGATGCTCGGCAAGGCCTTGAGCAACGCATCGGTGTTGTCGGATTTGAACACGCTGGTCAGGCGCAGATTGCCCACCGCCGCGTTGCCGACCTTGAGTGGCTTGTCCCGATAACGCGAAACCTGCTCGGCGACATCGCTCAGGCTGGCGTTGTTGAACACCAGTTTGCCGCTGCGCCAGGCCGTCAGTTCAGCCGGATTGACCGGGTAGGCAGGCACGACCTTGCCCCCGGCATCGACATGAGTGCCCATGCCGGCGGTGAGGCTGACAAAATCGTTATCGGCCGCCGAGCGACCTTGAACCTTGACCGTGCCCTGCTCCACCACGACCCGGGTGTCGGTGCTGCCGTGGCGCACATCGAACCGGGTGCCGGTGACTGTGACCTTGCCGCTGCCGGACTCGACCACGAACGGTCGGCTGGTGTCGTGCTGGACGCTGAACATCGCCTCGCCTTCGGTCAGCTCGACGCCGCGCCGATTCTTTTCAAAGCGCACCTGAATCCGGCTGCGGCTGTCGAGGTCGACCACCGAACCATCCGGCAATGCCACGTGGCGACGCTCGCCCAGGGCTGTGGAAAACTCCGCCGTGTAAGGTGACGGTTGATTCAAGCCGCTGAACAGACCCAAACCGAGCGCCACTGCCACCACACTGGCGGCCACTGCATAACGCAGGATCGGGCGACGTTTGCTGCGGGCCGGCGCTTCTTCACACAGCGCGCGCAGACGCGCCGACGGCACCAGGTCGGCGGCTTTCCACAGGCCCTGGAGCAATTCGAATTCGTTTCGGTGTTGAGGGTGTTCGTCCAGCCAGGTTTCGAACTGGCGATGCGCGTCGACATCGACCGCGGGTTCCTGCAAACGCACAAACCACCGCGCCGCTTCATCGCGAACTGTTGTTTGCCCGCACGCACAATCACGAGTATCCATCATGGAAGTTCCTGTTTGGCTGGGGATGAGAATTCGCGGCCGCTCATGGGTAAAGTCCTTCAAGGCGGTCGCGCAGATGCCGCAGCGTGCGGATCATATACTTTTCCACCATGTTCTTGGACAGTCCAAGGCGTTCGGCGATTTCCGCCTGGGTCAAACCCTCGATTTTCTGCCAGACAAACACCTTGCGGCAGTTGACCGGCAGCTCGGTGAGCGCCCGTTCGATGGAATCAGCCAACTGGATTGCGTGCATGTAATGCTCCGGGTCGCCGTTGGGCGACTCACTGACATCAATCGCCTCTGACTCCATGGCGCCCCGCCGGTCCTCGCGCCGATAACCATCCACCGCGATATTGCGTGCGGTCTGGTGCAGATATGCCCGAGGTTGCTGCACCGCCGCCGAATCGGACTCAAGCACCCGCACAAAGGTATCGTGGGCCAGATCCTCAGCCTGCGAGCGATTTCTCAGGCGACGGGTCCAGGTGCCAACCAACTCTTCGTAATGCTCGAAAAAGCCGTGTCTGCGGGGCAGCTTGGGGGTCATTTCGGTGTGCTGTGGAGACGGGGGCGTGAATAGTAATGCTTCCTATTAACTCGAAGCAATGCTTTCGGTCCCGTCACAAAGCGCTTTGAGCGCTTGCCAATCCCCCGCCGGTCGGGAAAGCTAATGACGGCACAGATCCAAAGGATTCTGGCAGCAATTCCAATGCAGCTCCGCACCGGCTGTAGCAAAGTGCTGGCATTGTCTGACCCGGTTTTTCCGAAGGAACCCAGAAATGTTCACGTCACTTGCGTCGCGTCACAGTAAACCGCTCGCCCGGCTCGCCCTGGCCATCTCCCTGAGCGCCCTCGGCCTGCCTTTCTGGGCGAGCACTGCCCAGGCCCACGGCGGGCACGCCGAGATGGTGCCGCTGCAAGCGGGCCTTGAGGAGTTTGGCGCAACGGTCAAGTGGGACGACTACGCCAACCTGTTCACCATCGCCAAGGACGGGGTCTACCTCAAGGTCAAACCGAACAGCAAAGTGGCGATGCTCAACGGCAAACGCATGGAGTTGACGGTGCCTGTGGTGTTCAAGGACAAGACCGCCTACATGTCCAAGGACTTCATCAACCAGGTGTTCCAGTCCGGGCTGGACACGACTTTTGTCGTGGAAACCCGCCCCAACCCGCTCAACCCATTGAGCGCCGACGAAATCACCGCCGCGGTGGACATCGTCAAAAAATCGGAAAACTACAAACCCGGCTTCCGCTTCACCGAAGTCTCGGTCAAGGAACCGCCGAAGGACCAGGTGTGGAACTTCGTCTACACCGGGCAAAACGTCACCCAACCGCGCCAGGCGAACATTGTGGTGCTGGACGGCAAGCATGTGATCGAGGCGCTGGTCGATCTCGACAGCAAGCAACTCAAGTCCTGGAACCCGGTGCAAGGCGCCCATGGCATGGTGCTGCTGGATGACTTCGCGACCGTGCAAACCGCCGTCGAAACCAGCCCCGAATACGCGCAAGCCCTGGCCAAGCGCGGCATCACCGATGTAAAAAAGGTCGTGGCCACGCCGCTGACTGTCGGCTATTTCGACGGCAAGGACGGACTGGCACAGGACAAACGCCTGCTGAAAATCGTCAGCTACCTGAATGTCGATGACGGCAACTATTGGGCGCACCCGATCGAAGGCCTGGTGGCGATTGTCGATCTGGAGCAGAAGAAGCTGATCAAGATCGAAGACGAAGCGCTGATCCCGGTGCCGATGAAACCGACGCCGTATGACGGTCGCGGGCGCAAGGGCGTGGCGGTCAAACCGCTGGAAATCATCGAGCCGGAAGGCAAGAACTACACCATCACCGGCAACAGCATTCACTGGCAGAACTGGGACTTCCACGTTCGCCTCGATTCGCGGGTCGGCCCGATCCTGTCCACCGTCACCTACGACGACAAGGGCAAGAAACGCAAAATCATGTACGAAGGCTCGCTGGGCGGGATGATCGTGCCTTACGGCGATCCGGACGTCGGCTGGTACTTCAAGGCTTACCTCGACTCCGGCGACTACGGCATGGGCACGCTGACTTCGCCGATCGCCCGTGGCAAAGACGCCCCGGAAAACGCCGTACTGCTGGACGCGACCATCGCCGACTACACCGGCGCGCCGACCGCAATTCCACGTGCGATGGCGGTGTTCGAGCGCTACGCCGGGCCGGAATACAAACACCAGGAAATGGGCCAGCCCAACCTCAGCACCGAGCGCCGTGAACTGGTGGTGCGCTGGATCAGCACCGTCGGCAACTACGACTACATTTTCGACTGGGTCTTCCAGCAGAACGGCACCATCGGCATCGACGCCGGCGCCACCGGCATCGAAGCGGTCAAGGGCGTGAAGTCCAAGACCATGCACGAGGACACCGCCAAGGAAGACACGCGCTACGGTACCCTGCTCGATCACAACATCGTCGGCACCACGCACCAGCACATCTATAACTTCCGCCTCGACATGGACGTGGACGGCGAACAGAACTCACTGGTGGAAGTGAACCCGGTGGTGCTGCCGAACGACCGTGGCGGCCCGCGCACCAGCACCATGCAGACCGAAACCAAAGTGGTCAGCACCGAACAACAGGCCGCGCAGAAATTCGACCCGTCGACCGTGCGCCTGCTGACCAACTTCAGCAAGGAGAACAAGGTCGGCAACCCGGTTTCCTATCAGCTGATTCCGTATGCCGGCGGCACGCACCCGGTGGCCAAGGGCGCCAATTTCGGCAAGGACGAATGGCTGTATCACCGCCTGAGTTTCATGGACAAGCAACTGTGGGTGACGCAGTACAACCCGGAGGAAAAATACCCGGAAGGCAAGTACCCGAACCGCTCGGACAAGGACTCTGGGCTGGGGCAGTTCACTCAGGATAACCAGTCCATCGAGAACACCGATGACGTGGTCTGGCTGACCACCGGCACGACCCACATCGCCCGCGCCGAAGAGTGGCCGATCATGCCGACCGAGTGGGTGCATGTGCTGTTGAAGCCGTGGAATTTCTTTGATGAAACGCCGACGTTGAATCTCAATTCACCGAAGTAAGGCACACACGAAAACCTGTGGGAGCGGGCTTGCTCGCGAATGCGGTATGTCATTGAAATAGATGTCGACTGATACGACGCATTCGCGAGCAAGCCCGCTCCCACAGGGTTATCCGGTGATCAAGCGTGTTGCTTACGATACTCCCCCGGCGCAATGCCGAAGCGTGACTTGAACGCCGTCGAAAAATAGCTCGAATCGGAAAACCCCCACGAATACCCCAGCACCGACAACTTCTCTTCCCTGCCCGACTGGCGCAAAGACTCAGCACACAAATCCAGCCGCCGATTCTTGATGTAGCGCGCCACCACCAGGCCTTTCTTGGCGAACATCCGGTACAGGCCACGGGTCGACATGCCGACTTCCCGCGCCAGCCATTCCGGGCAGAGCTCTTCGGAGCGGATGTTCGCGTCGATAAAGCTCAGGGTCTTGCGGAAGATGCGCTCGTGCGGGTCCGCGCAATCGTCGGTCTGGCTGATCGCCGGACGCAGCAGGCTGACAATCGCTTCCAGCGTTGCTTCGCTTTCCTGGCGAGTGAGGTTCTGTTGGCGCGTGGCGTCGAGGATCAAGCGATGCGAGAGCATGGCGATGGGCGATGTCCCGGCGATCCGGTGGCCGCACTTGACCTGATTGAAGCGCAGGGTTTGCTCCACCAGTTGATACGGCAGGATCAGCGACAATTGCCGGGAGTTTTCGCTGTAGGTGAAATCGCTGGGCCTTGAGGCATCGATCAGCGTGATGTCACCGGCGGACAACAACACCTTGTCGTCGCCCTGAGCCATACCCGCCGTGCCATCGAGCTGGAACACCGCGAAGTATTTGCCGCCCTCGCCCGCCGCGACTTCATGCGGCGTGCGGTACAACCGCGCCTGGCAGGCATCGACGAAACTGAGTTTGAGGGCATCGCTGCGGTATTCCCTGATCTGACCGGCGAAACCGGCGCCCAGGGGTTGTGCGTTAAAGGCGCCACAGATCTGGTTGATCTGATGAATCCATTGATCGAACCCATCCTGGCGCTGTGCGTTTGTAGAAATCATGGCAGGCCTCACGCAGGCTTATTTTTATTGTCTACGTCAAAACACAGGTTCTCCTGAACAGCGACTCTCCCTGAACGGCGACGGGTTACTTCAACCCGCCAAACCGTCGATAAAAACTCTCGCCCACATCCGGCAACGGTCCGTCGGCGGTTTCCAGGGCACTGTTCAGCCATTCCTCGGCCTTGGCGTAGATCAAACGATAAATATTGCGGCACAACTGCCGGGCCGCGCGGCCTTCCCAATCGCCGGGCAACAACTCGTCCGGCAGTTGCGGGTCGCGCAGCAGCAGTTTGCGGTATTCATGAATAAGCAGGATCCGCGCCAGGAAGCAGTCGGACGGCTGCAGGTTTTCCTGCTCGCGAAGCGCTTGCCAGAGCGGTCGGAACAGTTGAATGAATTCGCTGTAGTGGGTCGCCAGTTCCTCGATGTTCCAGCTCTCGCGCACTTGCAGGCGCAGCGCCTTGGAGGCCAGTACGTCCTGGGCCGTGGTTTCGAAGACGATGGTGTCTTCCTGGGCGCCGAGGTCGAGCAAGGTTGCATTGACGTCGGTGCGATCGCTGCGCGGGCAGGCCAGGACTACGGGCGAAATCGCACCAAAACCTTGCCACTCCAGTTCTTCGCGCACTTGTTTGCGCTTGTCCTGGGTCAGTTGCGAAAGCATCACCAGGCACCACGAACCGTCCCAGGCCGGCATCGTGGTGCTGTAGACCCGCTTGAAGGCCTTGTCGAAACGCCGGCGACCGGTGCCGGTCAGGCTGTAGTAGCTGCGACGGCCGACTTTCTCGGCGGTCAGCCAGCCTTCCTTGGTCAGGCGAAAAATCGAGGTGCGGATCAGGCGTTCGTTGATGCCGATCGGTTCAAGCAATTGAATCAGGCTGCCAAGCCACACCGTCCCGCCGTGGGGTTCGATGGCATCACCGTACAAGGTGATGATCAAGGAACTGGCGCGAATCGGCGTCTGCTCCTGGAAGCGGGTAATCAGATGGTTCAAGGGTGTCAGGGACGACATGGGCGTACCGAGCAAAAAAAAGAAAAGGAATATACCGAAAGCTTTGGGGTTAATCCCAATCCCTTGTGGGAGCCAGCCTGCTGGCGATGGTGTGTCAGTCGACGCCAAGGTAGCTGACACACTTTCGCCAGCAGGCTGGCTCCTACAGGAGGGCAGTGTTCACAGGTTACTGCCTTTAGGCCGTAACCCGCTGTCGCTGATCCGTGGCCGATCCGGCTCCGGCTCGCTCAGCGGTTCGCACACCTGCATCTGCTCCAGGCAACGCTGGGCCAGTTGTTGATACTCGCGGGTCCCCGCCTGCTTCCACGCCACTTCCTGATCGCTGAGGGTGCGCTTGACGCTGGCCGGCGCGCCCATGACCAGCGACTGCTCGGCGCACTCGAAACCGGCCTTGACGAACGCCGCCGCCGAGACGAATGAACGCGGGCCGATCCGGGCGTTGTCCATCACCACCGCATTCATTCCCACCAGCGCGTCGGCGCCGATGCGGCAACCGTGCAGCACCGCGCCGTGACCGATGTGGCCGTTGCGCTCGACCACGGTGTCGCTGTCCGGGAAGCCGTGCATCACGCAGGTGTCCTGCAGGTTGGCGCCCTCCTCCAGCACGATCCGCCCGAAATCCCCGCGCAGGCTGGCCAGCGGCCCGACGTAACAATGCGGCCCAATGATCACGTCACCGATCAGCACGGCGGACGGATGCACATAAGCAGTCGGGTCGACCACCGGGGTCAGGCCATCGAGGCTGTAGCAGGTCATGGAAGGTTCCTTCACAAAGCGATGCCGATAATGACTTATTTTGTATCACATCGCTTTTACATACACAAAGACAAAAAAGCGTATCACTTGACAAGCGGCTTTCCGACGACCTGCTCCACAACGCAAAACCTCGCATGAAACCCAATGAAATATGGGTAAAACCCGCTATCAACTGCTGTTTCAGATTACCAGCGCACAACCACCATTCGACCAAAAGGACACATTAAATCAATTTCAGTATTGCATTTGCGTATCACGTTGTAGCTATACTTGGGCAAAACCGGCCCCTGCGGCCGATCCAATAACGAGCCGGCACCACGCCGAGCGTGCACCGTGAGGGCATCTGCCATGCCTCAAACCCTTGCCGTCGAACTGATAGAGCCTGGCGTTCGCCTGATTACCTTGCAGCGCCCGCAAGCCCTGAACGCCCTGACCACCGAATTACTGGGTGAGCTGGCCGATGAACTGAATGCCGCGCAAGCCGATGCCGAGACCCGTGTCGTGGTGCTCACCGGCAGTCGCAAGGCCTTCGCCGCCGGCGCCGACATCAAGGAGATGGCCGAGCGCAACCTGGTCGGCATCCTCGACGACCCGCGCCAGGCCTCGTGGCAAACCATCACCCGCTTCAGCAAACCGCTGATCGCCGCGGTCAACGGCTTTGCTCTGGGCGGTGGCTGCGAACTGGCGATGCACGCCGACATCATCATTGCCGGTGAAGATGCGCGCTTCGGCCAGCCGGAAATCAACCTCGGGATCATGCCCGGCGCCGGTGGCACCCAACGCCTGCTGCGCGCCGTCGGCAAATCCATGGCCATGCAAATGGTCCTGACCGGCGAGCCGATCGACGCCCGTCAAGCCCAGCGCGCCGGCCTCGTCAGCGAAGTCACGCAACCGGAATTCACCGTCGAACGCGCCCTGCACATCGCTCGCAACATCGCCGCCAAGGCACCGCTGGCGGTGCGTCTGGCCAAAGAGTCGCTGCTAAAGGCGATGGACACCGACCTCGCCAGCGGCCTGCGTTTCGAGCGCCACGCCTTCACCGTGTTGGCCGGCACCCGCGACCGCGACGAAGGCATTGCCGCCTTCCAGGAAAAGCGCAAGCCGACCTTTATCGGCCAGTAATCCGCCCACGAATTCGAATGACCTCCAAGAGAGCGCCAAGACCATGAACTTCGAACACATCCTGTTTTCCATCGAGGCCGGCGTCGCCCTGCTGAGCCTCAATCGCCCGGACCAGCTCAACAGCTTCAATACCCAGATGCATGGCGAAGTGAAGGAAGCGCTCAAGCAAGTGCGGCAGAACCCGGACGTGCGCGTGTTGCTGCTGACCGGCGAAGGCCGCGGCTTCTGCGCCGGGCAGGATCTGAGCGACCGCAACGTTGCGCCGGGCAGCGCCGTGCCGGACCTGGGCGAGTCCATCGAGAAGTTCTACAACCCGCTGATCCGCCAATTGCGCGACCTGCCGATGCCGGTGATCTGCGCGGTCAACGGCGTGGCGGCTGGTGCTGGCGCGAACATTCCGCTGGCGTGCGACCTGGTGCTGGCGGCGCGTTCGGCCAGTTTCATTCAGGCGTTCTGCAAGATCGGCCTCGTCCCTGATTCCGGCGGCACCTGGACGCTGCCGCGCCTGGTTGGCATGGCTCGAGCCAAGGCTTTGGCGCTGCTGGGTAACCGCCTGAGCGCCGAAAAGGCCGAGCAATGGGGCTTGATTTACCAGTGTGTGGACGACGCCGATTTGCGCGACGAAGCCCTGAAACTGGCACGCCACCTGGCGACTCAGCCGACCTACGGCCTGGCGCTGATCAAGCGCAGCCTCAACGCCAGCATGAGCAACAGCTTCGACGAACAGCTTGAGCTGGAGCGCGACCTGCAGCGTCTGGCCGGCCGCAGCGAGGATTACCGCGAAGGCGTCGGCGCCTTCATGGAAAAACGCACCCCAAGCTTCAAGGGACGCTGAGTCATGACCGCACTGAACACTAACGCACGCATCGCCGTGATCGGCGCCGGTGCCATGGGCGCGGGGATTGCCCAGGTCGCGGCACAGGCCGGGCATCCGGTGCTGCTGCTGGACAACCGCCCCGGCGCTGCCGCTCAGGCCATTGAAGGCATCGATCGGCAACTGGGCAAACGGGTCGAGAACGGCAAGCTGTCCGCCGAGTCGCGCAGCGCAACCATCGCCCGCCTGCAAGCCGTGGAAGCCATCGAGGCGCTGGCCGATTGCGAGCTGATCATCGAGGCCATCGTCGAAAACCTTGAGGTCAAGCGCGCATTGTTCCGCCAGCTCGAAGGCATTTGCGGCGAACACTGCATTCTGGCCAGCAATACCTCGTCGCTGTCGATTACCAGCATCGCCGCGCAGCTTGATCACCCAGAACGCCTGCTCGGCCTGCACTTCTTCAACCCGGCGCCGGTCATGGCGCTGGTGGAAATCGTCTCCGGTCTGGCCAGCGATCCGGCACTCGCCGAGTGCCTTTACGACACCGCCAAGGCCTGGGGCAAAAAACCGGTTCACACCCGCTCCACACCGGGTTTTATCGTCAACCGCGTGGCCCGACCGTTCTATGCCGAGAGCCTGCGCCTGCTGCAAGAAGGTGCCGCCGATTGCCCGACTCTCGACGCGTTGATGCGCGAAGCCGGCGGCTTTGCCATGGGCGCGTTCGAGCTGACCGACCTGATCGGCCACGACGTCAATTACGCCGTGACCTGCTCGGTGTTCGACGCTTATTACCAGGACACCCGTTTCTTGCCGTCGCTGATCCAGAAAGAGTTGGTGGACGGCGGGCGTCTGGGACGCAAGAGCGGTCAGGGTTTCTATAGCTACGCCCAAGGTGCAGAGCGCCCGCACGCCACTGAAATCGGCAGCGATGCGCAGATCGAAGTTTGTGCCGTGGAAGGCGACCTCGGCATCGCCCGGGGTTTGCTCGCACGCTTGCGTGAACAAGGCGTCCAGATCATCCAGCGTGACGGTCAAGGTTTGCTGCGGGTCGGTGATGCCGTTCTGGCGTTGAGCGACGGGCGCATGGCTTGCCAGCGCGCCAAGGAAGATGGCCTGCGCAATTTGATCCTGCTGGATCTGGCGCACGATTACGGCACTGCCAAGCGTATCGCCATCAGCTATGCGGCCGGCATTGATCCGCTAGCGCTCGAACAAGGCATCGCCCTGCTGCAACGGGCCGGCCTCAAGGTCAGCCTGCTCAGCGACAGCCCGGCCCTCGCCGTCCTGCGCACCGTCGCCATGCTCGCCAACGAAGCCGCCGACGCCCTGCTGCAAGGCGTGGCTTCTGCCGCCGACATCGATCTGGCAATGCGCGCCGGGGTCAACTACCCGCAAGGCCCGCTGGCCTGGGCCGATGCCGTTGGCCTGCCACACATTCTGAACGTGCTGGAAAACCTGCAAGCCAGCTATGGCGAAGAACGCTACCGGCCGTCGCTGCTGCTGCGCCGTCGGGTCGCCGAAGGGAGAAACTTCCATGACTAATCACGAAGCCATGACACTGGCCAGCGACTGCGCACAAGCATTGTTCCAGCGCGACACCGCCAGTCAGGCCATGGGCATGCGCCTGCTCTCGGCCGGTCCCGGCTGCGCCCGCGTCGGCATGACCGTGCGCGCCGACATGCTCCAGGGCCACGGCACTTGCCACGGCGGCTACCTGTTCGCCCTCGCCGACTCGGCGTTTGCCTTTGCCTGCAACAGCTACAACGAAGCCACCGTGGCCATCGGTTGCAGCATCGACTACATCGCCCCGGCGCATCTGGGCGACACGCTGAACGCCGACTGCATCGAGCAAAGCCGCTCCGGGCGCACCGGCAACTACGACGTACGCATTGAAAACCAGCAGGGCCAGTTGATCGCCCTGTTCCATGGCAAATCCTACAAAGTGCGCGGCCCGGTGCTGACGCAGGAGAACCCGAATGAATGACGCCCTGATCATCGACGCAGTCCGCACCCCTATCGGTCGCTACGCCGGTGTATTGAGCAGCGTGCGCGCCGACGACCTCGGCGCGGTGCCGCTGCGCGAACTGCTGCGCCGTCACCCGCAAGTGGACTGGAGCAGCGTCGACGACGTGATCTACGGCTGCGCCAACCAGGCCGGCGAAGACAACCGCAACGTTGCGCGCATGTCGGCGCTGCTGGCCGGGTTGCCGGTCAGCGTGCCCGGCACCACCCTCAATCGCCTGTGCGGTTCCGGGCTGGATGCGGTCGGCACTGCGGCGCGCGCCATTCGCAGTGGCGAGGCCGGTTTGATGCTGGTGGGCGGCGTCGAATCGATGTCCCGCGCACCGCTGGTGATGGGCAAGGCTGAGCAGGCGTTTTCCCGTTCGGCGGAGATCTTCGATACCACCATCGGCTGGCGCTTCGTCAATCCGCTGATGAAAAAAGCGTTCGGCATCGACTCCATGCCGGAAACCGCCGAGAACGTCGCCGAACAGTTCAACATCTCCCGCGTCGACCAGGACGCCTTCGCCCTGCGCAGCCAGCAACGCGCTGCCGCCGCCCAGGCCAACGGGCGCTTGGCCAAGGAAATCGTCGCCGTGGAAATTGCCCAGCGCAAAGGCCCGGCCAAAGTGGTCGAGCACGATGAACATCCGCGCGGCGACACCACCCTTGAGCAACTGGCCAAACTCGGCACGCCGTTCCGCGAAGGCGGCAGCATCACCGCCGGCAACGCTTCCGGGGTCAATGACGGCGCTTGCGCGTTGTTGCTGGCCAGCCCGGAAGTCGCCAAGCGCCATGGCCTGACCGCCCGTGGTCGCGTTGTTGCCATGGCCACCGCTGGCGTCGAGCCACGGATCATGGGCATCGGCCCGGTGCCAGCGACCCGCAAGGTACTGGAACTGGCCAACCTGAGCCTGGCGGACATGGACGTGATCGAGCTCAACGAAGCGTTCGCCGCACAAGGCCTGGCGGTGTTGCGCGAACTGGGCTTGAGCGACACCGATCCACGGGTCAACCCGAATGGCGGCGCCATCGCTCTCGGCCACCCATTGGGCATGAGCGGCGCGCGTCTGGTAACCACCGCCCTGCATGAACTGGAAGAACGTAACGGCCGCTACGCCCTGTGCACCATGTGCATCGGCGTTGGCCAAGGGATCGCGCTGATCATCGAGCGTCTATCCCACTAAAGAATCGCGATTCCCAAGGAGCCGAGAGGTATCCTTGGGGCATGCACTCAAAGCCCTTCCGTGAAAGGGCTGGAACACAAAAACAATTCGAGTGAACACATGAACATGCCAATAGCCCAAGCCGTGCTGAACCCTGTGCTGGACCCGCTGGAAACCGCCAGCATCGACGAGCTGCGCCAGCATCAGCTCGAGCGCCTGCGCTGGAGCCTGAACCACGCCTATAACAACGTGCCGCTGTACCGTCAGCGCTTCGATGCGCTGGGCGTGCACCCGGACGACATCAAGTCCCTGGATGACCTGGCGAAGTTCCCCTTCACCACTAAGTCCGACCTGCGCGACAACTACCCGTACGGCATGTTTGCCGTGCCGATGAACGACATCGTGCGCCTGCACGCGTCCAGCGGCACCACCGGTAAACCGACCGTCGTCGGCTACACCCAGAACGACATCGACACCTGGGCCAACGTGGTCGCGCGCTCGATCCGAGCCGCTGGCGGCCGACGTGGCGACAAAGTGCACATCTCCTACGGCTACGGCCTGTTCACCGGCGGCCTCGGCGCGCATTACGGTGCCGAACGCCTGGGTTGCACGGTGATCCCGATGTCCGGCGGCCAGACCGAAAAACAAGTGCAGCTGATCAAGGATTTCCAGCCGGACATCATCATGGTCACACCGTCCTACATGCTCAACATCGCCGATGAAATCGAGCGTCAGGGCATCGACCCGCACAAACTGGCCTTGCGCCTGGGCATCTTCGGCGCCGAGCCGTGGACCGCCGAACTGCGCAGCGCCATCGAAGCGCGTCTGGGCATCACCGCCCTTGATATCTACGGACTCTCGGAAATCATGGGCCCGGGCGTCGCCATGGAATGCGCGGAAACCAAGGACGGCCCGACCATCTGGGAAGACCACTTCTACCCGGAAATCATCGACCCGGTGACCGGCGAAGTGCTGCCGGACGGTCAGATGGGCGAACTGGTGTTCACCTCATTGAGCAAAGAAGCCCTGCCGATGATCCGCTACCGCACCCGCGACCTGACGCGCCTGCTGCCGGGCACCGCACGGCCGATGCGGCGCATCGACAAGATCACCGGACGCAGCGATGACATGTTGATCATTCGCGGGGTCAACGTGTTCCCGACGCAGATCGAGGAGCAGGTGCTGAAAATAAAACAGCTTGCCGAGTGCTACGAGATCCATCTGTATCGCAACGGCAACCTGGACAGCGTTGACGTGCATGTGGAGCTAAAGGCTGAACACCAGCACTTGACCGATGAACAGCAGAAGGCTGTTTGCGGGGAGTTGAGCAAGCACATCAAGACTTACATCGGGATCAGTACGCGGATCGTTTTACAGCCTTTCCATTCGATCAAGCGTTCTGAAGGCAAGGCCTGCCACGTTGTGGATAAACGTCCGAAAGCATGACTGCTGCACCTTTTCAGCCCCGCTTTTGCGGGGCTTTTTTTTAGTTGTCAACCGCCTACACCTGGATGCCTTAAACCGACTGTTCAGAGATTGCGTGCCAGTACACTGCTGACATCGACCCGGTTTTCATCTTGCGGCACCCGTTCTCTGAGCTGCTCAAGATGCGCGCCCAAACCGCCGATAATGCGCTTTTTGCGCTTGGCAGCTTCAACACGCAGCAGCAGGTAAAACCCGAACCCCGCTGACGCACCCCACCAGAAACCAAAAAAATAGGCCGCAATCCCCGAAAGCACAGTGGTGACCAACGCTGGAATCCAGTGGGATCTCGGCGGAACCAGCCGTGCGTACACCCACTCAGGTCTCGTCAACACAACGCTTTGCGAAACACTGTAGTTGCACACAATGGCAGGCAAACCATTCGTGCCTTTTGCATCCCCGACATAGACGACAGAGAGATCATCGCCTTTGCGAAACCGAAAGTCCGGGTTGCCGAGAACCAATTGCAACTCCAGACCATCAGGCGTTCTGACCCAGTACTCGTCTTCAATCTCATATTCAACGGGCTCGCGGCGTCGCTCACGGCTCAATATTTCACCACGATGAGTCCAGAACCTGACAACCACATTGTCGTATTTGTAGTCGTACATCGCTATTCCTGAAAATGCATCAACGATTGCGCGAGAGCGCCCGGCGCACGCTGTCACTGTTCAGCGCGGCACTTTCGGTTTCGGCTGGTGCTAAAGCTGGAGCTGGAGCTGGAGCTGGAGCTGGAGCTTGAGATTCCACCTGAACCGGGATTTCGATCTGGAAAGAAATTTCCGCCTGAATCGGGCTTTCGACTCGAGCAGCGACTGGCGCCGGGACTGCGCTTGGCATCTGAACACCATTACCGATCTGGTTTTTCAGCTTCTCAAGGTAGGCATCCAGATCGCTGGCCAGCATTTTCTTGCGCTGCGAGCCCTGATATAGCGCGTAGCAAAGGTACGCGGCCGCCGCCAGCAAACCCAGCCCCGCCGTTGCAAAACCGGCGACGCACAATCCCAGCACGATCAGCAGGGTCTTCCAGTTAAAGGGCCATAGTTCCAGCTCCGTACCGAGCATCTTGCCGTCGCGCAACGCCCAACGCTTGGCCGCCGTGTGGTTGTGCAGCAGGACGTGTAAAGGGTTGCCGTCCTTCTTCAAGGCACTGATCAAGGAGATTTGTTGCCCGGTACGCAACGGAATGTCCACGCCGCGCAGCTTCACGTCGTGCTCGATGCCATCGGCGGTCCTGATCCAGAACTCATGGTTGATGATCGACACCGAGCTGACCCGCAACGGTTTCTCTTCACCACTGTTGCCGCTTACAGGGCCGCCGGTGGTGGTCACGCGGGTTTCGCTGAGTTTTTCGCTGCCCACCACTTCACCGCTCAAAACAGTGAACGCAATGGTTTTATCGCCATGGGTGAAGGTGTGCATTTCGATTCCTTGATGAGTCCACGTCGGTCGATGCGCCGGAGGAAAGGTCCGTCAGCGGCGGATGCTACTAAGTAGCCACTAGCCTGTCCAGAAACCGTAATCGCCCTCCATACGTCGGAAGCGATACAGAAAAATTTACGACACGTTATTTTGTGTTTGATATTAATTTCTGTATCGCTTATAAAGTTCTCCATGCCTCAGAACAGATTCAAGGCGGGAGACCACAAATGTACGCACAGCTCGTAGAAACCGGCGTCAAGCGCATCAAGGACCTGTCGGAGATGTCCGAACAGGAACGCGCCTTCCAGGAAAAAATCGATTCAGAAATCAAGATCGAAGCGAAGAACTGGATGCCAGATGCTTATCGCCAGACGCTGATCCGGCAGATTTCCCAGCACGCCCATTCCGAGATCGTCGGCATGCTGCCGGAAGGCAATTGGGTCACCCGTGCGCCGACGCTCAAACGCAAACTGCAACTGATGGCCAAGATCCAGGACGAAGCCGGCCACGGCCTGTACCTGTACAGCGCCATGGAAACCCTGGGCGCCGACCGCGATGAAGAAATCGCCAAGCTGCACAGCGGCAAGGCCAAGTATTCGAGCATCTTCAATTACCCGACGCTGAACTGGGCCGACATGGGCGCGGTGGGCTGGCTGGTGGATGGCGCGGCCATCGTCAATCAGGTGGTGCTGCAGCGCACGTCCTACGGCCCCTACTCCCGGGCCATGGTGCGCATCTGCAAGGAAGAGAGCTTCCACCAGCGCCAGGGCTACGAAATCCTCCTGACCATGATGCGTCACGGTACCCAGGCGCAAAAAGACATGGTCCAGGACGCGATCAACCGTCTGTGGTGGCCGTCGCTGATGATGTTTGGTCCGAGCGATGAACACTCGCCGAACAGCGCGCAATCCATGGCCTGGAAAATCAAGCGCCAGAGCAACGACGAACTGCGCCAGCGCTTCATCGACCAGACCATCCCGCAACTGGAACTGCTGGGCTGCACCTGCCCAGATCCGGACCTGAAGTGGAACGCCGAGCGCGGCCACTACGACTTCGGCGAAATCCAGTGGAACGAATTCTACGAAGTGCTCAAGGGCAACGGCCCTTGCAACACCGAACGCGTCGCCACCCGCCGCAAGGCGATTGAAGACGGCGCCTGGGTCCGTGAAGCCGCCGTCGCCCACGCCCGCAAAAAACAAAACAAGAACGCCGCCTGATTCGGCCACCTGATGTGGAGTAACTGAAATGTCCGAGTGGACCCTCTTTGAAGTCTTCGTGCGCAGCAAGCACGGCCTCAACCACAAGCACGTCGGCAGCGTACATGCCGCCGACACCACCATGGCCATCGAGAACGCGCGCGAGCTCTACACCCGTCGCAGCGAAGGCGTGAGCCTGTGGGTCGTGCCTTCGGCGCTGATCACCGCTTCGTCGCCGGATGAAAAAGACCCGCTGTTCGATCCATCGGACGACAAGGTTTACCGCCACGCCAGCTTCTACGAGCTGCCGGCCGAAGTCGGGCACATGTGAGGTCGACCATGGACAACAAGACTGATCTGATCGAATACCTGCTGCGCCTCGGCGACAGCGCCCTGATCCAGGGCCAGCGCCTGTGCCAATGGTGCGGCAAGGCGCCGGCGCTGGAAGAAGAACTGGCGCTGATGAACGTCGGCCTCGACCTGGTGGGCCAGGCGCGCAACTGGCTGGAATACGCCGCCGAACTGCTGGACGACGGCCGCAGCGCCGACGACCTGGCATTCCGCCGCGATGAGCGCGCCTATCGCAACCTGTTGTTGGTGGAACAACCCAACGGCGACTACGCGGTGACCATCCTCAAGCAGTTCCTGTATGACGCCTGGCACCTGCCGGTGCTGCACGGGCTGAGCCAGTCCAGCGACGAGCGCATCGCCGGGATTGCCGCCAAGGCTGTGAAAGAAGTGACTTACCACCTGCGCCGCTCCGGCGAGTGGGTCGAGCGTCTGGGTGACGGCACGGAAGAAAGCCACAAGCGCATGCTCGCGGCGATTCCGGAAGTCTGGCGCTTCACCGTGGAACTGATCGCTGCCGATGACAGCGAACAGCGTCTGTGCGAAGCCGGCATCACCCCGGACATCGCCAGCGTCGCCGCGCAGTGGCAAGCCAAGGTCAACGAAATCTTCGCCAGCGCCACCCTGCCCGTGCCCGCCGCGCCGAGCTATTTCTACCTGAATGCGCGCAAGGGCCTGCACACCGAACACCTGGGCATCCTGCTGGCCGAAATGCAGTTCCTGCCACGAGCGTACCCCGATGCAACCTGGTGAGCTGATCGCCAGCGACCTCGGCGCCCGGCCGGCTCAACCGACCGACCTGGCCGCTGCGTGGGCGATCCTGTCCGAAGTCATGGACCCGGAAGTGCCGGTGGTCAGCGTGGTCGACCTCGGCATCGTCCGCGATCTGGACTGGCAGGCCGGACACCTGCACGTGGTGGTGACGCCGACCTACTCCGGTTGCCCCGCGACCGAAGTGATCGAGGGCGATATCCGTCAGGCGCTGGAACTGGCCGGATTCAAGGCGCCGCAACTTGAGCGCAAGTTGACCCCGGCCTGGACCACCGACTGGATCAGCGCCAGTGGCCGCGAACGCCTGCGCGCCTACGGCATTGCGCCGCCCGAGGGCAGCACCAGCAAACGCAGCCTGCTCGGCGAGAGCCCGGTGATCGTCTGCCCGCAATGCGGCAGCGCTCACACCGAAGTGCTCAGCGAGTTCGGTTCCACCGCGTGCAAGGCGCTGTACCGCTGCGTCGATTGCCGGGAACCGTTCGACTATTTCAAGTGCATCTGAGCGGCAAATCGGCCGTCGCAGCTGGAGAACAATAATGAGCAAATTTCACAGCCTGACCATCAAGGATGTGCGCACCGAGACCCGTGATGCGGTGTCCATCGCCTTCGAGATTCCGCAGGAACTGCAAGACAGTTTTCACTACACCCAGGGCCAGCACCTGGTGATGCGCACGCAACTGGACGGCGAAGAAGTGCGCCGTTCCTACTCGATCTGCACCGGGGTCAATGATGGTGAACTGCGTGTTGCCATCAAGCGCGTAGCGGGTGGGCGTTTTTCCGCGTTTGCCAATGAACAGCTCAAGGCCGGGCACAGCCTGGAAGTGATGCCGCCCGCCGGACATTTCAGCGTGGAACTCGACCCGGCGCGCCATGGCAGCTACCTCGCAGTAGCCGCAGGCAGCGGCATCACGCCGATCCTGTCGATCATCAAGACCACCCTGGAAACCGAGCCCCACAGCCGCGTGACCTTGCTGTACGGCAACCGTTCCAGTTCCGGCGCGCTGTTCCGCGAACAGCTGGAAGACCTGAAAAACCGTTACCTGCAACGCCTGAACCTGATCTTCGTGTTCAGCCGCGAGCAGCAGGATGTCGACCTCTACAACGGTCGGATCAACGCCGAGAAATGCGAGCAACTGTTCAGCCGCTGGCTCGACGTCAAGGCCCTCGACGCTGCGTTCATTTGCGGCCCTCAGGAAATGACCGAGACCGTGCGCGACAGCCTCAAGGCCAAGGGCATGGCGCCTGAGCGCATTCACTTCGAACTGTTCGCCGCCGCCGGCAGCCAGCAAAAACGCGAAGCCCGCGAGGCGGCGCGTCAGGTGGACGCCGCGATGAGCCAGATCACCGTGATCAGCGACGGCCGTGCCCTGGCCTTCGACCTGCCGCGCAACAGCCAGAGCATCCTCGACGCCGGCAACGCCCAAGGCGCCGAACTGCCCTACTCGTGCAAGGCCGGCGTGTGCTCGACCTGCAAATGCAAGGTCATCGAAGGCGAAGTGGAAATGGACAGCAACCACGCTCTCGAAGACTACGAAGTCGCGGCCGGTTATGTGCTGTCGTGCCAGGCGTTCCCGATCAGCGACAAAGTGGTGCTGGATTTCGATCAGCTCTGATTCTTCTGCCGCAATCGAATGATCCACAAAATCCTGTGGCGAGGGAGCTTGCTCCCGCTCGATCGCGAAGCGGTCGCAATACAGACGATGAGGTGTATCTGACGAATCGCGGCGTGAGGTTTTACGACGGCTACGCCGCCGAGCGGGAGCAAGCTCCCTCGCCACAAAAGCCAGGCAATACGTTCGTTCCTAAAAAAACAATAAGGAGAGCGCTTCCATGACACCCCAAGACATAGAACTCATCCGCCAGCACCCCGACTTCATCCAGCTGGTGCGCCGCAAGCAGAAACTCTACTGGTCGCTGTCGCTGATCATGCTGGTGATCTACTTCGGCTTCGTGTTGCTGGTGGCGTTCTCCCCCTCCACCCTCGGCCAGTCGCTGAGCGGCGGCGTGACCACCGTGGGCATGTTGGTGGGCGTGGTGATCGTGGTGCTGGCCTTTGCGTTGACCGGGTTCTATGTCTATCGCGCCAACAACGTGATCGACCCGCTGAATGAAAAACTCAAGCAGGAGTGCGCCCGATGAGCCGTCTTCTCGCGTTGTTTTTGCTGCCGCTGGCGGTAGTCACCGATCTTGCGGTGGCCGCCGACGGCGCGTCCCGTCCGCTGAACTGGAACGCCATCGGCATGTTCCTCGTGTTCGTGCTGTTCACCCTTGGCGTCACCCGTTGGGCGGCGCTGCGCACCCGCTCCGCCAGCGACTTCTACACCGCCGGCGGTGGCATGACCGGTTTCCAGAACGGCCTGGCGATTGCCGGTGACATGATCTCCGCAGCGTCATTTCTCGGCATCTCCGCGATGATGTTTCTCAACGGCTACGACGGCTTGCTCTACGCCTTGGGCGTGTTGGCAGGCTGGCCAATCATCCTGTTCCTGATTGCCGAACGCCTGCGCAACCTCGGCAAATACACCTTTGCCGACGTGGTTTCCTATCGCCTGGAACAGACTCCGGTACGCCTCACTTCGGCCTTCGGCACCCTGACCGTGGCGCTGATGTACCTGGTGGCGCAGATGGTCGGCGCCGGCAAGCTGATCGAATTGCTGTTCGGCATCGACTACCTCTACGCAGTCATGCTGGTCGGCGTGTTGATGGTGTTCTACGTGACCTTCGGCGGCATGCTCGCCACCACGTGGGTGCAGATTATCAAAGCGGTGATGCTGCTGTTCGGCACCAGTTTCATGGCATTCATGGTGCTCAAGCATTTCGGTTTCAGCACTGAGGCTATGTTCGCCGGCGCCACTGCCGTGCACGCCAAGGGCAACGCGATCATGGCCCCCGGTGGCTTGCTGTCGAACCCGATCGATGCGATTTCCCTCGGCCTGGGCATGATGTTCGGCACCGCCGGTTTGCCGCACATCCTGATGCGTTTCTTCACCGTCAGCGATGCCAAGGAAGCGCGTAAAAGCGTGTTCTACGCCACCGGCTTCATCGGCTACTTCTACTTGCTGCTGATCATCGTCGGCTTCGGCGCCATCGTCATGGTCGGCACTGATCCGACGTTCCGCGATGCCAGCGGCGCGATCATCGGCGGCGGCAACATGGTCGCGGTGCATCTGGCTCACGCGGTGGGCGGCAACCTGTTCCTCGGGTTCATTTCGGCGGTGGCCTTCGCCACCATTCTGGCGGTGGTCGCCGGGCTCGCGCTGTCCGGTGCTTCGGCGGTGTCCCACGACCTGTATGCCTGCGTGATGCGCAAGGGTCAGGCCAGCGAGCAGCAAGAGATGCGCGTGTCGCGCATCGCCACGCTATGCATCGGCGTGCTGGCGATCATCCTCGGCTTGTTGTTCGAGTCGCAGAACATTGCCTTCCTGTCCGGCCTGGTTTTGGCCATCGCCGCGTCGGTGAATTTCCCGGTGCTGTTCCTCTCAATGTACTGGAAAGGCCTGACCACTCGCGGCGCGGTGCTCGGCAGCCTGGCGGGGTTGTTCTCGGCGATTGTCCTGCTGGTGCTGAGCCCGGCGGTGTGGGTCAACGTCATGCATCACGACAAGGCGTTGTTCCCGTACTCCAACCCGGCGCTGTTTTCCATGAGCCTGGCCTTCTTCAGCGCCTGGCTGTTTTCCGTCACCGACAAATCACCCCGTGCAGCCCTTGAACGCGGCCGTTACCTGGCGCAGTTCATCCGCTCGATGACCGGCATCGGCGCCTCGGGTGCCAGCCAACACTGATTTCCCTCTTGACCGGCGCGGCCTCAACCGCGCCAGACACTGACCATACCCGGAGCAATCCTGATGTCTCACTCCCCTACCCTGCAAAGTTTCATCGCCGGTCGCTGGATCGGCCAACACGGCGCGCAGATCCTGCGCAGCGCCATTGACGGCCATGAAATCGCCCGCACCCATGAAGAGCGCCCGGACTTCGCCGAAGCCATCGAGCACGGCCGTCGCCAAGGTGTCAGCGGCTTGATGGCGCTGGATTTCCAGCAGCGCGCCCAGCGTCTTAAGGCTTTGGCCCTGTACCTGAGCGAGCGCAAGGAACAGCTCTACGCGATCTCCCATCACAGCGGCGCAACCCGCGCCGACAGTTGGATCGACATCGAAGGCGGCAACAGCACGCTGTTCACCTACGCCAGCCTCGGCTCCCGTGAGTTGCCGTCGGGCAACGTCGTCCACGAAGGCCCGGCCATGCAGCTGAGCAAAATGGGCACCTTCGCCGGCACTCACATCCTGGTGCCGCGCGGTGGCGTGGCGGTGCACATCAACGCCTTCAACTTCCCGATCTGGGGCATGCTGGAAAAATTTGCGCCGAGCTTCCTCGCGGGCATGCCGTGCATCGTCAAACCGGCCAGCGCCACCAGCTACCTGACGGAAGCCGTGGTGCGCCTGATCGATGAATCCGGCCTGTTGCCGGCAGGCAGCCTGCAATTGATCATCGGCGGCACCGGCGACCTGCTCGACCGCCTGCAAGGCCAGGACGTGGTGACCTTCACCGGCTCCGCCGAGACCGCGGCCAAGCTGCGCGTCAACCCGAACCTGATCCGCAACTCGGTGCCCTTCACTGCCGAAGCCGACTCGCTGAACTGCGCGATCCTCGCCCCGGACGTAACCCCGGATGACGAAGAGTTCGAGCTGTTCATCAAGGAAGTCGCCCGGGAAATGACCACCAAGGCCGGGCAGAAATGCACCGCCATCCGCCGCGCCATCGTTCCGGCCAAACACATTGACGCAGTCGCTAGCCGCTTGCGTGATCGCTTGGCCAAAGTCGTGGTTGGTGACCCGTCGGTGGAAGGCGTGCGCATGGGCGCACTGGCTTCCCACGATCAGCAGAAAGACGTGGCCGAACGTCTGGAAGCCCTGTTGCAAAGCAGCGACCTGTTGTTCGGTGCCCGCGATGGTTTCGAGCCGCGCGGTGAAAATGTCGACAAAGGCGCGTTCTTCGCCCCGACCCTGTTGCAAGCCCGCGACCCGCACGCCGAAGGCGGCGCTCACGATATCGAAGCGTTCGGTCCGGTCAGCACCTTGATGGCCTATGACGATCTGGACGAAGCGCTGGCATTGGCCGCGCGCGGTAAAGGCAGCCTCGTGGCCAGCCTGATCACCAAAGATCCGCAAATCGCCGCCAAAGCCGTTCCAGTCGCAGCAGCCTTGCACGGGCGTTTGCTGGTGCTGGATCGTCACTGTGCCGGTGAATCCACTGGCCACGGTTCGCCGCTGCCACAACTCAAGCACGGTGGCCCGGGTCGTGCCGGCGGTGGTGAAGAGCTCGGCGGCCTGCGTGCGGTAAAACACTACCTGCAACGCGCGGCGGTACAAGGTTCGCCAACCATGCTCGCGGCAGTCACCGGCGAATTCGTGCGCGGCGCCAAGGTCATCGAAACCGAAGTACATCCGTTCCGTCGCTACTTCCAGGACCTGCAGATCGGCGAGTCGCTGCTGACTCACCGCCGCACGGTTACCGAGGCTGATTTGGTGAACTTCGGTTGCCTGTCGGGCGATCACTTCTACATGCACTTCGATGACATCGCGGCCAAGGAATCGCAGTTCGGCAAGCGTATTGCCCACGGATACTTCGTGCTGTCGGCGGCGGCTGGTCTGTTCGTTTCCCCTGGCGTCGGCCCGGTACTGGCCAACTACGGCCTGGACACTTTGCGCTTCATCAACCCGGTGGGCATCGGCGACACCATCCAGGCGCGCCTGACCTGCAAACGCAAAATCGACCAGGGCAAGAAGAGCCCGCAAGGCGTCCCGCAAGGGGTGGTGGCGTGGGATGTGGAAGTGACCAACCAGTTGGGTGAACTGGTGGCGAGCTATGACATTCTCACCTTGGTTGTAAAGCGCGAGGATTGATCAGGGTTTGTCGTTGGCCACAGATCTTGTGGCCAACCACTAACCACTGTGGGAGCGGGCTTGCTCGCGAATGCGGAGTGTCAGTCGCCAAGATAAGTGGCTGACCCTCCGCTTTCGCGAGCAAGCCCGCTCCCACATTTGATCTTTACTGGTCTTAATTCTTACGCAACCACTCGATAAACAGCGCAAACAATTCCGACTGCGAACCAACCTCCAACTTCAAATACAGGTTCTTGCGATGCATGCGCACGGTTTCCGGTGAGATGTTCATCTGGCTCGCCGTGGATTTCACCGAGTGGCCCCTGAGCACCATGTGCGCCACTTCCCGCTCGCGTTCGGTGAGCACATCGCAACCGAATTGCTCGAAGGCCGATTGCACCCGTTGCTTGAGGTCATCGCGCAGGCCTTGGTCGTTATTGCCCTGGATCTCGCTACTGCGTTGCAGGCCACGCTGACTGAATTCGCTGATGAACTCGCGCACCAGCGGTTCGACGGCGCGCAGCAGATTCAACTGTTCGACACCCAGGCATTCACCGCCGAAACCTTGAAACAGGCTGACGGAAATTTTCGTGTCATTGCCGGTATCGACGATGTAGTAACTGTCTTCCGAACAGTTCGCCTTCAGGTAATAGGTCTTGTAGTAGTCGCTGTCGAAGAAGTTGTCCGGCGCAATTTCCTCCAGGTGATAGAACCCCTGCGCCAACCCTTGCTCCACGGCCAGGCAGAACGGGTCGAGCAAATACCCCCCGGCAAAATAGCGCTCAAGAATCGAGACCTGAAACTCCTGCGCGATGCCGCGCTGATGCAGCAACTGCGGTGCGCGGTCCTTGCGTTCCAGGCTGATCATCACCGACTCGATGGACACCAGCTGCCCCAACGCTGACGCCAGATATTGCAGGGCGTCAGGCTCATCGACATGGGCGAATGCCTCGCGCATTCCCCCATGCCATTTGTGCAATGCCCCGAAGGGCATCGCGATCAGCGTATCGTCGTTTGGTTTGCTCATGCCCCGCAGTCTAGCGGCTGAGCAAGCCCTTGGTAACAGCCGCACTGACGAAATCATTGGCCGGCGTACTGTCCGCTCGCCTCAAGCTCGGCCGCCACTTCCAGAATGCACACCCGCAGGATCTCGACAATTTCATCCACCTGCTCATAGGTGAGAATCAGCGGCGGCGACATGACGTTGAGGTGCATGATCGGCCGCACCAGCAAGCCTCGGGCCTGCGCGCGCGAGTGGATTTTTTCGCCGATGTTGATCTCGTCGGCGAACAGCGCCTTGGTGCGTTTGTCGGCGACGAACTCCACGCAGGCCATCAGTTTCAGACAGCGCACATCGCCCACCAGCGGCAAATCCCGCAGCGTGGCCAGACGCTGTTCCAGATAACCGCCGACATCGTCGACATGGGCCAGCAGGTTTTCCCGCTCGATGATTTCGATGTTCTTCAGCGCCGCCGTGCAGCACACCGGATGGCCGCTGTAGGTGAAGCCATGGGTAAAGCAGCGGCCCTTGCCAGGCTCGGCGATGACTTTCCAGATGCGGTCGGAAAAGATGCACGCACCCAGCGGCAGATACGCCGAAGTCAGACCCTTGGCGGTGGTGATGATGTCGGGTTGCACGTCGAACACGTCGAGGGAGGCAAAGAATTTGCCCAGGCGTCCGAACGAAGTCACCACTTCGTCAGCGACGAACAGAATGTCGTAACGCTGGCAGACTTCCCACATGCGCTTGAGGTAACCCTTGGGCGGAATGATCACCCCGCCCGAACCCATCACCGGTTCGGCAAAGAAACCGGCGACCTTGTCCGCGCCAATCGACTGGATCTTGTCTTCGAACTCCTTGACCAGAAACTCAAGGAACTGCGCCTCGTCCATGCCGTCCGGTGCGCGGTACGGGTTGGGGTTGGAGACGTGGTGGATCAATGGATTGGCGTAATCGAACTCCGGCACCCGGTCGGCAGCCTTGTTGCCGATCGACATGGTCAGCGTGGTGGAGCCGTGATACGCGTTGAAGCGGGCGATGACGTGTTTCTTTTCCGGTTTGCCACGGCAGTTCTGGTAGTACTGGATCAGCCGGTACGCGGTGTCCACGGCGGTGGAGCCGCCGGTGGTCAGGAACACATGGTCGAGGTCACCGGGAGCGAGGCTGGCAAGCTTTTCGCAGAGCTGGATCGCCACGTTGTTCGACATGTCGGAAAACGGATTCGAATAGGCCAGTTGCCGCACTTGATCGGCGATGGCCTCGGCCATTTCCTCACGGCCCAGGCCAATGTTGGTGCACCACATGCCGCCCACGGCATCGAGGAAACGGTTGCCCTGGGTGTCGTAGATGTAGGCGCCGTCGCCGGCAACGATGTTCAGCGAACCTTGTTCGGCGTGTTCGTCGAACACGTGATAGCCGTGCATATGGTGGGCCTTGTCGGCCTTGACCAGCCGGGACTCGTCCGCTGGGGAAAAAACGGTGCGTGTTGGCGTCGCCATAAATAAACCTCTAACCGAATTGACTAACGTTCGAACAAATCAGATCCCGCTTTTCACCGTGCTCCAGACCCGGGTCATGGCCCGCATGTCCTTGGCGTTCTGGGTCTTCTGCGGAAACAACCGCTCACGGGTTTGTGCATCGGGGTAAATCGCCGGGTTGTCGCGCACCGCGGCATTGAGCAACGGGGTGGCAGCGGCGTTACTGTTGGCGTAGTTGATGTAATCACTCACATCGGCCATCACCTGCGGTTGCATCAGGTACTCGAGAAACTTGTGGGCGTTGGCCACGTGTGGGGCGTCGGCCGGGATGTACATGTTGTCGAACCAGATCAGCGAGCCTTCCTTGGGAATGAAGTAGGCCAGGTTGATCTCTTTCTTGGCTTCTGCGGCGCGGGCCATGGCCGTCGCGTAATCGCCGGACCAGGTCATCGCCATGCACACATCGCCATTGGGCAGGCTGGTCAGGTAATTGACCGAGTCGAATTTGCGGATGTACGGCCGCACCGAAAGCAGCAACGCCTGGGCAGCTTTCAGGTCTTCCGGCGCGGCGCTTCGCGGGTCGCGCCCCAGGTACGTCAAAGCCATGGGAATGACTTCGGTGGGTGCATCGAGCAGGGTCACACCGCAGTCGGCAAACTTGGCGACGATCTTCGGATCGAAAATCATCGCCAGCGAACCGATCGGCGCGTCCGGCATGCGTTCCTTGATCTTGTCGACGTTATAGGTGATGCCGTTGCTGCCCCAGGTGTAGGGCGCCGAGTAGGTGGTGCCCGGATCGAAACCTTGCAGGTCCTGCAAGATTTTCGGGTCAAGGTTAGGCCAGCTCGGCAGCAGTTTTTTGTCCAGCGGCTGGAACACCTTGGCCTGGATCAGCGGTGGCGCGAGGGACGCGTTCAGCACGATCAGGTCATAACCGGAATGGCCGGTGAGCAACTTGGCCTGCACCGTTTCGTAGGCATCGAATGTGTCGTAGATGACCTTAATGCCGCTGGCCTTTTCGAAATCGGCCAGGGTCTTTTCGCCGATGTAATCCGCCCAGTTATAGAGCCGTAGCGTGTTGCTGTCGTTTACCTCGGCGGCGTAGGCATTCAGGGTCAGCGGTACAACAAACAGACTGGAAATCACCTTAAGCAGTGTCTTGCCCATAGCAAATGCACCTTATCAAGCGAGTTCGGCTCTGGATGAGCGGATGCACCTACTATTGGGCGATTCAACCGGTGGCACCATACCCCGAATGGGTGTGTCCACCGCGCACATGGCAAAAAGCATCAGCCCGGTTGACCCGTTTTGTCATAGCTGCGGGGTTTGCCTGACGCTTAAAGTGGCCGCCAAACCGAACCCGCAGGCGCCTTCCATGACCGACCTGATCAAACAAGAACTGAACGATGGCGTGCTGACGCTGACCATCGACCGCCCGGACAAGCTCAACGCGCTGACAAACGCCATGTACATGCGGCTGGCCGACCTGTTGTTTGCCGCTGACGAGAACGATGAAGTCCGGGTGATTATCGTGACCGGTGGCCCGAACTGCTTCACCAGCGGCAACGACCTGGTGGACTTCTTGAAAGAGCCGCCGACCCACCTGGACAGCCCGGCATTTCGCTTTATGCGCGCTGTGACGCATCTGCAAAAGCCGCTGATCGCAGCGGTGTGCGGGGCCGCCATCGGCATCGGCACCACCCTGCTGTTGCACTGCGATCAGGTGCTGGTGACCCGCAACGCCAAGCTGCGCACGCCGTTCGTCAACCTCGGCCTGTGCCCGGAGTTCGGCGCCAGCCTGCTGTTGCCGCGCCTGCTCGGCCAGGCCCGGGCTGCTCGCCTGTTGCTGCTGGGCGATGGCCTCGACGGTGCTCAAGCGGTTGAATGGGGTTTGGCCAATGAAGCCTTCGATGACGGCGAGCAATGCCTCGCTGCGGCAAGGAAAATCGCCCAACGCTTGTTGGCAATGCCTCAGCAAGCCTTGCGCCAATCACGCCACCTGATGAAGCAGCCCGGCATGGAAGAACTGCAAGCCACCCTGCGCGAAGAAAACACGCTGTTCATTCAGCGCCTCAATAGCGATGAAGCGAAAACAGCCTTGAACGCCCTGCTCAATCGCAGTACAGATAAGAATCCACCGAAAGGAAACCTGCCATGAACACTCCAGAAATCTACGTCGTCAGCGCCGCCCGTACCGCCATCGGCACGTTCGGCGGCTCGCTCAAGGACGTGCCACTGGCCGATCTGGCGACCACAGCCGTGAAAGCCGCGCTGCAACGCGCCGCCGTAGACCCGGCGCTGGTCGGTCATCTGGTGATGGGCAACGTGATCCCGACCGAAACCCGTGACGCCTACATCTCCCGCGTCGCTGCGATGAACGCCGGAATCCCGAAAGAAACCCCGGCCTACAACGTCAACCGCCTGTGCGGTTCGGGCCTGCAAGCGATCATCAACGCCGCACAGACCCTGCTGCTGGGCGATGCCGACATCGTCGTCGGTGCCGGTGCCGAATCCATGAGCCGTGGCCCGTACCTGCTGCCGTCCGCCCGTTGGGGTTCGCGCATGGGTAACGTGCAAGCCGTCGACTACATGCTCGGCATCCTGCATGACCCGTTCCAGAGCATCCACATGGGCATCACTGCCGAGAACGTCGCTGCGCGCAACGGCATCACTCGCGAAATGCAGGACGCCCTGGCCTTTGAGGACCAGAAACGCGCGGCCCATGCGATCGCCAACGGCTACTTCAGCGAGCAGATCGCGACCGTGGAAATCCAGGATCGCAAGGGCACCAAACTGTTCAGCGTCGACGAGCACCCGCGCGCCACCTCCCTGGAACAACTGGCCGCCATGAAGCCGGCGTTCAAGAAGGACGGCTCGGTCACCGCCGGCAACGCTTCCGGGCTGAACGACGGTGCCGCCGCGCTGGTCATGGCCACCGGCACCGCGGTGCAGGTCAACAACCTGAAACCGCTCGCCCGCCTGGTCAGCTACGCCCACGCCGGCGTCGAGCCGGAACTGATGGGCCTGGGCCCGATCCCCGCTACGCGCCTGGCGCTCAAGCGTGCCGGCCTGACCGTCGCCGACCTCGACGTGATCGAAGCCAACATCGCTTTCGCCGCTCAGGCCTGCGCAGTCAGCCAGGAACTGGACCTCGACCCGGCCAAGGTCAACCCGAACGGCTCGGGCATCGCCCTCGGTCACCCGGTCGGCGCGACCGGCACGATCATCGCCACCAAAGCCATCCACGAACTGCATCGCACCGGTGGCCGTTACGCGCTGGTGACGATGTGCATTGGCGGCGGTCAGGGGATTGCGGCGATTTTTGAACGGACTTGATACGTCCTTTCGGGGTGTTTAACCGCGTGCATATCCATTGCTGCGGTTAAGGCCACTTATGGTTCCGCCCTTACGGCGGGTCACTTTGGAAAAGCCCCAAAGTAACCAAAGCGCTTTGCCCCTGACGTTCGGTGCCTCGCTGTGGCTCGGCATGCCCTCGCTCCGGTCCTGCTCCGTGGGCCCGCCGCCATCGGCCATCCATGGCCGGGGGCGGCTAACCCGGCATCCTTGCCGGGTTGCCCACTGCGCAGAACCTCCACTCGGCCTCTCGAGGGGGCGTACACCTCAAAAGCAAAAGCGAGGCGGCCTGATAGCCGACCTGACTATTGCTGATGTCTCCGATTCCCTGTGGGAGCTGGCTTGCCTGCTATAGCGGCCGAACGGTCCACCAACCCCTCACAGATATGTCCCTGATCCCATTGTGGGAGCGAGCCTGCTCGCGATGGACGTTAACGATAACGCGTGATGCCTGATTGAACGCGTTGTCCAGAGTTTTCCGCGAACAAACTCCTTCAGGTGAGACTCGTACCCGACATCAGACCTTCGGTCAGCAACGCGACCAGGGGTTGCAGCAGATGTTGGGTACGGGGCTCGTCGCCGATCACCGCGACTTCCGTGGACGGTAGCGTCGGCAGCTTTTCCGACGGTTCGATAATCCGCATGCCTTCCTGCAAAAACGAAGTGCCCAGGGCGGTAACTCCGAGCCCGGCAGCCACGGCAGCCTGAACCCCGCCGAGATTGCTCGCCAGACACGCCGACGACCATTCCCGCTGCACCGAAGCCAGCGCCTCGACCATGATCGCGCGATACGCGCAGGGCGGTCGCATCATCACCAGGCGCAACGGTCGCGCCGCTTCGATTTCGTAGTCCTTCGCAGCAATCCACACCAACGGCTCACGCCAGATGATCCGGCCGCGTTGAGCGGCGCCCATCTTGCGCTTGGAAATCACCACATCCAGCCGCCCCGCTTCATGATCGGCCAGCAGGTCGCTGCTCAGCCCGGTGGTCAGCTCCAGTTCCAGGTCGGGATATAACTTGCTGAAACGCGACAACAACCGCGGCAACTGCGTGGGTACCAGGTTCTCGGAGATGCCCAGACGCAGAGTGTTGACCGTCACCGGCGCGCGCATCTCACGCATGAAACTGTCGAAGTGCAGCATCATTTTTCGCGCCCCGACCAACAGTCGCTCACCCTCCGCCGTCAACGTCAGGGTACGGCTGGTGCGCTCGAACACGCGCATGCCGAGGATCTCTTCCAGACGGATGATTTTCTGGCTCACCGCCGATTGAGAACGCGCCACCACCTCGGCCGCTGCCGTGAAACTGCCGGTTTCCGCCACCGCGATAAACGCGCGCAGCAAGTCGATTTCAAGGTCGCTGGATTGCATGATGTATTCGCCACTCAACTGGATGCCATAAATATTATGCGTTCGACTTCTAGATGGCAAAGACCGAATACTTTGGTCCAAGGCCCGGTTTCAAACAGCCGGGCAACCATGTCCTTGTCCAAGAGGTGCAACACTATGTCATCCAATACAGCCGTACAGATCGTCGAAAGCTTCTGGCGCGAAGTCTGGCAGGCACGCGATCCGCAAGCCGCCGCCAGGTTCGTCGCCGAAGACTTTGTCATCACCTCCGGTGGCGTTGAAATCGCCGGTCGTGAGCAGTTCATCGAATGGATCGGTATCTTCCTTTCGAAAATCGACGACTTTCAGTTCGGCGCCATCGAAACCTTTCAGAACGCCGACGGCACGCGCGTGGCGTCACGCTGGAAACTCTGCGGTAAAAACCGCGGCTTTATCGGTGGACGCTCCTGCGGCACGCCGTTCGAAATGCTCGGCACGGCCGTGTGGCAAGTGCGCGCCGATGGTTTGTTGCAGCACAACTGGGTCGAACGCAATGCGCTGGAAGTGCACCGCGACCTGATCGGCCTGTAAGCCCCCGTCACTACAGGGCTCAACCGCCCACGACCGTTAGATAATCCGCCCCGTTGCGCGTCGGCGCTGAAAGCCGCTGCCCAGGAGGCTATTACCTGAAAAAAGGTGATTGTCATGAAAAAACTACTGATGTTGTTTGCGCTGGTGTGCTCAGGTTCGGCGCTCGCGCAATCCCCTTCCGCCACCGAGCAATACCGTTACGGCATGCACCTGGACGTGGCGCAGGTCATTTCCATCTCGGAACCCCAAGACAAATGCCATCCATCACCGGTGACCATGATTTACCGGGACTCCCACGGCAATGTGAAAAGCCTGAAGTATTTGGTGGCGGGCACCGATTGTGGCAACGCGAACGACTGATCACTCCGCGGCACATCTGAGAAGTCCGATGGCGGTGATCGTGTTACTTCTGCATGTCCTGACCCCGGCCCATGGCGCAAGGCCGCCGGAAATTGTCATGGATATCCGCAACTGCCTGTATCCGTCGACACTGCTGCTGTCCCCATAAAAAAAGACGGGCAGACGAGTTGCGGCTCGTCCGCCCGCCAAAACGGGAAACCTTCAATACAGTTCTTTGTGCACGTGATTCGTTATAAATCGATCAGTACTGTTCAACCGACTGACGATGGGCGCTTAGAAAAAAGAGGACCCGACCCATGACCGGATCCTAAAAAGGAGTTCGTTGTTTGCTTCAAATCGACGCAGGGATCAGCTGTCCTGAGGCTCCAGGCGCGCGCCTTTACGCGTTACTTGCTGGCCGGGTTCGAAGCGCGCGTTGGGCGAGCGCACGGTGCTGATTTCACCTTGGGTGTCTTTGACTTCGTAGGCGGTTTCGGTGAGGCCGGCCGCTTCCTGCACCGAACTTCCGGCAAAGAATCCGGCGCCAGCACCAACCAGCGCCCCGACCGGCCCGCCCACCGCGCCCACCATCAACCCGGTGAGTGCACCGAAGCCTTTGCCGGCGGTGGTGTCGGGAACCTCGCGGACCACTTGGTCGGCCATGCACAGGGAGGAAAGCAACAGGCAGAGGGTAAAGCTGAGGGGGATTGAACGGGGCATGGCGATTTCCTGCTTCGGTTACGATGTTTTGGATACATCACGAAGCGTGCCAACTAGTAAATCGTTTATTTTCAATATGTTGCGAAACATACAAGTCTTAAAGACAACTATTAAAAAGAGTCCTAATGACTCCAAAATAGTCAAATAGACTCTGCCGACCTATTGATATCAAAATCAAAAATTGCAGCCTGCGGCGGCTCACTGGTAGCGCGTGCGATGCACATTCTTAGCTGTTCCTGGACATGAATGGGCTACCAACAGCTGCGATCTGTTCATAACACCCTGTAAAAAAATGACACAAACAGAAAAAGGAGACCGTCGTTTCGGAAACGTCTCACAGCCAGAATCTGAGCTTCTCGGTAGGGTCAATATCCCTCAGCGAGACGCTGGGATTCCCAAGGAAGAAAAGCATGACCAAAAAGGCAGTTATCGTTTTCAGTGGCGGGCAAGATTCAACAACTTGCTTAGTCCATGCGTTGCCGCTCTACGATGAAATTCACTGTATTACGTTCGACTATGGCCAACGCCATCGTGCGGAAATTGAAGTGGCGCAACAACTTTCAAAACAGCTAGGCGTGAAAGTGCATAAAATTCTAGACACTTCCTTACTGAATGAGTTGGCTATCAGCAGCCTAACGCGCGATAACACTCCATCTCTAAACATAAACAGCTCCGGGAATAACCTACCAAACACTTTCGTACCTGGTAGAAATATTCTGTTTTTGACCCTGGCATCTATTTACGCATATCAAGTGCGTGCTGAGGCAATCATCACTGGCATTTGTGAAATAGAGTGTTCCGATTACCCTGACTGCCGCGATGAATTTGTAAAGCACCTGAATGACGCTATCGAATTTGGCATGGATTACAAATTACATATTCAAACTCCGCTGATGCGGCTTAGCAAAGCGGAAACTTGGGCGCTTGCAGATCATCACCAACAGTTAAACTTGATTCGCCACGAGACATTAACTTGCTATAACGGCATAAAAGGAAGTGGTTGCGGCAATTGCGATGCGTATAATCTTCGTGCAAATGGATTAAATGAATTCCTTGAAAATAGAACGCAAATCATGAACAACCTAAAAACAAAACTTGATCTATAAATAACAGCCAATGGCAGGGGCATATGCGATTAACATCATGCCCCTAGCTTCATGCCGTTGATGCACCAGCAACATACCTTTTAAATAGTGACCTTGCTCCATATGCTGGAAAAACATTAAACACAGCAAAACACATTTTTATAGCTATCTGAGCGTAAATCAAATTCAGTATATCAGCACTTTGCATAATTCCGTAAAACGCAATATAACAAAATAGAAAACTATCTATAATCACAGCAAAAAAAGTGCTAAAGAATACACGCAAAAACAGAAATTTCGAATTCGTAAGCTCTTTTATTTTGCACAACAAATAAGAATTTACAGTCTCAGAAAACACAAAAGAAACTGATGACGCCACTAAAACAGACGACACATGAGCGACAACTTCCGCATACGGAACATCTAATTTCCAACCAGGCAGTCCAGGGAGAAAATTAACCGCATTAAGCAACAGAACAATTAGAGCATTACCGCCAAATGCAAATAACAAAGCTTTTTTGGCGAGTCTAAATCCGTAAGTTTCATTCAACAAGTCAACCACTAGAAATGTCAACGGATATAGAAATACGGCGGGAGGGACAACAAGATCGAATAAATCCAAATGTACAAGCTTGGTAGCAGCGATATTTGTAAAAACAAAAAGCGCAAGCAAAATCAAATTCAAAACAACATAAATCATCCACGACCGCTCATTACGATCGTAAATTTCGTAAGCTGTCACCGCAGCTCCACCAGAGTAGTACTTCCTGTAAATATCCTTAATTTCGGATTTACTTAAATCATCTATTATCTCGCTTTTCACCACTTCACTTATTTTTACCTTAATAATTTTCCCTGTAGAAATCACCATGACAACAACAAGGCCTTTACTATTCTCGAACCCTAGAAGCTTGTACTTGCCATTTTCAGGTTCATTACCCATTAAACCTTTCCTCTATTATCTCCCCCACAACACGAACAACTTCAGAATCATGGCAAGACGCATTAGTTATAAATAGCTTCCTCTCTATCCCGTCATACACCAATTTTTCTCTATCACTCCTCGTCACTCCTTTCCTTATTATCAAAATGTCACCGGGCTCGTTCACACCACTAATGCCCTTCTCCAAGAGCACACCTATTAAGTTACATGCGGTGCCAAAATAATAAGTAAGCGGGTGAGTTGCCGCCAACTCACCGATCCTCTTGTCAAGATTCAGAAAAAGCAAACTCTCTTTAATTATAGGAACCGCCGCAGGATTCATATTACCCTCTAGAGAAATACTGCTCTCAATGATTTCTCTCTCTTCAAAATCAACAGTCTCTATTTCCCTATAGGACACACCAAAAAAATCAGAAATCTTACGAATCGTGGATTGCTGAACGTTGACGACTCTTCCTTCGAGAATGTTATATATCGTCGTCCTGGTCAAACCACTAGAGCTACACAACGACAACTGCGTCTCCCCTCGACTTTTTATAAGATACTTTATGTTGCTCTTCAATCTTTCAGTTTTTTCTTTCTTATGCATCATGCAATTACCAACTCATAGCTATTACAGAATATTTACATATATTTTTTGATGAACAAGCATCCGACACAACTGACCTCAGCTAAAAAAGTAATAATGCAACCAAGCCAAAAAATCGTCAAACAATGTTTCACATCACTATCCCTACGTAAAGTCCTACAGGCACGCCCCACTTAATTTTAAGATGTTTCTTACAGCAAACAGTGTGTTATCCAGCGAAATAACCTACAGAACTATAGACGTGAAAAACGATGCAATGAAACACGAATCATTTAATTACATAGATGTTCAATATTTTGATTAATTATTTTGAATTTTCTGGTAATAAACCTGGCAGCCCGTCAATTCACGCACTGCCGCCAACAACTCTTCGACGGCATGGGACTGGCACTTCTTTTACTTTGAAAGGAAATCCGAAATGAAAAGGACCACCCCAAAACCAGACGCAGAGACAATCGACTTCTCCAAGCTCTCAAACATCACTGAACCCCTCGTCAGTGCGCGCCTGCGTAATCCAAACCGCCCCGATCCCGTCAGCCATGTCTTCACCATCATTCCGAACATCGATACGGAATCCTTGCTCTGTCACGCCTGCGAAACCCTTGCATCCCTGAATGTGATGGCTACTGATCTCGCGTGCGAAGTGGAAGGCTCGCGGCGAAACGTGATGTTGGCCATTCAGCAATTGGCCGTGCTGGGCGAATTGCTGGTCAATCGAGCGCTGGACAATCTCGACCCACCCGGTGGTTTGCCTGAGGCTGCGTCAAGTAGCTAATGCAGAGGTGCCGGTTCTTTAACTTCAAGGAGGTATTTCGTCATGGATAGATACATGCCCATCACCGGCATCGACTGCACCATTGCATCGCTGGTAATCGACACCGAAGCACCATTGGATGTATTGCACGAAACCGCGGCCTACCGCATCCGCACCGCGACTCAACTGCTGGAAGCATTTGCCTTCAGCGAGAGTGTTCACAGCGAGTTGGCGCGGGTGCTGGTGACTTCACTGCGCGACGGCTGTGACTTGCTGGATGTCGTCGGACGACGATTGCAGGCGCATCTTTCGTGAATCGCCAGAAATGACAACGGGCGCCTTTGGGCGCCCTTTCACAATCTTTGCCACTGCATTTCCCTTTGATGTTTTCACCCGCCAACTGGTCGCTTTCCATCAATCTGCCTCCCTCCTCGCGCCCTAGATTAGGTCCCAGAACGAAGCCGTACCGTGCGGCGCCAGTCACCGAGGAGATCATCCCGATGCACAATATCCAGAACCTCAAAACCCAAAGTTCGATCGACGGCTGGGATCATCAGGACCCGGAAGAGGCGTTCACCCTGCCCTCGCGTTATTTCTACGACGAGACTCTGTTCAAGGCTGAGCGCGACAATATTTTCATGCACGCCTGGCATGTGGCCGGGCACGTCAGCGAGTTCGCCGAGCCGGGGCAGTACGTGGTGACGGATCTGTTCGACCAGAGCGTGGTGGTGGCGAAGAATCGTCAGGGGCAGATCCATGCGTTCCACAACGTTTGCCAGCATCGCGGCAATCGCCTGCTCGAAGAACGTCGCGGCACCACCGGTGGCGTGGTGCGTTGCGCCTATCATTCGTGGTGCTACGAAATGGACGGCAGCCTGCGCAGCGCACCGCGTTGCGAGAAGATGAAAAACTTCGAGTTGCAGCAGTTCAACATTCCGCAGGTTCGCACCGAAGAACTGGGCGGCTTCATCTACTTCAACCTCGACCCGAACGCGCCGTCGCTGCGCGACTTGTTCCCCGGCGCCGACGAGGAAATGCATCGGGTGTTCCCGGACCTGGCCAACATGCGCCTGATCGAGGAACAGGACGTGATCGTGCCGGCCAACTGGAAGGTGATCATGGACAATTCCATCGAGGGCTATCACTTCAAGTTGTCGGGCCCGTGCCATATCGACCTGGCCGAGCTCATCGACTTCAAGGGCTATCAGTTGACCAAACGCGACAACTGGTGGACCTACATCGCCCCGGCCAATCTCTCGGTGACCGAAGCTTACGGCGTGCCGTTGCGCAAAGACCTCAACCCCGATGAGTGCTTTTTCAACATTGGCATGTGGCCGAACAACACCTTCTACACCTTCCCGTTCTCGGAGTTCCTGGGCTCGTTCATCATGATTCCGCTGGACGCCGAACGCTCGCTGCTGCGCTTTGGTTACTACTCCAACAACGCCGAGACCGCGGCGGTCAGCCAGTCGTGCATGAAGTGGATGAACGAAGACCTCGGGCCGGAAGACATTGCGCTGAACATCTCGGTGCAAAAAGGCCTGCGCTCAATGGGCTACAACCAGGGCCGCTACATGATCGACGCCCAGCGCAGCAATGAAAGCGAGCATTTGGTGCATCACTTTCATCGGTTGGTGTTTAACGGGATTCATGGGGCTTCCATAGCCTGATCCTGTAGGAGCAAAGCTTGCTCGCGATGACGGAGTAATACCCGACATCTATGTCACCTGACACACCGCCATCGCGAGCAAGCTTTGCTCCTACAGAGGGTGTGTCATGACTTTCTATTGATGGAGCACCCCGAACCATGGCCAACCATGCGTTTGATTACCTGATTGTGGGCGCCGGGTCCGCAGGCTGTGTGTTGGCCAATCGTTTGGGCGAAGACCCCGCCGTGCGGATTTTGCTGCTGGAGGCCGGGCCGGCTGACCAGAGCTGGACCATCGACATGCCGTCCGCCGTGGGTCTGGTGGTGGGCGGCACGCGCTACAACTGGAGCTACAGTTCCGAGCCGGAACCGTATCTGGACGGGCGCCGGATCGGCACGCCGCGAGGCCGCACGCTCGGCGGTTCGTCGTCGATCAACGGCATGGTCTACATCCGTGGCCATGCCAGGGATTACGACGGCTGGGCCGAACAAGGCTGCGAAGGCTGGCGCTATCAGGACGTGCTGCCGTACTTCAAACGTGCGCAAACCCATGCCGATGGTGCGGACGATTATCGCGGCGCGACCGGACATCTGCATGTCACGCCCGGCGATACGCAAACGCCGTTGTGCGCGGCGTTTCTGGCGGCCGGTGCCGAGGCCGGATATGGCTTGAGCAGCGACCTCAACGGCTATCGCCAGGAAGCCTTCGGACCGGTGGATCGCACCACCCGCAACGGCCGGCGCTGGAGCACGTCACGTGGCTATCTGCGCGAAGCGTTGGGCCGGGGCAACGTGCGCGTGACCACCGATGCGTTGGCGTTGCGCATCCTGTTTGAGGGTTCGCGCGCGGTCGGCATCGAGTACGAACAAAGCGGTGAGACGCATCAAGTATTTGCCCGACGTGAAGTGCTGCTGACTGCCGGAGCGATCAACTCGCCGCAGTTGCTGCTGCTCTCGGGCGTCGGCCCGGCGGCGGAACTGCGCGACCTGGGCATCAGCGTCAAACACAATCTGCCTGGCGTCGGTCGGCGACTCAACGATCACCCGGACACGGTCGTGCAGTACCTGTGCAAAAAACCGGTGTCGCTGTATCCGTGGACCACTGCACCGGGCAAATGGTGGATCGGTGCCCGTTGGTTCGCCACCCACGACGGCTTGGCGGCGAGCAATCATTTTGAGGCCGGGGCGTTCATTCGCTCGCGGGCCGGGGTCGAGCATCCCGACCTGCAACTGACCTTCATGCCGCTGGCGGTGAAACCCGGCAGTGTCGATCTGGTGCCGGATCACGCCTTCCAGATCCACATCGACCTGATGCGCCCCACCAGTCTGGGCAGCGTGACGCTCAGCAGCGCCGACCCTCGACAGCCGCCGCGCATCCTGTTCAATTACCTGAAAACCGCGCAGGATCGAGCCGACATGCGTGCCGGTGCGCGACTGGTGCGCGAGATCATCGAGCAACCGAGCATGGCCGCTTTCAAGGGTGAAGAACTGGTGCCCGGCCGGCACGTAAAAAGCGATGAAGCGCTGGACACGTGGGCAAGGCAAGTCACCGAAACCGGCTACCATGCCAGCGGCACGTGCAAGATGGGCCCGATGAGCGACCTCGAAGCGGTGGTCGACCCGCAACTGCGCGTGCATGGCCTGGATGGTTTGCGCGTGGTGGACGCGTCGATCATGCCGGTGATTGTCAGCGGCAACACCAATGCACCAACGGTGATGATCGCGGAAAAGGCCAGCGACATGATTCGTGGCCTGCCACCGCTGGCAGCGTCTGAAGCGCCGGTCTGGATTCACCCGCAATGGCAGACGCAGCAACGATAGAGGCGACGCATGAGCAACCACGCACCTGACAGCGCAATGCCTTCGCAATCCACCTTCACCTGGCGGCGCGGCGATGTCGCGCCGTTGCGGGTTGCGGTGTTGCTGTTGCCGTCGTTTTCGAACTTCGGCCTGGCCGCCGTGCTGGAACCCTTGGCCATCGCCAATTGGCTGACTCAGCGCCAGTTGTTCCAGTGGTCGCTGTTGTCCCTGGACGGCGAACCGGTGCAGGCCAGCAACGGTTTGGTCACCGTCGCCAATGACGGATTGAAGGCCGACCAGGGTTTTGATGTGTGCCTGGTAATCGCCAGTTTCGATGTGCACAAACACAGCCGCAACCTCGCGCTCAAGAGCTGGCTGCGCAAGCAGGCGCTGTTCGGCGCGGTGTTGATGGGCGTGGAAACCGGCACCGAACTGCTCGCCGCCGCCGGCGTACTCGACGGTTACGAAGCCGCTGTGCACTGGGACAATCTGCAGGGTTTTCAGGAAAGTTATCCACGGGTCCACGCCAAGCCGCAGCTCTATACGCTGGAGCGTCAGCGCATGACGTGCGCCGGCGCGACAACGACGCTGGACATGCTGCTCGGCTGGATCGGCCAGAGCGTCGACAGCGAACTGGCGCGGGAAATCGGCATGCATCTGTTAATGGGTCAGGTGCGCGCGCCGGCCGAAAATCAACTCGACGGCGGCCTGACCAACACCGGGCTGTACGGCAGCAAGATCCGCCGTGCCGTGCAGTTGATGGAACAGGCGCTGGAAGAACCGCTCGACTGCGAAGCGATTGCCGACAAGGTCGGGCTTTCGCGGCGACAACTGGAGCGGCAGTTCAAGCATCAAACCGGCCTGTCGCCGCTCAAGTACTACATCACTCTGCGGCTGGCCAAGGCCCACAGTTTGCTGCAACAGACGCGCCTGAGCGTGGCGCAAGTGGCGGCCTGTTCCGGGTTCGGTTCGCTGGAGCATTTCTCCCGCACCTACCGTGCCCGCTTCGGCTGCCCGCCCAGCGAAGACCGCAGCCAAATCTGGACCGCCCCGGTGATGCGCCAGCCGCTGCGCAAGGAGCAGCGGCCGGTCGAGGCGGACTGAATTCACAGGCGATAGCCCGGTTCTTCCTCGTCGAGAATCCCCATCAGCGCGTTGAAATGTTTGTCGGCAAAGCCCGGATAATCGAGCCATTGCCGGCAGGTCTTGCGCGCAATTTCATCACTGGCGATGCGCAACTCACGGCCGGTTGAAAGCGCGGTGATGTAGGTTTCGCAGGCCCGTTCGAAGTAGTACAGATCATCGAACGCCTGGGCGATGCTCGGCGCCGCCACCAGCAAACCATGGTTGCCCATCAACAGAATCGGTTTGTCCCCGAGCAGGCGGCTGACCCGCTCCGCCTCATCGCCCAGGCCCATTCCGTCAAAGCCGTCGTCGATGACCACTCGCTCGAAAAAGCGCATGCAGTTCTGCTCGATCGGTGGCAGCCGCGAATCCGCCAGACACGCCAGCGCCGTCGCGTATTTCGAATGGGTGTGCAGGATGCAACGGGCGTGAGGCTGGTTGCGGTGCAAGGCGCTGTGCAACGCCCACGCGGTGATGTCCGGCGCGTCGGGGCGGTCGAGGCTGGCGGGCTCGTCAGCGTTGACCAAAAGCAAGTCGCTGGCCTTGATCCGCGAGAAATGCTTGCCGTACGGATTGATCAGAAACTCCCGACCGTCCCCCGACACCGCCACGCTGAAGTGATTGGCGATGGACTCGTGCAGGTTCAGCCGCGCGGCCCAGCGAAACGCACAGGCCAGGCGGATTCTCAGTTGCTCGACAGGTTGATTCATCCCGTGCTCCACAGATGTTGATCGGTTGCCTGGCAGTGTAGAGAGACGCCTTGCGCGCACTTGACGGGAAACGACATTGGCTGCCGCTATTACGCGACTTCGCAACCGTGGGAAAACGGCGTGGTTATGCCGCGTTTGATCAAGAGCCGCGTTGCGCTCGCCGCCATAGTGAACAGCACGAACCCTTGGCTGGAGAGGCACATGTTGCAGATTCGTTTGTTCATTGCGGGCAGTTGGCAGGCACCACAAACTCCGCGCTACCGCGACGTGATCAACCCAGCGAACGAAGAAGCCCTGGCTCAGGTAGCCGTCGCTGGCCCGGAGGATGCGCAACGGGCAATCGAGGCTGCGCGCCAGGCTTTCGATCAAGGATCGTGGCCGACCATGCCGGTCACCGAACGCGCTCAACTGTTGCAGCAAATCGCCCGTTTGATCGAACAGGACGCCGAGCACCTCGCCCGCCTGGAAACCCTCAACGCCGGTAAAACCCTGGGCGAAAGCCTGGCTGACATCGGCAACGTGGTCGCGACTTTTCGCTACTACGCCGCGCTGCTGGAAAGCGAAAGCGCCAGCGTCAACAGCCATGCGCCGGCCCATATCATCAGTTTCAACCAACGCGAACCGGTGGGCGTGTGTGCCTTGATCGCGCCGTGGAACTACCCGCTGCTGCAAGCGGTGTGGAAAATCGCCCCGGCCCTCGCCGCCGGCAACACCGTGGTGTTCAAGCCCAGCAGCCTGACGCCGATGACGGCCCATCGCTTAACCGAACTGCTCAAACAAGCCGGTTTGCCCGACGGTGTTTTCAACCTGCTGTGCGGCCCGGGCGATGTCGGTGAATTGCTCGCCGCCAGCCATGACGTGGACCTGGTGTCGCTGACCGGTGGCGCCGGAGCCGGCGGCAAAGTGATGCGTGCGGCCACCGGCAACTTCAAGCGTGTGGCGCTGGAACTGGGCGGCAAGAATCCGAACATCGTGTTCGCCGATGCCGATTTTGACGTAGCGCTGGATCAGGCAATGAACGCGGTGTTTTTCAATGCCGGACAAATCTGCTCGGCCGGCTCGCGACTGTTGGTCGAGGACGGGATTCATGACCGGTTTGTCGAGGCGTTGCAGCAGCGGATCGGGAAGATTCGCCTGGGCAATGGCCTCGATCAGTCGACGCAAATGGGCCCGCTGATTTCCGCCGGGCAACGCGATCTGATCCTGACAATGATTGCCGGCGCCGTCGAACAAGGCGCGACGTTGCTGGCGGGCGGGACGATTCCCGAGCAGTTCGAACGCGGGTTCTGGCTGCGCCCGACGTTGCTCGGCAATGTCACCGCCGACATGCGCATTGCCCGCGAAGAAATCTTCGGCCCGGTGATCACCGTCGAGCATTTCAGCGGCGAAGCCCAAGCGCTGCAATTAGCCAACGACACGCCTTACGGCCTGGCGGCGGGCGTCTGGACCCGGGATATCGGCAAGGCGTATCGCATGGCCAAGCGCCTGCGGGTCGGCACCCTGTGGATAAACGACTACAACGCCGCTTTCCCGCAGGCGCCTTGGGGCGGCTACAAATCCAGCGGTATTGGTCGGGAACTGTCGCGAGCCGGGCTCGATGAGTTCACCGAGCTCAAGCACATCTACCTCAACACCGAACCGGCGGCGCTGAACTGGTTTGGTGCCGATCAAGCCTGAGACTTACGACTGCTGCGCAGCCGAGCGGGAGCAAGCTCCCTCGCCACAGGCAGGTTTCGCCACACCCACAACAACAAAAAAACCGAACACCCCAAACCGCTGCCGACGTTTACCTTCGAGGAGTTGATCCATGAAAGCCTTGCTCTTGCTTGTATCTCTGAGTTTGCCGCTGCTGGCCCAGGCAGCGGAACCGGAATCCTGCGCCACGGTGCGTTTCTCCGATGTCGGCTGGACCGACATCACCGTCACCACGGCCGTCGCCAGCGAAGTGTTGGAATCACTGGGCTACAAAACCAAAACCACACTGCTGTCGATCCCGGTGACCTACCGCGCCTTGTCCTCGGGCAAGGAGCTGGACGTGTTCCTCGGCAACTGGATGCCCACCACCGAAAACGACATCAAGCCCTACCGCGATGCCGGCACCGTGGAAACCGTGCGCGCCAACCTGCACGGCGCCAAATACACCCTGGCGGTGCCCGACTACGTGTACGACGCCGGGCTGCATGATTTTGCCGACATCGCCAAATTCAAGGACAAGCTCAACGGCCAGCTCTACGGCATTGAACCGGGCAACGACGGCAATCGGCTGATCCAGAGCATGATCGACAAGAACGCCTTCGGCCTGAAGGACTTCAAGATCGTCGAATCCAGCGAAGCGGCGATGCTCTCGCAACTCAAACGCGCCACGCGCAAGAACGAATGGATGGTGTTCCTCGGCTGGGAACCGCACCCGATGAACACCCGCAACAAGATGAAGTACCTCAGCGGCGGCGACGAATACTTCGGCCCCAACTTCGGCCAGGCCACGGTCTACACCAACGTGCGCAAGGACTACCTCAAGGAATGCAGCAACGTCGGCAAGTTGCTGCAGAACATGGAGTTCAGTTTGGTGATGGAGAACCAGCTGATGGACGCGGTGCTGAACCAGAACCAGAAGCCACGGGCGGCGGCGAAGGCGTGGTTGAAGGCTAATCCTGCGGTGTTGGAGGCTTGGCTGGTTGGGGTCAGCAGTCGCGACGGGAAAGATGGATTGGCGGTAGCCGGCGCCAGTCTGACCAGCCAATGATCATTTGAAGTCTGTCGCCTGACAGGGTAGCGAGCAGATTGTCAGGCGACCGTTTCACTGATGGGTTGATCACGCCTGGTCCTTCGGTGGCTTGATGCACGCCAACAACCAGGCCACCACCGCACAGATCATCAGGGTCCCACCCAGCGTCTGCCCCCAGGCTGCCAGCATCAATCCGCCACCTATCAACAGGTAATACAGCAAACCGAACAGCGCGCCGGCCGTACCCAATCGATCACCATAGTTGACCAGCGCCGAACCGAGGATGTTCGGGATTGCCATGCCGAAGGCCAGAACCACCAACACCATCGCCAGCACGAACAGCGCAGTGTCTTCCATCAGCCAGACAAAACTGGCGCCAACCAATGTCAGTGATCCCGCCACCTGTATGAGTTGCGCACTACTCAACCCGCGCTGCAGCAGCCGTTTATTGAGCCCGGCTCCCAGACCGGAACCCAGGGCGAGAATGACGCCACTGTAGCCGAACATTTTCGCACTCAGCCCCAGCCGCTCAAACATGAACGGAGCCAGGCTGTAGTAGCTGAACAAGCCAATGTTGAAGACCGCTACCAACAACGTCGAACGCCAAATGTCTCGATCCCGCAGCATTTGCCACGACGTCTCGAACAGCGCGGGCGACGCCACATGCTGTGGTCGGGTTTCCGGTAAAACCCGCAGGCACCAGAACCACAGTCCAACGGATAGCAGCAAAAGCCCTCCCGGCACGCCTGGATATCCGAAGCCATGCACCAGGCTTGCTCCGGTGAACAATCCAATGGCCGGGCTGGCGGCTAGCGCGATGCCCATAATCGAAAACACCTGAGCGAGTGCCGCCCCCTTGAAGCGGTCGCGCAACACGGTTTGCGTAACGACCGAGCCTACCGCAGCGCCGAATGCGGCCACGCCCTGGGCGGCCAACAGAGCATTGAACGTGCTTGCGCTGAGCGCCATCAACGAAGCTGCAGCGTACAGGGCCAACCCCGCAAGCATCGTTGGACGACGCCCGATCAGGTCGCACATCCGGCCCCATACCACCACGCCGAACGCGAACGCCAGGAAATACACAGAAAGCATTTGCGCCGATGCTTGCTGCCCAACGCCGAAGACTCGGCCAATGTCTACCAGCGCCGGGCTGTAAATGGATTGCGCCAACTGTGGAAACATCAACAGCGCGACCGCCAATACGACGATTTTTTTATCATTCATCACGACTTCACTCTCGAAAGAAACTGCCGTGCAGCTTAAGAAGTCGTAACTGTCGTAGTATCAGGATCCTGCCAACTTATCTCTGAAATCGGACAAACCATGGCTTGGCTCGACGCCCACGCGTCTTTTGATCCTGACAGCTTCAATGCACCGGTTGTCGGCATCGCCGCCGCCCTCGGTGATCACGATTCGGGCATGCATCATCATCAACGCGGGCAACTGCTGTTTACCCGTCAGGGCTGTACGCGTATCACCCTTGCCCAGCAATTGTGCCTGCTGCCACCCTCGCGCGCGGCCTGGATTCCTTGCGGTGTGGCCCATCGCGCCGTGATGCAACAGAGCGTCGATTACCGTTCCATTTACCTGAGCCCCGCGTTGTGCGCAGACCTGCCGCAGCAGGTCTGCGTGATTGAAGTCAACCCGTTGCTGAGGGCGGTGCTGGAGTCGATCGCCCACGCAGATTTCGACACGGCTTGGCAGCAGGGAAAGTACGTGCATTTGTTGGCGCTGTGCCTGAGCGAAATTCGTGACGCAGCCCGACAACCCATGCTGCTCCCGCTGCCGTCGGACAAACGCCTGGCACCACTTCTCGCGACCATCGAAAAGCTGCCGCCGAAACTTCAGTCACTGCAAGAGCAGATAGGTGCCAGCGGCCGCACCATCGGCCGAATCTTCCAACGTGAAACCGGCATGAGTTATCAGCAATGGCGCCAACAATGGCGCCTGATGCGCGCCATTGAACTGCTCACGACCGGGCGAAACATCGGTTTCAGCGCTTTCGAGCTGGGATTTTCCAGCGACAGTGCCTTCATCGCGTTCTTCAAGGACATGACTGGCATCACCCCCGGTGACTGGCTGAAATAGGACCTGACGACCGGCAGCACAAACCAATTGCAACAATATATTACCTGCGTCATATTACGCCCGTAATAACAGGCCGATTTCACAGGTACCCTTTCATGACCAGCATGCCCACCGTTGAACCTGCCCTGGCTGCCCCGCTGACCACCGCCAAACCGCCCCTGCTCAAACGCCTGCTCCTGTCGACATTGGGTATCGCGGCTCTGGTGCTGGTTGGCGTATACGCCACGCACTGGTGGACGACTGGCCGTTTCATCGAGGAAACCGACGACGCCTACATCGGCGGCGACGTGACGGTGATCGGGTCGAAGGTCGCCGGTTACATCGACGAAGTGCTGGTGACCGACAACCAGAAGGTCAAGGCTGGCGACGTGTTGATTCGTCTGGATTCGCGCGATTACCGCGCCAACCTGGCCAAGGCCGAAGGTGCGGTGGCGGCTGAAGAAGCCTTGCTCGCCAATCTCGACGCCACCGAGCAACTGCAACAGGCGGTGATCGGCCAGGCCCGCGCCGGCATCGATGCCGCCGGGGCCGAAACTGCGCGTTCGCGGGATGACGATGCGCGCTACAAACGCCTGGTCACCACCAGCGCCGTGTCGGTGGAAAGCGCCCAGCGAGCGAATGCCACGTTCAAGACCGCCCAGGCCCAAAGCAACCGCGCCCAGGCCGAACTGCTGGCGGCGCAACGACAGTTAAACGTGATCGCCACGCAGAAACAGCAGGCCCGCGCCGCGTTGATACAAGCCAAGGCCGAGCGTGATTTGGCGCAGTTGAACGTCGGCTACACCGAGTTGAAAGCACCGGTGGACGGTGTAATCGGCAACCGTCGGGCCCGGGTCGGTGCCTACGCCCAGGCCGGATCGCAACTGCTGTCGGTGGTGCCATCCAGCGGTTTGTGGGTCGATGCCAATTTCAAGGAAGACCAACTGGCGCGCATGGTGCCGGGGCAACGGGTGGTGATTCACGCCGACGTACTCTCAGGCCAGGAATTCCACGGTCACCTCGACAGCCTCGCACCAGCCAGCGGTTCGCAATTCAGCGTGCTGCCACCGGAAAACGCCACCGGCAACTTCACCAAGATCGTGCAGCGGGTGCCGGTAAGAATTCACCTCGACCCGGCCGACAGCGTGCTCGGTCATCTGCGTCCGGGTCTGTCGGTGACCGCTGAAGTCGACACGCGCAAGGAGCCTGAAACGACAGCCGTGGCCAGCGCGCCATGAGCCGCGCCCTCGCCGCCCCGGCGCAACCGTTCAATGCCGCGAACATGGCGACGGCGACCAAGGTCTTCGCCTTCGCCAGCATGTGCATCGGCATGTTCATCGCGCTGCTGGATATCCAGATCGTCTCGGCGTCGCTGCGTGATATTGGCGGCGGGCTGTCCGCCGGCACCGACGAAACCGCATGGGTGCAAACCAGTTACCTGATCGCCGAAATCATCGTGATTCCGCTGTCCGGCTGGCTTTCGCGAGTGTTTTCGACGCGCTGGCTGTTTTGCGCGTCAGCCGTGGGATTCACCCTGACCAGCCTGCTCTGCGGCGCGGCCTGGAACATCCAGAGCATGATCGCCTTCCGCGCGCTGCAAGGCTTTCTCGGCGGCTCGATGATCCCGATGGTGTTCACCACCGCGTTCGTCTTCTTCACCGGCAAACAACGGGTGATCGCCGCCGCGACCATCGGCGCTGTAGCCTCGTTGGCGCCGACTCTCGGGCCGGTAATCGGTGGCTGGATCACCGACGTTTCGTCCTGGCACTGGCTGTTCTACATCAACCTCGTCCCCGGCATTTTCGTCGCGGTGGCCGTGCCGATGCTGGTGAAAATTGACCAACCGGAACTGTCGCTGCTCAAAGGCGCCGACTATATAAGCATGGTGTTCCTGGCGCTGTTCCTCGGCTGCCTGGAATACACCCTCGAAGAAGGCCCACGCTGGAACTGGTTCAGCGACAGCACGATTCTGACCACCGCGTGGATCAGTGGCCTGTCGGGTCTGGCGTTTATTGGTCGGACGCTGCACGTGGCCAACCCGATCGTCGATTTGCGCGCCTTGAAGGACCGCAACTTCGCCCTCGGCTGCTTCTTCTCGTTCGTCACCGGGATTGGCCTGTTCGCCACCATTTACCTGACGCCGCTGTTTCTCGGCCGGGTTCGCGGTTACGGCGCGCTGGACATTGGTCTGGCGGTTTTCTCCACCGGTGTGTTCCAGATCATGGCGATTCCGCTGTATGCCTTTTTGGCCAACCGCGTCGACCTGCGCTGGATCATGATGACCGGCCTTGGCCTGTTCGCTTTATCGATGTGGGATTTCAGCCCGATCACCCACGACTGGGGGGCCAAGGAATTGATGCTGCCGCAAGCCTTGCGCGGGATCGCCCAGCAACTGGCGGTGCCGCCGGCCGTGACATTGACCCTCGGCGGCCTCGCACCGTCGCGGCTCAAGCATGCTTCGGGCTTATTCAATCTGATGCGAAACCTGGGCGGCGCCATCGGCATCGCCGCGTGCGCGACCATTCTCAACGATCGCACCAACCTGCACTTCACCCGGTTGGCGGAAAATCTCAACAGCACCAACGAGGCGCTCAACCAATGGCTGTCCCAGGTCGGCAACAACTTCGCCGCCCTGGGCCAGACCGGCGATATCGGCGTGACGGCCAGCCTGCATCAGCTCTGGCTGTTGACCTACCGCGAAGCGCAGACGCAAACCTACGGCGACGCGTTCCTGATGATCGGGGTGTGCTTCGTCATCGCCACGGCCATGGTGCCCTTGATGCGCAAGGTGCAACCACCGGCCGCGCCAAGTGCCGATGCGCATTGAGGCTCGACACGCTTGCTGAATACTCAGGCTTGAGGCGTTTTGCGGAAGCCGACGGCCAGTCGGTTCCAGCTGTTGATGGTGCTGATGGCCACGGTCAGGTCGACCATTTCCTTGGGCGAGAACTGGGCGGCGACCACTTCGTAATCTTCGTCCGGGGCGTGGGTCAGGCTCAGTTGGGTCAAGGATTCGGTCCACAGCAGCGCAGCACGTTCACGTTCGGTGAAGAACGGCGCCTCGCGCCAGGCCGTTACGGCGAACAGGCGACGCGGGGTTTCGCCTCCCTTGATCGCGTCGGCGGTGTGCATGTCGATGCAGAAGGCGCAGCCGTTGATTTGCGAAGCACGCAGCTTGACCAGTTCGATCAGGTTCTTTTCCAGTGGCAGCTTGGAAACGGCGGTTTCCAGGGCAATCATGGCTTTCAGGGCGTCAGGGCTAGCGGTGTAGAAATCGATGCGCGGTTGCATTACATGCTCCAAGGCAAGTGGGTGTGTCACTACGTTAGTCCCATGGGCGGATTGCACAAATAGCCAATTCCTCAGAAGTCGAGGAGGCCACCGACATCTTCCCTGAAAAAAGTTCCAAATGAGAATTGCCATCAGTCGGTCCGGGGCACTAGAATGCGATCAATTCTTAATTGCACTCACGCAGGATGCCCGAGTCGAGTATCTGCCCGCCATGTCGTCTGCCGATCAGCCTCTGAACCAGCAAGTCCACACCCTTTACAGCGAACATCACAGTTGGCTGCAAGGTTGGCTGCACCGCAAACTGGGTAACCGCTGTGATGCGGCCGACCTGGCCCACGATACGTTCCTGCGCCTGTTGACGCGCCAGGTGGTCAAACCGCTGGGCAGCGAACCGCGGGCGTTGCTGACGCATATTGCCAAGGGTCTGGTGATTGACCGCTGGCGGCGCCAGGACATCGAACGCGCGTATCTGGAAACCATCGCGTACCTGCCGGTGGCCGAAGTGCCGTCGCCGGAAACCCGCCTGCTGATCCTCGAAACCCTGTGGCGCATCGAAGCGCTGCTGCGGGAACTGCCGGCCGCGACCCGCGACACATTCCTCCTGTCGCAGATCGAAGGCCTGACTTATGCGCAGATCGCCACGCGACTGAATGTCTCGCTGATCACCGTCAAGCGCCATATGCGCGCGGCGTTCATTGCCTGCCTGAGTGTCGCTTGATGAATTCGTCGATGATCAACCCGCAGATTCTCGGAGAAGCCGCCGATTGGCTGGTGCAATTGCATTCCGGCACCGCAACACCGGCCGATCATCAGGCCATCGCCCAATGGCGCAGCCGCAGCGCCGAGCATGCCCAGGCCTGGCAACGGGCCGAAGTGCTGCTTGGGGATTTTCGTGGTGTGCCGGCCAACCTCGCGATCCAGACACTGCAACGGGCTTCGCGCAAAGAAGGCCTGAGCCGTCGTCAGACCCTCACCCGCCTGGGCTTGCTGTTGATGGCTGGTCCCTTGGGCATTGCCTCGCAGCATTTGCCTTGGGAGCAATGGAACGCCGATCAACGCACCGCCGTGGGCGAGCAGAAAAACCTGCAATTGCCCGATGGCAGCCAGTTGCTGCTCAACACCGACAGTGCGGTGAATATTGCTTTCAACCCACGTGAACGACGCGTCAAGTTGATCGACGGCGAGGTGCTGATCAGCACCGCGAAAGACCTCGGTGCCCGGCCTTTTATCGTCGAAACGCCCCACGGCACTGCACGTGCGCTGGGCACCCGGTTTTGCGTACGGACCGAGGGCTCGCGCAGCCATGTTTCAGTTCTCGAAGGGCAAGTGGTGGTCACGCCGCAACTGCTGCATGAAAGCACGACCCTCAATGCCGGCGAGCGCCAGAGCTTCAAGTTGAACAGGCTCGATGCACCGGAACGCTTCGACATCGAGGCCGTGTCCTGGGACAAGGGCATGCTGCTGGCCAACAACATGCGCCTGGATGAACTGCTGGGCGAACTGAGCCGCTACCGGCCGGGCGTATTGCGCTGCCACCCGGACGTCGCGGCGTTGCGGGTGTCGGGTGCGTTTTCCTTGCGTGACACCGACGCCAGCCTGCGCCTGCTCAGCGATACCCTGCCGCTGAACATCAGCCGCATGACCCGCTACTGGTTGTCGGTCGAACCGAGGGTCTGACGCGGTCAGTCGTTGATGTTCAAGCATTCTTTTTTGCGCATTGCCCTGAGCTGCGCGGCGCTGCTGCCGATCCACAGCCATGCGGCAGACATTGTTAGCGCCAGTCGCAACATTTCAATTGATCCGGGCTTGCTCAGTCAGGTACTGGCGCAATTTGCCGTTCAGGCAGGCGTGCCGCTGTCGTTCGACCCGGCATTACTGGGCAACCGCCAGAGCCCGGGGCTGCACTGCAATTTCAGTGTGCAATCAGGTTTTCAGCACTTGCTCGATGGCAGCGGCTTCGTCCTGATCAGCACCCGCGACAACGGCTTCACCTTGAAGCCTGAAGACGCCGCCAGCCCGGCGCTAGAACTGGACACGACCAACGTCAGTGCCTTGGGCAACGACAGCCCGGACACCTACGGCGGCGGACAGCTCGCCCGCGACGCAAACATCGGCATGCTCGGTCATCAGGCATTGAACGACCTGCCCTTCAGCGTCACCAGCTACACCGCCAAAACCATCGCCGACCAACAGGCCCGGACCGTCGGCGATGTGCTGCTCAATGACGCGTCGGTGCGACAGTCTGCCGGTTTCGGCAATTTTTCCCAGGTGTTCATCATTCGCGGCCTGTCGCTGGCCTCCGATGATATTTCCTTCAACGGCCTGTATGGCGTCCTGCCGCGCCAGATCATCGCCACTGAAGCCTTGGAACGGGTCGAGTTGTTCAAGGGGCCGAACGCCTTTATCAACGGGGTGACGCCCAGCGGCAGCGGCATCGGGGGCGGTGTCAACGTGCAGCCTAAACGTGCCGGCGACACGCCGACGCGCAGCATCACCCTCGATTACAGCAGCGACGCCCGCATCGGCGGGCACCTCGACCTCGGCCAGCGTTTCGGCAAAGACAACCGGTTGGGTGCGCGACTCAACCTGCTGCAGCGCGAGGGCGATACCGCCGTCGATGATGAAGACCAGCGTTCAGCGCTGATCAGCCTGGGCCTGGATTATCGCGGCGAGCGTCTGCGCCTCTCCACCGATCTGGGCTACCAGAAGCAGGTGATCAATCAGGGGCGCGCGGTGGTTTATGTCGATTCCACCTTGAACAAAGTACCCAAGGTGCCCGACGCCAATGCCGCCTATTCTCAGAGCTGGAGTTACTCGCAACTGGAGGACTCGTTCGGCATGGCCCGCGCCGAATATGACCTGAGCGAAACCTGGACGGCCTATGTCGCGGGCGGTGCCAAACACACCCGCGAAAACGGTGTGTATTCATCGCTGACCGTCACCGACCTTGATGGCAACGCCCGTGGCGGCATGCTCTACCCGCCCCACGATGAGGACAATCAAAGCCTGATGACCGGCCTCAACGGTCGCCTTCAAACCGGCCCGATCAGTCATCAACTGAGCCTCGGGCTGGCCGGCATCTGGGGCGAGCAGCGTTCGGCCTTCGAAACCATCGGCAGCACCGGGCGCTACAGCACCAACCTCTACAACATCGCTGAACAACAGCGACCTGCCGCCACTTCGTTCGGCAGCGATATTCACGATCCGCGCATCGTTGGCAAGAATACCCTGCGCAGCGGCGCCATCGCCGACACCCTCGGCGTCCTCGACGACCGCGTTTTGCTGACCCTCGGTGCGCGTCGCCAGTCGTTGAAAGTCGATGGCTGGAGCACCACTTCCGGCGCCCGAACGTCCAGTCATGACGCGTCGATCACCACCCCGGTTTTTGGTCTGGTGATCAAGCCTTGGGAATATGTTTCGTTCTACGCCAACCGCATCGAAGGCCTGGCCAAAGGTCCAACACCACCGACCACTTCACTCAACCGCGACGATACCTTCGCCCCGGTGCGCAGCAAGCAAATCGAAGCCGGCGTACGCCTGGACATGGGCAGCTACGGCGCGAGCATTGGGGCGTACCGCATCGAGCAACCGTCGAGCTATACCCAGGACGGGATCTTCCGGGTCGACGGCCAGCAACTGAACAAAGGCATCGAGCTCAACGTCTACGGCGAACCGCTCGATGGCCTGCGCCTGCTCAGCGGCGCAACCCTGATGAAGACTGAAATTGAAGGCAGTGCCAACGGCATCAACGACGGCAACCGCGCCGTCGGCGTGCCGCGTTTCCAGTTCAACCTGGGGGCGGACTGGGATGTGCCGGGGCTTGAAGGTGCGGCGCTGAGTGCAAGAATGCTGCGCACGGGCGGGCAATATCTCAATGCCGCCAACACCCAAAGCATTCCGGCGTGGAGCCGCTTCGATCTGGGTGCGCGGTATGCCTTCGGGTTCGATGACCGGGACGTCACGCTGCGCGCCAATCTTGAGAATGTTGCCAATGAGGCCTATTGGGCTTCGGCCAATGGCGGGTATCTGACCCAAGGGACGCCGCGGACGTTGAAGGTTTCGGTGACGGTGGATTTTTGATTCAACCCGAAATTTGCGGTGCGGCTTATGCCGTCATCGCGAGCAGGCTCACTCCCACATTGAATCTGCGTCGTTCACAAATCCCTTGTAGGAGCTAGCTTGCTAGCGATCCGCGCAGCGGCCATTCACCGCTAAGCCCGCTTGAGCAACCACTGCAAAAACCCTTTCTTGCGCACCACCACCGGCTCTTCCTGGATCAACGCCTGCACTTTGTGCAAGCGGAAATCCAGCAAGGTTTTCATCGCGTCGTTGATGTCGTGACGGGCATCCAGGCACGGTTTCAGGTAGTCCTTTTCGATGCGGTAAAGCGTACAAAAGGTCTTCGCGGCAAATTCGGCGGCCGATGAGGTGTCGGTCAGGATACCGGCCTCGCCGATCACTTCCCCTGGTCCCATGCGCCCGGTTTCGATGAGTGCACCGTGGATGTTCAGCGTCACCGAAACCACCCCGGACTCGATGATGAACAAGTGGTGGCTGACCTCCCCCGCCGCCAGTATCGTCTCCCCGGCGCGGAAGGTTTGCAGGTTCATGTTCTGGCTGAAGGTTTCTTTCTCTTCCTGGCGCAAGGTCGAGAAAATCGGCGAACTGTCGAGCAACGCCCGTGGTTTTGAAGAATCGCTCTCCGGATTGGGTTCCACGCTCGACAGCAAATTGATCCCCGATGCATGCAAGTGCCGATACGCCAGGTCGAACAGTTGATTGCGCACCGTGCGCTTCTCGCTCATCGAAGCGACAAACCCGCTGATTTCATACTCCGCGCCAGCGGCGCTGGAGCTTTTCAGCGCCACTTTCGGGCCGGGCACACTCAACAGAATGCGGCAGCCCTGCATCGCCCGCTCAAGGGCATCGATCACGGTTTGCGGACGGACATGGGGGCTGACCTGCAAACTGATGGAAAGGCCGAACATGTCGCTGGGGCGGCTGAAGTTGGTGATCTTGGCCTTGGCCGCCAGCGAGTTGGGGATCACGATCATACTGCCCTGGGAAGTTTGCAGCCGCGTGGCACGCCAATCGATGTCGATCACCCGGCCTTCGGTGCCATCGATGGCGATCCAGTCATCCAGTTGATAGGGCTTGGTGGTATTGAGGACGATCCCGGAAAACACGTCGCTGAGGGTGCTTTGCAACGCGAGGCCGACGATGATCGCCAAGGCGCCGGACGTGGCCAGCACGCCTTTGACCGGCAGATCGAGCACATAGGCCAGCGCCGCAATAACGGCGATCAGGAATATCACCGCCCCGAGCAAGTCTTGCAGCAATCGCCCGGTGTGCCCGACCCGTTGCATCATCACGGCACCGATCGTCACCGTCAGGGTGCGCGCGGCGAACAGCCACCAGGTGATCTGCAAACCGGTGGCTGCCAGGTGCAGCGGCACGTTGTCCACCCAGGGTGCCGGCACCATCGGGTTCATGCCTTCGTTGAACAACAGAACGCTGTACAGCGAAAAAATCACCAGCCGTGCAAGCAACTTCCAGTTGTGGTGGCTGGCATCGATCAAGCGCCACAACACCAGATCGATCAGGATCAGGATCAAGGCGCAGATCAGCGGGTGTTCAGCGAGCAACGACAGCATCAAGCAGCTCCAGCACAGGACGATGAGCAAAAGATCTCACAGATTGAGCACAGTGTAGGAGCAATTGATTTCGCTGGAATCTACAAACACCACAAAAACAAATGTGGGAGCGGGCTTGCTCGCGAATGCGGTGTGTCAGACAACGTAAATGCTGTTTGACACGCCGCTTTCGCGAGCAAGCCCACTCCCACAGGGGTGAGGTGTATTGCCGGAGTTATTTGCTGTCGGTCAGCGTGCTATAGCTGGTCATCAGGTTGCGGTAATCCGGGATGTGGTTGGAGAACAGCGTGCCCAAGCCTTCCACGTCGTTGCGCCAGTCGCGGTGCAGTTCGCAGGCCAGGCCGAACCAGGTCATCAATTGCGCACCTTGCGCGGTCATGCGGCTCCAGGCCGATTCACGGGTCAGTTCGTTGAACGTGCCGGACGCGTCGGTCACCACGAATACATCAAAACCTTCGGCCAGCGCCGAGAGTGCCGGGAACGCCACGCATACTTCAGTCACCACACCGGCGATGATCAATTGCTTCTTGCCGGTGGCCTTGATCGCCTTGACGAAATCTTCGTTGTCCCAGGCGTTGATCTGGCCTGGACGGGCGATGTACGGCGCGTCCGGGAATTGCGCCTTGAGCTCGGGCACCAGCGGACCGTTGGGGCCGGTTTCGAAACTGGTGGTGAGGATGGTCGGCAGCTTGAAGTACTTGGCCAGGTCGGCCAGGGCCAGCACGTTGTTCTTGAAACGGTCGGGGTCGATGTCGCGCACCAGCGACAACAGGCCGGTCTGATGATCCACCAACAGAACGGCGGCGTTATCCTTGTCGAGTCGTTTATAAGAAGTAGTCATTGCAGTAGTCCTGATTAGTTATCGGTGCCGATTGAGTATCGGCGTGAAGTACCCGCTTAACGTTCGGAATCCAGCTTTTCGTGCTCGTTGGCCACTTGCTGAGCCTTGAGATAGCTCTCGATCAGCAATTGATAATGCGGCATGGCCTGGGCGTAGACGGCGGCCCACTGCTCGGCGTCCGGACGGTTCCACGAGCCTTGCAGCTCAGAGAGCGTAGCCATGATGTCGATCGGCACCACGCCGGCCTGGGCCAAACGGGCAACTGTCAGATCGGTGGCCAGTTTCGAGTGGTTGCCGGAAGCGTCGACCACGGCAAACACTTTGTAGCCTTCGTGCACCGCCGCGATGGACGGGAACGCCAGGCAAACGCTGGTCAGGGTGCCGGCGATCACCAGGGTCTTCTTGCCGGTGGCTTTGACCGCCGCGTGAAATTCCGGGTTGTCCCAGGCGTTGATTTCACCTTTGCGCGCCACGTACTGCGCATGCGGTGCGGCCTCATGAATCTCCGGGATCAGCGGCCCGTTCGGCCCTTGCGGTACGGAAGCGGTGGTGATCACCGGCATCTTCAGCAGAGTCGCGGCCTTGGCCAGTGCGATGGCATTGGCGCGCAGTTGTGGCACGTCCATGTCCTTGACGATCTGGAACAGTCCGCTCTGATGGTCGATCAACAACATCGCGGCGTCGTTGGGGTCGATGGTCGGTTTCTGACCATTGAAGTTGGCAGCATTGACGGTGCTCATGAGCGTTTCCTCTTTTTGACAGGCAACAGCCATCCCTGGCCCGAAAACCGGCCTACGCGTCCTGTGTAGAGCGGGTTGTTGAAGCGAAACGGTTTAACCGTGCATCTGGCCGAAGCGGCCGGACTGGAAGTCGGCGAACGCCTGGTGGATTTCTTGCTCGGTGTTCATCACGAACGGGCCGTGGCCGACGATCGGTTCGTCGATCGGTTCGCCGCTGAGCAACAACACCACCGCGTCTTTGCTGGCTTCAAGGGTCAACTGATCGCCCTTGCGATCGAGCAGGGCCAACTGCCCTTCACGCACCGATTCCAGACCATTGACCTGAACCGCACCGCGCAAGACCACCAGTGCGGTATTACGCCCTTCATGCAGATCCAGAGTGAGCAACTTGCCGGCATTCAGGCGCAGGTCCCAGACGTCAATCGGCGTGAAGGTCCGCGCCGGTCCTTTGCGGCCGTCGAACTCACCGGCGATCAGGCGCAGGCTGCCGGCGTTGTCTTGCAGGGCAATGTCCGGAATGTCGCCATCAAGAATCGTCTGGTAACCGGCGTCGGCCATTTTGTCTTTGGCCGGCAAGTTGACCCACAACTGGACCATTTCCAGAGTGCCGCCGCTCTTGGCGAAACCTTCGGAGTGGAACTCTTCGTGGAGAATTCCCGAGGCGGCGGTCATCCATTGCACGTCGCCGGGACCGATCTTGCCGCCACTGCCGGTGGAGTCGCGGTGTTCCAGTTCGCCCTTGTAAACGATAGTCACGGTTTCGAAGCCGCGGTGCGGATGCTGACCAACGCCACGCCGTTCGGTGGTCGGGGTGAATTCAGCAGGCCCGGCGTGATCGAGCAGCAGGAACGGGCTGATGTGTTTACCCAGGTTGTCGTAGGAAAACAGCGTGCGAACCGGAAAACCGTCGCCAACCCAATGGCCGCGAGGACTGGTGTAGATACCGATGATGTTTTTCATGGTGTCTCCTGATGAAGTGAGTGAAGCCATGGACAAAGCTTAAAACCGTGGCCTTTGCTGCGCTAGACTGCAAAAATCAGCCTTAGCGTTCTATCTGGAGAACGATGGTGGAAGACCTCAACACCCTCTATTACTTCACTCAAGTGGTGGAACATCACGGTTTCGCAGCGGCCGGGCGCGCGCTGGACATGCCCAAGTCCAAGCTCAGCCGACGCATCGCCGAGCTCGAAGAGCGCCTGGGCGTACGCCTGCTCAATCGCACCAGCCGCCATTGCTCGCTGACCGAAATAGGCCAGGCGTATTACCAGCGTTGCCTGGCCATGCGCGTGGAAGCGGAAAGCGCCGCCGAACTGATCGAACGCAACCGCTCCGAACCCCAAGGCCTGGTGCGCATCAGTTGCCCGACGGCGCTGCTCCACACCTGGGTCGGGCCGATGCTGACCCGCTACATGCTCAAGTACCCTTTGGTGGAGTTGTTCATCGAGAGCACCAACCGCCGGGTCGACCTGATTCATGAAGGTTTTGATATCGCCCTGCGGGTGCGTTTTCCGCCGCTGGAAAATACCGACATGGTGATGAAGGTATTGGGCAACAGCACCCAGAGTGTCGTCGGCAGTCCGGCGTTCGCCCAACGCCTGTCGACACCGCCGTCGCCGGCAGACCTGAGCGGCATGCCGAGCCTGCATTGGGGCGCGGCGCAACGTGAGTATCAGTGGGAACTGTTCGGCGCCGAGGGCAGCACCGCATTGATCCGGCACGCGCCGAGGATGGTTACCGATGACCTGTTGGCCTTGCGCCATGCAGCGGTCGCCGGGGTCGGCATCGTGCACCTGCCCAGCGTGGTGGTACGCGATGAAATCGCTACCGGGCAATTGGTTGAACTGGTGCCGGGCTGGGCACCGAAAAGCGGCATCATCCACGCGATTTTCCCGTCGCGCCGAGGGTTGCTGCCGTCGGTGCGCAGCTTGATCGACTTTCTCGGAGAGGAATTCAGTCACAGCGATATCGCCTGAGACGGGCGACACATGGGACTGGCGGAGTTTTTATTTCGGACATAATATCGACGAGGATTACAACCATAATATCCGCTCCCGCCGAGGACTTGATCTCATGCAAAGCCCAACCCGCGACGCCACGCTCGCCCAATGGATCGCTCAGGAGCAGGCCATGCGCGCCCGTCTCGCCGGGCCCGGGAGTTTGTCCATGGCCGAAGTCAGCGCCCTGACGCCCGCAGAGTTTTTCGAAGGTATCGGCGACGGCACGCTGCCCTCCCCGCCAATTGGCACACTGATGGACTTCATTCCAATCGAATGGTCGGCCGGCGTGTTCATTTTCCAGGGCACACCGGATTCACGTCATTACAACCCGCTGGGCACGGTGCACGGTGGCTACGCCGCGACGTTGCTGGATTCGTGCATGGGCTGCGCGATTCATACGCAGCTGAAAAAAGGCCAGGGCTACACCACGCTGGATCTGCGCATCAGTTATGTCCGCGCCTTGAACAGCGCCAGCGGACCGGTGCGGGCCGAGGGCAAGATTGTTCACTTGGGGCGCTCGACGGCGTTGGCCGAGGGGCGGATTTATGATGTGGATGGGCGGCTGTATGCGACGGGTTCGACGACTTGCATGATTCTTGAGGCGCGGGGGTAAGGCTCCAGAACCGCGGTGCTGCCTTCGCGAGCAAGCCCGCTCCCACATTTGATCTTCAGTGAACACGGGGTTTGTGTCCCATACAGATTAAATGTGGGAGCGGGCTTGCTCGCGAAGAGGACCTTTCAACACCGACACCTGACCGACATACGGCCGATTCTTGACTTGCGGTAAACATTGCTTTGCCAATCCAGCGGTTTTTCCCACGAATGCAGGCGCGGATACTCACGCCCATTCCCACTGCAACCACTGGAGTCAATCATGTCTATCCCCGCATTCGGCCTGGGTACGTTTCGCTTGCAAGGCCAGGTAGTCATCGATTCGGTCAGCACCGGCCTGGAACTGGGCTACCGGGCCATCGACACCGCGCAAATCTACGAGAACGAAGCCGAAGTCGGCGAAGCCATCGCCGCCAGTGGCGTTGCCCGTGAAAACCTGTTCATCACCAGTAAGATCTGGGTCGCCAACTTCGCCAAGGATCGCCTGATCGAAAGCCTCAGGGAAAGCCTGCAAAAACTGCAGACCGACTACCTGGACCTGACCCTGATTCACTGGCCGTCGCCGGAAGACCAGGTGCCGGTCGAGGAATTCATGGGTGCCCTGCTCGAAGCCAAGCGCCTGGGCCTGACCCGGCAGATCGGCGTGTCGAACTTCACCGTCGACCTGATGAAACAAGCGATCGCCGCCGTCGGTGCCGAGAACATCGCCACCAACCAGATCGAACTGCACCCGTACCTGCAAAACCGCAAGGTGGTCGAGTTCGCACAAAGCCAAGGCATCCGGATCACCTCCTACATGACCCTGGCCTACGGCGAAGTGCTCAAGGACCCGGTGATCGCGACGATCGCCGACCGCCTTCAATCGACCCCGGCGCAAGTCACCCTGGCCTGGGCCATGCAACTGGGTTACGCGGTGATTCCGTCGTCGACCAAACGCGCCAACCTCGCCAGCAACCTCAAGGCCTGCGCCATGAAGTTGAGCGACGCCGACATGGCGCTGATCGCCAGCCTGGATCGCGGCCATCGCCTGACCAGCCCGAAAGGCATCGCACCGGCCTGGGACTGATCTTCAGCCCTGCTCAAGACGTTGGTCCAGGCGCGTCATGGCCTGATGCAACTGATCGACGGCGGCGTCGATCAGTGCCGCATCGCCCTCGCCGCAGGCACGTTCCAGTTGTTCGCAACAATCCACCAGCGCATGCGCCCGGATCATCTGCGCCCCGCCCTTGATCCGGTGCGCCAGATCCTGCAAGCCGTGGCTATTGCCGCTGGCATGCTCGTGCAGCAGGCGTTCGCGATCGTCGCGATTGGTCGCCGCTACATCACGCAACAGTTGCAGGATCAGCTCGCTGTCGGCACCCGCGAGCTGCTGCAGCCCGCTTAAATCTATTTCGGCGCTGGGAGGCGCTTCGCTGGAAAATCTCGCGGCCAACCATCCGCTCAGGTCAATCAGTCGAATCGGTTTGAACAGGCAATCGTCCATGCCCGCTTCAATGCAGCGGATTTTTTCTTCGGGTTGTGCGTTGGCGGTGAAGCCCAGAATCACCGTCGGTTGCTCCACGCCAAACCGTTCCTCATCGCGTATCGCACCCGCCAGTTCATAACCGCTGACCACCGGCATGTTGCAGTCGGTGATGACCAGATCGAAGGCCTGTTCGCGCCATTGCTCGAACCCTTGCCGGCCGTCCTCGGCGAGCAGTACGCGGTGCCCCAGATAACTCAGCTGCCGGGAAAGCAACAACCGGTTGGCCGGATAATCGTCCACCACCAGAATCGTCAGCGGCCGGGTCTTCACCTGGGATTGGCCCGGTAACGTTGCAGTGGCGGGCAATGGGTGCAACGCCACCAGTTCAAGGGTGATGTCCAACCGGGTGCCACGTCCCAAATCGCTGTCGAGCTGCAACTGGCCGCCCATCATTTCGCACAGCGTGCGGCTGATTACCAGTCCGAGCCCGGAACCCTGACGGCCCGATTGCGGGTTGTTCCCGGCCTGCTCGAACGGGCTGAACAGTCGCCGCTGGTCAAAGGCGCTGATGCCGATGCCGCTGTCCTCGATACGCACGCTGACCGCGAGGCGTTCCGGTGACACCGGCTCGACCGACAATTTCAGGCTGACCTCTCCCTTGTCGGTGAACTTGATGGCATTGCTCAACAGATTGGACAGCACCTGCTTGAAGCGAGTGGGATCGATCAGCACGTCGCGGTCACTGTGTTCGTCCATTTCGACCCGCCACTGCAAGTTTTTCTGCCGGGCCAGGCCTTCAAAAACCCGACACACCGACACCACCAACGCCTGTAGATTGGCCCGCTCCGGCGACAACGACAGATGCCCGGACTCGATACGGGCGATGTCCAGAATGTCGCCGATCAAGGCCAGCAACTGTTGCCCTGCATTTGATGCCACCTCGATCGCCGCCCGGTCAGTCACGCCCTCATCCGCCCGTTTCAGCGCCAGCTCGAGCATGCCGATCAGGGCATTCATCGGCGTGCGGATCTCATGGCTCATGGTTGCCAAAAACGTAGTCTTGGCCCGGTTGGCGTCGTCGGCGATGTCCTTGGCTTCCTGCAATTGAGCAAGCAATTGCTGACGTTGACGGATGTGCCGACGTTGCCAGGCGATCCACGCCACGGCGAGCAAGAGCAAGGCGCCAGCAACCGCGAACGCCTGGAAAATGCTCTGTCGATGGCGCAGCCAATAGCTCTGTTCCACCATCAGGTCATTGCGCCAAGGCAATATCAACGCGTCGATTTCTTCCGGAGGAATACTCAGCAATGCCTTGTCCAGAATCGAATGCAGCTCGGTGGCATCGAGGCTGGTCGCCAGAGTACTGCGCGCGGGATCGGTGCCAACCGTACTGCTGACCTCGAGGCGATCACGGTATTGCCGGGAAATCAGGTAACGGGCGCTGATCAATGAATTGATGCTGCCTTGTGCCTTGCCTTGGGCGACCATTTCCATGGCATCCGCCGACAATGGCGCATCCACGCACCGGATCAACGGGTAGTGTTGGCGAATGAACTCGCCGCCAACATTGCCTTGGGTCAGCGCCAGGATTTTACCGGCCAGGTCATCCAGGGTCTTGGGGCTGTCCGGTCCCACGCGCGTCACCAGCACAGTCGGACTGGTCAGCATCGCCCGGGTAAACAGCAAGTCCTCCTCGCGCCTGGAACTGAGACCGATGCCGGCCAGCACGTCCACCTCACCGCTCTTGATCGCCTTCATCATCTCAGCCACTGACTGCATCGAGCGGATGTCGAATTGCAGGCCGGTGCGCAGACTGATTTTCGCCAGCACATCGACACCGATGCCGCGAAACTTGCCTTCACTGTCGATGAAGGTGATCGGCGGGATATTCTCGTTGATCGCCACACTGACGCGCGGGTGCCGGTCGAGCCAACGCTGCTCGGCCACGCTCAATTGCAATGACTGCGTGCCCGGCATGGACACCCCGCTCGCCCCCCATCGCCGCAGAATGTTCATCTGCTCATTGGCCGTTATCGCCGACAGGGCCTTGTTGACGATGCGCAGCAACGCCGGGTTGTCACGGGCCATGGCAAAGGCAAAGCGACCGGATTCCAGGGGCGAGAAGTCCGCCAGTTGTACGTTGTTCAGGTAGTTTTTGCTGATCAGGTAATGGGCGCTGATTGCATCGCCCAGATAGACATCCGCCTGCCCGAAAGCCACGGCGCCCACGGCCCCCAGCGTCGACGGAAACAGTTCGACCTGCGCCTGTGGGTAGAATTGCTGCACGTTTTGCTCAGGCAAGTAGTGATACAACATTGCCAGGCGCTTGCCGGCCAGCGTCGGGTCCAGCGTTTGCGAGGAGTCGGTGCGGGTCACCAGTACCGGTTGATCGACCGCATAGGCGCCGGACATCTGTAGCTGCGGATCTTGCGCCTCATAACTGTTGGCCGTTCCCAGCAGGTCCGCCGCCCCTTGCTTGAGCGCCCGAACCGCCTCGTCTCGCGACGCATAGCGCCGAACCTCGACCTCCACCCGCAACAGTTGCTTGAGCAGCCCGGCGTAGTCCGCGGTCATCCCTTCAAGCGCATAACCTGTGGTGGTGATATCGAAGGGAGGATAGTCCGGGGCAGAGACGGCCAGCACCAACCGACCTTTTTGCCGCAGCCAGCGAGCGTCCGCCTTCGACAGTTTGACCGTCACCCCTTCCACATAGGAGCGTCCGAGCAAAGTCAGGGTTTGCGGCTCGGCGCTGGCACTCGCCCCCCACAGGCCAAGCCCCAGCACCAACAAGCAGTGCAGACAGCGCAGGGTTTTCATTCAGATCAAATTATTGCGTCGGGCAAGATCGCGCAGGTGCACCGACGACTCCACGTTGAGTTTTTCGGTCAAACGGGTTTTGTAGGTGCTGACGGTCTTGTGGCTCAAATGCATGATTTCAGCAATGGCCTTGTTGCTGATGCCTCGGGCCAGGTGCTGGAAGATCGTCAATTCGCGGTCCGACAGGTTGTCGATCAGCTGCTTTTCGCTGCGCTGCAACGAGCTCATCGACACCGAACTCGACGGGAGACGGGTGAAATACGTGTAGCCCCCCATAACGGCATGTACCGCCTTGTGCAGATGCTGCAGATCGTTGGTCTTGGCGACGTAGGCCGAAGCACCGGCGCGCATGCAGCGATCCTGATAGAACATCGGCTCCTGGGAGGTGAAGACCACGACGCGACACGGCACTTCACCTCCCTTGATCCGGGCCAGCACGTCCAGCCCGTCAAGGGACGGTATGTTCAAATCCAGTACCACCAGTTCCGGTTTGTGCTCGCGGATCATCGGCAAGACTTCATTACCACTGGAGGCTTCGTAAATGCGCTTGTACCCCTCAAGCTTGAGGACGATTTTGACCGCGCCGCGAATCACCGGATGATCGTCCACAATCAGCACTGACTTCATGGCAACTCCCTGGGCAAACACACGACGACCGGGCAGCGACTGCCCGTGGGCAAGGCCCGAACCAAACGCAGTCGCTGCGCATAGACTCTTGCACGGAAAACCGCGTCGCACTACCTGACAGAAATGACAGTGCCGACGAACGGTAGACGAGGATCAACCAGCGCCATCAAGCGCTGGATCGACGCGAAGTCAGGCAACAGGGCATGGCTCACCCGAACTTTCTGCTGCCCGCAGGCCGGGATCGGCGGCAGATCGGTCTGTTGGCCGTCATAGATCAACACGCGGTCCAGTTGCCGGTTATCCAGGCAGAAATCCAGCAAATCCAGCTTTCCACCTGCCAGCGCAGCATTGACGACCAGCAGATCGAAAGGTTCGCAAGCGTACTCCACCAGAGTGAGCAGCTCTTCCAGGCTTTGCACCGGCGCTACCCGGAAGTAGTCGAGCTGGTTGAACAATCGCTCGATTTTCATCCGGTTAAAATGCTGTTCATCAGCAATCAGGATACGTAAGGACTTGTCGGACAACGTGGCCCCCGGGTCAGATTAACGAGGGTGCAAGGCTACGGAAGACCCGCAGTGCTTTCTGTAGGACTTTTCCTAAATGCCTCACACAACTGCCTACAATCATTGCCAGCCAAACCGTCGGATGTAGAAACCCTTCACCGCCTGAGTCAGCCCCATGTACGCCAGCAGAATCACCGGCAGGAACACGAAGTAAAGCGACGGCAGCGCCTGCAATTTGAAGTAGTGCGCCAGCGGTCCCATCGGCAGGAAAATCCCCACGGCCATGATGATCCCGGTCATCACCATCAACGGCATCGCCGCGCGGCTTTGCAGGAACGGCACCTTCGGTGTGCGGATCATGTGCACGATCAGTGTCTGGGTCAGCAGCCCGACCACGAACCAGCCGGACTGGAACAGCGTCTGGTGATCCGGGGTATTGGCGTCGAACACGTACCACATCAAGGCAAACGTGGTGATGTCGAAGATCGAGCTGATCGGTCCGAAAAACAGCATGAAGCGTCCGACGTCGCCCGGCTGCCAGCGCTGCGGTTGCTTGAGCATTTCGTCATCGACGTTATCGAACGGGATGGCGATCTGGGAAATGTCGTAGAGCAGGTTCTGCACCAGCAGGTGCATCGGCAGCATTGGCAGGAACGGGATGAACGCGCTGGCCACCAGCACCGAGAACACGTTGCCGAAGTTGGAACTGGCGGTCATCTTGATGTACTTGAGCATGTTGGCGAAGGTCCGCCGACCTTCCAGCACGCCCTCCTCCAGCACCATCAGGCTCTTTTCCAGGAGGATGATGTCGGCCGCTTCCTTGGCGATGTCCACCGCGCTGTCCACGGAAATCCCGATGTCGGCGGTGCGCAGGGCCGGCGCGTCGTTGATGCCGTCGCCCATGAAGCCAACCACATGACCGTTGCCCTTGAGCAGGCGCACGATGCGTTCCTTGTGCGACGGGGTGAGTTTGGCGAAAACGTTTGTGGTCTCCACCGCCACCGCCAGTTCGGCGTCGCTCATGCGTTCGATGTCGTTGCCCATCAGCAGGCCTTGTTGCTCCAGCCCGACTTCGCGGCAGATCTTCGCGGTCACCAGTTCGTTGTCGCCGGTCAGCACTTTCACCGCCACGCCGTGCGCTGCCAATGCCTTGAGCGCCGGCGCGGTGCTTTCTTTTGGCGGATCAAGGAATGCCACGTAACCGATCAACGTCAGGGCCTGTTCATCAGCGAGGCTATAGGTGTCGCGACCCACGATCATCGGCCGTGCCGCCACGGCGACCACCCGCAGGCCTTCGGCGTTGAACACCGCAGTGACCTGACGAATCCGTGCCAGCAGTTCTTCACTCAACACTTCATCCACCACGCCGTGACGCACGCGCGTGCACACCGCCAACACTTCTTCCACGGCACCTTTGCAGATCAACAGATGCGGTTGATCGCGCTCGGCGACCACCACCGACATGCGCCGACGGGTGAAGTCGAACGGGATTTCGTCGACTTTGCGAAACGCTGTGCCGACTTTCAATTCACGATGGATTTCCACGTGTTCGAGCACCGCCACATCCAGCAGGTTTTTCAGGCCGGTCTGGTAGTAGCTGTTGAGGTAGGCCATTTCCAGCACGTCATCGGAATCGTTGCCCCAGACGTCGACGTTGCGCGCCAGGAAAATCCTGTCCTGGGTCAGCGTGCCGGTCTTGTCTGTGCACAGCACGTCCATGGCGCCGAAGTTCTGGATGGCGTCGAGACGCTTGACGATGACCTTCTTGCGCGACAGGAATACCGCGCCCTTGGCCAGGGTCGAGGTGACGATCATCGGCAGCATTTCCGGGGTCAGGCCCACGGCAATCGACAGCGCGAACAGCAGCGCTTCGGTCCAGTCGCCCTTGGTGAAACCGTTGATGAACAGCACCAGCGGCGCCATGACGAACATGAAACGGATCAGCAGCCAACTGACTTTGTTGACCCCGGTCTGGAACGAAGTCGGAGCACGATCGGTGGCGCCAACGCGCTGGGCCAGCGCACCGAAATAAGTGCTGTTGCCGGTAGTGAGGATCACCGCCATAGCGGTGCCGGACACCACGTTGGTACCCATGAACAGGATGTTGTCCAGGTCCAGAGGATTGAGCGTGTTGCTGTCCTGCTGGCGCGGGAATTTTTCCACCGGCATCGATTCGCCGGTCATGGCCGCCTGACTGACGAACAGGTCCTTGGCACTGAGCACCCGGCAATCGGCGGGAATCATGTCGCCAGCCGACAACACGATCAGGTCGCCCGGCACCAGTTGCTTGATCGGCAACTCACGACGGCCTTCGTCGCGACGCAGCACCGTGGCGGTGTTGCTGACCATCGCCTTGAGCGCATCGGCGGCCTGGTTGGATTTGCTTTCCTGCCAGAAGCGCAGCAGGGTCGAGAGCACCACCATGGAAAAAATAACGATGGCGGCTTTCATGTCTTCGGTCAGCCAGGAAATGACCGCCAGCAGGGTCAGCAGCAAGTTGAACGGGTTCTTGTAGCAGTGCCATAGATGGGTCCACCACGCCAGCGTTTGTTCGTGCTCGACTTCATTGAGGCCGAATTGCCCGCGCAGAGCTTGGGCTTCCAGTTCGCTCAGGCCGTCGGTGTGACTGCCCAGCGTGTCCAGCAACAGGCCGGTGTCACTGCCGGCAGCACTGACCAGGGTTTGCGCCAGGGTCGGCGGCACCTCACGGCTGACCGTGGTGTCGGTGAAGTTTTCCAGCAGCGCCAGGCGACGGAAGTGTCGGGCGATGTGGCGGGTGCGCAGGAATCCGGCGAAGAATTCTTTGAGCAGGGTCAGGTTCATGGCAGTTCCCCCAGGATCAGCCGGGAAACCGTCGAGCAGGCGTGTCGGTGCGCCGCGATGACGACACAGGGTCGAACATCACGCACGGTTCAGCGTCGATGAGAAGGACGTCGGGACACGGACCGGGACCGGCCGTGATCGGGATGCCGCTGCTCGCTTTTACGGCGAGACAACGGCACAAAAAGTCTGCGCGTTATCTGGCCGAGGATGTGCCGGTTATCGAAACCGGCCGACTACTGTCACTCGAACAAGTACCCACTGTGGGTCTCCGCTATTGATTGAAAACGCGCGAAGCTTACGCCCCGGTTTTTGCAGAGTAAACGCTGTGGCGGGGAATGGCTGGGGAAATGCGGGGTTCTTCAGGGAGGGTTCAGTTTTCAAGACTTACATCGTTCTCAAGGGCCTCTTCGCGAGCAAGCCCGCTCCCACATTTGACCTGTGTTCGCAGATTAAGTGTGGGAGCGGGCTTGCTCGCGAAGGCGGCCTTATAGACGCCGAAAATCCTAGCTGGCAGTCGCCAACAACAAATCCACCACCGAACGACTGTGCCCACGGTTCTTGCCATGGTCATACAGCGACCCGGCAATTTCATCGGCGCGGATCGGCAGGATCGACAGCAGCGTATCGCTCAAGCCGTGGCTGGCCTGGCAGAAGCCCTGCATATAGATGCCGGCCTTGCAGCGTTCGTCGGTGATCAGTTTGTAGTTGCGGTCGACCTCGAAATCGCCCAGGTATTGCTCCAGTGGCGCGAGCAGTTTGCGGTGCATCTGGCGCTCGTAACCAGTGGCCAACACCACGGCGTCGTAGTGACGAACCGTCACTTCACCGGTGGCATTGTTGCGCACCGCCAGTTCGATGCCGCGCTCGGTGGCCGTGGCTTTTTCGATGGTGGTCAGGGTTCGGAACGCGTGACGGGCGATGCCCGAGACTTTCTGACGGTAGAAGATCCCGTAGATGCGTTCGATCAAATCGATGTCCACCACCGAGTAGTTGGTGTTGTGGTACTCGTTGACCAGACGCTCACGCTCGCTGCTCTCCTGCTGGAACACCAGGTCGGTGAACTCCGGCGAGAACACTTCGTTGACGAACGGGCTGTCGTCCGCAGGCTTCAACGCCGAGCCGCGCAGGATCATGTCGACCTGAACCGACGGGAAGCTGTCGTTGAGATCGATGAAGGCTTCCGCCGCACTCTGCCCGCCGCCAATAATCGCGATGCTCATCGGTTGGTTGTTCACGCACGGCTGCTTGGCCATCTGCGCCAGGTACTGCGAATGGTGGAACACCCGACCGTCATCCTTCAGCACCTTGAACGCTTCGGGAATGCGCGGCGTGCCGCCGGCGCTGACCACCACGGAACGCGCGGTGCGCACGTGTTGATGGCCGGTCGCATCACGGGAAATGACCCGCAGCGCTTCGACTTGGTGGTTATGCAGCACCGGCTCGATGGTCAGCACTTCTTCGCCGTAGCGGCTTTGCCGTTCGAACTGCGCGGCGACCCAGCGCAGGTAGTCGTTGTACTCCATGCGGCACGGATAGAAAGTGCCCAGGTTGATGAAGTCCACCAGACGGCCGTGGGCCTTGAGGTAATTGACGAACGAATACGGGCTGGTCGGGTTGCGCAGGGTCACCAGGTCCTTGAGGAAGGAAATCTGCAACTCGCTCTGGGTCGACAGGGTGTTGCCGTGCCAGCTGTAGTTGGCCTGCTTGTCGAGAAACAGTACATCCAGTTCGCCCTGGATCGGCCCGCGCTCTTGCAGAGCGATGGCCAGCGCCAGGTTCGAAGGGCCGAAACCGACGCCGATCAGGTCGTGAACGATGGGCGATGCAATTGCCTGTGTCATTTCCAGTGTCCTCTGGATGAACCCCTCAACAATGGGGCAAGGAGAGCCTAAGTGACCTGACCGGCCTTGAGCAGGACAGTAGGTCGTCTGTTGAGTAGGAACGAGGACAGTGAAATAAAATTTAACAAGAAGGGATCAAAGGAGGATCAATGCGCATCCCATTGCCGCACGCGCACCCGGCAATGCTTCATCGCGTTGACGATGTGTTTCTCGACCAGCGCCTTGGAAATGCCCAGGCGTTCAGCGATCTCCGGGTGCGACAGGCCTTCGATCTTGCGCAGCAGGAAACTCTCGCGGCACAGCCTTGGCAATTCCGCTAACGCACGCTGGAGCATGTCCAGGCGCTGACCATGATCGAGGCTGCTGAAAGGCGACGGGCAGAAATAGCGCTCTTCATTATCGAGCACGTCCAGCGACTCGACCTGACGCAAGGCATTGCGCCGGTGATCGTCGATCACCAGGTTCAGTGCCGTGCGATAAAGGAATGCCCGGGGCTGCTCGATCGGCGTCTCGCTGGAACGCTCCAGCACTCGCAGATAAGCGTCATGCACCACATCTTCGGCGACCTGACGGTTGCCGAGCTTGGCGTTCAGGAAACACACCAGCTCTCGATAGTAGTTTTCCAACATGACTCCGGCACGGGTGCGGTTTCTGTCCTTGAACCAGCTAATCGACCATAAAAACGGGCAATGGCACGATAGTGGCAGTTTGAGCTGCGTAATTTATAGTAATTCTCATATAGATTTAAAGTACTGCTTTGTGTTGCCCGACAAATAGTCATGGTCTACACGTGTAACCCCATATGTCCGGGCCTAAATTCCCCGGGTCTTTCAACGTATAAAGGACAGCTCCCCGTCTTCCCGCCGCTGAACGACGGGCCGAAATCCTTTGGCCGGAACACTGCATGAAACGTCCCCGTCACACCCGACGCGCCCTGCTTGTCGCACTCTGCCTGATCCCCGTCATCGCCGTCGCTGCCTGGAAAATCATCCCGCCCGGCCGTGATCAGTTCGCAACCGTGCAAGTCACCCGCGCCGACATCGAAAGCAGTGTCACGGCATTGGGCACCCTGCAACCGCGTCGCTATGTCGACGTCGGCGCCCAGGCGTCCGGGCAAATCCACAAGATCCATGTGGAAGTCGGCGACGTGGTCAAGGAAGGCCAGTTGCTGGTGGAAATCGATCCGTCCACGCAACAGGCCAAACTCGACGCCGGGCGTTTCTCCATCGAAAACCTCCAGGCGCAGCTGCAAGAGCAAAAGGCACTGCATGAACTGGCCCGGCAGAAATTCCAGCGTCAACAGAACCTCAAGGCCGGCGGCGCCACCCGAGAAGAGGACGTGCAAACCGCCCAGGCCGAATTGCGCGCCACCCAGGCGCGGATCGACATGTTCCAGGCACAGATTCGCCAGGCTCAGGCCAGCCTGCGCAGCGATCAGGCCGAACTCGGTTACACACGCATTTACGCGCCGATGTCCGGCACCGTGGTCGCACTCGATGCCCGTGAGGGCCAAACGCTCAACGCCCAGCAGCAGACACCACTGATTCTGCGCATCGCCAAACTGTCGCCGATGACCGTCTGGGCGGAAGTCTCGGAAGCCGACATCGGCCACGTCAAACCCGGCATGACCGCCTGGTTCACCACCCTCAGCGGCGGCACCCGACGCTGGAAAAGCACCGTGCGGCAGATTCTGCCCGTGCCGCCAAAACCTCTGGACCAGACCAGCCAGGGCGGCGGCAGCCCCGCCAGTTCGAGCAAAAGCGGCAGCGCTCGCGTGGTGCTGTACACCGTGTTGCTCGACGTCGACAACGCCGACAACGCGCTGATGGCGGAAATGACCACCCAGGTATTTTTCGTCGCCGATCAGGCGCAGAACGTACTGACCGCGCCGATTGCCGCCCTGCAGGCCGGAACACAAGCCGATACCCAGACCGCGCAAGTGGTCGCCAAGAATGGCAGCATCGAACAACGCAACGTGCGCACCGGCATCAGCGATCGCTTGCGGGTGCAGATCCTTGACGGCTTGCAGGAAGGCGATCACCTGTTGATCGGCCCGGCTGACGGGAGCGGCGGTTGAATGCAAACGCCCCTGATCGAACTGCAGGACATCCGCAAAGCCTACGGCGGTGGCGACGCGCCTGAAGTTCACGTGTTGCGCGGCATCGACCTGTCGATCCATGCCGGGGAATTCGTGGCGATTGTCGGTGCCTCCGGTTCCGGCAAGTCGACGCTGATGAACATCCTCGGCTGCCTCGACCGCCCGACCTCCGGCGAGTACCGCTTCGCCGGGGAAAACGTCGCGGCGCTGGACAGCGACGAACTGGCCTGGCTGCGTCGCGAAGCCTTCGGATTCGTGTTCCAGGGTTACCACCTGATTCCGTCGGGCTCGGCCCAGGAAAACGTCGAGATGCCGGCGATCTACGCAGGCTTGCCGGCCGCCGAGCGCCACGCCCGCGCCGCCGCCCTGCTCGACCGCCTCGGCCTGGCCTCGCGCACCGGTAACCGTCCGCACCAACTTTCGGGCGGGCAGCAGCAACGGGTGTCCATCGCCCGCGCCTTGATGAACGGCGGCCACATCATCCTCGCCGACGAACCCACCGGCGCCCTCGACAGCCACAGCGGCAAGGAAGTCATGGCGCTGCTCGACGAGCTGGCGAGCCAGGGCCACGTGGTCATCCTGATCACCCACGACCGCGAAGTGGCGGCGCGGGCCAAACGCATCATCGAAATCAGCGACGGTTTGATCATCAGCGACAGCGCCCAAGACAACCCCGCCGCGCAACACTCCGCCACCCCCGGCGCCCTGCAAGCCGTCGATTTACGCAAACGCCTGAGCGAAGGCGCGGAAGCTACCGGCGCCTGGAAAGGCGAACTGGTCGACGCCGTGCAAGCCGCCTGGCGGGTGATGTGGATCAACAAGTTCCGCACCGCGCTGACCCTGCTCGGGATCATCATCGGCGTGGCTTCGGTGGTGGTGATGCTGGCCGTCGGCGAAGGCAGCAAGCGCCAGGTCATGGCGCAGATGGGCGCGTTCGGCTCCAACATCATTTACCTCAGCGGCTCGGCGCCCAACCCGCGCACACCGCTGGGCATCATCACCCTCGACGAGGTCAGGGCCGTGGCGAGCCTGCCGCAAGTGATGCGGATCATGCCGGTCAACGGCCAGGAAGCCGGGGTGCGCTTCGGCAACCTCGACCACTTGAGCTACGTCGGCGGCAACGACACCAACTTCCCGGCGATCTTCAACTGGCCCGTGGTCGAAGGCAGCTACTTCACCGAGGCCGATGAACAGAATGCGGCAGCGGTGGCCGTGATCGGTCACAAGGTCCGGACCAAATTGCTCAAGGACGTGGCCAACCCCATCGGCCAGTACATCCTGATCGAGAACGTGCCGTTTCAGGTGGTCGGCGTGCTGGCGGAAAAAGGCGCCAGCTCCGGCGACTCCGACAGCGACGACCGCATCGCCATCCCCTACTCCGCCGCCAGCGTGCGCTTGTTCGGCACGCACAATCCGGAGTACATCGCGATTGCCGCCGCCGATGCGCGCAAGGTCAAGGAGACGGAGCACGCCATCGAACAACTGATGCTGCGCCTGCACAACGGCAAGAAGGATTTCGAGCTGACCAACAACGCGGCGATGATCCAGGCCGAGGCGCGCACGCAAAATACCCTGTCGCTGATGCTCGGTTCGATCGCGGCGATTTCGCTGTTGGTGGGCGGCATCGGCGTGATGAACATCATGCTGATGACCGTGCGCGAGCGTACCCGCGAGATCGGTATCCGCATGGCCACTGGCGCCCGGCAACGGGACATCCTGCGCCAGTTCCTCACTGAAGCAGTGATGCTCTCGGTGGTCGGCGGGCTCGCCGGGATTGCCCTGGCATTGATCGTCGGCGGCGTGCTGATTCTCAGCGAAGTCGCAGTGGCGTTCTCCCTGATAGCGGTACTCGGCGCCTTCGGCTGCGCCCTGGTCACCGGTGTTGTCTTCGGCTTCATGCCGGCCCGCAAAGCTGCCCGACTCGACCCGGTCACGGCCCTTACCAGTGAATGATCGATTTATGAAGCCGCAACTCAGCCTGTTGACCATGTGCCTGCTGCTCAGCGCCTGCGGCAGTCCTGCCCAGCGTCCGGACAGCGGCATTGCGCCGCCCGCCGCCTGGCAATCGCCGCACATCGCCGGCTCCACCCGCGACAACCAGCAATGGTGGAACCGCTTTGGCAGCCCGCAACTGGGGCGCCTGATCGAACAGGCCCGGGTCGGCAGTTACGACCTGGCCGCCGCCATCGCCCGAGTGCGTCAGGCGCAGGCTGAAACGGTGGTCGCCGGCGGTTCACAGTTGCCCGAGGTCAAGGCCGGCGCCAACGCCAACCGCCAGAAACTGCTGCGCGGCAACGGCTACAGCCAACTGGATGCCGACAGCGACAACAGTGCTGTGGATTACTTCAACGCCAATCTGACGGCCAGTTACGAGATCGATTTCTGGGGTGGCCAGCGCGCCTCCCGCGACAGCGCGCAATTCGCCCTGCGCGCCAGCGAGTTCGATCAGGCGACGGTTGAGCTGACGTTGCTCAGCGGCGTGGCTAACGGCTACGCACAAACCCTGTCGTTGCAGGAACAGAGCCGCATTGCCGAGTTGAATCTGGCCAATGCGCAGAACGTTTTGAAGCTGGTGCAGACCCGTTTCGATTCAGGTTCGGCGACCGCGCTGGAACTGGCCCAGCAAAAAAGCCTGGTGGCAGCGCAGCAACGGCAATTGCCGCTGGTACAGCAACAGGCCACGGACGCGCAGATCAGCCTCGCCGCCCTGCTCGGTCGTCCGGTGCAGGAGTTGTCCCTCGGCCAGGAACGCTTTGATCAATTGTCATGGCCCGTCATCGATGCCGGCGTGCCCAGCCAATTGCTCAGCCGTCGCCCGGACATCGCCCGGGCCGAAGCGCAGCTGTCCGCGGCCCAGGCCGACGTCACCGTGGCCCGCGCCGCGATGTTGCCGACCGTCACCCTCAGCGCGGAAATCGGCTCCGGCGCCGACCGCGCGGGCGACATTCTGCGCAGCCCCTTCTACAACCTCACTGCCGGATTGCTCGCGCCTGTGTTCAACAACGGCCGCCTGGGCGCCGAACGCGACAAGGCCACAGCCCGCCAGGAAGAACTGCTGGAAAGCTATCGTGGGGCGATCATCAATGGTTTCGCCGACGTCGAGAAGGCCCTCAACAGCATTCGCGGACTGGACGAGCAACGGCAGTGGCAAAGCGAAGAACTGAACCAGGCGCAAACCGCGTTCAACATTGCGCAAAGCCGCTATGAAGCCGGCGCCGAGGATTTGCTCACGGTGCTGGAGACCCAGCGCACGCTGTATGCGGCGCAGGATTTGAATGTACAGCTGCGGTTGTCGCGGATGCAGGCGAGCATTGCGTTGTACAAGGCGCTTGGGGGTGGGTGGCAGGTTTTGTAATTGCTGCGTTCTTTCGACCGCCTTCGCGAGCAAGCCCGCTCCCACATTTGACCGTTTTTCCTCAGTTGGAATGCAGCCAAATGTGCGGACTTGCTCGCGAAGAACGATAACGCGGTGCTCAGGCCTGACTCTGCTTGGCCTTCAAATGCCGCGCATACCACGGTCGTTGCGGCACCTTGCGGAACAGGTCCGCGAGTTTCTTTTCGTCCTCACCAAAGGTAATCCGCAGCGCCAGCTTCATGGTTTCCGGATCCATTTCCACCGACTTGCCGGCCTGCAACCCCGGCGTGGTGCTGCAACCATGAGTGCTCGGGCCGAGCCACGGGTCGGCGATCTCGACCCAGCGCCCCGGCGCAAACCACGGCACGCCATTGACCTGCAATCGACTGACCTCACCCGGATGGAAGCGCTCATGGGCGCGGAACCAGTCTTCCAGCCGATCATCGATCCAGCCATGGAAATGCCAGAACACCGGATTTACATGGGAAGAAAACGGATCACCCAGGAAATCGTTTTCCGGCGCATACCACCGCGCGGAAAAATCCGCCGGATCGCGAGCGAACGGCACCGGCTGACCATTGGACGGATCACGCGGCACCGAAGCCCAGCGCATGTGCAGCCAGTCGTGCAAGCCCAGCTCCACCTCGGAACCAAACTGCCCCAACGTCAGCTTCGACAGATAACGCGGATCGCGGTACTGCGATTCCCAGACCTGGAAATTGCTGTGATACGTCTCATTGGTCTTGATGTCGCTGACCCACTGCGAGTACTCGTCATCGTCCTCGGCCAGCCAGGTCGGCGGCAGCGCGGTGGCGTCGTGGTTGTCGAAATAGTTGGCGAAGCCGATGCGGTCCCGGGCCAGTTCAGGCTGCGGCAGCGGAAAATGCGTCCACGATGGCAAATCCTGTAGCGAGCGCGCCGTACCGAGCATGTGCCGGTGCATGAAGAAAAAATCCACGCCCGAGCCATTGCGATCCTTGCGCTTGCCCCTGGCATCGCGCTCCAGGTCCCGCGGGCCCGGTTGCCAGCCGATACCGCGCAAGGCATTGCGCTTGTCTTCGGGCAAGGTGTGCCACTTGTCCCGGGACGCATGCCAGAGCTGATGGAACAGGCGATGTTCCTGGGACGTCAGCCACGCCAACAGCGGCGGATTCAGGCCGGTGCGCTCGCGGGCTTCGGGGAAGACTTTCTTCACAGCGACGAAACGATTGTCCTGCGCCGTCAGCATCAAGGGCCGATCCAGATCCAGCACGCGACCGCTCAAAGAGCCGCTGCCGGCATTGCCGAAACCAGCCCAGACTTCGTCCAGCGCCATGCTGAATTCGTAGTCACAGCTGCCATTGGCACTGACCAGTCGCCAACTCAACTGCGCCGGTTTGACGCCGGCCAGATCGCCGAGCACCCGGTAACGAGGCTGTTCGCCGGAACGCAAACGTTCGGCGGTGTCGAGAAAACCGATCAGGCCACGACCTTTGTGCCCGATGTCGAGAAACACTTCCAGACCGTCCCGTGGCAAGCCTTCAAGCCCCGCGTCACGGCCTTCGAAACGAATCTGCCAGACACCGCGCAGCGTATCCGCCAGGCGTTGGCCGGCGACATCCGCCACATCGAATGAAGCTTCGCCCGGCGTGATCGTCGGATCCGGTTTCGTCCATTCGCGATGCCCATAAAAAGCCGCAGGCACGGCAGCGCTGGTCAGCGCCAGGCCCGCCATGAACCATCGTCGAGAAATCGTCATTGCCCTACCTGTGTCAGCCATGAAGCAGGCTTTATCCAAGCTAGAACGTTTGTTGCCCCCATAAATTTAAAAGCTTCGCGAGCAAGCCCGCTCCCACATTTGATTTGTGTTCACCTCGTTCCAATGTGGGAGCGGGCTTGCTCGCGAAGAGGCCGGCACAAACATCTAAATTTCCGGATCAGCCACTCGTTCCTCCCAGATAGCAAAGCCCCCTGCGGCGAACCTGACTGAGACGGCAATGACAAAACCACGTTCGAAAAAGGCTCTTTTCATCGGCCTGCCGCTGGCCCTGGCGATCAGCGCCGGTGCCGGCTTCGCGGCCTGGGATTACTGGTTCAAGGACAATCCCGGCTACCCGGTCAAGGTGATGAAACAGGCCGATGAACTGCATGAGCGCCTTCTCTCGTTCGACAGTCACATCACCGTGCCGATGGATTTCGGCACCGCCGGCAACGAAGCCGACAAGGACGGTAGCGGCCAGTTCGACCTGGTGAAAACCGGACGCGGTCGCCTGTCCGGCGCGGCACTGACCATCTTCGGCTGGCCGGAAATCTGGAACGGTCCCAACGCGCCGCATCGCCCTACCGCCGGTTTCATCGAAGAGGCGCGGTTCGAGCAGGAAACCCGCTACAAAATCATCAGCACGATGGTGCGCGACTATCCCAATCAGGTCGCCATCGCCTACACCCCCGACGATTTCCGCCGCCTGCATGGCGAAGGCAAGTTCGCGATTTTCATGAGCATGCTCAACGCCTACCCGCTGGGCACCGACCTCAACGCCCTGGACAAGTGGGCCGCACGCGGCATGCGCATGTTCGGCTTCAGTTATGTGGGCAACAACGCCTGGGCCGACTCGTCGCGGCCGCTGCCGTTCTTCAATGATTCGCGCGACGCCCTCGGCGGGCTTTCGGACATCGGCAAACAAGCCGTGCACCGCCTCAATGATCTGGGCGTGATCATTGATGTGTCGCAGATGTCGACCAAGGCCCTGGAGCAAGTCGCGCGTTTGAGCCGCACGCCGATGGTTGCATCGCACTCGGCGCCGCGAGGACTGGTGGACATTCCGCGCAACTTGAGCGACCACGAAATGCAGTTGATCAAGGACAGCGGCGGCGTGGTGCAGATTGTCGGTTTCCCGACCTACATCCGCCCGCTGAGCCAGGCCACCCAGGACAAACTCAACGCCCTGCGTGCTCGCTTCGACCTGCAACCGCTGCAAGGCCTGGAGATGGCGTTGATGCCGGGCGACCCGATCATCACCGTGTGGTCCGAGCAACGTTTCGGCGAGTACGCCAGCCAGCTCTACGCCATCGTCGACGAAGAACCCAAGGCCACCCTCAAGGATTACGGCGACGCGATTGACTACGCGGTGAAGAAAATCGGCATCGATCATGTCGGCATCAGCTCCGACTTCAACGACGGCGGCGGCCTCGATGGCTGGAAGGACGTCAGCGAGGCGCGCAACGTGACCGCCGAACTGATCAGTCGTGGTTACAGCGAGGCCGACATCGGCAAGCTCTGGGGCGGCAATTTCCTGCGGGTCTGGGATCAGGTGGAAAAATCCTCCAAACCCGTCGCCAAAAACTGATGCCACTTTTGCCAAGCGAAGCCGAAGCCATGACCAACCGTCGTTCATTCCTCAAGCAGGCCGGTATTCTGGCCGCCGGCCTGCCGTTGACTGCCGGTGTGAGCCTGCCGGCGCTGGCCGGCAATCTGCAACAGCAGCCGCAACAGCAGCCGCAACCGCTGCCCAAAGGCAAATGGGCGCAATTGCGCCAGTTGTTCAATCAGGACCCGGACTACCTGCACTTCGCCAACTTTCTGGTGACCTCGCACCCGACACCGGTGCGCAATGCGATTGACATGCACCGCGCCAACATCGACCGCAACCCCGGCCGCGCCATGGACTGGGACCTGCAGGAAACCGAGAAACGCGAGCACAACGTGCGGGTCTGGGCCGGCCGTTACCTCAACGCCAAGCCTGAGCAGGTCGCGCTGACAGGCAGCACCACCGAAGGTCTGGCAATGATTTACGGTGGCATTCATGTGCGCCCGGATCAGGAAATCCTGGTCAGCGAACACGAGCATTACTCCACCAACTACACCCTGGAATTCCGTCAGCAACGCCAGGGCACCAAGGTGCGCAAACTCAAGTTGTTCGAGAACAGCCACGATATTTCCGTGGACGAAGTGCTGGACTCGATCAGCAAAGGCATCCGCCCCGAAACCCGCGTGCTGGGCATGACCTGGGTGCAATCGGGCAGCGGCGTGAAACTGCCGATTGGTGAAATCGGCAAACTTGTCGAAGAGCTGAACCGTCAGCGCGACGAGAAGGATCGCATCCTGTACGTGGTCGACGGCGTGCACGGTTTTGGCGTGGAGAACCTCGATTTCCCCGACATGCACTGCGATTTCTTCATCGCCGGCACCCACAAATGGATGTTCGGTCCTCGCGGCACCGGGATCATTTGCGCCCGCTCCGCCGAGGTCAAGGACGTCACGCCGATCATTCCGACCTTCAGCGAATCCACCGACTTCGCGACCATCATGACCCCCGGCGGCTATCACAGTTTCGAGCATCGCTGGGCGGCAGACGAAGCGTTCAAGTTGCACCTCGACCTGGGCAAGGCCGAGGTCCAGGCACGCATCCACGCACTCAACACCTACGCCAAGAATCGTCTGCTGGAGCAGCCACGGATCGAACTGGTCACGCCGCAAAGTCCGCAGCTGTCCGCCGGTTTCACCTTCTTCCGGATCAAGGATATGGACTGCGAAAAAATCGCCAGCGGGTTGATGCAGAACCGCGTGGTCTGTGACTCGGTCGACCGCGACGTCGGCCCCGTGATCCGTATCGCCCCCGGCCTGCTCAACAGCGAAAACGAAATCGACCGCTTCATGGCCCTGCTCAACAAAACCGCCTGACACAACCCCTGTGGGAGCGGGCTTGCTCCCGAATGCGGACTGCCAGACAGCATTAAGTTGACTGAGTCACCGCTTTCGCGAGCAAGCCCGCTCCCACAGGGGGCCTGCACAAGGCTGGCATCTCCCCGTTTTTTCTTTATCGAGATAACTCATGAACAGTGATCTGCTGTCTCACTTCAAGGCCCTCGCCCTGACCGCACTGATGGCCGGCCTGCTGCCGACTGCGGCTCAAGCCGCCACGCCCCCGCCACCGGGCAAGGTATTCAAAGACTGCAAGAACTGCCCGGAAATGGTGGTTCTGCCTGCCGGCACCTTCACCATGGGCACCCCTGACGACGAAGTCGGCCGCGAGCCCGATGAAGGGCCGATGCATGACGTGACGTTCGCCAAGCCGTTCGCCATGAGCCGCTTCCAGATCACCGCCGGTGAGTGGGACAGCTACGTGAAAGAGAGCGGCGCGACCATCGCCAACGGCGATACCCGCCCCGGTCGCGAATGCATCGCCAGCAAGCCGCGTTATCCACAGAGCCCACGCCAGCCGGCGGTGTGCATGAACTTCGACGACGTTAAAAACTACGTTGCCTGGTTGTCGAAAAAAACCGGGCAGAAGTACAGCATGGTCAGCGAAGCCCAACGCGAATACGCCGCACGCGGCGGCACCAAGGGCCCGTTCCCCTTCCCGTTCGATGAAGGCAAGGAATACAGCATCGCCAAGCACGCCAACACCTATGGCCCGGCGGACGGCTACAGCTACAGCTCGCCGGTAGGCAGCTACCCGCCCAACGCCTTTGGCATGTACGACATGCACGGCAACGTCTACGAATGGGTCGAAGACTGCGAACACCCGAACTACGTCGGCGCCCCCACCGACGGCAGCGCCTGGCTGGAACCCAACTGCGAAGCCGTGCGCATCCGCGGCAACGACTGGGGTGAAGCGCCGGTGTTCTCCCGCTCCGGCAACCGCAACAGCCAGTACCCGCAGGAACGTGGGGACTGGATGGGCTTTCGGTTAGTGCGCGACCTCTAAGCCACACCACACCCCCTGTAGGAGCCGAGCTTGCTCGCGATGGCGGTATTCCTGTCGAAAGAGATGTCGACTGGCAGTCCGCTATCGCGAGCAAGCTCGGCTCCTACAGGGGTATGTGTGCTGTCAGCCGCCATCAGTCGGCACCTCTCTAAATTAACCCCTCGACCAGACGTTCTACTGGGTATCTGCCTTCCGACCCAAGGAACTGTCTTCCATGACCCAGCCCACCCGAGGCGCCATCGGCGAATTGTTCGCCCTGCTCAAACCCTTTCGACTGATCGTCGCCGCGTCCATTTTCCTGGGCATGGTCGGCGGCCTGAGCGTCACGGTGCTGCTGGCGACCATCAACAACGCTTTGCATTCGGACAGCGGTCTGACCCAGGGCGTGGTCGCGCTGTTCGCCGGCCTGTGCCTGCTGGCGCTGGCCAGTTCGATCTGCTCCGACATCGGCACCAACTACGTCGGCCAGCACATCATCGCCAAGCTGCGTAAACAGCTGGGGGAAAAAGTCCTGTCGGCGCCGATCGAACAGATCGAGCGCTACCGCAGCCATCGGCTGATCCCGGTGCTGACCCACGACGTCGACACCATCAGCGACTTCGCCTTCGCCTTCGCGCCGCTGGCGATTTCCGTCACCGTGACCCTGGGTTGCATGGGCTACCTGGCGATTCTGTCGTGGCCGATGTTCCTGATCATGGTCGCCGCGATCCTGATCGGCACCGCGATCCAGGCCTACGCCCAGAGTAAGGGCGTGCAAGGTTTCATGGCCGCCCGTGACGCCGAAGACGAACTGCAAAAGCACTACAACGCAATCGCCGAAGGCGCCAAGGAACTGCGCATTCACCGCCCACGTCGCCAGCGCATGTTCACCTCGGGCATCAAGGGCACTGCCGAATTCATCTGCAACACCCAGGTGCGCTCGATCAACACCTTCGTCATCGCCAAGACCTTCGGCTCGATGCTGTTCTTCGTGGTCATCGGCCTGGCGTTGGCCCTGCAAACCTTCTGGCCGAGCGCCGACAAAACCGTGATGAGCGGCTTCGTGCTGGTGCTGCTGTACATGAAAGGCCCGCTGGAACACTTGATCAGCACCCTGCCGATTGTCAGCCGCGCGCAGATCGCCTTCCGCCGCATCGCCGAATTGTCCGAGCAATTTTCCACCCCGGAAGCGCATCTGCTGCACAATGATCAGGGCGACGTCAAACCGGCTGTGCATGAACTGCAACTGGCCGACGTGCACTACGCCTTCCCGTCCGTCGACGGCGCCGCGCCGTTTCAATTGGGGCCGGTGAACCTGACGATCAAACAGGGCGATATCACTTTCATCGTCGGCGAGAACGGCTGCGGCAAGACCACGCTGATCAAGTTGCTGCTGGGCCTGTACACCCCGCAACAGGGGCAGATCCGTGTTAACGGCGAAGCCATCGACGCGCAGAACCGCGACGACTATCGCCAGTTGTTCACTACCATCTTCGCCGACTACTACCTGTTCGACGACGTGGTCCAGGGCGATACGCACATCCCGGAAGACGCCAACAAATACCTGCAACGCCTGGAGATCGCACACAAGGTCAGCGTCAAGGACGGCAATTTCACCACCACCGACCTCTCCACCGGCCAGCGCAAACGCCTGGCGCTGGTCAACGCGTGGCTGGAAGAACGCCCGGTGCTGGTGTTCGACGAATGGGCCGCCGACCAGGACCCGACCTTCCGCCGGATTTTCTACACCGAGCTGCTGCCGGACCTGAAACGCCTGGGCAAGACCATCATCGTGATCTCCCACGACGACCGTTACTTCGATGTCGCCGACCAACTGGTGCGCATGGAAAGCGGCCGGGTCGTCACCGAGCTGATGCCGGCCTGAACCCCAATGACATTTTTTTCACATTTCTTTTCCGGTTTCGCATTCACGCCCCGTCTTAATAATCATTCCTATTAACAAAAACTCTGCACGACACTTTTTCAGGAGCACAGGTAAGTAATGCGATCTCTTCCACGCCGCACACCTCTCGCGCTGGCCGTACAGCGCCCGTCTCTGCATCGGACCCTGTTGACCAGCGTTCTGCTGACCGCCACGTTGCTGGGGAGCAACATGGCCAACGCAGCGCCTGTAAAAGTGAGTATCTCCGTGCAGCCGCTGTCCAGCGCGCTGACCGAGCTGGGCATGCAGACCAATCTGCAAATCCTCTACAGCCCGGACCAGGTTGCCGGCATCAAGTCCCGCGCCGTGTCCGGCTCGCTGGAGCCGTCCGCGGCCCTGGCCGAGATGCTCAAGGGCACCGGCATTTCGTTCCAGATCAACGGCAACAGCGTGACGCTGATTTCCGGCGGCTCTTCGAGCCTGCAACTGGGCGCGACCACCATTTCCGGCCAGGCGCTGGGCCTGACCACTGAAGACACCGGTTCCTACACCACCGGCGCCACCACCACCGCCACCAAGCTGCCGCTGACCATTCGCGAAACGCCGCAATCGGTGACCGTGGTTACGCGCCAGCAGATGGATGACCGTGGTGTCACCAGCGTCGCCGATGCCTTGCGCAATACTCCCGGCGTTACGACACAGAAGTACGACAGTGACCGTACCGAGTTTTCCGCCCGAGGCTTTGCCATCACCAACTTTCAGTACGATGGCGTCAATATTCCCTACGACGGTGTCTACGGTGAAAACCCGAACAACGGTGACGATGCAGCCAACCTCGACCACATTGAAGTCATCAAAGGCGCTACCGGCCTCATGACTGGCGCGGGTGACCCGTCCGCCACTGTCAACCTCATCCGCAAAAAGCCGACCAAGGAATTCAAGGCTTCAGTCAGCGCCACTGCCGGTTCCTGGGACAACTACCGCACCGAAGGCGACATCTCCGGTTCGCTGACCGAGTCGGGCAACGTGCGCGGTCGCTTTGTCGGCGCCCTGCAGGACAAAGATTCGTACATCGACCACTACAGCCAGAAGAAAGACCTGTATTACGGCGTGCTCGAAGCCGACCTGACTGACGATACCCTGCTGACCCTGGGTGTCGACAAGTCCAGCATCACTCCGCGCGGCAGTTCCTGGACCGGTAACACGGTTTACTTCGCCGACGGCGGCAAAACCGACTTCTCCCGCAGCTTCAATCCGGGCGCCGACTGGAGCCGTCGTGACTTCGACAGCACCACCTACTTCGCGTCCCTGGAGCAGGCGCTGGCCAACGACTGGAAACTCAAAGTCAGCCTCGACCAGAAAACTACCGATCACGATACTCAACTGGCCTCGGCCAGCGGTGGTTTCCCGGACCGCGACACCGGCGAAGGCATGTCCTTTTATCAGGGGCACTGGGAAGGCCATCGCGAGCAGTACACAGGCGACGTGAACGTCTCGGGCCCTTTCACCCTGGGCGGTCGCCAGCATGAACTCGTGGCTGGTTTCATGGCGGCCCACTCCCGTCAGACTGGCGCAAACTTTGGTAGTGCCACTGACTCCGATGGACTGGTGCCGGGCAACATCTTTGACTGGGCAGGCCATATCGCGAAACCGGACTTCCCGAAAATCGGCAAGTACGAGCGCACCCAGAGCCAGAACGGCGCTTACCTGGCCACCCGCCTGCGCCCGACCGATGATCTGTCGTTCATCCTTGGCGGCCGTGTCAGTACCTACAAGTACAACGAGGATTACAGCTACTACCCAGGCGCTGGCACCGACACACACGCCAGCTACAAGGAACATGGCGTCGTCACACCCTACGCCGGTGTAGTCTATGACCTGAACGATACCTATTCGGTCTACGCCAGCTACACCAGCATTTACCAGCCACAAATCAACAAGGACATCAATGGCAATACCCTTGAACCGGTTGAAGGTGACAGCTACGAAACCGGTCTGAAAGCGGCCTACTTCGAAGGCAAACTGAACGCCAGCCTGGCCTTCTTCCGCATCGAGCAGGACAACGTTGCAGAGTCGATCGGTACCAATGAGATCACCGGCGACGGCATTTTCAAAGCCGTCGACGGTGCCACCACCAATGGCGTTGAACTGGAGCTGGCCGGCGAACTGGCACAGGACTGGAATGTTTCGGCCGGTTACACCTACGCCCGTACTCGCGATCAGGACCATCAACGTATCTACGGCTTCCCGCTGGCCACCAGCAAACCCGAACACGTAGTGCGTACGTTCACTACCTACCGCCTGCCCGGCGCACTGGACCAGGTCACCGTCGGTGGCGGTGTCAGCTGGCAGAGCGCGTTTTACGGTCAGAGCTTCAGTCCGAACGTGGGTAATGGCGAAGGCGGTAGCACCATGCTCAAGCAAGGCGGCTACACCCTCGTGGACCTGATGACCCGTTATCAGTACGACGAGCACCTGAGCTTCACCGCCAACGCCTACAACGTCTTCGACAAGAAGTACCTGACAGGCCTGGGCAACTTCGGCACCACCTTCTACGGCGAGCCGCGTAACTTCCAGGTAACGGCCAAGTACGACTTCTGAGCCTGAGCCAAAATGAAAAATGCCCGTGTCGTGAGATGCGGGCATTTTTTTATGGGTCGGGATTTGCGGTGGATTTGATACCGCCATCGCGAGCAGGCTCGCTCCTACAGGGGATCTGCATTCACCTCGGTCAACTGTAGGAGCGAGCCTGCTCGCGATGGCAATAATTGCCACACCACAAACGCAACTGCCAGGCACAAAAAAACCGTCATCCCCAATCCGGAAATGATGGTTCTGTTTACTTCAGATCAAACCTTTGACCGCACCCACCCCGCCACTTCCGCATGAATCGCTTCCACCTCACTCAACAACCCCGCCATGCGCAGAAAGTCATGAGTCATGCCCGGCTGTTCAAGCAAGGTCACGTCGTTGCCGGCAGCGCGCAAGCGCTCGGCATAGGCCAGGCCTTCGTCGTGCAGCGGATCGTGGCCGGCCAGGTACACCAAGGCGGGCGCCATACCCGACAGGTCTTCGGCCAGCAGCGGTGAGCAGCGCCAGTCCGCGAGGTCTGCCGGGGTGCGGCCGTAGTGGGCGTAGAACCAGTCCAGCGTCGGGGTTTCCAGCAAGTACCCTTCGGCAAAATCCCGGTGCGAGGCGCGATGGGTGGTGGCGTCGGTGACCGGGTACACCAGCAATTGCGCCTTGGGTTTCAACGCCAGTTCTTCGGGTTCACGCACGGCGATCAGTGACAGCACCGTCGCCAGGGTTGCACCAACGCTGTCACCGGCCAGCGCCACCCGTGACGCGTCCAGGCCATGGGCCGAGCCTTCGCGCACCAGCCAGTTGCCGGCATCGCAGGCGTCCTGCACCGGGGCCGGGAAACGCCATTCCGGCGCCAGGCGATAATCCACGGTCAACAGGGCAAAACCACCCTGCGCGGCCAAGCGTCGGCACAGCGCATCGTGGGAATCGAGGCTACCGACTACGTAGCCACCCCCGTGGAAATACAGGATCACCGGTTGCAAACCGTCGACCGTTTGCCCGTCGCGATACAGCCGCGCCGCCAGGCGGTGGCCGTCGCGCGCGGCGATGCTGAAGTTCTCGCAGACGATGGTGTCCAGCGGCACATCGAGGAACCCCGAGGACGCTTCGAAATCGATCCGCGCCTGTTGCGGGGTCTGCTCGTGCATTGCGCGACTTTTGCCGGTCAGGCGGCCGAACTCGGCGAGTTCGAGAAAAGCTTCAAGTTCTGGCAGTACGGCCATGGGGTGAATCCTTCAAACAAAGAAATAGGATCTGCACATAATCCTGAAACGGCCACGGATCTTGTGGGAGCGGGCTTGCTCGCGAATGCGGTGTGTCAGCAGCATGAATGTCACTGACACTCCCTCTTCGCGAGCAAGCCCGCTCCCACAGGGGTTCGCGTAAGGCCGACCGTTATGCGATCGCCGTGCGGCGCTCCAACACTTGCTCAAGCTCATCCAGCAACTCATCACCACGCAGCAACTCGTAATGCCCGCCCGCCAACAAGCGATCAACGCCGTGATGGCCGACCTGCGCCTCGAACACCCGGCGTTCGTCGTCGCGCTCGGCCACCCACCAGCGATGGGCCGCCACTTGCACCTTCGGCAACTGCCGTTGGGCCAGGGCCAGTTGCTTGAGCGATGAACCGGTGGCGAAGATCTGCGTCAGTTCGCTCGCACCCAGCGCGGCGTTTTCGTTGGAACCGTGCATCGCCGCTTCGATCACCGCTGCGGCACCTTCACGCTCGTTCAGGCCAGCGGCTTTCAAGGCAATCAGCGTCTCTGCTTCTTCAGACGGTTGACCGAGGACGAACTTAAGGAAGTCGGCCAAATCTTCGCGCCAATCCCCCGCTTCCGCCGTGCCCGCCACGTAGCTGTCGACCAGTCCGGCAAACGCAATCGTCTGACCTTGGGCTTCCAGTTCATAGGCAACCAGTTGCGTCAGCGCACCACCCAATGACCAGCCGAGCAGGTAATACGGACCTTCCGGCTGCTGCGCACGAATCCGCTGTGTATAGGCCCGAGCCATCGCCAGCAGCGATTCGTCCTGCCATTGCGGGTCGAGCAACATGCGGCATTGCAGGCCATACACCGTGCGCCGGCCTTCCAGACGCCGGGCCAGCGGTTCGTAGTCGAACACCGTGCCGAAACCGGCGTGCAGGCAGAACAGCGCCGGCACGTTGGCAACCCGGCCATTCAACGCCAGCAGCGGGTCCGGCGCTTTCGCAGGCTCGGCCACTTGATAACCGCTGAGTTCGGCAATGCACGGTTTCTGCATCAGGTCGCGCAGCTTCAATTCGTAGCCCAGTTGCGGCTGACTGCGCACCCGCGAGATCACTTTGAGCACCTGCAACGAGTCGCCGCCGAGTTCGAAGAAGTTGTCGTCGATGCCCACTTGCGGCACGCCGAGCACCTCTTGCCAGATCGCGGTCAACGCCTGCTCCAGCGCGTTGCGCGGCGCACGATATCCACCGGTTGCCCATTCCGGCTCCGGCAGTGCGCGGCGGTCGAGCTTGCCGTTGGCCGACAGCGGGAAACGCTCCAGCACGAGGATTCGCGCCGGCACCATGTAGTCCGGCATTTGCGCTTGCAGCTCCGCCTTCAAACGACGATCCAGCCCGACCGTACCAGCAGCCACCACATAACCGACCAACTGCTTGCCGGTCGGCGTGTCGTGCACCACCACGGCGGCATCCTGCACGCCTGCGCATTCACGCAAGCGCGCCTCGATTTCGCCCAGTTCGATACGGAAACCTCGGATCTTCACTTGCTGATCGAGGCGGCCGAGGTAGTCGATCAAGCCGCATTCGCGCTGGCGCACCAAGTCGCCGGTGCGGTACATGCGACCACCGGCCTCGAACGGATCGGGAATGAAGCGCTCGGCGCTCATGCCCGGACGCTGGTGATAACCCCGCGCCAGGCATTCACCGCCCAGGTACAGCTCACCGCTGACACCCACCGGCAGCGGATTGAGATCGGCATCGAGCACGTACAAACCACGCCCGGCCACGCCACGACCAATCGGCGCATAGGCCGCGTCGCAGGTTTCGCTGGCTTCTGCACGCCACAGCAGCGGCGTGACCACGGTTTCAGTCGGGCCATAACCGTTGACCAGACGCTGCGGACGCAAGGCACGCTTGACCTGTTCGAAACTGGCGTCCGGTACCGCATCACCGCCGAAGCAATACACCTCGACCGCCGGCGGATTGCCCAGGCGCTCGGCCACTTCGGCCATCTGTTGCAGGTAGGCCGGCGGGAAGCAGGCGACGGTGACGTGGTGCCGATGCAGCACTTCCAGGGTTTGTTCCGGGGTCCACAAGCTGTCCTCGCGGATCACCAGGCTGCCACCGGCCAGCATCACACTCAGCCAACGTTCCTGGGCGCCGTCGAAAGCGAACGACATGAAATGCAGTTCGCGGCTGCGCGGTGCCAGTTCATAGAGGTCGATGATGCCGCGGCAATGCCGGGCAATCGGTCCACGCGCCACGGCCACGCCCTTCGGTTGGCCGGTGGAGCCGGAGGTGTAGATCAGATACGCCAGATGCCCCGGCAGTGGATCAACAACCGGGGATTCGCTGCTGCCAGCAACGCTCAACTGATCGAGCAACAAGCGCGGCGGGCTGTCGGCCAATGTCAGGCGTTCACCCAGATCGCTGTCGCAGATCAACAGGCTCGCCGCCGAGTCGCTGAGCATGTAGGCCAATCGTTCGGCCGGGTACGCGAGGTCCAGCGGCAGATACGCCGCACCCGCCTTCAGCACCGCGAGGAACGCCACGATGGTGCGCTCGGAACGCGGCAACGCCACCGCCACCATGCTTTCGGCACCGATGCCGCGAGCGATCAATTGCTGCGCCAGACCGTTGGCCTGTGCGTCGAGATCGGCATAGCTGACCTCACGATCCTCGCAGAACAGCGCGACTTTCTGCGGCTGGCTGCGGACATGTTGATTGAACGCCTGCAACAGATCAGCGTTGTCGGTAGACGCTTGCGGCAGGCACAAACGCACTTCGGGCAAGCCGATGTTGCCAAGCAAGCGATCGGCGTCTTCCGGCAAGGCGCGCAGCAACCCTTCCAGCTGAGCACGAATGCGCTCGACTTCCTGTTCGCTGAAGCGATCACGCAAGTACAGGTATTCGACTTCCAGGCCTTCGTCGTTGGCGCTGACCATCAAGTCCATCGGGAAGTTGGTGACGCCGCCGCTGCCGACTTCGGCGAAGCGCAGTTCGCCTTCCTCACCACCGCGCAAAGCACGGTCCACAGGATGGTTTTCAAACACGATGATGCTGTCGAACAGGCCTTGGCCACCCTGTCCGGCCCAGCGCTGGACGTCGGACAACGGCGTGTGTTCGTAGTCGCGCACGGCCAGGTTGTAATCCTGCAACTCACGCAGCCATTCGCCCAACGGCTGTTGCGGGTCGAGGGTCTGGATCACTGGCAAGGTGTTGATGAACAGGCCGAGCATTTCCTGGGCACCGGGCAAACCGGTCGGGCGCCCTGCCACCGTCGCGCCGAAGGCCACGCAGCGCTGCCCGCTATGGCGCTGCAACAGCAACAGCCAGGCACCTTGCACCAAGGTGTTGAGGGTCACGCGCTGACGCTTGGCGAAACTGTGCAACTTGCGTGTCGCCTCGGCATTGAGGTCACTGTACATCACGCCGTGGCCTGAGCCTGCGGCACCCGAAGCCTTGGCCAGAATGGTCGGGGCTTCCAGCAAAGCCAGGCGCTCGCGCCAGAAACCTTCGGCCTGGGCATCGTCCTGACGTTGCAGCCAGGCGATGTAATCGGCGTAGCGACCGGTCAGCGCCGGCAGGCTGTCGTGGTGATACAGGCGCAGCATCTCGCCCAGCAGACGCGAAGCACTCCAACCGTCCAGCAGCAGGTGATGGTAGATCCAGATCATCTGGTAACGCTCTTCACCGAGGCGAACCAGAATGAAGCGCATCAGCGGCGGGCAGCTCAGGTCGAAGCCTTTCGCCTGCTCGGCAGCCGCCAGTTCGCTCAGCGCTTGCTCGGTGTCACTACGCTCGCGCCAGTCGAGCTCTTCGATCGGCAACTCGACTTCGGCAAACACCGCTTGCAACGGATCGGCCAGGCCGTCGCGCCAGCGGAACGCCGCACGCAGTACTTCATGCCGCTCGACCAACGCCTGCCATGCCGCGCGGAAACGCGGCACCTGCAAGCCATCCACGGCCACGCTCAACTGGTTGACGTAGGGGTTGAGCTCCGGCGAATCGAGGCAATGGAACAACATGCCCTGCTGCATCGGCGACAGCGGATACAGGTCTTGCAGCCCCTCACGCGCCGTCACGTCGATGTGTGGAACCAGCGCGAAAGCCTCTACGGTCGGCGCGTCGACCAACGTAGTTTCACGACGGGTCGCCACGGCGGCGAGTGCACGGATGGTCTGCTGTTCGAACAATTGCTTCGGACTGAACACCAACCCGCGCTGCCCGGCACGGCTCACCGCTTGCAGCGAAATGATCGAGTCGCCACCCAGTTCGAAGAAGTTTTCGGTGACGCCCAGCGAATCCAGGCCGAGCAGGTCCTGCCAGATCTCCACCAACAGCGCCTCGGCGGGCGTCGTGGCGGCGACCTGATCGAGGCTCTGACGCGAGGCTTCCGGCGCTGGCAAACCCTGACGATCGAGCTTGCCGTTCGGCGTCAGCGGCAGCGCGGCCAGGCACATCAGGTGTGCCGGCAACATGTGCGCGGGCAGACGGCTGCGCAAGTGTGCGGTTAGTGCGTCACGCAGGTCCTGCTCATCGGCGAGCGGATCGCGCGGCACCACGTAACCCACCAGTTGGCGACTCACTGGCCCTTCGCGGTCGATGACGAACGCTTCACGCACGCCTTCGTGCTCCATCAGGCAAGCTTCGATTTCGCCGAGTTCGATACGGAAACCGCGAATCTTCACTTGCTGGTCAATGCGGCCGAGATATTCGACCACGCCATCAGCGCGGAACCGTGCGAGGTCGCCGCTGCGGTACAGCCGCGCCCCCGGCACGAAAGGGTCCGGCACAAAACGTTCGGCAGTCAGGTCTGGACGCTGGTGGTAACCCCGCGCCACGCCCTCGCCGCCGAGGTACAACTCGCCCGCCACGCCCACCGGCAACGGCTGCAAGCCACCGTCCAGGATGTACGCGCTGCGGTTGCCCACCGGGCGGCCAATCGGCATGAACGCCGAGTCGAATTCGGTATCCGGATACGCCAGCCAGATCAGCGGCGTGATCACCGTTTCGGTCGGGCCGTAGCCGTTGATCAGGCGCTTGGGTTGCAGCACTTGCTGAACTTCGTCGAACGCATGCTTGGCCATGCCTTCACCGCACGGGGTGTAGGAACGGATCGGCAGATCGCGCCCCGCTTCGCCCATGTAGTCGGCGATCTGCGCCAGGTAACTCGGGGTGAAACAGGCGATGGTGATGCGGTGTTTTTCGATCTCGGCGCAGGTGCGCTCGACGCTCCACAACTCGTCATCACGCGGCATCACCGCCGAACCGAACACCAGCGGCGTCAGCCAGCGTTCGTGGGCGCCGTCGAAGCTGATCGAGGCAAATTGCAGTTCGCGGTCGTCCGGGGTCATGCCGTACAACTCGCCGATCGACACGCAATGCATGGCCAGCGGACCGTGGGCCACGCTGACGCCTTTCGGTCGCCCGGTGGAGCCCGAGGTGTAGATCAGATAGGCGAGGTTTTCGCCGCAGGTCAGGTTGACCGGGTTGCTGTCCGCCATGGACTCCAACGGTTCACGGTCGATTTCCAGCACCGCCAGACCTTCCGGCAACGGCAGTTTTTCCCGCAGCCAGGATTGACTGATCAGCAGCGAAATCCCGCTGTCGTCCATCAGATAGCTCAGGCGTTCAGCCGGGTACGCCGGGTCGAGCGGCACGTAGGCGCCGCCCGCCTTGAGGATCGCCAGCAATCCGACGATCATTTCCGGCGAACGCTGCATCGCCAGGCCCACCCGCACTTCAGGGCCGATACCGCGCCCGCGCAAGTGGTGGGCCAGGCGGTTGGAGCGGCGGTTGAGTTCGTCGAAGCTCAGTTCCACATCATTGAAGATCAGCGCCGTGGCGTCCGGTCGGGCAACGGCCTGCGCCTCGATCAATTGGTGCACGCATAGCGGGTTTTCCGCGACGGTGAACGGCGGGTTCCACGCCAGCAATTGCTGGGCGCGCTCCGGTGCCGTTAGCAGGGCCAGTTCGCTCAAAGCAGCCTGAGGTGCCGCGACCATCGCCGCCAGCAGCGCGGCCAGATGCTCGCTCATGCGCGCAATCGCCGTGCTGCTGAAATGGTTGCACTGGTAGCTCCAGTTCAGGCTCAGCTGACTTTCAGCGGTGGCCGCCAGGGTCAGCGGGAAGTTGGTGCGTTCGTGATTCTGCGGGATCGAGAAGCTCAATCCGGCCGGCGCACCCTGTTGCAGGGCTTCGGCCACCGGGAAGTTTTCGAACACCAGCAGGCTGTCGAACAGCGGCTCACCGGCACGCCCGGCCCAGCGCTGAATGTCCCCGAGGGCGGTGAATTCATGTTCGCGCAGTTCGAGGTTCTGCGCCTGCAAACGGCTCAGCCATTGCTCGACGCTTTCCACGGCGTCCGGGCTGCTGATCACCGGCAAGGTGTTGATGAACAGACCGAGCTGGCTTTCCGCACCCGGCAAATCCACCGGACGCCCGGCCACGGTGGCGCCGAACGCCACGCTGCGCTGGCCGCTGTAGCGTTGCAGCAGCAGCGCCCACGCGCCTTGCACCAAGGTGTTGAGGGTGACTTTCTGCTGGCGGGCAAAGTCGCTGAAGCGTTTGCTGATGGCGACGTCGAACGTCTGGAGATGGTCGGAAAACTCCGCGTCCGACAGGTTTTTGCTGTCGCCATGGGCGAGGCTCTGAGCCAGCAGCGTCGGGTTGTCGAGGGTTGCCAGTTGCCCGCGCCAGAAAGCCTCGTCGGCCTCGGCATCCTGACGTTGCAGCCAGCCGATGTAGTCGGCGAAACGCCCGGTGGGCGCCTGCACTTCTTGCCCGGCATAACGCTGCAAGACTTCGCTCAGCAGCAGCGAGTTACTCCAGCCGTCGAGCAGCAGGTGATGGTGGGTGTAGATCAGTTGCTGACGCTCGTCGTCCAGGCGCACCAGCGTCAGACGCATCAGCGGCGCTTTGGTCGAGTCCAGTTGCAGGCGTTCGCTGTCGATCAGTTGCGCCAGCGCTTCGGCCTGATTGTCGCGACCGCGCCAGTCAAGGCAGGTCAGCGGCAATTGCAGTTGACGATGCACCAGTTGCACCGGCGCTTCGAAACCTTGCGGGAAGTGGAAACTGCTGCGCAGGATCGCATGGCCGTCGAGCACCGCTTGCCACGCGCGGCCCAGACGTTCGGAATCGAGACCGCGAGCCTCGACGCTGAGTTGGTTTACATACGCGCCAGACGCCGATTCGTAGAGACTGTGGAACAGCAAACCGGCCTGCATCGGCGACAGCGGATACACATCTTCGATCTGCGCCGGCGGCACCGGCAGACCATCGAGTTGCGCCTGGCTCAGGCGCGCCAGCGGGAAGTCGGCCGGGGTCACGCCACCCGCACCGTCGCTCAGGCAATGGTCGATCAGCGCCAACAGTTCGGCGCGGAAATCGATCGCCAGGGCTTCAATCTCGCGCAGCTCGAAGCATTCGCGGCTGAAGGTCCAGTCGAGTTTCAGTTCACCGCCATAGACCTGGCCGTCCACCGACAGCCAGTTCGGCAGTGGCGAGTCGGCGGATTGCGCGGCGCCGCTGCATTCCCTGGCCGGGGTGAACAACGCGTCCTCGGCAAAGCTTTGGTCGAACTGGCCCAGGTAGTTGAAGGTCACCCGCGCCTGCGGCAACGCCGCCAATGCGGATTGCGCCGCAGCATCGCCCATGTAGCGCAGCAAGCCGAAGCCCAGGCCTTTGCCTGGGATGTCGCGCAGTTGCTGCTTGATTGTCTTGATCGAAGCGCCGAGGTTGGCGGTCGGTGTCAGGCGCACCGGGAACAGGCTGGAGAACCAGCCGACGGTGCGGGTCAGGTCGATGTCGTCAAACAGCTCTTCGCGGCCATGGCCTTCGAGCTGAATCAGTGCCGATGCTTCACCGGTCCAGCGGCTGAGTGCGCGGGCTAATGCGGTCAGCAGCAGATCGTTGACCTGAGTGCGGTAGATCGCCGGGGCCTGTTGCAGCAACTGGCGGGTCTGATCACGATCCAGGCCGATGCTCACGCCCTGGCGCAGATGCCCGGCCTGACTCGCTTGCGCGTTGGCCGCCGGCAGCAAATCGCTGGCTCCGGTCAACTGCGCTTGCCACCACTTCAGTTCGGCGGCGGCGGTTTCAGAGCGTGCGTAAGTATCGAGCTTGTCCGCCCAAGCCTGGAAAGCGCTGGTCTTCGGCGGCAGTTCTTCACCTTGATAAGCGGCCTGCAAATCTTCCAGCAACACCCGCCACGAAACACCGTCCACCGCCAAGTGGTGGATCACCAGCAGCAAGCGTTGCGAGCCATCGGCCTGGGCGATCAGCGCCACGCGCAGCAGCGGTCCATCTTGCAGGCTGAAGCTGCGCTGGGCTTCGTCGCACACCGACTCCAGCGAGGCATCGCTGGCGACACGGGCGGTCCAGAGCATGTCAATGACGTCGGCGCTGTCGGCGCCGACATAACGCGCCGACCATTGGCCGTCGACCTGACTGAAGCGCAGACGCAGGGCATCGTGCTGCTTGAGCACACGTTGCAAGGCACCTTGCAGACGCGGCAGTTCAAGGGTTTCGCGCGGTGTCAGCAACACCGCCTGGTTCCAGTGTGCGCGTTGCGGGATCGGTTCTTCGAAGAACCAGCGCTGGATCGGCGTGAGTTTTTGCACGCCATCGACCGGCCCTTGTTGGGCCAGCGGCGCGGCCTGTTCCTTGACCACGGCAGCCAGGGCTTGCAGGGTTTGCTGCTGGAACAGGTCGCGCGGTTGCAGGCTCAGGCCGGCACGGCGGGCGCGACTGACCACTTGAATCGAGATGATCGAGTCGCCGCCCAGCTCAAAGAAATTGTCCTGACGCCCGACTTGCTCCACGCCCAACACGTCCTGCCAGATCTGCGCCAACACCTGCTCATGGCTGCTGCGCGGTGCTTCGAACGCACGCTGGCTGACCTGCGCGGTCGGCGCCGGCAGGCGTTTGCGGTCCAGTTTGCCGTTGGGACTCAGCGGCATCTGTTCGATCAGCACGGTCTGCGCCGGCACCATGTAATCCGGCAGGCTGCCGAGCAAATGGCTTTTCAGGGTTTCGCGCCACGCGCCTTGCTGCTCGGCATCAGCACCGACCAAAGCACGGTCCTGCGGCACGATGTACGCCACCAGTTGCTTGCCGCTCGGGCCGTCTAGGGCCAGGACTACGGCTTCCTGCACGTCCGGATGTTCTTGCAGACGCGCTTCGATTTCCCCGAGCTCAATACGCAGGCCGCGAATCTTCACTTGGTGGTCGATGCGTCCGCAGTAATCGATAACGCCATCGGCGCGATACCGCGCCAGGTCGCCGGTGCGGTACAGGCGCTCGCCGCTGCCGAACGGATCGACCACGAAACGCTCGGCAGTCAGCGCACCACGACGGTGATAACCGCGCGCCAGACCAACGCCGCCGAGGTACAACTCACCCACCGCGCCCAGCGGCAACGGTTGCAGTTCGCTGTCGAGAATGCAGGTGCGCAGATTGGCGATTGGTCGGCCGATCGGCACGCTGTCGCGACCCTCTTCGACGCAGGTCCAGTGGGTCACGTCGATGGCCGCTTCGGTCGGGCCATACAGGTTGTACAGGTTGGCTTGCGGCAGGCTGCGCAGGGTCTGGCGTTGCAGTTCCATCGGCAGCGCTTCGCCACTGCAAATGATCCGGGTCAGCGAGGTGCAAGCCAGCGCTTCGTCGGCACCGATGAACGCCGAGAGCATCGACGGCACGAAGTGCAGCGTGGTGATCGCTTGCTCAACGATCAGCGCGGCAAGGCGTTGTGGATCGCGATGCTCGCCCGGTGCGGCGATCACCAGCGTCGCGCCTTTCATCAGCGGCCAGAAAAACTCCCACACCGACACGTCGAAACTGAACGGCGTCTTTTGCAGCACGCGGTCTGACGGCAGCAGGTTGTAGGCTTCCTGCATCCACTCGATGCGGTTGTGCAGCGCCACATGGCGGTTGCCCGCGCCTTTTGGTTTACCGGTCGAACCGGAGGTGTAGATCATGTAGGCGAGGTTTTCTGCCACGGCGATGTTCGGCAGATCGCTGCCCGGCAGTTCGCTCAGCCAATCGGCATCGGCGTGCAGGCTCAAAGTGCGCACGTTGTCCGGCGTCGGCAGTTGCGCCAGCAAATGCGCTTGGGTCAGCAGCAGCGAAATGCCGCTGTCTTCGATCATGTAGCTCAAGCGATCCAGCGGGTATTCCGGGTCCAGCGGCACGTAGGCGCCACCGGCCTTGAGAATTGCCAGCAGGCCGACGACCATTTCGAACGAGCGGTCGCAGGCAATCCCGACGATCACTTCCGGGCCGACGCCCTGCGCACGCAAGTGATGGGCCAGACGATTGGCGCGCAGGTTCAGCTCGGCGTAGCTCAAGGACTGGCCCTGGAACACCAGCGCCGTCGCTTCAGGGTTTTCAATCACCCGCGCTTCGAAATGCCGCTGCACGCAGACTTCACCCGGATATACCTGAGCGGTGTCATTGAGATCATCGAGGATGCGCAGGCGCTCGTCAGCGTCCAGCAGCGGCAATTCGGCCAGCGGGGTTTGCGGGTTGGCCAGCACCCCGGCGAGCAGGTTGCGCCAATGCCGGGCCAGCGTTTCGATGCGCTCAGCGTCGAACAGGTCGGTGGCGTAGGTGAGGCTGGCGAACAGTTTGTCGCCCTCTTCCTGGGTATCGAGTTGCAGGTCGAACTGGGTGGTCTGCGCCGTGGCGTTCAATGCCTCGACCCGCAGACCGGCCAGCAAACCGCTGACCGCTGCCGGCCGGGCTTGCTGGTGATTGAACATCACTTGGAACAGCGGGCTGTGGCTCAAGCTGCGCTCACCTTGCAGCGCCTGCACCAGACGCTCGAACGGCAAGTCCTGATAATCCTGGGCATCCAGCGACGCGGTGCGGGTTTGCTCCAGTAACTGGCTGAACGGCAGGCGTCCGTCGAGTTCGGCGCGCATCACCTGGGTGTTGACGAAGAAGCCGATCAGGCCACGGGTTTCCGCGCGATTACGGTTGCCGATCGGCACGCCAATGCGCAAATCGGATTGACCGCTGTAGCGATAGAGCAAGGCATGGAAACTGGCGAGCAACAGCATGAACGGGGTCACGCCGCGTTGCTTGGCCAAGGTCATCAAACCGCTGGCCAGATCTGCGTCGAGGGCGAAATCCAGACGCGCACCGCGCTGGCTCGGCTGGGCCGGACGCGGACGATCCGTCGGCAATTCCAGCAGCGGCTGTTCGCTGCCGAGCTTCTCACGCCACCAGTTCAGTTGACGCTCCAGCTCTCCGGCGTCCATCCAGCGACGTTGCCACGCGGCGTAGTCCGAATACTGGATCGGCAGCGCTTGCAGTTCCGCGCCCTGCCCTTGGCAATGGCCGGCATACAGTCGGGAAAACTCTTCGATCAATACGCCCATCGACCAGCCATCGGTGACGATGTGGTGCAGGGTCAGCACCAGCACATGGTCCTCGGTGTCCAATTGCAACAGGCTGACGCGTAGCAGCGGGCCGTGCTGCAAATCGAATGGCCGGGCGATGTCCTGCTCGACCTTTTTCATTGCGCATTCGAAACGCTGCGCCGCAGGTTCTTCGCGCAAATCGTGCTGTTCGATGGACAGCGAAGTGAACGCCGCCAGCGTTTGCAGCACTTGGCCGTCGTCCTCGATAAAACGACTGCGCAGGCTCTGGTGCCGCTCCAGCAGCACATCAAAACTCTGTTGCAGGGCCGCGACATTCAGCGGTCCATGCAGACGCAGGGCGGCAGGAATGTTGTACGCCGAACTCTGTGGATCGAGCTGCCAGAGGAACCATTGGCGCTGCTGCGCGTAGGACAGTTCAAACGTCGCTTGCGGCTCGGCAGCGGCTGGAATCGGCAGTTGGCCAAAACTCACACCCTGCTCTTGCATCTTGGTCAAAAACTCGCGGCGCTTGTCGGCGGGCAGGCCGGCAAAGCGGGTGGCGATACGCATGGCGGTGGTGTGTTCCATCAGTTGATCTCCATCTCGTCGAGAAGCGACTCAAGCGCATCCAGACGTGCATCGTTGTCAGTCGGGGCTTGTTGCCCGGCCATGGCGGCGTAAGCCTGAAGGTCGTTGCTTTCGAAGAGCGCACGCAGCGGCAGCTCGATGCCCAGTTCCAGTTCCACGCGGGCGCTGGCCTGGGCGGCGAGCAGCGAGTGCCCGCCCAATTCAAAGAAGTTGTCGCGCCGGCCGATCTGCGCCACACCCAGCACGTCGGCCCAGATCGCCGCCAGTTGCTGTTCGAGTTGGCCTTCGGGGGCTTCGAACGGTCGTTGCCAGTTCTCTGCATCCGGCAGCGGCAAGGCCTTGCGGTCGAGCTTGCCGTTGCTGGTCAGCGGCAGGTCATCGAGCTGCAGCCAGTGGCTCGGCACCATGTAGTCCGGCAGGTCGACCTTGAGCGCGGCGCGCAGTTTGTCGCGCCAGGCGATCGGGTCATGCGGGGTCTGTTCAGCGACGACGTAGGCGCAGAGCTGCGGCCCAGCATCACCGGCATGCACGCTCAACACCGCCTGACGCACACCCGGTTGCGCCAGCAGCGCGGCCTCGATTTCACCCAGTTCGATGCGGAAGCCGCGAATCTTCACTTGCTGGTCGATGCGCCCGAGGTAATCGATGCTGCCGTCGGCGCGTTGACGCGCCAGGTCGCCGCTGCGATAGAGACGTTGCGACGCGTCAAACGGGCTCGGCACGAAACGCTCGGCGGTCAGACCGAAACGCCCGTGATAACCCCGCGCCAAACCAGCACCAGCGATGTACAACTCGCCCGCCACACCCACCGGGACCGGTTGCAACTGACTGTCGAGCAAGTACCAGCGCAGGTCGCGGATCGGCAGGCCAATCGGGCTCTGCGCCTTGCCGTCGAGGTCGGCCAGGCGAATGGCGCGGTAGGTCACATGCACCGTGGTTTCGGTGATGCCGTACATGTTCACCAGCGTTGGCTGTTGATCGCCGAAGCGTTCGAACCACGGACGCAGGCTGGCGACTTCCAATGCTTCGCCACCGAAGATCACCTGACGCAACGCCAGATTGCGCGAGCTGGTGCAGGCAATCGGCAACAGTTGGCGGAACGCGGTCGGGGTCTGGTTCAACACCGTCACGCCTTCATCGCAGAGCAAACGATGGAATTCCTGCGGCTCGCGGCTGATGTAATACGGCACGATCACCAGACGTCCGCCGGTACACAGCGAACCGAACAGCTCCCACACCGAGAAATCGAACGCGTAGGAATGGAACAGGGTCCAGACATCGTCCGCGCCGAAATTGAACTCGGCAGCAGTGGCCGTCAGCAGGCGGCCCACGTTGCCGTGGCTGAGCAAAGCGCCTTTTGGCCGACCGGTTGAACCGGAGGTGTAGATCACGTACGCGAGGTTGTCCGGGGTTGCCAGCGGCAGCAAATTGTCGGCGCTGTAGGCGTCCAGTTGCAGCGACGCCAGGTCCAGCACCTGCACGCCATCGCGGGCCGGCAAGCCGTCGATCAAGTGAGATTGGGTCAACAGCAGCGCAATGCCGCTGTCGTCGATCATGTAGCTCAGGCGCTCGGCGGGGTATTGCGGGTCCAGCGGCACATAGGCACCACCGGCCTTGAGAATCGCCAGCAAACCGACCACCAGCGGCATCGCCCGCTCGGTGGCGATACCCACGCGAACTTCCGGGCCGACACCCTGCTCGCGCAGTTTGCGCGCCAGTTGGTTGGCCTGGGCGTTGAGCGCGGCGTAGGTCAGGTGTTCGCCTTCATACACCAGCGCAATCGCGTCCGGCCGTTGCGCAGCCTGGGCTTCGAACAGTTGATGCAAGGTTGGCGACGGCGCTTGCGCTTGGAACGTCGGGTTCCAGTGCTGGATCAAGCCGTCGTATTGCGGCGCATGCAACAACGGCAGTTCGGCGACTCGCTGTTGCGGATCGGCCACCACCGCATGCAACAGGTTCAGCCATTGTTCGGCCAAGCGCTGCATCGAAGCCTCGTCATACAGATCGGTGGCGTAGCTCAGGCTGGCGTCCAGTGTGTCGCCCTGCTCCTGGGTATCAAGCACCAGATCGAATTGCGCGGTGTGCTGCTGCCAGTGCAAACGCTCGACCTGCAAGCCAGCGACGACCCGTTCCACGCTCGCGCCCAACTGCTGCTGGTGGTTGTAGAGCACTTGGAACAATGGGCTGTGATTGAGGCTGCGGTCCGGTTGCAAGGCATCGACCAACTGCTCGAATGGCAAGTCCTGATGGGCCTGCGCGGTCAGCGCCGTTTGCTTGACCTGTTGCAACAAGGTGCTGAATGGCTGTTGCCCGTCGATCTCGGCACGCAGCACTTGAGTGTTGATGAAGAAGCCGATCAGGCCTTCGGTCTCCAGGCGCGAACGCCCGGCACTCGGCACGCCAACGCTGATGCCCGACTGCCCGCTCTGGCGATGCAGCAAGGTCTGGAAGCTCGCCAGCAACAGCATGAACAAGGTCACTTGCTGTTCTTGTGCGCGTTGACGCAAACCGGCCAGCAGTTCGCGATCCACGTTCAGCGACAGACTTGCCCCGCGTTCGCTGCGGCGAGCCGGTCGGGTCAGCTCACTCGGCAGTTCCAACGGTGCCTGGCTACCGTCCAGTTGCTCACGCCACCACGCCAGTTGCCGCGCGCCCTCGCCCGCCTCCAGCCAGTTGCGCTGCCAACGGGCATAGTCGCTGTATGCCACCGGCAAACGGTTGAGGTCAGCCGCGCGGCCCTCGGCAGCCGCCTGATACAACGCGCTGAACTCATCGACCATCACCTGCATCGACCAGCCATCGGCGGCAATGTGGTGCACGGTCAGGACCAGCACATGTTCCTCGGCGCTGACTTGCAGCAGCAATGCGCGCCACAGCGGACCGTTGCGCAGGTCGAACGGCCGGGCGATTTCTTCGGCCACGGCATCGTTGATCGACGACTCTGCGACTGACCGCTCGCTCAATTGCAACGCCAGTTCGGCGTGCACCAACGGACGCGCCTGTTGACCGTCCTGTTCGAAGGTCGTGCGCAGGGTTTCGTGGCGGGCCTGCAATTGCAGGAAGGCTTGACGCAAGGCCTGTCGGTTCAACGGTCCTTTCAGGCGCAGCGCAGCGGGAATGTTGTAGGCGCTGCTCTGCGGGTCCAGTTGCCAGAGAATCCACTGACGCTGTTGGGCGTAGGACAGAATCCGCGGTTGATCGCCCGCCGCACGCTGCAGTAGCGGCTGAGCGCTGGTGTCGGCAAGCGCCGTACGCTCGGCGAATTCTTCCAGGTTCGCAGCGGAAAACAGGCTGCTCACCGACAGTTCGATGTTCAGTTGCTGGCGTACTCGGGAAATCACTTGCAGCACCAGCAACGAATGGCCGCCCAACTCGAAGAAGTTGTCGTCGCGGCCTACTTGTTCGACCTGCAATACGCTCTGCCAGATCGTCGCCAGTTGCATTTCCAGCCCTTCAGCCGGAGCGACGAACGCGCGCTGTGCAACGCCGGCTTCAGCACGCGGCAAGGCCTTGCGGTCGAGTTTGCCGTTGTTGTTGAGCGGCAATTTCGCCAGCAGGATCAGATGGCTCGGCACCATGTATTCCGGTAGCGCTTTGCGCATAACGGCCTTGAGACTTTCAACGTAGTCAGCTTCAGAATTCACCACGCCGCTGGCGACGACGTACGCCACCAGTTGCGTGCCGTCCTGGGCGATGACCGCTGCTTCGCGTACCTCGTCCCGGGCTTGCAGGCAGGCTTCGATCTCGCCCATTTCGATGCGGAAACCGCGAATTTTTACTTGATGGTCGATACGCCCGACGTACTCCAGATCGCCGTTGGCGTTGTAGCGCGCCAGGTCGCCGCTGCGATACAGACGCGCGCCCGGCTCGCGGGCAAATGGGTCCGGCAGGAAACGTTCGGCGGTCAGCGCCGGACGGTCGAAATAGCTCTGCGCCAGACAGGCCGGGGCGCCGATGCACAATTCGCCGACGCCATCGGCCGGCAGCAACTGACCGGCCGCATCCAGCACATATAACGCTCGGCCGGGAATGGCGCGACCGATCGGGATGCCGAACGCGTCGCTGGCATCGTCCAGACGGCATTCATGCACGCTGGACACCACGGTCGCTTCGGTCGGCCCGTAGGTGTTGAGCAGGCGTACATGACTCAAACCGGCCTGATGCCACAGGCGCAAACCTTCCACCGACATGGCTTCGCCGCCGACGTGCACCTGACGCAAATCGCCGAGGCTGCGCACCACGCCGCTGGCACATTCACGGGCCAGCAGGAACCAGTAGGCGGCGGGCAAGTCGGCCACGGTCACGCCTTGATCGACGATTTCCGTCGCCAGTCGACCGGCGTCCCACAGGTCATCGCCGCGCATGATCAACGCCGCGCCAACGCACAGCGCCGGGTAGCACTGCTCGACGAAGCCGTCGAAGCTAAAGGTCGCGAATTGCAGCACACGGTCGCCGGTCGACAACGCTGAATACTCGGCAGCGGTCTGGCAGAACTCGCGCAGCGCGCCATGGTCGATGGCCACGCCTTTGGGCTGACCGGTCGAACCGGATGTGTAGATGATGTAGGCCAGGTCTGCGGCTACGGCGCGGTTTTGTGGATCGCTGTCCGGATAGCCTGTGGCTTCGTCCAGGCTCAACAGGCGCAGATGCACCGGCAGCGGCAAGTCTTCCAGCAGGCCCGATTCGCACAGCAGCACATCGAGACGGCTGTCCTCGATCATGTAGCCGAGGCGTTCGGCCGGGTATTTCGGGTCCAGCGGCACATAGGCCGCGCCGCTTTTCAGCACGGCGAGCAGGCTGACGATCAACTGTGGGCCGCGACGCAGCGCCAGACCGACACGCTTGCCGGGTCCGGCGCCGTTGTCGATCAGGCGATGGGCCAGGCGATTGGCCTGGGTATTCAGTTGGCCGTAGCTCAGGGACTGACCATCAACCTGCAACGCCAACGCATCCGGAGTGGCAGCGGCTTGCGCGGCGATCCGTTCGTGGACCAGAAGTGTTGTGGATAACTCAACCGTGGCCGGCTGGCTGATGGCGAGTACCGCGTTTTTGCCTTCGGCATCGAGCAGTTCCAGCGCTCCCAATGCAGCGTCCGGGGCGCCGACCAATTGCGTCAGCAGGTGCTGCAGATTGGCCGACAGTTGAGCGACCTGAGCAGCACTGAAACGCGCCGCGTCGTAACTGAAATCGAAACTCAACGCTTCGCCCAACTCGATGCCCAGCGTCAGTGGATAGTGAGTGCGCTCGTGGTTGTGCAGGTTGCCGAAGGACAACCCGGCCGGCGCGCCCTGCTTCAGCGCTTCGTCGACGGGGAAGTTTTCGAACACCAGCAAACTGTCAAACAGCGCCGAACCCTGCTGCCCCGCCCAACCCTGAATGTCGTACAGCGGAACGTGTTCGAACTCGCGCATCGCCAGGTTCAGGCCTTGCAACTCGCTCAGCCACTGGCTGACGGTCTGATCCGGTTTCATCGAGCACACCAACGGCAGCGTGTTGATGAACAGCCCCAGTTGCTCTTCGATCCCCGGCAACGGTGCCGAACGCCCGGCCACGGTGGCGCCGAACACCACGCAGTCCTGGCCGGTGTAGCGTTGCAGCAACAGGCTCCACGCCGCTTGCAGTACGGTGTTGAGGGTGACTTTCTGCTGACGGGCGAACTCGGCCAGACGCTGGGTTGCGCGGCTGTCGAGGGCTACGCGATGTTCCTCGGTGCCTTCGGCGCCAACCGGTGGGCGCAGGGCTTCGGCCAGCAGGGTCGGGGCTTCCAGCGGCGCCAGCGCAGCTTTCCAGAATTGCTCGCCAGCGACGGCCGATTGCTGCTGCAACCAGCCTAGGTAATCGCGGTATTGCCCCGTTGGCGCCGGCAGCGACTGCCCGGCGGCGTAGTGCTGGATGACTTCGGCCAGCAACTGCGCGTTGCTCCAGCCGTCCATCAGGATGTGATGGCTGGTGTAGATCAGGTGCCAGGCGTCGGTGCCGGTACGCACCAGTTTCAAACGGAACAGCGGCGCCGTGCCCAGCTCGAAACCCTGGGCACGTTCGGCATCGGCCAGCGCGTCGGTGTCGGTCGCTTCAAGCACTTCCAGCGGCAGCGTCACCTGACGAGCAATCGCCTGATGGGCAACGTCGAGACCCTGCCAGTGAAAGCTGCTGCGCAGAATATCGTGACGCTCGACCGCTGCCTGCCAGGAGCGGGTGAAACGCTGGATGTCCAGGCCGCCGACGTCCAGGCGCAACTGGCTGATGTAGGCGCCGACTTGCGGCTCGTACAGGGTGTGGAACAGCATGCCCTGCTGCATTGGCGACAGCGGATACAGGTCCTCCAGCGTCGAGACGGCGAGCGGCAATCCATCGAGTTGCGCCTGATTGATCTGCGCCAGCGGGAAGTCCGACGGCGTGGCTTGCGCCACATCAAGCGCACAGCAGTGATCGATCAGCGCGTTCAGTTCATGCGCGTATTCGTCGGCCAGACGCTGAATGGTCGCGGTGTCGAACATCTCGCGGCTGAAGCCCCAGCTCAGGGACAACTCGCCGCCATAGACCTGACCTTCGACCACCAGCCAGTTGCCCAGCGGCGCCGATGGGTCCTGCGCCACACCGTTGCCTTCGGTGGACGGGGTGAACAACGCGCCCTCATCGAACTGACGGTCGAACTGCCCCAGATAGTTGAAGGTAATCCGCGGTTGCGGCAGCGCCGCCAGTTCCGCGCGGACCTCAGGCGTGCCGAGATAGCGCAGCGCGCCGTAGCCCAGGCCTTTATCCGGGACGTTGCGCAGTTGTTCCTTGATCGACTTGATCGATGCGCCGAGGTCGGCGTCGGGTTTCAGGTTGACCGGAAACAGGCTGGTGAACCAGCCGACGGTGCGGGTCAGATCGATGTCGTCGAACAGGTCTTCGCGGCCATGGCCTTCGAGCTGGATCAGCGTGCTGCCCTGCCCGCTCCAGCGGCAAACGGCGCGGGCCAATGCGGTCAGCAGCAGGTCGTTGACCTGGGTGCGATAGGCCGCCGGCGCCTGTTGCAGCAGCTTGCGGGTTTGTTCGACGTCGAGTTTGAGTTCGAGTTTTTCTTCGTAGCGGTTTTCCAGCGCACCGTTCGGGCGTTCGCATGGCAGCTCGTTTGCCGCGTCTTGCAGTTGCTTCTGCCAGTGGCCGTGGTTCTGTTCGAAGGCTGGCAGATGATCCTGCAAACGCGCGATCCAACGCTGATAAGTGCTGGTTTTCGCCTGCGCCGTGCCGCCGTTGTAGAAGTGCTGCAAATCTTCCAGCAACACGCGCCAGGAAACACCGTCCACCGCCAGGTGATGGATCACCAACAGCAAGCGTTCGGAGCCGTCGCCCATCGCCACCCATAGGGCGCGCAACAGCGGGCCGTTTTGCAGATCGAGGCTGCGTTGGGCCTCGTCGCACAAGGCGTTGAGTTGCTCGGCCGATTGCGCCTGACGCTGCCACAACACTGACTCCGTGGTCGGCGCGGCGTAAGTTTGCTGCCAGGTGTTTTCTGCCTGTGCATAACGCAGGCGCAAGCTGTCGTGCTGGGTCAGCAATTGCTCCAGTGCCCGCTCCAGCGCTTCGATGTTCAGCGCCTCGCGCGGCATCAGCAACAACGACTGGTTCCAGTGCTGACGCTCGGGGATCGCCTGTTCGAAGAACCATTGCTGCACCGGCGCCAGCGCCACTGCGCCGACCGCCGGACCTTGATCGATTTGCGATTGCCCGCCAGTGCGCGCCGCTTGGGCGAGGCTGCGGATGGTCTGGTGCTGGAACAGATCCTTGGGGCTGAGCACGATCCCGGCCTGCCGCGCACGGCTGACCACTTGCATCGAAACGATGGAGTCGCCGCCCAGTTCAAAGAAATTGTCTTCCAGGCCGACACTGTCGATGGCCAGCACGTCTTGCCAGATAGCGGCGAGGGATTTTTCCAGTTCGCTGCGCGGCGCGACGTGTTCGCGTTGTTGGGTAGAGCCATCAATCGCCGGCAAGGCCTTGCGGTCGAGTTTGCCGTTCGGCGTCAGCGGCAGGTGGTCAATGAACAACAGGAACGCCGGGACCATGTAGTCCGGCAAATGCTGACGCAGCGCGGCTTTCAGCGTCTCGCGCAGGGTCGCTTGCGCATCGGCATCGACTACCAGCGCCGAATCGTTTGGCACGATGTACGCCACCAGTTGCTGACCGTTGGCGCCGTCCTGGGCCAGCACCGCCAGTTCGCGCACCGCTTCCTGCTGCAACAGCCGCGCTTCGATTTCACCGAGCTCGATACGGAAGCCACGGACCTTGACCTGATGGTCGATGCGGCCAACGTATTGCAGGGTGCCGTCGGCCTGATAACGGGTCAGGTCGCCGGTGCGGTACAGGCGTTCGCCGCTGCTGGAAAACGGGTTCGGCACATACTTTTCAGCGGTCAGGCCTGGGCGAGCCAGGTAGCCACGGGTGATACCCGCACCGCTTAGGTACAGCTCGGCGGACACGCCTTGCGGCACCGGTTGCAGGTCGGCATCGAGCAGATAGCTGGCGGTGTGCTTGAGCGGGCGACCGATGTTGGCGCGACCGCCGGCTTCGCGGCGGGTCCAGGTCGAATAGGTGGTGTCTTCCGACGGGCCGTACAGGTCGTAGACGTGCTCGACGGTCGCTTGCTGGTACAGCGCGTCAACCAGGCTTTGCTTGAGCGGTTCACCGGCCAGATTGATGATGCGCACGCTTGGCGGGATCTGCCCGTCGCGTTGCAGCGCGTTGATCGCCGATGGAACCGTGTTGATCAGGCGCACTTGGTCCCGGGCCGGCAGGTGCGGCAACTCCAGGGCGTTGCGGGCGATGATCAGCGAACCGCCGTTGGCCAGGGTGACGAAGAGCTCCCACACCGACAGGTCGAAGCACACCGACGTGGAAGCCAGCACGCCTTGAATGTCGTCGCGGCTGTAAACCGATCTGGACCAGTCGATCAGCGCCAGCACATTGCGATGGGCGATGGCTACGCCTTTGGGTTTGCCGGTGGAGCCCGAGGTGTAGATCACGTAGGCGAGGTTGTCCGGCGTGACGCGGGTGACCGGGGCGCTTTGCGGGTAGTCGGTTAGCGACTGGATGTCGTCCATCAACAGGACTTGAGTGTCTGCGCTCACACTCAACGATTCGGCGACAGCCTGCTGCGTGATCAGCACCAGCGCGCGGCTGTCTTCGAGCATGTAGGCGACGCGCTCGGCCGGGTAATCCGGGTCCAGCGGCACGTAGGCGCCACCCGCCTTGAGCACGGCGAGCAAAGCCACCAGCAGTTGCTCGGAACGCTGCATGGCCACGCCGACCCGCACTTCCGGGCCGACGCCGAGTTCGATCAGTTTGTGTGCCAGACGGTTGGCTTGCTGATTGAGTTCGCTGTAAGTCAGTTGCGTGTTCGCGAAGGTCACGGCCAATGCATCAGGGCTCGCAGCCACTTGCTGGCTGATCAGCTGATGAATGCACAGATCTTCAGCGAAGCTTTCATCGGCGCGGTTCCAGTCATGCACGATGCGCTGATATTCGGCCTGTTCCAGCAACGGCAAATCACTGATGCGCTGCTGCGAATCGCTGACCATGCCTTGCAGCAAACGTGTCCAGTGCTGCGCCATGCGCGCGATGGTCGCAGCGTCGAACAGGTCGTTGGCGTAGGTCAGCGCGGCGTGCAGTTTGCCACCCTTCTCATAAGTATCGAGGGTCAGGTCGAACTGGGTGGTGCGCCCTTGCCACTCGATCATGCCCAGCGCCAGGCCGGACGCCGTGGTCACCGTGGAAATGTCCGCGACCTGCGGCTGGTGGTTGTACATCACCTGGAACAGCGGCGTGTGGCTGAGGCTGCGTTCCAGTTTCAAGGCTTCGACCAGACGCTCGAACGGCAGGTCCTGATGGGCTTGTGCGCCCAGCGCCGTTTCCTTGATGCGGCGCAGCAGATCGTCGACACGGGTCTGGCCGTCCAGTTGCGTGCGCAGCACCTGGGTGTTGACGAAGAAACCGATCAGGCCTTCGATATCGGCACGGTTGCGGTTGGCGATCGGCACGCCGACGCGGATGTCGTTCTGCCCGGTGTAGCGGTGCAGCAGCACGTTGAACGCACCGAGCAACAGCATGAACAGGGTGATGTTGTGTTTCTGTGCAGTGGCGCGCAGTTGCTCGGCCAGTTGCCCGTCGACGGCGAACTCGTAGCGCGTGCCGCGATAGCTCGGCATCGCCGGGCGCGGATGATCGAGGGGCAATTCCAGCACCGGGTGTTCGTCGCCCAGTTGCGCTTGCCAGTATTCAAGTTGACGCGCCTGCTCGCCCGCCTCCAGCCAACGCCGCTGCCACAAGGCGTAGTCGCTGTACTGGATCGGCAATGGCGCGAGTTGCGGTTGCGTGCCCGCATCGAAGGAGTCGTAGCAGCGGATGAATTCGTCGATCAGCACGTTCATCGACCAACCGTCGGACACGATGTGGTGCAGGGTCAGCAGCAGCACGTGTTCCTGTTCGGCGAGCTTGAGCAAGGTCACGCGCAGCAGCGGACCGCTACCCAGATCGAACGGCAACACCGATTGCTGCTCGGCGGCCCGGGCCACCGCCTGCTCGCGCTCGATGGCGGGCAAGGCGCTGAAATCGACGTGATCGATCACCAGCGGCGCCGTGGCTGGCACTTGCAGCAGAGTGTCATCGGGTTGCGGCGCAAACACGGTGCGCAAGGTTTCATGACGCGCCACCAGACTGGCGAAGGCCTGTTCCAGCGCCGGCAGATTCAGACGACCGGTCAGGCGTACCGCGCCCGGCAGGTTGTAGGCGCCGCTTTGCGGGTCCAGTCGCCAGAGAAACCACATGCGCTGCTGGGCGTACGACAACGCCTGGCGATCCTCGGCCTCGACGCCGGCAGGAATGGGGAAACGGGCGAAATCAACGCCCTCCTTGTGCAAGGCCGCAAGGAACATCTGGCGCTTTTCCAGGGGCAACCCGATAAACCGGCGAGCAAGTTTCAAGGAGTCTTCAGCATTCATTTCTGGGTATCCGGATCAGTGGCGGGAAGCACAAAGGCACGTCGTCCCTATAAAACGAATGCAGGCCGGAAAAATTAGCGAATGAGAACAAGTATCAGAAGGGAGGTAAAACGAGGGTGATTACAGGAACCTTGCGAACCCAAAAACCTGTAGGAGCAAAGCTTGCTCGCGATGGCGGTGTAACTGTCGATATCTATGTTGAATGTCAGACCGCTATCGCGAGCAAGCTTTGCTCCTACAAGAATCGGGGTCAGGCACTGGCAGCCATGGCATGCCGCCGATGATGCACCTCCAGCTGATCCTTGATCACCCGCAGCACCTTGGCCTCATGCTCATGAATGAAGAAGTGCCCGCCAGCGAGCATGTCCACGGAAAAGCTGCCGTGGGTTTCCTTGCTCCAGCCGATCAACTGCTCGGTGGTGGCGCGGTCAGCCTTGCCGCCGAGCACGTGCACCGGGCACTTGAGCAACGGTCGCTGGATCGGCTCGAAACGCCCGCACAACTGAAAGTCGGCGCGCAGGATCGGCAGCGTTAGGCTCATCAGCTCTTCGTTGGCCAGCACTTCCTCGCTGGTGCCGTTGAGCGTGCGCAGTTGCTCGATCAGTTCGGCATCGGTCTTGGGTTCGGCAAAACCTCGGTCGTAGTCGGCGCGCATCGTGGGCGCGGCGGTGCCTGAAGCGAACAAGGCCACCGGCTCCGGACCGCCGAGCGAGCGAAACGCGTGGGCCATTTCACAGGCCAGCAACGCGCCGAGGCTATGGCCGAACAAGGCAAAAGGCGCCTTGAGCATGGTTTTTTGCTCGTGGGCCAGTTGCAGCGCCAGGCGGCGCATGTCGGTGTGCAACGGCTCGCCGTAGCGCACACCACGCCCCGGTAATTCCACCGGTTGCAGCTTGATCCACTCCGGCAGTTTGCGCCGCCAGCGGCTATAGACCATGGCGCTCGCGCCGGAATAGGGCAGGCACAGCAATGTCAGCTGGGTCACCGGGCGTACCTCGAAAGTTGTCTGTAAAGAGAACGGATGAAGTACGCAGAGAATTAGTCGACCGGAGATCCCTGTAGGAGCGAGCCTGCTCGCGATGGAGTGTCAGCCACATTGATATTGACTGACACTCCATCGCGAGCAAGCTCGCTCCTACAGTTAAATCTTCATTTCAAATGGCGATAGCTTTGCACCGCTGACCCGAGAACCACCGCACCCGCGCCAATCGCCAGCCAAAACCCGCTCCTGGCCCCGAACGCATCAACCATCCACCCCGACCCCGCCGCACCGATCGCCACGCCGATGCTCAACCCGGTCACCAGCCAGGTCAGGCCCTCAGTGAGCTTGGCCGGCGGAACGATCTGTTCCACCAAGGCCATGGCGACAATCAACGTCGGCGCAAAAAACAGACCGGCGACAAACACCGCCAGCGACAACCCGAGAATGTTCACCGCCAGCAACAGCGGCAAGGTCGTCACCGCCGTCGCCACGCCACCATAGAGAAACAGTCGAGGCAACGGCACTTTCGAACGCAACGCACCGAACGCCAATCCGGCCATGCACGAGCCAATCGCATACACCGACAGCACAATACTCGCCGCCGCCGGTTGGCCCTGATGCTGGGCGAACGCGACGCTGACCACATCCACCACACCGACGATGGTGCCCATGGCGACCATCAACAGCATCAGCAACTGGATGTCCACGGAGCGGATGATCGACGCGGCATGATGTGCTTCATGAGGATGCACCGGTGGCTCGGTGCTGCGCTGCGACACAAACGCCGTAACTCCGATCGCCAGCATCAGCAATGCCGCCAACGGTCCGGCCTCGGGGAACGCCACCACGCACAAGCCCACCGACAGCGGCGGCCCGACAATAAAGCAGACTTCGTCCAGCACCGATTCCAGGGCATAGGCCGTTTGCAGTTGCGGCTGGCCGCGATACAACTCGGTCCAGCGCGCCCGCACCATCGCCGACATGCTCGGCATGCAACCGGCAATCGCGGCGAACACAAACAACGTCCAGTTCGGCGCCTGCAACCGGGTGCAGAGCAACACCATCAACAACGCCCCGCCACCGATCAACGCTGACACCGGCAAAATCCGTCGCTGACCAAAACGGTCCACCAGCCGCGACACCTGCGGCGCACAAAACGCCGTGGCCAGCGCAAACGTCGCCGCCACCGCGCCGGCCAATCCGTAGCCACCCTGCAACTGCGACAGCATGGTGATCAGGCCGATGCCGGTCATGGAAATCGGCATGCGCGCGATCATCCCGGCCAGCACAAAAGCACGGGCGCCCGGGGCTTTGAACAGTTCGCGGTAGGGGTTGGCCATGGGTGCAGGTCTCGTCAAGGGACTGCACGTTGCCATAAACGCTGATTGAGAAGAAAGCGTGGAATTGTTGGTTGTATGTGAAGGCCCCATCGCCAGCAGGCTGGCTCCCACAATGACTGATGTACACCCATCCAATGTGGGAGCCAGCCTGCTGGCGATGGGGCCAGAACAGTCAACGCACAAATGAACTCCAGTCCACCCAAACCAGTCAGCTAAATAGACCCCTGATTCCCGGAGCCCCGCGACAATGGCTGATCACCCCGAACGCCAAAGCCCCATCGACGCCCACGGCATCATCGGCGACATGCGCAGTGCCGCGCTGGTCAATGACAAGGGCAGCGTTGATTTTTTCTGCTGGCCGGAGTTCGACAGCCCGTCGATTTTCTGTTCGCTGCTGGACAGTCCCGAGGCCGGCATTTTCCAGTTGTCCCCGGACTTGCCCGACGCCCGCCGCGAGCAGATTTACCTGCCGGACACCAACGTCTTGCAGACCCGCTGGCTCAGCGATCGCGCGGTGGTCGAGGTGACCGATCTGCTGCCGATCGGCGACAGCGAGGACGATTTTCCGGTGCTGATGCGCCGGGTGCGAGTGGTCAGCGGCAAGGCAACTTTTCATCTGCGTTGCGCCGTGCGTCACGACTACGCCCGCGCCATGACCCGCGCGCGCATGGACAAAAAGGACGTAATTTTCGAAGCCGCCAATCAGCCATCGCTGCGCCTGTCTGCGGATCAGATTTTGCGCATGGACGCCAATGCGGCGGTCGCCGAATTCACTCTCGAACAGAACCAGACCGCCGAGTTCCTGCTCGGCGCCATCGACGATCCGCGCTTCAAGGAAGGCGCCGCCGCACTGTGCCTGCAACGCACGCTGAAGTTCTGGCGCGACTGGATCGGCCAGTCCAACTATCGCGGTCGCTGGCGGGAAATGGTCAATCGCTCGGCGCTGGCGATGAAGCTGCTGACCTCACGCAAACACGGCGCCATCCTCGCCGCCGCCACCTTCGGCTTGCCGGAAACCGTCGGCGGCGAACGCAACTGGGATTACCGCTACACCTGGATCCGCGACGCCTCGTTCACGGTGTACGCCTTCATGCGCCTGGGCTTTGTCGAAGAAGCCAATGCCTACATGCGCTGGCTGCGCGGGCGGGTCAGCGATTGTCGCGGCCAACCGATGAAACTCAACATTCTGTATGGAATCGACGGCCGTCAGGAACTGCCGGAAATCGAGCTCACGCACTTGTCCGGCCACGGTGGCGCGAAGCCGGTGCGCATCGGCAATCTGGCGTACGCGCAGGTTCAGCTCGACATTTTCGGCGAGCTGATGGACGCGGTGTATCTGGTCAACAAGTACGGCGAGGCTATTTCCCACGAAGGCTGGAAGCACACCGTGGAAGTGGTCGATCAGGTCTGCGAAACCTGGCAACAAGAAGACGTCGGCATCTGGGAAATGCGCGGCGAGCAGCATCACTTCCTGCACTCGCGCCTGATGTGCTGGGTCGCACTGGATCGGGCGATTCGTCTCGCCTCGAAACGCTCGTTGCCCGCCCCGTTCGCCCGCTGGGATCAGACTCGGCAAGCGATCTACGCCGACATCTGGGACAACTTCTGGAATGAGGAACGCGGGCATTTCGTCCAGCACATCGGTGGCACTGGTCTTGACGGTTCGATGCTGCTGATGCCGCTGGTACGTTTCGTCAGCGCAAAGGACCCGCGCTGGCTCTCGACCCTCGACGCCATCGAAAAAAACCTGGTGCGCGACGGCATGGTCTACCGCTACCACAACGACCTCAACCAGATCGACGGCCTGCCCGGCACCGAAGGCGCGTTCGCCGCGTGCTCCTTCTGGTACGTCGAATGCCTGGCCCGCGCCGGCCGGGTGGAAAAGGCTCATCTGGAGTTCGAACAACTGCTGCGCTACGCCAATCCGTTGGGGCTGTACGCCGAAGAGTTCGACAGCCACGCGCGGCATATGGGCAACACGCCGCAAGCGTTGACGCACCTGGCGTTGATCAGCGCCGCGTGTTTTCTTGATCGGAAGTTGAGTGGGGAGAAGAGTTTTTGGCAGCCTTGAAGTCGCCGCCTAATCAGCTCTGGCGAACAGGCTTTTGTGGCGAGGGAGCTTGCTCCCGCTGGGTTGCGAAGCAGCCCTGGAGGCTGTGAATACGATCTGTCAGGTGCACCGCATCGAAATGGTTTTACGACTGCTGCGCAGCCGAGCGGGAGCAAGCTCCCTCGCCACAAAAGCTCATTCGGCGTGGATTCTGTACAAGCCCGAGTCCTACATCTAATAAACAACCCCACCGCAATCCCCGATTGCCAGCCTATCCATCCCAACCTAACATCGACCTTCAGCGGGTACAGCGGAGCGGCGAAGTATTTCAACCAGATAGCGAAAGTTGAGTTCCAGGAGAAAACTGACGAATGAGTAATCACGCGCCGATCCAGTATGTCCGGACTCCGATTCTGAACCTCGCCTATGAGGAACACGGCCCCATCACCGGCGACCCGGTCATCCTGCTCCACGGTTTCCCCTATTCCCCCCGCGCCTTCGACGAAATCGCCCCGCCTCTCGCGGCCAAGGGCTACCGCGTGATCGTGCCCTACCTGCGCGGTTACGGCCCGACGCGATTCAACAGTCCTGACACGCTGCGTTCCGGGCAGCAAGCCGCCCTCGCTCAGGATTTGCTCGAGCTGATGGATGCACTTTCCATCGAGCAAGCGGCGCTCTGCGGTTATGACTGGGGCGGTCGGGCGGCGTGTATTGTCGCGGCGTTGTGGCCGGAGCGGGTTCGTTGTCTGGTGACGGGTGATGGCTACAACCTGCAGAACATTCCTCGTTCGATCCGGCCGCGCGCCCCGGAAACCGAGCATCGTCTCTGGTATCAGTATTATTTTCATACGCCGCGTGGCGTTGAGGGACTGACGGAAAATCGCCGGGGCGTGTGTGAGTTGTTGTGGAAGCTGTGGTCACCGACCTGGGCAAACAGGGCCGAGCGTTATCCCTTGAGCGCGCCCGCCTTCGACAACCCGGATTTCGTCGACGTGGTGATTCACTCTTATCGTCACCGCTTCATGTATGTGGCCGGCGACCCGGCGCTGGAGTCGATCGAGGAGGCGCTGACCCTCCAGCCACCGATCAGCGTGACGACGATTTCCCTGTGCGGCGCCGACGATGGCGTTGGCCCGGCAGGGGAGGTCGACGACGACATCGAGCATTTCACCGGGTGTTACGAGCGCCGGATGCTGGCGGGTGTCGGGCATAACATTCCCGAAGAAGCCCCCGAGGCAACGCTCAAGGCATTACTGGATCTGCTGCAACGCTGACGGAAAAACGCTCGCGATAGGCTTGCGGCGTTACGCCCATCGCCCGTAGGAAATTGCGACGCAGGGTTTCTTCGCTGCCGAATCCGCATTGCATGGCGACCCGTTTGATCGGTACGCCGGTATCGCTGAGTAGGCGCCGCGCAGTCTCGACCCGGATCAGCTCGATGGCCCGGGCCGGGGTCTGGCCGGTGTCGGCGCGGTAGTGGCGGACGAAGCTGCGTTCGCTCATGCCGGCCTGTAGCGCCAAGGTTGGAATGCCGAGGTCTTTGGTGAGGTTTTCGCTGATCCAGGCGTGAAGTTCGTCGAAACGGCTGCCTTCTTTCTGCAAGGACAAGGTCACGCTGAATTGCGACTGGCCGCCGGGCCGTTTCAGGAACACCACCAGTTGCCGCGCGACCTCCAAGGCCATATTGCGGCCCAGATCGGCTTCTACCATCGCCAGCGCCAGGTCGATGCCGGCGGTGACCCCGGCCGAGGTCCAGACCGGGCCGTCGTTGATGAAAATCGGATTGGGTTCGACCTGCAATTGTGGATGTTGCTGCGCCAACTGCTCGCATCGGGTCCAGTGGGTGACAACGCGCCGGCCATCGAGCCAGCCGCTGGCCGCCAGCAAAAAAGCCCCCGTACACACCGATGACACCCGTCGACATTGCGCCGCATGCTCACGCACCCAACTCACCAGAGGCTGATCTTCCGCCGCCGCGTAAACACCCCAGCCCCCGGCGATGATCAAGGTGTCGCTGCCCTGCTCGGGCAATGGTTCGGCCAACAACGCCAACCCTGCCGACGACATCACCGCCCCGCCGCCGCTGGCGATCACCGATGGCGCATACGGTGCCGGTGAACCTTGCTGGCGGGCGATGTCGTTGGCCGAGGCAAACACCTGCAACGGCCCGGTGACGTCGAGCAATTGCACGTTGGCGAACGCGAGTACGTGAATGGTTTTCGTCATTTTGGCGGAATTCGTGGGGTGATTGGCGTATGCGCCAAATCCTAGGCGCCTACAGTGAAGTCGTCCACCCACTTCAGGAGAAAAACACCATGACCTTGCAGATCGGTTTTCTGTTGTTTCCACAGGTGCAGCAACTCGACCTCACCGGCCCGTACGACGTACTGGCCTCGTTGCCGGATGTGAAGGTGCATCTGATCTGGAAGGACCTGATGCCCATCACCGCCAGCACCGGCCTGATGTTGAAACCAACCGTTACTTTCGACGATTGCCCGGCACTGGACGTGATCTGCATTCCCGGGGGCAGCGGCGTCGGGCCGCTCATGGAAGATGAGCAAACGCTGGCGTTCATCAAGGCTCAGGCCGCGAATGCGCGTTACGTGACGTCGGTCTGCACCGGTGCGCTGGTGCTCGGCGCGGCGGGCTTGTTGAAAGGCAAACGCGCCACCACCCACTGGGCCTATCACGAATTGCTGGCACCGCTGGGGGCGATTGCGGTGAAGGATCGCGTAGTGCGTGACGGCAATCTGCTGACCGGTGGCGGGATTACCGCGGGCATCGATTTCGCCCTGACGCTGGCCGCAGAACTGTTCGATAGGGACACCGCTGAACTGGTGCAATTGCAGCTGGAGTACGCCCCGGCTCCGCCGTTCCAGGCAGGTAGCCCGGAAACTGCGCCAGCCAGCGTATTGGAAGAGGCCCGCAAACGCGCCGCAGGTTCGTTGAAACTGCGCACGGAAATCACTGAGCGTGCCGCCGCGAAACTCGACCGTCGGTAGAAAAAAGCAGCGGGGGCCAAGGCTCCTGCTGCCAGGACTTTTCCTGCGCCCATAAAAAAACCCGCCGAAGCGGGTTCTTCCAAGACCATTACGACTCCCTGTCGTCAGCATTCCATGCAAATGGCCGATCATCCATGATCCTGAGCACTCCCTGTGCATCAGTGGATGAGGCCAGAATACGCATGGGATCCAATCCGCAATAGACGACATAGTTGTTACGGCGTGTAAGACATTCGCTATAGCGTCCCCTCCGAACACCCTTAGATGCCTCATGCACCAAGGCTGGAGGCCCCGAGTTTCGCGACTTGTAGCTGACTTTCAGCCGCCCGGTCGTCGCCATCCTCAAGAAACCACGCCGCCGACAAACCGGCAAACGCCAATACCCATTGCAACAACCGGCGCCGATCAAGCCCGGCGGCCTCGGCCACCACCTCTATCTGCCGCTGGAATCGTCGCGGGTCCGAGGCGGTCGGCAAGTCTGGATTGCAGATCAGATTGGCGTAATCGAAACCGCGCTCGCCGCTCACCCGTTTCGGGTCGATGGCCAGCCAGCCGCGCGGGCCGAAATCCAGGACATTGTCGTGGTGCATGTCGCCGTGCAACACCACAACGTCCTGCGGCTCGGCCAGCAAGGCTTCGGCGGTCAACAGGCACGCGGAATACGCACCGCCCTGAAGCTGCGCCGCCGCACGTAGCGAGGCGAACCAGGGTGACAAGGCAAACATCGGCGGTGGCGGTGTCGGTCGCGGAGCATGCAAACGGTCCAACGCCGCACACAGGATTCGGCTGGCCTCGTCGTCCTCGCCGTTGAGGGCCATGTGCATCAATGACCGCTGCCCCATCGCCCGCTCCAGCAACAGGCCATCGCCGTGCTGCGCGTAAACCTCGGCAGCGCCGTCGCCGTCCCACCAGGTCATCAACAGGTTGCCGAATTTTTCTTCGGCGTCGATGGCAATCTTCAACATGGCCGGCGCATCGCCCCGGCGCACCGGCAACAAGCGGCTGCCGGGCGTGGTGATCGGTTGTCCATCCGGCACCAGCGCCCAGCGTTTCAGCCACAGATCAAACATACTGCCGTCAGTCACTCTCGCGCTCGCGGGCTTTGGCGTTTTCAACAAGGAATTGTTCCAGTCTGTTCAATTGCTCTTCCCAGCCACGGCTGTCCATGTAATACGCCTCCTTCTGGCGTATGTCGGGAATGTGCGCGAATCCGGACTCGGAAACCTTGAGCAGCGTGCCGTCCTCGTAGTCTTCCATTTCGAATTTCACCAGCGTGGTGGGCTCCTGGGAGTAGTCGATCTTCGGATTCACGGCGTAAGGATGCCAGCGAAAGGAAAACAACTGCTGCGGCTCGACCCGCTCCACCAACACATTCCACAACACATGTTCGTAACCGGGATACGTCACCTGCCCCTGCGTCCACTCGCCGGCAATGAAACGCCTGCCTTCAAGCGCTACGCCGAACCATTGACCGAACGCCTCCGCGTCGACCAAGGCACGCCAGACATGGGAGCGCGGCGATTTAAGCTTGATTTTGCGCTCAAAACTATTGGGAACTGGTTTCATACGTCACCTCCTGTACTGAACAACAGTAGGCCTCTAAGACCACATGTCCAGCCCGAAAGTTGTATGAGTGGGCTGTCAGCTGTCGTAATCGTTCGCCTGACATCGATGCCGGCTTCGCTACACTGCACCGCAATTTCCCTCGTTACAGCGAGTTTCTGCCATGTACGCACGCTTTCTCCTGGCGTTGACGCCTTTGTTGTTCACGTCCCTGGCTCATGCCGTTGACTGCGACAACGCCACCGATCAGGCCACGATGAACCAGTGCGCGTCGCAGCAGCATGCGGCGGCGGACAAGGAGTTGAATGCGCTTTACCAGCAAATCACTTCGCGCCTGAAGGGTAACCCCGACAGCAAGAAACTGCTGCTGGGCGCGCAGCGGTCGTGGATTGCGTTTCGTGATGCCGAGTGCAAGTTTTCGGCGTCCGGGGTGGAAGGCGGGAGTGTTTATCCGCTGATCTACAGCAATTGCGTGACTGAATTGACCAAGGCGCGGGTTGAGACGTTCAAGACTTATCTGAAGTGCCAGGAGGGGGATTTGGGGTGTCCGGTGCCGGGGGTTTGATTTCGGCTATTTTTGTAGTGTTTTTGAGGGCCCCATCGCTGGCAGGCCAGCTCCCACAGGGTTCGGTGGTGTTCACACAATAGTGACCACACCGCAAATCCACTGTGGGAGCTGGCCTGCCAGCGATGGCGCCAGTTCAGGCGCCGCAATTACCGGACAAAAATCTGCGCCGTGGTAATCGCCATGTCCCCACCCGGCAACTTGATGCTGCCCGTCTGTTTCAGGCTGTCGGCATCGAAGATCGCCACATCGTTGAACGTCCCGGCCAGGTAGATCTTGCTGCCATCCTTGTTGAAGGAAATGCAGTAGTAGGAGTGTTCAAGCGTCGCCGCCTGGAGCATTTTCTTCTCTTTGATGTCGTACTTGGCCAGCCGATTGAGCACGCCGAACATCAGGTTCGGGTCTTTCGGCGAGCGCATGCCGCTGAAGTAGATTTCGGTCAGAGGGCCGAAATCGGTGGTTTCGGTCTTGCCGGTCTTCAGGTCGACACTGAACAGGCCGTACAGGTATTCGGCGGTGGCCGGGTCCTGTTTCTTGTCCTTGAATTTCGCGGCGGTGTAGAGCAGCGAGAAGTCATGGCGATAGGTCTGCTGGTTCCACACGTAGAGCACGTCCGGTGCGCTGTAGTTCGCGCGTTTCCAGTGGCGGCTGGGGATCAGCACGTCGAACTTGCCGGTCTGCACATTGACCTTGTAGACATCCGCCCCCGCCACGTACAGCGTGCCGTCGTCGCCGCTCTGCATGATGGTCAACTGACGCGGCGCCGGGAAACTGCGCACCGGTTTGGCGTCCATGCCGGCGTCGGTCTTGTACACATCAAGCCGCGGTTGCTGCACTTCGTAGCGATCGTTGAGCATCAAGGTCGGGTTGGCGACGGTGAACAACTCCTTGCCATCGTGGCTGAGGGTGAAGGCGAACATCGACTTGGCTTTCTCCCCCGGCTTCTGGGTAATGCTGGCGTGGAACACCTGCTTGCAGCTGTCCAGCTCAACGCCGTAGACATCCGCATAGTGATTGTTCAGGACGTAGGCGGTCTTGCGATCCGGTGACAACTGCACGGTGCCGGGGCCGAAGGCGTCGGGCATCTTGCAGGTCTTGTACAAGGTGTCCGTGGCCAGGTCGATAACATGCAGGTTGTTCGGGTAGTTGGTGGTCAACATGTATTCGTGACCGTCTTGCAACGCGGTGTTTTCATCCGCCAGGACACTGAGCGAACAGGTGCTCAGGACGGCGAAAGCGGCCAGGCCGCAGGCTTTTATGCTGTGCATGCTGGAATCCTTCTTCTTGTCAGATCACTTGTCTTTCGGGAAGACAGTGCCGAGGTTGCGCCAGTTGTCGTTGGACGCCTGGGCATCCTTGTTCCAGTCCGGATAGGTGCTCATCATGTCGGGCACCTGGGCCGGCCACCAGCACGGGTCGGAGCAGCCATACAGGTCAGCCTCCATAGGCTGGCACAGCGACGACACACCGCCAAACGCATCGATTTCCCAGCCTGGGTCGGTGGTCGACGCACAGCCCGCCACAGAGCTCATAGCCACCACTTCTTCGATGCGGTTCTCGTCCGCGGCCTGATCCAGCTTCAACGCTTTGTTATTGATTGCCTTGAGATGTTTCATATCAGTGAGCCTTGCGCGGAGTGATGTAGCTGCTGATGAACGCAGGGTTGTGAGCCATGATCCGGGTATAGACCTCGATGCCGAAGTCGACCCAGTCACGCATCAGTTCGCAGTAGTGATAAGTCGGGTGCGTCGGGTCGCCGTAACGCGCGTAGCTCTCGTGGTAGCAGCCGCCGGAGCACAGGTTGCGGATCTGGCAGTCCTCACAACCGGTGTTCGTGCGGTCCAGGCGCTGGGACAGAAAGTCGTTCAACTCCACTTGCTTCACGCCGCTGTGGACGTTGCCGAAGGTCGGCAGGCTCGAACCGGTAAAGCGATGGCACAGGTTCAGCTCACCCTTGTGATCCACCGCCAGCATCTTCAGGCCCGCGCCGCATGGCAGGGCTTTCTTGTGGCCTTCGTGAATGTCGGTGATCAACTGGTGCAGGTTGGAGAAACCGATGTTGCGGTGTTCCAAAGCGGCCTCCAGGTAACGCCGACCGAGGCGCTTCATGCTGGCGAAGACTTCGATCAGCTCGTCGCTGGTCAGGTTGAAGCTGCTGATGTCGCCGGAGGTCACCGGGGCAAAGCCGACTTCGGCAAAGCCCAGTTCGTTGAACAGGTGATCCCAAATGGTTTCGACGTCGGTCACGCCAGTGGTCAACGTTACCCGCGCGCCCACCGGACGGCTGTTGTAGCGCGACAGCAGCATCTCGGCCTTGCGCCGCACCACGTCATAGGTGCCCTGTCCGCCCACGGTGATGCGGTTGCGGTCGTGCACGGTTTTCGGACCGTCGATACTCACCGACAGACCGAAGCGGTGAGCGTTGAGATAGTCCACGGTTTCTTCGGTGAGCAGCGTGGCGTTGGTGGTCATCACGAACTCGACGAACTTGCCCGCCTCGCGAAAACGCTTCTCACAGTAGTCGACCATGTACTCGATCAGCTTGCGATTGCTCAGCGGTTCGCCGCCGAAAAACACTACGGTGAAACGCTCTTCGTCCGGGGATTCGCGCAGCAGCATTTCCACTGACGCGATGGCCGTTTCCACGTCCATTTTCTTGCCGGCCGAAGGCTTGTCCAAGTCTTCCTTGTAGCAGTAGGTGCAGCTCAGGTTGCAGCCGGTATTGACGTTCAAGACCACGGTATTGATTGCCGTGCGCTCGACCCGTTTGGCGGCGATGTCCGGCGTCAGCGGCGAGCCGTCGCTGACCAGTTCCAGGGCCATCAACTCGCGCAGGGTTTCGGTGATTTCCTCGCCGTTGAAACGCGAGGCGAGGCGCTGGATCAGGTCGTCCGAAGAACAACCGGGACCGCGCAAGGTATCGATGATCGTCCCGGTCAGTTCATCGCTGGCGAACAGCGAACTGCTGGGAATGTGAAACAGCATGCGGTCGGCATCGACGTGCACTTCGTGCAGGTTGCGTTCGACCAGATTCAAGATAGCGCCCATTGCCAACCTCCTGTGCAAGCCCTGCTTTGAGGGCCTGCGGTCATTCCGAAAAAATGTCTGAAACGTACAAGTCCAGGCACATCACGGAATGGGTGGATTGTTCCAGCGTTGCACGGTCACGATCATGTGACCTTCGCCGGTCAGGGATTTCCCTGCGTCGTCGACGGCGGCGATCACCTTGAGGTTGCCGGCATTGTTGGTGGACATCTTGCGCGCCGGGTTCGGCCCGGCATCGCCCGGCGTGAACACGCCCGTGTCGGCGTGCATGGTGCCGGCAAACTTGACGTCCTCGTCTTCCTTGGCGCGGTCGTCGAAGGCCTCGACCTTCCACTGCGCCGGGAACACACCGATGCGATACGGTTTGCCATCGGCGCCTTTGCCCCAGGCTTCGGCATCGAAACGGCCCTGGACTTTCGGCGTCGAACCGCCGCCCTCGCCTATGCGCGCCACCGAGAACTCCGGCACCACTTTGACCGAGGCGATCTTGCTGTAGACCGACAGGTTCGGGCCTTTCAGCGTACCGACGGTGACCGCGCGCAGGCCCGGCTGGGCATTGGCGGCAGCCTTGATTTTGACTTTGATCTGCTCCGGGCCTTGCTCGACGACTTCGAGCACTTCCACGCCTTTACCGAAGTTCGGCTTGCCACTGAGGCCACTGCCGATCAGGGTCACTTCGGTTTCGCTGCCGGCCTTCACATAACCAGGCTGCACCGCCAGCAAACGCTGGGAGCCCTGCTTGGCGGCGACGAAGTCCAGACCGCGCTCATCGTGCTCGGCCTCGAACATCCGGCCCTGCATCGCATTGCCTTGGGCAGCGAACACCTGGCGCATGGTCACGCCATCGATGGTCACGTTGCCGCGCCATTCGTAGCCGGTGTAGAGGATTGCACTGCCCTCACCGTTGAACGGCGTGCCGTCGGCGTATTGGCCTTTGACGCTGACCTTGAAAGTGTCGTTGCCGTCGGCGCTGACGCTCATCACACCGGCCAGTTCACCCTTGCCCGGCAAGTGACCGCTGAAGCTCCAGTCGCCGACCAGCGCCTCGCTTTTCGGCGCGGTGCTCAGCCATTTTTTCCAGGCCGGGTTGTCCAGCGGATAACGCTTGGCCAACAGCGGCACCATCTCTTTGCGGGCGAGATCGAACCAGTCGCGGTCACGGGACATCGCCTGGTATTCCAGCGACGGCCATTGGCCGAGGTGGAAGTTCACCAGTCGTTCCCACTCCTGCGCCGGACGCCGTTGCAGCGCCACCCGCGCACCGGAGTGGCAGCGGCCGCACATCTGGCTGGTCTGGTCGTCGAACTGCTCGACCGTGTTGAGCCGGCGCTCCATGGCATAACGCACGCCATCGGTTTCGCTCGGCGCCAGGCCTTGAGTGTCGGCCAGGTATTTGACCAGCGTTCGACGGTCTTCATCGCTGATCTGCAATCCGTGCATGGTCTGCATGCGGGCGATGCTCATCAGCCAGCCTTCCGGCGTCTTGCGCTGGTGGCTGATACGGCTCAGGGCGTTATCGGCTTCAGGGGTGTGACAGCCCTGACAGGTTTCCTTGAGGATGGTCTGGGCGTCGCGGGCTGCCAGGCTGTGAGGCGAATGCAGCGCCACGCAAGCGGCCACGGCCAGCAGGCTGGCGCTCATGCCTGATCGGAGTTTTCTCTTCATCAACGTCGAACCTCGCACGGTGCTTTCTTATTTTTGTGGCTTATCGTTTTTTTGGTTTCTGCCGTCGGTGGCGAACCACTGACGGAGGCAAGAGAAACGTCTGCGATGAGCAATACACGGAGCGTGCCAGCTTATGAATATTTCTATGAATCAATGACTTGTCGATAAAGGCCGGTGTTTTGCCAATCGTGTCGTCTGCGTTCCGCGTTTAATTTCGCGACAACTGTTTCAGCCTGAGACAAGCATAGCTTTCTGTAGGAGCGAGCCTGCTCGCGATGGTCGTTAACGATTACGCGTGCTTACTGGCTAAACGCAGTGCTCTTTAGTCCATCGCGAGCAGGCCCGCTCCTACAGGGTTTTGTGTTCGGGATGTCTCACGTCGTCGCAATTTGCGACGCTTGCCCACGCCGAGGCCATTCGAAAAACCACCAGCGAGCCCGCCCGTCCGGGCTCGAAACAAAGAAATCAACAACTGGCACAACCGTTGCGAAAGACCTCGCCACACGAACAAGACGAGGTTTCAACATGTCGCTCCCAAACCTGCTTCCCGCCACTTCGGCATTCATCCAGCGCGCCCCGCGCATGCTCATCGGCGGCGAATGGGTCGAGGCCGCCGACGGCCAGACCATGCCCCTGCACAACCCGGCCACTGGCGAAGTGCTGTGCGAGGTGCCACGGGCCACGCCGAACGATGTAGACCGCGCCGTGCTCGCCGCGCGCCAGGCCTTCGATGATTCAGCCTGGACCCGCACCCGTCCACGGGAGCGACAAAACCTGCTGTGGAAACTCGCCGACCTGATGCAACGCGACGCCGAGCTGCTGGCGCAACTGGAATGCCTGAACAACGGCAAAAGCGCAGCCGTCGCTCAAGTGATGGACGTGCAGCTATCCATCGACTTCCTGCGCTACATGGCCGGTTGGGCGACCAAGATTGAAGGTTCCACCGTCGACGTGTCGGCGCCGTTGATGCCCAACGATCAATTCCACAGTTTCATCCGCCGCGAAGCCGTGGGCGTGGTCGGCGCCATCGTTGCCTGGAACTTCCCGCTGCTGCTGGCCTGCTGGAAACTCGGCCCGGCGCTGGCCACCGGTTGCACCGTGGTGCTCAAGCCCGCCGACGAAACCCCGCTGACCGCGCTGAAACTCGCAGAACTGGTCCTGGAGGCTGGCTACCCGGAAGGCGTGTTCAACGTGGTCACCGGCACCGGCATCACCGCAGGTTCGGCCCTGACCCACAACCCGCTGGTGGACAAGCTGACCTTCACCGGCTCCACCGCCGTGGGCAAGCAGATCGGCAAGATCGCCATGGACTCGATGACACGGGTCACCCTGGAACTGGGCGGCAAATCGCCGACCATCGTCATGGCCGACGCCGACCTGAAAACCGCCGCGGCCGGTGCCGCCAGCGCGATATTCTTCAACCAGGGCCAGGTCTGCTGCGCCGGTTCGCGCCTGTATGTACAGCGCAAGCATTTCGACAATGTGGTGGCGGACATCAGCGATATCGCCAATGCCATGAAGCTCGGTAACGGCCTGGACCCGAGCGTCGACATGGGGCCGCTGATCTCGGCGCGTCAGCAGGAACGCGTCTACGGCTACATCGAAAAGGGTCGCGAAAGCGGTGCGACCATCGCCTGCGGTGGCGAGCAGTTCGGGCCGGGTTTTTTCGTCAAGCCGACGGTGATTGTCGACGTCGATCAGAAGCATTCGCTGGTGCAGGAGGAAATCTTCGGCCCGGTACTGGTGGCGATCCCGTTCGATGACGAAGCCGATGCTCTGCGCATGGCCAATGACAGCCCTTATGGATTGGGCGCGAGTATCTGGTCCAACGATCTGGCGGCGGTGCACCGGATGATTCCGCGGATCAAGTCCGGTTCGGTGTGGGTCAACTGCCACAGCGCCCTGGACCCGGCGCTGCCGTTTGGCGGGTACAAGATGTCGGGGGTCGGGCGTGAGATGGGGTATGCGGCGATCGAGCATTACACCGAGTTGAAATCGGTGTTGATCAAGCTGTAATCGCGGCGTTTTTCGGTCCGTCATCGCTAGCAGGCTAGCTCCCACAGGGGAATGCATTCCAATGTGGGAGCTAGCCTGCTAGCGATGAGGCCAGCCCAATCAGCACGAATTTCAGGGTTTGTAGCCTTGAGCCAACAACCAACTCCTGACCATCCGCCCCTGTTCGCAGGTCAACCCCGCCAACACCTTCTCCGCCGGCTCCGTGCGCAACCGCCGCACCAACACCGCCACCTCAATCCCCTGCACATGCCAAATCCCCAACGGCTGATCCGCGGTAATCACCACCTCAGCCTCATCGACAAATCCATCACGCAACACCGGCGCCCGTTCAATCCTCAACGCCTCGAAATTCGCCTCGGCATGGGCAACCTCGGCATCCGGCCATTGCCGCCGTGCCTGCCAGAAGGGTTGATCGAACCAACGCTGCTCATCGGCATAAAAGTCCCGACCGATCCGGGCGAAGCGCAGAAACAACTGCTCGACCCGCTGCTGATGAAAACGCTGGGCCAACCCCGCGCGTTCGGTTTTGCGCAGCAGGGTGTTGATCACCGTCGGTGCCTGCAAGGCCGAGGACAGCGATTGAAAAATGCCATTGCCCGACAGCGGGTCCACGGCCATCGCCGCGTCGCCCACGCGAATCCAGTTATCGCCGCACACCTGCGGGCTCAGAATCGCCGTGCTGCTGCGGGCGCGGAGCTGTAGATCGAGCTCGGGTTCGTCACCGAAAAATGCCCGGGCCACCGCCGAGTCCTGACGCCGCTGTTGGCAGTACTCCAGCAATTGCGCCTTGCCCGGCAACCCGGCGCTGGCCACGTCCACCGTCCATTGCCAGTAGCACTGACCGTCGGCCCGCCGCGCCATCCACGCCCAGCCATCCTTGAGGCTCTCCACGGCGCTGGCGGTAGTGCCCGGCGCACCTTGCCAGCGGTTGAGCAGGCTGACCGTCTCCGGCCCGCGCAGGCCTTTGCCGAGGGTCGGCGCCTGACGGCCACGGGCCTCGACCAGAAAGTCCGCGCTCAGCACCTCATGCCCTTCGATCTGGACTTGATGCCCTGAGGACGACGACTGCACGCCAAGCACCCGGCCTTCAATCAACACCACTCCCGCCGCACGCAAGTCCTCACGCAAACCGCGATCAAAGGTCGGGCGATCCAGCAGATACTCGATGTTTTGCGCGTGCTGCTGGCCGTTCCAGTTCACCTGACGTTGAGAGGGCAGCGTCGCATCCGCCAACGCCTGATGCAGGCCCGCAGCGCGCAAAGCCTCCAGCACCCGAATGGAAACGCCCTCCAGCGCCGCAAACCGGCGCCATTCACTGACCAGCGTAACGGCGTAACCCAGTCGCCGCAGCCCCAGGGCCACCGCTGCGCCTGCCGGCCCGGCGCCCACTATCACGATCGTGGTCATGGCGCGAAACGCCGTTCAGGGCCGCGATAACGCGCGTTGTGTCGAAGCCATTCGATGATTTGTTCGTTACTCGTCCCGGGCTGCTCCACCAGGAAACCGGCGATGTGCCCGCTCAATGCCGCGCAGCCGAGACTGGCGCCCGACTGCCCCGGATACGTGCCATGCACACACGCGGCGAAATCGGCCTGGGCACTGTTGAGCCAGGACCACTCGAGTTCGGCACAGCGTGCATCGCCGGTGACGCGCAGCACCTGTGGATAATTCGCCGGATACACGCCCTCGCCCTGCGCCGGACTGGAAGCGCAAAGCAGCACGCCCCGCGCCACAGCTGCCGCACAAGCTGTACGCAACAGGCTGCGATCCTGACGCAAACCGAGGCTCAGATTGATCAGGCGCACGTCCTGCGCCACCAGCCAATCGATGGCCGTGGCGATCTGCAAAGCGCTGGTGACCCCGCGCTGATCAAACACCTGGGCGACGCAAAACAGCGCCGACGGTGCACGCCGGCCGATGGCGTCGATCACTGCGCTGCCGTGTCCCAGTGGATCATCACGCAGGTCGCTTTCGGCGAGTCCGTCTTCTATCAGGGAAAAACGCCGCCCGGCGATCACCTGCACCCGTTGCGCCGCCGAGTGACCACTGTCCACCACACCGATACGCAGCTCAGCTTTCATAAGGCTCAGACTTCATGCAACACCGTTTTCGACATCAGTACACCGTCAATCAATTCGAAACGCAGATCGGCATCGGCCAGGGTTGAGGGGCGATGGCTGATCAGGATGCGGGTGCGCTCGGCAAACAGGCGGTCGATGGCCTCGATCACTTCGCGCTCGGTGGCTTCATCCACCGCCGAGGTGGCTTCGTCGAGTACCAGAATCAAAGGGTCCTGCAACAGCGCGCGGGCAATGGCGATGCGCTGTTTCTGCCCGCCGGACAACTGCTGGCCGCGCTCACCCAACGGACTGTCCAGACCCTCAGGCAAGGACGCGATCAGGCTGTCGAGCTGCGCCAACCGCGCCACTTCGGCAATCGCTTCACGGCTAGCATCCGGCACCGCATAGGCCAGGTTGTCGGCCAGACTGCCACCGAACAACACGATGTCCTGACTGACCACCGCAATGCGCTGACGCAGCTGGAACAGGTCCAGCTCACGCACATCCACTTCGCCCAAAAGCACCCGCCCGGACTGCGGATCGTGATGTCGTTGCAGCAGGTCGATCAGCGTCGATTTACCGACGCCGGAGCCGCCGCTCAGCGCAACTTTCAGACCGTAGGGAATCCGCGCCTCGATACCGCGCAATGTCGATTGGCGACCGGGATGTGTGAAATGCACGTCCTCGAAACGCAGCTCACCAGAAGCCGGCATCGGCTTCGGTGTGACCGGTGTGAGCACGGTCGGTTCTTCGCCGCGCAATTCCATCACCCGGCCGAGGCTGACGGTCATGCGTTGAATCGCCACGTACAGCCCCAGCAGGCTTTGCACCGGCCCGACAGCCATGCCCAGATAAGTGGAAAACGCGATCAATGCACCCAGTTGCCAGGTGCCCTGCACTACCCAGTAACCGCCAATCAAAAACGCGCAGGCCCGGGACAGCGAGGTCAATGTGCCCGGCACGGCCTGGGTGAAAAATTCTGTGACTTGCAGGCGCAGCAGTTGGCTCATGTAGCCCTGCCCCAACGTTTCCAGACGTCGCGCTTCACGCTGCTGCTGGCCAGCCGACTGGATGAATTTCATCACCGGCAGCGTCTCGACCATGAACGACGACATGTCCGCCGAACGCTCACGCAGTTGCCGCACATCGCGCTCGACCTTGCGCCGCATCCAGCGTAGCCAGAGCACGTCGAGAGGAATCAGCACCAGCGCCAGCAACGACAGTTTCCATGACAGGGTCAGCAGCATCGCCACCGCCACCACCAGGCCGATCACGCTGGACACCGCCGAGAACAGCGAGTCCACGGCAAAGCGCTGGATCTCCGCCACGTCGCCATCGAGGCGCGACATCAGGTCGCCGATGCGCCGCTGCCCGTAGAAGCTCGGCGACAGGTTTTGCAAATGCCGATACAGGTCATCGCGCAGGGCAAACAGCATGCGCCCGGACAACCGCGTGTGCAGGTAGCGGTTGATCCCCGACAGCGCCGTGCCCAGCAGTCCGGCGACAATCATCAGCCCGGCGATCAGCACCAGCATCGGGAAGTTGCGCGCCAGCAAACCATCGTCGATCAGCAGCTTGGTCAGCCATGGCTGCACCAGCACCAACGCCGAGGCGCACACCGACAATCCCAGCAACCCGGCAATCGCCAGCCGATGGGGCCGCACAAAACTGTAGAGCCAACGCAACGCCGCTTGCAGGGCCTCGGGGTTCTGGCTGTCGATCAGCCGAACGATCAAGCGCTGCATCACGAACGCAACTGTTTGAGCTTGCGATACAGGGTCGCGCGACTGATGCCCAGGGCGTCGGCGGCGGCCGAGACGTTGCCCTGATGGCTGTCCAGGGACTGGCGAATCATCTCCAGTTCGTTTTCACGGATGCTGCCGGCCTGGGGCCGTTCGGTCGCGGTCAATTCGTCGAGCATGCTGTCGGGCAAGTGGTCGAGGGTCAGCACTGTGTCACCCGGTTCACGCATGGCCAGCGCGGTGCGCAAGACCATCTCCAGTTGACGGATGTTGCCCGGCCAATGATAGCCGCCAAGCAAGTGATTGAGGCCGTCATGCAGCACCACGGTCGGCGCATCGAGCTTGGCCAGCAAACGACTGACCAAACCCGCGAAATCCTCGCGCTCGCGCAAGGCCGGAAGCATCACGCTGATGCCGTTGACCCGGTAAAACAGGTCTTCACGAAAATGCTTTTCTTCGACCAGACGCTTGAGGTCGCGGTGGGTCGCGCAGATCAATGCGACGTCGATGTCCTGCTCTTCGCCAGCACCCAATGGCGCGACCTTGCGGTCCTGCAACACGCGCAGCAGGCGAGCCTGCAGGGCCAGCGGCATGTCGCCGATTTCATCGAGAAACAGCGTGCCGCCATGGGCCTGCTGCAAGCGACCGACCATGCCGCCACGACGCGAACCGGTGAACGCACCTTCGCGGTAGCCGAACAGTTCGGACTCGATCAGGCCTTCGGGGATTGCCGCGCAATTCACCGCGACGAAGGGTTTGTCGCAGCGCGCGCCGGCCATGTGCAAGGCACGGGCGATGACTTCTTTACCGGTGCCGGTTTCGCCCAACAGCAAAACCGGTAGTTCGTTGGCCAGGCCTTGTCGGGCCATGCGCAGCGCGCGAGCGTAACGGGTATTGCTGCCGGCCAGGGATTCAAGATCGGGTTGCGGTTTGGCGGTTTTCGCCACGCTGCGCGGCGGGCTGCTGACATTGATTGAGCGTTGCGGCGCGCGCAGGGTCTTGTAGAAAAACTCGCCTTTGGCGGTTTGCAGACTACCGACGCCGCCCTGATGCAGTCGCGCCAGCAATTGCAGGCCATCGACACCGAGAAACTCTTCACAACGCCGACCGACCAGCGCCGAACGCTCGGCATGCAGCAACTGGCAGGCCTGGGCGCTGACCGCGAGGATCTGCCCGCCGAGGCTGACCGCCAGCAGGCCTTGCCATGGGGATTCGAGGTACTGGCGACGGCTGTGAAACGCCAGCACGATCTCGTCCGGATAACTGGCGTTGAACACCCGGCTCTCGATCTGGCTGACGGCCATGGCCAGCAGCGCGGTGCTGTCGTGGGCGCGGCCGAGCGGGCCTTCGCGGGTCAGGTCGAGGACGCCAAGGATGCCGCCCTGCGGGCAATGAATCGGCACCGAGGTGCAGGAAAAATCGCTGAGGCGATCCAGATAATGTTCGCCGCAATCGATCAGCGTTGGCCGGGCTTCAACCAGCGCGGTGCCAAGAGCATTGGTGCCGCGAGCGGCTTCGCTCCAGCAGGCACCGAGGGTGATGTCTTGCAGGCCGCTGCCCTTGAGACGGTCGGCGCGACCTTCGACGGCAAGGATGGTGGCGTCGGAGTTGGCGAGGATGATCAGCCCTTCCTTGCCCTGACGTTCGGCCAGGTAATCGATGGCCGGCAACGCGGCGTCGATCAGCAATCGGTTACTGGCCAGCAGCACGTCGAGGCTGGCACTCGATTCCAGTGCCAGCTCATGCTTGGCATTAAAATGCACGCCATGGCTGAGGCTGCGTCGCCAGGAGGCGTCGATTTCGGCGCGCAGCACGCCATCGGGCACTTCGCCTTCCAGATGCAGCTTTTCCCGGGCCAGCCGGGCTTCGCGGTGCAGTTTGGGGGAGTTTGTTTTTATTAGCGTCATCAAGCGCTCCGGGTCGTCCGCCCTGCGCCTTCAAACATCGGCGCCCTGGAGCAATCTTTACGTTAACGTCAGGGCGATGGCAAGTGCCGTAGGGCGCTTGTGTTCCGTCAGGTGGACCGCGTTATCGTTCATCGCGGGCAAGCCTTGCTCCTACGGTATCGAGGCGACCCAACAATTGCATTCAACCCCATCCCCTGTAGGAGCAAGGCTTGCCCGCGATGACGGTCTCCCAGGCGCGAAAAACTTAGAGCTGCCAAACCTCAGGGCTCACAAAAAACGCCTTGGCATTATCCTCCAGACTCTCCAGGTGATACCCACCTTCCTGCACAATCAGGCACGGCAACCCAAGACCGCGAAGCCGCTCACCCAGCACGGCGAATCCTTCCTGTGTCACCGCCACTTTGCTCTGCGGGTCCAGTTCGAAAATATCGAAGCCCAGGGACAGCACCAGCACCCCGGCGCCGAACTCCGTCACCGCCTTCAAGCCTTGATGGTTCAGACGTGAGGATCGCCCGGCGCCTTGCTCGGCACGGCGTACTGCGGCTTCAAGTGCCCGTCCTGATCGAGTAGCCAGGCGTCCATGATTTGCCGCACTACCGGTCCGGCAACTCGGCCACCGGCCTCGCCGTTTTCGATCATCACCGAAATCACGATCTTCGGATGTTCGGCCGGAGCGAAACCGACGAACAAAGCGTTGTCGCGGTTACGCTCGCGGGTTTTCTCGCGGTTGTAGCGCTCACCCTGCTTGATCGCCACCACTTGTGCGGTGCCGCTCTTGCCAGCGATCCGGTACTGCGCACCTGCCGCTGCGGCCCGGGCAATCCCGCGAGCATCGTGCATCACCATCTGCATGCCGTGGTTGACCTGCTCCCAGTCACGCGGATCCTTGAGCAGAATATTTGGCATCGGATGCTCATCCACCGGCGCAGCGCCGTCCACGGTCATGGCCAGATGCGGGCGGTTCCACACACCTTTGTTGGCGATCAGCGCCGTGGCCTGGGCCAATTGCAGCGGTGTGACTTGCATGTAGCCCTGACCGATACCGAGGATCACGGTTTCACCCGGGAACCACGGTTGGCGGCGTGTGGCGCGCTTCCAGGCCTGGGACGGCATCAGACCTGAGGATTCTTCGTACATGTCGAGAGAGACTTTCTCACCGAGCCCGAACATTGACATGTAGTCGTGCAGGCGATCGATCCCCAGCTTGTGCGCCAGATCGTAGAAGTAGGTGTCGTTGGAGCGCATGATCGCCGCATCCATGTCCACCCAGCCGTCACCACTGTGGTTCCAGTTGCGGTACTTGTGATCGAAATCCGGGAGTTGGTAGTAACCCGGATCGAAGACTCGGGTCTGGGGCGTGACGACACCGGCGTCGAGTCCGGCAATCGCGACCTCTGGCTTGATGGTTGAGCCTGGAGCATAGAGCCCGCGCAGCACGCGATTGAACAGTGGTCGGTCGATGGAGTCGCGTAGCGTCGAGTACTCCTTCGAGCTGATACCGGTGACGAACAGGTTCGGATCGAAACTCGGATTGCTGACCATGGCCAACACTTCACCGGTCGATGGATCAAGCGCGACCACTGAGCCACGACGATCGCCCAAGGCTTGCTCGGCGGCTTCCTGAAGCTTGACGTCGAGGCTCAGGACAATGTTTTCGCCGGGGACCGGGTCAGTGTGCTTGAGCACTCGCAGCACGCGGCCCTGAGCATTGGTTTCGACTTCTTCGTAACCGACATGGCCGTGCAGCTGCGACTCATAGAATTTTTCGATCCCGGTCTTGCCGACGGATTGCGTCCCGCGGTACTCGACCGTATCCAGCGCCTTGGATTCTTTCTCGTTGATCCGTCCGACATAGCCGACCGAATGAGCGAAATGCTCGCCCAGTGGATAGTGCCGAACGAACTGGGGTTCGACATCGAGGCCCGGTAAACGGAACTCGTTAACCGCGAGTACCGCGATCTGTTCTTCGCTCAGCTCATAGAACAGCGTCACCGGTACGAACGGATGGCGTGCCTGTTTCATGGCCTTGTCGAATTGCGTGCGGTCTTCAGCGGGCAGGTGCAGCAGGTTGACCACCTCGTCCAGCTCTTGATTGACATCGGACGCACGTTCGCGAGTGATGGTCAGGTTGTAGCTGGGCCGGTTGTCGGCCAGGACAACGCCATTGCGGTCATAGATCAATCCGCGAGTAGGCGTGATCGGCAGGACATGGACGCGGTTGTTTTCGGAAATCGTGGAGTGATAGTCGAATTCAACGACCTGCAGGATGTACATGCGCACCACCAGCGCGCAGGTAATGGCTACGACAAACAAGGCGCAAGCCATCAATCTTTTGTTGACCAGGCGTGTCTCTTTTTCGTGGTCCTTGATCGGTATCGGTTGGGGCATTTCTGAAGCAACTCTTTGAAAAGAAGGTACCGTTCCTTGGCGTGAAAACTGTCCGTCAAAAAAATGAGCTGCACCATAACAAAACTGCCAAGCCACTTTTATGTCATTTTTTTAACTTGAATTTCCAATTGGCCGAGGACTCGTGCGCTTCAGTCAATATTGATGTTCCCATTCCTGCATTTTTCTTGCTGATAGGTGAGTCGATACTGGATGCATGTCATTTTTTGGAGTGTGTTCATGCATCCGCGATTTCAACGATTACTGGGTTCAAACGGGTTTTCCATCGGATTGGAACTGCCGCTGGATAATGATTGGTCCAGCGATGGTCAACGGCTGCGGATAGCCGAGGACCGCCCCTTTGGTGTGCCTGATTTGAAGCAGCATGCCGCCATGGCGCGCTTGGCCGACCAGTCCGGCTTTCGCGCGCTCTGGGTCCGCGACGTACCGGTTTATGACCCCCACTTCGGCGACGCAGCACAGGTATTCGAAACCTTCTCCTACCTTGGTTATCTGGCCGGCATTACCGACAACATCATGCTGGGTACGGCTGCGGTCGTACTTCCGCTGCGTCAGCCTTGGCTGACCCTCAAGTCGGCCAACAGCATTGATGAGCTAAGTGATGGGCGCCTGCTGCTGGGCGTGGCCAGTGGCGACCGTCCGATGGAATATCCGTTGTTTGGCGTGGATTACGATCAGCGCGGCGAAATCTTCCGCGAGACCGTTGAATTGCTGCGCAGCCAAGGCGAGGGCCGATTGCCCGAAGGGGCACGCTTGCTTCCGAAGCGCGATCAGTCAGCGCCGTTGTTGGTTGCGGGGCTTGGTCAGCAATCTCCAGCGTGGATTGGCCAGCATATGGATGGTTGGCTCGCCTATCCTGGCACGCCGGATGAGCATCGTCGGCGAGTAGGGTTGTGGCGAGAGGTTGGCGGGGATAAACCTTATGTAAGTTTCGTTCACCTGGACTTGGCTGCCAATCCTCATGCGCCAATGCGACGAGTGCGCTTCGGTGGTAGCTGTGGACGGTTGGCATTGATTGACGAACTTCAGGCATTGCGTGAGGCAGGTGTTCAACACGTCGGGCTGCATGTGCGTCGCAGCGAACGGCCGGTCGCAGAGGTTATTGAAGAGATTGCAGAATTCGTGCTGCCGAAGTTTCATTAAAGCTGCGAAATGAAAAAGGGATAGCCAACAGGCTATCCCTTTTTTATCGCACTTTTCTTTCGCCCAAAACAAAACCCCAACTGCTTTCGCAATTGGGGTTTCGGAATTTAATCTTGACGATGACCTACTCTCACATGGGGAAACCCCACACTACCATCGGCGATGCATCGTTTCACTGCTGAGTTCGGGATGGGATCAGGTGGTTCCAACGCTCTATGGTCGTCAAGAAATTCGGGTACCGAATCGTGGCCAGTCGGCCGCGCTTCAGCAAATTGGGTATGCGATAGTTTTCGGTGTTTTGTAAGCGTCGAACTTTCGGTTCTTTCGTCTTCACACACCGCAATCTGGCTTTTACGCGCAAATTGCTTGGGTGTTATATGGTCAAGCCTCACGGGCAATTAGTATTGGTTAGCTCAACGCCTCACAGCGCTTACACACCCAACCTATCAACGTCGTAGTCTTCGACGGCCCTTCAGGGGACTCAAGGTCCCAGTGAGATCTCATCTTGAGGCTAGTTTCCCGCTTAGATGCTTTCAGCGGTTATCTATTCCGAACATAGCTACCCGGCAATGCCACTGGCGTGACAACCGGAACACCAGAGGTTCGTCCACTCCGGTCCTCTCGTACTAGGAGCAGCCCCTCTCAAATCTCAAACGTCCACGGCAGATAGGGACCGAACTGTCTCACGACGTTCTAAACCCAGCTCGCGTACCACTTTAAATGGCGAACAGCCATACCCTTGGGACCGGCTTCAGCCCCAGGATGTGATGAGCCGACATCGAGGTGCCAAACACCGCCGTCGATATGAACTCTTGGGCGGTATCAGCCTGTTATCCCCGGAGTACCTTTTATCCGTTGAGCGATGGCCCTTCCATACAGAACCACCGGATCACTAAGACCTACTTTCGTACCTGCTCGACGTGTCTGTCTCGCAGTCAAGCGCGCTTTTGCCTTTATACTCTACGACCGATTTCCGACCGGTCTGAGCGCACCTTCGTACTCCTCCGTTACTCTTTAGGAGGAGACCGCCCCAGTCAAACTACCCACCATACACTGTCCTCGATCCGGATAACGGACCTGAGTTAGAACCTCAAAGTTGCCAGGGTGGTATTTCAAGGTTGGCTCCACGCGAACTGGCGTCCACGCTTCAAAGCCTCCCACCTATCCTACACAAGCAAATTCAAAGTCCAGTGCAAAGCTATAGTAAAGGTTCACGGGGTCTTTCCGTCTAGCCGCGGATACACTGCATCTTCACAGCGATTTCAATTTCACTGAGTCTCGGGTGGAGACAGCGCCGCCATCGTTACGCCATTCGTGCAGGTCGGAACTTACCCGACAAGGAATTTCGCTACCTTAGGACCGTTATAGTTACGGCCGCCGTTTACCGGGGCTTCGATCAAGAGCTTCGCGTTAGCTAACCCCATCAATTAACCTTCCGGCACCGGGCAGGCGTCACACCCTATACGTCCACTTTCGTGTTTGCAGAGTGCTGTGTTTTTAATAAACAGTCGCAGCGGCCTGGTATCTTCGACCGGCGTGGGCTTACGGAGCAAGTCCTTCACCCTCACCGGCGCACCTTCTCCCGAAGTTACGGTGCCATTTTGCCTAGTTCCTTCACCCGAGTTCTCTCAAGCGCCTTGGTATTCTCTACCCAACCACCTGTGTCGGTTTGGGGTACGGTTCCTGGTTACCTGAAGCTTAGAAGCTTTTCTTGGAAGCATGGCATCAACCACTTCGTCACCCAAAGGGTAACTCGTCATCAGCTCTCGGCCTTAGAATCCCGGATTTACCTAAGATTCCAGCCTACCACCTTAAACTTGGACAACCAACGCCAAGCTGGCCTAGCCTTCTCCGTCCCTCCATCGCAATAACCAGAAGTACAGGAATATTAACCTGTTTTCCATCGACTACGCTTTTCAGCCTCGCCTTAGGGACCGACTAACCCTGCGTCGATTAACGTTGCGCAGGAAACCTTGGTCTTTCGGCGTGGGTGTTTTTCACACCCATTGTCGTTACTCATGTCAGCATTCGCACTTCTGATACCTCCAGCAAGCTTCTCAACTCACCTTCACAGGCTTACAGAACGCTCCTCTACCGCATCACCTAAGTGATACCCGTAGCTTCGGTGTATGGTTTGAGCCCCGTTACATCTTCCGCGCAGGCCGACTCGACTAGTGAGCTATTACGCTTTCTTTAAAGGGTGGCTGCTTCTAAGCCAACCTCCTAGCTGTCTAAGCCTTCCCACATCGTTTCCCACTTAACCATAACTTTGGGACCTTAGCTGACGGTCTGGGTTGTTTCCCTTTTCACGACGGACGTTAGCACCCGCCGTGTGTCTCCCATGCTCGGCACTTGTAGGTATTCGGAGTTTGCATCGGTTTGGTAAGTCGGGATGACCCCCTAGCCGAAACAGTGCTCTACCCCCTACAGTGATACATGAGGCGCTACCTAAATAGCTTTCGAGGAGAACCAGCTATCTCCGAGCTTGATTAGCCTTTCACTCCGATCCACAGGTCATCCGCTAACTTTTCAACGGTAGTCGGTTCGGTCCTCCAGTTAGTGTTACCCAACCTTCAACCTGCCCATGGATAGATCGCCCGGTTTCGGGTCTATTCCCAGCGACTAGACGCCCTATTAAGACTCGCTTTCGCTACGCCTCCCCTATTCGGTTAAGCTCGCCACTGAAAATAAGTCGCTGACCCATTATACAAAAGGTACGCAGTCACCTAACAAAGTAGGCTCCCACTGCTTGTACGCATACGGTTTCAGGATCTATTTCACTCCCCTCTCCGGGGTTCTTTTCGCCTTTCCCTCACGGTACTAGTTCACTATCGGTCAGTCAGTAGTATTTAGCCTTGGAGGATGGTCCCCCCATATTCAGACAAAGTTTCTCGTGCTCCGTCCTACTCGATTTCATGACCAAGAGATTTTCGCGTACAGGGCTATCACCCACTATGGCCGCACTTTCCAGAGCGTTCCGCTAATCTCAAAGCCACTTAAGGGCTAGTCCCCGTTCGCTCGCCACTACTAAGGGAATCTCGGTTGATTTCTTTTCCTCAGGGTACTTAGATGTTTCAGTTCCCCTGGTTCGCCTCTTGCACCTATGTATTCAGTACAAGATAACCATCTTATGATGGCTGGGTTCCCCCATTCAGACATCTCCGGATCAAAGTCTGTTTGCCGACTCCCCGAAGCTTTTCGCAGGCTACCACGTCTTTCATCGCCTCTGACTGCCAAGGCATCCACCGTATGCGCTTCTTCACTTGACCATATAACCCCAAGCAATCTGGTTATACTGTGAAGACGACATTCGCCGAAAATTCGAATTTCTCAACTAAGAGAACTCACAAATTTTACCTTAGCCTGATCCGTTACCAGTGAAAGTAACGTCCAGTCTATCTTTCTATCACATACCCAAATTTTTAAAGAACGAACTAGTCAAAGACTAGAAATCAACATTCATCATCGACACCGATGGAATGCTCATTTCTAAGCTTTACTTCAGAAGCAGTAGTGGTGGAGCCAAACGGGATCGAACCGTTGACCTCCTGCGTGCAAGGCAGGCGCTCTCCCAGCTGAGCTATGGCCCCGTATTTCTACAGGCGTTTCCCACACAAAATTGGTGGGTCTGGGCAGATTCGAACTGCCGACCTCACCCTTATCAGGGGTGCGCTCTAACCAACTGAGCTACAGACCCAATTTCGGGCTGCTTCTATATCGTCTTCTTCAATGAATCAAGCAATTCGTGTGGGAGCTCATGGAGCAGCTGAGTCGTCGATTAAGGAGGTGATCCAGCCGCAGGTTCCCCTACGGCTACCTTGTTACGACTTCACCCCAGTCATGAATCACACCGTGGTAACCGTCCTCCCGAAGGTTAGACTAGCTACTTCTGGTGCAACCCACTCCCATGGTGTGACGGGCGGTGTGTACAAGGCCCGGGAACGTATTCACCGCGACATTCTGATTCGCGATTACTAGCGATTCCGACTTCACGCAGTCGAGTTGCAGACTGCGATCCGGACTACGATCGGTTTTGTGGGATTAGCTCCACCTCGCGGCTTGGCAACCCTCTGTACCGACCATTGTAGCACGTGTGTAGCCCAGGCCGTAAGGGCCATGATGACTTGACGTCATCCCCACCTTCCTCCGGTTTGTCACCGGCAGTCTCCTTAGAGTGCCCACCATAACGTGCTGGTAACTAAGGACAAGGGTTGCGCTCGTTACGGGACTTAACCCAACATCTCACGACACGAGCTGACGACAGCCATGCAGCACCTGTCTCAATGTTCCCGAAGGCACCAATCCATCTCTGGAAAGTTCATTGGATGTCAAGGCCTGGTAAGGTTCTTCGCGTTGCTTCGAATTAAACCACATGCTCCACCGCTTGTGCGGGCCCCCGTCAATTCATTTGAGTTTTAACCTTGCGGCCGTACTCCCCAGGCGGTCAACTTAATGCGTTAGCTGCGCCACTAAGAGCTCAAGGCTCCCAACGGCTAGTTGACATCGTTTACGGCGTGGACTACCAGGGTATCTAATCCTGTTTGCTCCCCACGCTTTCGCACCTCAGTGTCAGTATCAGTCCAGGTGGTCGCCTTCGCCACTGGTGTTCCTTCCTATATCTACGCATTTCACCGCTACACAGGAAATTCCACCACCCTCTACCATACTCTAGCTCGTCAGTTTTGAATGCAGTTCCCAGGTTGAGCCCGGGGCTTTCACATCCAACTTAACGAACCACCTACGCGCGCTTTACGCCCAGTAATTCCGATTAACGCTTGCACCCTCTGTATTACCGCGGCTGCTGGCACAGAGTTAGCCGGTGCTTATTCTGTCGGTAACGTCAAAACACTAACGTATTAGGTTAATGCCCTTCCTCCCAACTTAAAGTGCTTTACAATCCGAAGACCTTCTTCACACACGCGGCATGGCTGGATCAGGCTTTCGCCCATTGTCCAATATTCCCCACTGCTGCCTCCCGTAGGAGTCTGGACCGTGTCTCAGTTCCAGTGTGACTGATCATCCTCTCAGACCAGTTACGGATCGTCGCCTTGGTGAGCCATTACCTCACCAACTAGCTAATCCGACCTAGGCTCATCTGATAGCGCAAGGCCCGAAGGTCCCCTGCTTTCTCCCGTAGGACGTATGCGGTATTAGCGTCCCTTTCGAGACGTTGTCCCCCACTACCAGGCAGATTCCTAGGCATTACTCACCCGTCCGCCGCTGAATTCAGGAGCAAGCTCCTGTCATCCGCTCGACTTGCATGTGTTAGGCCTGCCGCCAGCGTTCAATCTGAGCCATGATCAAACTCTTCAGTTCAAACATCTTTGGGTTTTGAGAAAACCCTAAACTTGGCTCAGCAATCGTTGGTTACATCTTTGATTTCTCGCGGAGTAACTTGTGATGCTGATAATCTGTTGACTAGCAGTCTGACTCCACAAGCACCCACACGAATTGCTTGATTCAGTTGTTAAAGAGCGGTTGGTTAAGATCTTTCGTCTCAACCGAGGCGCGCATTCTACAGCAGCCTCATTTGCTGTCAAGTGATTATTTTCAGAAGCTTTCGAGGAATTCCTCAACAACTTCAACCACTTGCGCTTCAGATCTCTCATCAGCGGGAGGCGAATTCTACAGCGTTACACGCTGCTGTCAACACCTCTTTTTCAACTTCCTTTTGGCTTCGATGACCTGAAGCAACCCGCTGCCGAAACCTGCGTAACTCATTGTTTACCAAGGAGTTTTCCGTTTCGACTGCGCCGGAAGTGGGGCGAATTATAGACACCTGAGATCTGCCGTCAAGCACTGATTTGATTTTTCTATCAGGAAGAACAAATTCACTGCTTATATATAGACGCGCCCGCATCGAATGCGCAGTATATTGCTCATCACCAAGAATAACACCCAAGCTCCCAACCCTGGACGATGTCACTCAATGAATGATCAGCCTCGCAGCCTTGCCTCGACCCTGTTTTCGGTCGGCCTGCTAATAATAGCCATGGCATCGATCCAGTCCGGAGCTTCCCTGGCCAAAAGCATGTTCCCTGTCATCGGCGCCCAGGGGACCACAACCCTGCGCCTGATTTTTGCAAGCGTGATCATGTTGCTGCTACTGCGCCCATGGCGCGCAAAGCTCACTGCAAAGTCGCTACGTACCGTCATTGTCTACGGGATGGCACTCGGTGGCATGAACTTCCTCTTCTATATGTCTTTGCGCACTGTGCCTCTGGGCATTGCGGTAGCGCTGGAGTTCACTGGACCATTGGCAGTTGCGATATATGCCTCGCGCCGGGCAATCGACTTTTTGTGGATCGCTCTGGCGGCAGTCGGCCTGCTGCTACTGATACCAATAGGGGCAACAACCGCGGGAATCGATTTGTTGGGCGCCGGCTACGCATTGGGCGCTGGCGTCTGCTGGGCGCTCTATATTCTTTTCGGTCAAAAAGCGGGGGCTGATAATGGTGTGCAGACCGCAGCGCTGGGGGTGATGATTGCTGCCCTGTTCGTTGCTCCCATCGGCATTGTTCATGCTGGCGCCGCACTGCTGACCCCATCATTGATCCCAATAGCCATCGGCGTCGCCATCCTTTCCACCGCCCTCCCCTATACCTTGGAGATGGTCGCCCTCACGCGTATGCCCGCCAGGACCTTCGGCACATTGATGAGCATTGAGCCTGCAATTGGCGCGCTGTCCGGCTTGTTGTTCCTCCATGAATACCTCTCACTGTCACAGTGGATGGCTATTCTGTGCATCATTCTGGCCTCCGTCGGCGCAACCATGACCATGGGCAGCACCGCCAAGCCTGCAGTCGCGGCGGATTGATGCAAGATTTGACGAGGTACTGGTATTTACCGTTCATTTAGGCCATGTTTAGGTCCGCAACCCAATGTCAGACATGGACTTTTCACGACAGGGACATCAGAACGCTTCACGCGAAAGCGAATACTGCCAGACCGGGCGTCAGATCCGGGAATGCACCAAGGACAGCAATGAAACGAATTTTGATATTGATCGCCGTTCTAGCAGTTGCGGGCTGCGCGGCGACCACGAAAACCCAGACCAAACATGGCAAGAGAGGGCTACACATCAACTGCTCGGGGCTGTCATCTTCTTGGGACCAGTGCTACGCCAGTGCCGCCAACTCTTGCAATCCCAAGGGATACAAGGTTATCGCCAAATCGGGTGATGCCGTGGAAGAGCCAGGTGATTATCCGTTTGGCCTCAACCCTGCCGGCTATACCAGCCGCAGCATGATCGTCATCTGCAAGTGATCTGATTTCACACAGTCAGGCTATCGCCCTGCGATCTGACGAGCGATCTCATCATGACTGGACTTCAGCACCTTGCGCTGGAGCTCCGGCGTGGCAAGCATCCGCGCCACCACCAACGCCCCGATGCATTGCGACAGAATGGCCCAAGCCAGACTGTCGCTCGCCAACACCTGCGCCCAACTCTCCTGTAATTGGCAGATCCAGTGCTCCGCCTGCTGCCGAATCAATACGTCGGAACGAGCAATCTCGGCGCCCAGTGCCGGTAGAGCGCATCCGGTTTCCGGGTGTTCGACATGGGACATGCTCAGATAGTGCTTCAAGCAGCGTTCCAGCTTGTCGCGATCCTGATCAGCGCCCAATCGCTCCAGACTTTGGCGCAACTCACGTTCTACGATTGATGCGAACAGTTCGTCCTTCGACGAAAAGTGGCTGTAAAAAGCGCCACCACTCAAGCCGATCGCTTTCATCAAGCCATCGACGCCTACCGTGGAAAAGCCGGACTTCTTGGCCGACACCGCACTGCTTTGCAGCAATTTTTCCTTGGTTTCCAGCTTGTGACTGGCGGAGTAACGCATTGCCCTTCCCTCAGAGTTGATCGCCTTGACGCTGATCGAATCGTAGCATAACGTTCGTTTAGTTAACGATCGTTTAACAAAGGGATCTGCCCATGAATAACAAGAAGGTCGTACTGGTTGTGGGTGCCGGAGACGCCACCGGCGGCGCTATTGCCAAGCGTTTCGCTCAAGAAGGATTTGTCGCCTGCGTCACACGCCGCAGCGCGGACAAACTCCAGCCGCTGGTCGATGCCATCCTGGCCGACGGTGGCGAAGCCCATGGCTTCGCTTGCGATGCGCGCAAAGAAGAAGATGTAGTGGCATTGGTCGAGCAGATTGAAAACGAGATCGGCCCTATCGAAGCGTTCGTCTTCAACATCGGCGCCAATGTGCCTTGCAGTATTCTCGAAGAAACCGCCCGCAAGTATTTCAAGATATGGGAAATGGCCTGTTTCTCAGGTTTCCTCAATGCCCGAGAAGTGGCCAAGCGCATGGCCAAGCGACAACGGGGAACGATCCTGTTCACCGGTGCCACCGCGGGTATGCGTGGTGCGGCAGGATTCGCCGCGTTCGCCGGCGCCAAGCACGGCATTCGTGCGCTGGCGCAAAGCATGGCCCGCGAACTGGGACCGATGAACATTCACGTCGCCCACATCGTGGTCGACGGCGCTATCGATACCGATTTCATCCGGGAAAGCTTTCCCGAGAAATACGCGACCAAGGACCAGGACGGCATTCTCAATCCAGAGCACATTGCCGAGAACTACTGGTACCTGCACAGCCAGCCCCGCGACGCCTGGACCTTTGAGCTTGACCTGCGCCCCTGGAGCGAACGTTGGTAAGCCTTTCCTACAACAATAATGAGAGCGCATCGACCATGAGCAAAACCGTGGAGTTCTATTTCGATCTGGGCAGCCCCGCCACCTATCTCGCATACACCCAGTTGCCGAAAATCTGTGAGCAAACCGACAGCCAACTCATCTACATCCCGTTCCTGCTTGGCGGCGTATTCAAAGCCACCGGTAATGCTTCCCCGGCGACCATTCCAGCCAAAGGTCGCTACATGTTTCAGGACCTCGACCGCTTTGCCAAACGTTACGGCGTGACGCTGAAGTACAATCCGCACTTCCCGATCAACACCTTGATGCTCATGCGCGCCGTCACTGGCATGCAGTTGCGCCACCCCCAGCGTTTCGCAGCGTTCATCGACTGTCTGTTCAAAGCGCTCTGGGTTGAAGGCCGCAGCCTCGATGACCCGGCAACCGTCGCAGCGGTACTGACGCAGAACGGCTTCGATCCCAATGAGGTGCTGGCCCTGACCGCCGACGAGGAAGTCAAAGCCGCACTCAAGGACAACACCGAGAAAGCGGTGCAGCGCGGTGTATTCGGAGCACCGAGCATGTTTGTCGATGATCAACTGTTTTTTGGCCAGGATCGACTGGACTTCGTCTTCGAAGCCCTGCGTTAAATCTCGACCACCAACCGCCCATGAGCGGCTCCCGACCGGAGCAGCTCATGGGCGGCCTCGGCGGTTTGCAGCGTGAACCGATTCGGATCGACTATCGGCAGCAGCTTGCCGCCCTCAATCAAACCTGCCGCTTGCCGAAGAATCTCACCGTGACGCTCGAGCCCCTGGCCAGTCAACAGCGGCAACAACGTGAATACCCCGGAATAGGTCGCCCCACGAAACGAAAGCGGTGCGAGACTGTGCTGACCCCAACCGAGGCAACTCACCACGTGACCGTGATAAACCCGTGCAGCCTTGAAAGACATATCCAGGGTTTCATCCCCCACCGTGTCATAAACAATATCGAAGCCCTCCCCGGCCGTGTGCTGCTCGACATAGTCCTCAACCGAAGATGTACGGTAATCGATAAACGTCGCGCCAAACGCCTCAATGATCCCTTGATGCCGCGCAGACCCCGTGGCAAAGACTTCGGCGCCGAATGCGCGGGCGATTTGTACCGCGACATGTCCGACACCGCCCGCCCCGCCATGAATCAACACTTTCTGCCCCGGCTGGACCCGAGCCCGGTCGACCAACCCTTCCCACGCCGTAATCAGCACCAACGGCAATCCTGCCGCTTCACGCATGTTCAGATTGCCTGGTTTACGCGCCAATAACCGTGTATCGACCACTGCATATTCAGCCAATGAGCCCTGGACTCCACCAATCCCCGTGGCCATGGCGTAGACCTCATCTCCCGGCAGCCAGCCACTGACGCCCTCCCCCAACGCTTCTACGGTTCCCGCCAGATCCATGCCCAACACCGCCGGCAAAGGCTGGCGCGCGTGAGCGGCCTGGCCCGAACGGATCTTCCCGTCCAACGGGTTCACCCCGCTGGCCGCGATCCGTACCAGGACCTGCCCAGCGCCCGGCACTGGCCGGGGAATGGAGGCCAAGCGTAATGGAGCATTAGCCGAGTCAACAATCAGCGCACGCATTTGCAGTGAGTCAGTCATTTCGCCTATTCCTGTCAGAGGTGGTTGTAGGACTGATCTTCCGCTAACCGACTCATGCCGATAAGACGCCATATCGCTATAGTGACTATGCCCTCAACGCATCAATGAGAGACCGCATGGACAAACTCAATGCAATGGCCATTTTCGTGCGGGTCGTCGAGCGCGGCAGTTTTTCCGCTGTCGCCCGAGAGTTGCAGACCAGCCAGCCGACCATCAGCAAAGTGCTGCGGGCACTGGAAACCGAGCTCGGTGGAAAGCTGATTGCGCGCAGCACGCGCAAGTTATCGTTGACTGATGAAGGCCAGCGCTACTACGCCGAATGCCGACAAATTCTCGCTGCAGTGGACGCCGCCGAGCATAGCTTTCAGTCCGGCCGGGAATCCATCGCCGGGCCACTGAGAATCGGTTCCTCCGTCAGCTTCGGGCGCTTGCAGATTGCACCGCGCCTGCCGGAATTCCTCATGCGCCACCCCGAGGTTCAGGTCGACCTGCAACTGAGCGATCAAAATCAGGATTTGGTCAGCGAGGGTCTGGATGTCACGTTCAGGATCGGCGCCTTGAACGACAGCGGCCTCATTGCCCGCCACGTCGGCACCACTTACCGGATAACTGTCGCAGCGCCGGATTACCTGGCGCGACACGGCCAACCGCAAACACCTCAGGAACTCAGCGGGCACAACTGTCTGCTGTTCAATCTGCTGAGCAGTCAGAACCTGTGGATCTACAACAAAGGCGCCCGACGACATGAAGTGCGGATCAAGGGCAATGCGCAGAGCAACAACTCCGAAGCCATTCGCGAGATGGTACTGGGGGGATTGGGGATTTCGTTGTCGCCGGTGTGGCTGTTTAGCGAAGACCTGAAAGCCGGGAGAGTGTTGCCGATCTTGCAGGACTACACCGCGCAGTCGCTGCCGATATATGCCGTGTCCCCGGCGAATCGTCGCCAATCCGCCAGGGTCAAAGCCTTCGTCGACTACATGAGCCGGGCGCTGGAGGCAGCGCCCGAACTGCAAGCAATCAAATAGCCGCGGTGCGGGTGTTCAACCACTCAAGGGCCGCGCCGTCGAGTAACGGGCTCAAACGCTCGCGCACTTCGGCGTGGTAGGCGTTGAACCATTGCTTTTCCTCTTCGCTGAGCAGCGAGGTTTCCAGGCAACGGGTGTCGATCGGGCACAGGGTCAGGGTTTCGAATTTCAGGAATTCGCCGAACTCGCTGCTGCCTGCTTCGCGATTCATCGCCAGGTTCTCAATGCGCACACCCCAGCGGCCCGGACGGTAAGTGCCCGGTTCGATCGAGGTGATCATGCCCGGTTGCATCGCGGTTTGCGGCGCAGGTGCGGCTTGATAGGCGATGACCTGCGGACCTTCGTGAACGTTGAGGAAGTAGCCCACGCCGTGACCAGTGCCGTGACCGTAATCGACGTTTTCTGCCCAGATCGGCGCCCGCGCGATGGCATCGAGCAACGGCGACAGAATGCCTTTCGGGAACTGCGCACGAGACAAGGCGATCACGCCCTTGAGTACGCGGGTGCAATCGCGCTTCTGCTCGGCGGTCGGCGTTCCGACCGGCACCATCCGCGTGATGTCGGTGGTGCCGCCGAGGTACTGACCACCGGAGTCGATCAGCAGCAGACCGTCACCTTCGATCACCGCGTGCTCTTCTTCGGTCGCGTGGTAATGCGGCATGGCGCCGTTGGCGTTGAATGCGGCGATCGTGTTGAAGCTCAGCGACACATAACCCGGACGACGCTCACGGGCAGCGGTGAGTTTTTCGTCGATGGTCAGTTCGGTGATGCGTTCGCGACCCAACGCCGAGTCCAGCCAGGTGAAGAACTCGCACAGCGCCGCGCCGTCCTGCTCCATCGCTTGGCGAATGTGCTCGGCATCGGCCAGGCTTTTCTGCGACTTGGCGAGGGTGGTCGGATTGAGGCCTTCGATCAGTTTGACGCCATCGCTCAGGTTACCCAGCAAACCTGCCGTTACACGCGCCGGATCGACCAGCAGGCTCGCGCCGTTCGGCACCGCACGCAGGGCTTCGGCCACTTCGCTGTAATCACGCAGGGTCACGCCGTCCTGTTCAAGGACCGCACGCAACTCGGCATCGACCTTGCTCAGCGCCACGAACAGGGTAGCTTGTTGCTGGTTGATCAAGGCAAAGGAAACGAACACCGGGTTGAACGACACATCGCCGCCGCGCAGGTTGAACAGCCAGGCGATGTCATCGAGGGTGGCAATGAAATGCCAGTCAGCGCCACGTGCCTGCAAGGTTTCACGCAGCTTGGCGAGTTTTTCGCCACGGCTGACGGTCGCTTGCGGAGGCAAGTGCTGATAGATCGGCTCGTTCGGCAGCGTCGGGCGATCGCTCCAGACTTCGTTCAGCAAGTCGATGTCGGTGCGCAGGCGTGCGCCGCGCTCTTCGAGTTTGCCACCCAGGGTACGCGCCGAGGCCACGGCCATTACTGCACCATCGACCGCGACCACGCCGCCTTCAGGGGTTTGTTCGGCCAGCCAGTCCAGAGGGCTCGGTTGGCCCGGTTGCAACTTGACCAGTTCGATGCCGCTGCCCTTGAGTTCCTTGGTCGCCTGTTCCCAATAACGGCTGTCGGCCCAGACACCGGCAAAATCCGCGGTCACGATCAGCGTACCAACCGAACCATGGAAGCCCGACAACCATTGACGCCCTTGCCAGTAGCCCGGCAGGTATTCGGACAGGTGCGGGTCGGCCGACGGCACCAGAAGCGCATGAATGCCCTCCCGGCTCATCAGTTCGCGGGTTTGCGCCAGGCGCTGGGGCACCGATCCGGTGATCGAAAACTGCGTATTCATCATGACTCCTGCTAACCACTCATCATTGTTGTTTAGTGCCGATCAACGCCGGCGCTTTATCGCCCTATTGCCAGAATGCCGGAGCACTGGCGCAGGCCGTTTTAATCAGTTGTACCGCTTGATCGATATCCTGGTCGGAGGTGAAGCGCCCCAGACTCAAACGGATGGTGCGACTCGCTGCGCGAGCGTCATGCCCCAGCGCCAGCAGCACATGGGACGGCGCATTGCTCGCAGAGTTACAGGCCGACGTCGCGGAAAACGCGATCGAGGCGCTTAGCGCCGCGGAACTGAACTCGCCTTCATTAAAGGTCAGGCTCAGGGTATGCGGGATTCTTTGGGTCGGGCTGCCATTGAGGCGCACGCCCGGAATGCTCAACAGCGGTTCGAGCAGGCGTGCACGCAGTCGTACGATCTTGTCCGCCTCTTCCTCGAATGAAGCCGCCGCCAGGGCGAAGGCCTCGCCCATGGCGACGATCTGATGTGTCGCCAGGGTGCCGGAACGCAAACCGCCTTCGTGACCGCCGCCGTGGATCTGTGCCAGCAAGCGCTGTTGCGCACGAGGCCCGACGTACAGCGCGCCGATGCCTTTGGGGCCGTAGAGTTTGTGCGCCGAGAACGACATCAAGTCCACCGGCCACTCGGCCAGGTCGATTGCTACTTTGCCCGCACCCTGAGCTGCGTCGACATGAAACAACGCGCCGCGCTCACGCACCACCTGGCCGATGGCCGGGATGTCATTGACCGTGCCCAGTTCGTTGTTGACCAGCATCAGCGAGACCAGGAAGGTGTCTTCGCGCATCGCGTCGCTGACCGCTTGCGCCGTAATCAAGCCTTCGGCGTCCGGCACCAGATACGTCACCGCGACGCCGGCGTCCTGCAATTGTTTTGCAGTGTCGAGAATCGCCTTGTGTTCGATCTGGCTGGTGATGATGTGGCCGCCGGCAATGCCGCGCGCCTGGGCGACGCCCTTGAGGGCGAGGTTGTTGGATTCTGTGGCGCCGGAGGTCCAGACGATCTGCTCAGCCTCGGCACCGACCAGTTCAGCGACCTGACGCCGCGCCTGCTCGACGGATTGCCGGGCCTGTTGGCCAAAGAAGTGGGAGCTGGAGGCCGGGTTGCCGAAATTGCCGCTGAAACCCAGACACTCGACCATGACCTTGATGACTCGCTCGTCCACCGGCGTGGTGGCGGCGTAGTCGAAATACAACGGACGTTTATTCATAAAAGACTCGCAGAGCGTGTTCCGGGATCAGGAGGCTCGTGACTGCAAACGGCGAGACGCAGCCTTATGAGCTGCGTCCGGTTTTCAGAACGTTACCAATACCTGATCGGATGCCGTTAAAGAAGTACAACTTCATTTAAAAGTGCGTAGGAACGCTCCTGAAAAGTGAGCTTAACAGGCATCGGGCGACCGATTGAAGCAATGCGTCAGCTAAAGCTTTCGAGCAGGATCGGATACAGCGACGCCACCAGCAGCGCGGCCATGCCCCAGTTGAACAGGCGCAGCCAGCGGCGATCCTTCAAAACGTTGCGCAACAGCGTGCCGCACGCGGCCCAGACACCGACGCTCGGCAGGTTGATCAGCGCGAAAACCGCAGCAATCACGATGACATTGGTGAAGTAGCCTTGCATCGGCGTGTACGTGCTGATGGCGCCGATGGCCATGATCCAGGCCTTGGGATTGACCCACTGGAACGCGGCAGCGCCCAGGTAGCTGATCGGTTTGCCCTCGCCCTTCTCACTGTCCGAGACCGGCCCGGAGTGGGCGATTTTCCACGCCAGATACAGCAAATACGCCGCGCCGACGTAACGCAGCACGGTGTAGAGCACAGGGTAAGTCTGGAACACCGCGCCCAATCCGAAACCGACCGCCACCACCAGCACGAAGAAGCCGCAGGTAATGCCGAGCATATGGGGGATCGTGCGGTTAAAGCCGAAGTTCACGCCGGATGCCAGCAACATCGTGTTGTTCGGGCCGGGCGTGATCGAGGTGACAAGGGCAAACAAAGCGAAGCCCAGCAGCAGATCGAGTGAGAGCGTCATGGGTGGCAGTCCATCAAGGTCAGTCAGGTATTGACCCTATCGCACACCCTCGGCGAAACCCATGGACAGTTACGCGAAAGTTGGACCCGTACAGTTTCGGCTCAGCTTGGGCGACCGTGCAGCTGTACAGCCCGCTCGGCGTTCATTTCGCCCTGCTTGTCGAAGCCATAAGTCTTTTGCGGTTCGCCGAGCAGTTCAGCCTTTTTCGCGTGGTATTCGTCGAAGGACAAGCCACGGCGATTCAACGCCTCCAGCGCCAGTTCCCGGGTTTCTTCGGCGGTATATGGCCGCAATTCCGGGGAAACGTGAGTGGCACATCCGGCCAGTACGGAGACCGCGAGCAGCAAGAAAGTGGCGATTAGAGGTTTCATGTTCGGCGTCCTGGCATCTGGGTTCGGGGCAATGAACACAGGCTACTCGCGCCATTGGATGATCAGAAATCAACGCTTTCGATAGTCGCTATCGAGTTTTCCTAATGCTGCTTTGGTCAGCACTTTATATTCATTAATGATCTATTAATATTTGTTTAATGTCTTTTACGGAATAAAGACAAGCCTTTATAACAACTGCATCGCCTCACGCACTGTTGCTCATGCAACTGTTTGCCGGGCAACAGCCATTCAACAAACAGCCCCTGAAAATCAACAGCGTGGACGGGTGAGTGCGCTGAAAGCCCCGTAATTCCTGGCTCCGAGGGATTGGTACAGCTCTTGCTCAACCGAGTGACTACTCACTGCTCGCTGAGCAACTGTTTAAAAAGGAACTGATCATGTCGCGTCCATTGAAAGTCGTCGCCGTTTCCGGCGGCACCTGGCGTCCATCCCGCACGCTGGTGCTGACCCAGGCGCTGTTGGCGCAGTTGGCTGAGCAACTGCCTATCGAAACCAGGCTGATCGAGCTGGGTGACATCGCCCGGCCACTGGGCGCGGCGCTGTCCCGTCAGGAGTTGAGCGCGGACATCGAAGCCGAACTGCAAGCGATCGAAAACGCCGACCTACTGATCGTCGCCGCGCCCGTCTATCGCGGCTCCTATCCGGGGCTGCTCAAGCACTTGTTCGACCTGATCGATTTGAACGCGTTGATCAACACGCCTGTGCTGCTGGCCGCCACCGGTGGCAGTGAGCGCCATGCGCTGGTGCTCGATCATCAATTGCGACCGCTGTTCAGTTTCTTTCAGGCGCTGACCTTGCCGATTGGTGTCTACGCCACCGAAGCCGATTTCTCTAATTACCAGATAACCAGTGAACTTCTAAAGGCCCGCATTCAACTGGCCGCAGAACGCGCCGCGCCATTGTTCGGCGTGCACCCCAACAATCTGCTGAAAATCGCTTAAGGATTTGTTCATGGATGTTTTCTGGTTTCTGCCAACCCACGGCGACGGTCACTATCTGGGCACCACTCAGGGCGCACGCCCGGTAACCCTCAACTATTTGAAACAGGTGGCACAGGCCGCCGACAGCCTGGGTTATCACGGTGTGTTGATTCCTACCGGGCGCTCTTGCGAAGACTCGTGGGTGATCGCTTCGGCGCTGGTGCCGTTGACCGAGCGCTTGCGTTATCTGGTGGCGATCCGCCCGGGGATCATTTCGCCGACCGTGTCGGCGCGCATGGCGGCGACGCTGGACCGTTTGTCCAACGGCCGCTTGCTGATCAATGTGGTGACTGGCGGCGACCCGGATGAAAACCGTGGCGATGGCAGCTTCCTCGATCACAGCGAACGCTACGAAGTCACCGACGAATTCTTGAAAATCTGGCGCCGGGTGTTGCAAGGCGAAGCGGTGGACTTCGAGGGTAAACACCTGCGCGTGCAGAACGCCAAGGCACTGTATCCACCGGTGCAGAAACCGTATCCGCCGTTGTATTTCGGCGGCTCGTCCGACGCGGCCCACGACCTGGCCGCGGAACAGGTCGATGTCTACCTGACCTGGGGCGAACCACCGGCCGCCGTGGCGCAAAAACTCGCCGATGTGCGTGAGCGTGCGGCGCGGAACGGACGCACGGTGAAGTTCGGGATTCGCCTGCACGTGATCGTGCGCGAAACCGCCGAAGAGGCCTGGAAAGCCGCCGACAAATTGATCGAACACATCAGCGACGAGACCATCGCCGCTGCGCAGCAATCGTTCTCGCGGTTTGACTCGGAAGGCCAACGGCGCATGGCCGCTTTGCATGACGGGCGTCGCGACAACCTGGAAATTGCACCCAACCTGTGGGCCGGCGTCGGTCTGGTACGGGGCGGGGCCGGGACAGCGCTGGTCGGTGATCCACAGCAAGTGGCGGCGCGCATCAAGGAGTACGCGGACCTGGGGATCGAGAGTTTCATCTTCTCCGGTTACCCGCACCTCGAAGAGGCTTATCGCTTTGCCGAGCTGGTGTTCCCGCTGCTGCCCGAGCCGTACGCCAGCCTAGCCGGGCGTGGTGTGACCAACCTCACGGGGCCGTTTGGCGAAATGATTGCCAATGATGTGTTGCCGACCAAAGCCACGGCCTGACCCACGCAATACCTGTAGGAGCGAGCCTGCTCGCGATGGTCGTCAACGATGACGCTGTCAATCAGACACCCCGCGTAATCGTTGTCCTCCATCGCGAGCAGGCTCGCTCCTACAGGGGAACTGCGTCGATTTTTATAAGGAAACCCGCGTGACTGCCAAGCCGCACAGCGCCCTGATATCCCCGCTGCAAACCGCCCGCCATTTGGCGGCGGAGTTTGCCTTGACCGCCGTCGAGCGCGACGAACGTGGCGGCACACCCAAGGCCGAGCGCGACGCCCTGCGCCACAGCGGCCTGCTCGCCTTGGGCATTCCCACCCAGTTCGGCGGCCTCGGCGCCAGTTGGAGTGAAACCCTGACCGTTGTGCGCGAGTTCGCCAAGGTCGACAGTTCGATTGCCCATGTATTCGGCTTCCATCACCTGATGCTTGCCACCGTGCGCCTGTTCGCCCGGCCGGAACAATGGCAGCCGTGGTTTGAACAGACCGCGCGCAAGAACTGGTTCTGGGGCAACGCCCTCAACCCGCTCGACACCCGCACCGTGGTGAAAAAACTCGGCGGCTGGCGTGAGTTTTCCGGCAAGAAAAGTTTCTGCTCCGGCGCCAGCGATTCGGAAATGCTGATCGCCTCGGCGGTGGACGAAAGTGCCGGCGGCAAGCTGTTGATCGCCGCAATCCCCAGCGGTCGCAGCGGCATCACCCTGCACAACGACTGGAACAACATGGGCCAGCGCCAGACCGACAGCGGTAGTGCCACGTTCGAACGGGTACGGGTCGAAGAGTCGGAACTGCTGCTCGATCCGGGTCCGTTGAGTACACCGTTCGCCTGCCTGCGCCCGCTGATCGCCCAGCTCACGTTCACCCATATGTTCCTCGGTATCGCCGAAGGCGCCTTCGAAGAAGCGCGGCAATACACGCTGACCGAAACCCGGCCGTGGCATAAATCCACCGCTCAGGATGTGTCCCAGGACCCTTATGTGCTCGGCCACTACGGCGAATTCTGGGTAGCCCTCGAAGGCGTGCGACTGCTGGTGGAACGGGCCGCCGAACTGCTCGACAAAGCCTGGGCCAAAGGCCCGAACCTCAGCGCCGACGAGCGCGGGCACCTGGCTACCGCGATCGCCACGGCCAAGGTCGCGGCCACGCGCAATGGCCTTGAGTTGTGTAGCCGCCTGTTCGAAGTGACCGGCGCGCGCTCGACCCACGCCTCACTGCGACTGGACCGCCACTGGCGCAACCTGCGTACGCAAACTCTGCATGACCCGGTGGATTACAAACTCCATGAGCTGGGTGATTGGGCGCTGAACCAGGCCCTGCCAATTCCGACTTTCTATTCATAGCTTTCCAATCAAGGAGCGTGCCCCATGCAACTGCTGACCTTACCGCCCTCGCCCGCTCTGGCCACGTCGATCCGCGCCACAGCCCAGGTATTCGAAGACCCGAAATCCCAGGCCTTGCTCGCGCATCTGCAACAGGTCGCGCCGAGCGAAGCGAGTGTGCTGATCATTGGTGAAACCGGCACCGGCAAAGAGCTGGTGGCGCGACATATCCACAACCTCAGCGCCCGCCGCAACCGGCCGTTCGTGGCGGTGAACTGTGGCGCGTTCTCCGAATCCCTGGTCGAGGCCGAGTTGTTCGGCCATGAAAAAGGCGCGTTTACCGGCGCGTTGAGCGCCAAGGCCGGCTGGTTCGAGGAGGCCGACGGCGGCACCTTGTTCCTCGATGAAATCGGCGATTTGCCGATGGCGATCCAGGTCAAGTTGCTGCGTGTGTTGCAGGAACGCGAAGTGGTGCGCCTGGGCTCGCGCAAGAGCATTCCCATCGATGTGCGGGTACTCGCGGCGACCAACGTGCAACTGGAAAAAGCCATCAACGCCGGGCATTTCCGCGAAGACCTGTATTACCGGCTCGACGTAGTCAGCCTGGAACTCAGCCCGCTGCGTGACCGGCCGGGCGACATCCTGCCGCTGACCCGTCACTTCATCGACGCCTACAGCCAGCGCCTCGGCTACGGCAGCATCACCATCAGTAAAGAAGCCGAGCTCAAACTGCGCAGCTACAGTTGGCCGGGCAATATCCGCGAGCTGGAAAACGTCATTCACCACACGCTGTTGATTTGCCGCAACGGTGTGATCGAACGCGATGACCTGCGCCTGTCGAACATGCGCATCGAGCGTCAGGACGACTATCACGCGCAAGTCGACGACTCCGCCGAAGCGCTGTTGGATCGGGCCTTTCAAAAGCTTTTCGAACAACAGGCCGGTGCGTTGCACGAGAAAGTTGAAGATGCGTTGCTGCGCGCCGCCTATCGCTTCAGCCATTACAACCAGGTGCACACCGCCGCGCTGCTGGGGCTGAGCCGCAACGTCACGCGCACACGCCTGATCAAGATCGGCGAGCTGGCAGTGAACAAACGCCGGCCTACGGAAAACGTGCAGGGCGAGCGGTTGATGCAGCTGTCGATTTAACCCATCGAGCCTGACTCGAAATAGGTGGCGCGGCCATCGCGGGCAAGCCTTGCTCCTACAGGATCTGTGTCGTTTGCACTCTTCTCAAACGACCCGAAACCTGTAGGAGCAAGGCTTGCCCGCGATGGCGTCCTCAAGGTCAACCGAGAATCAGAACCCCGGCGCAATCTGCCCTTTGTAACGGGTCAAGATGAACTGTCGCACTTCATCGGAGTTCAACGCCTTGGCCAGTTTCTGCAAACCCGGGTCGTTGATGTTATCGGGACGCGCTACGAGGAACTCGATGTACAGGCTCTTGCCCTTCTCGACGATCAGCGCACTGTTGGTGTCGATCCCGGCTTCCAGCGCGTAGTTGGCGAACACAAATGCCAGGTCCACCTGACTGACCGAACGCGCCAGCAGCGCCCCTTCCAGCTCACGGATTTTCAGGTGCTTGGGGTTTTCGACGATGTCGCGTTGGGTCGCCAGTGTGTTGCTCGGGTCCTTGAGTTTGATCAAACCCGCTTCATGCAGCAGCACCAACGCACGACCGGTGTTCACCGGGTCGTTGGGGATCGACACGGTCGCGCCATCCTTCAGCTCGGAGATGTTTTTGATTTTGGTCGAGTAAGCGCCGAACGGTTCGATGTGCACGCCGACCACCGGCACCAGATCGGTGTGGCGGGTCTTGTTGTAGTCATCGAGAAATGGCCGGTACTGGTAATAGTTGGCGTCGAGATTTTTCAACGCCAACTGCTGGTTGGGCTGGATGAAATCGGTGAACACCTTGATGTCCAGGTCCACGCCTTCCTTGGCCAACGTCGGTTTGACGAATTCAAGGATTTCCGCGTGCGGCACCGGGGTGGCGCCGACCGTGAGTTTTTCATTGGCGTGAACGCTCAACGAAATCAGTGCAGCCAAAACGGCCAGGGTCTTTTTCATGGGTTGCTCCAAGGCAGATCAAGTGGCCGTCGTGGGGCGGACGTGGGGCCGGTTTTTTTTGGTTTAGAACTGAATGTTTATCGGTGGCTGTAACGCGCTACCAGTCGGTCGCCGCTCATTTGCAGGGCCTGGACCAGGATCAACAACAGCACCACCGTGACCACCATCACGTCGGTCTGGAAGCGCTGATAGCCGAAGCGGATCGCCAGGTCACCCAGCCCGCCGCCGCCAATCACGCCGGCCATCGCCGTGTAATCGACCAGCACGATCGCGGTCACCGTCACCGCCGCCAGCAACCCTCCCCGGGCTTCAGGCAGCAAGGTGTAGCGGATGATTTGCCAAGTGTTGGCGCCCATCGCCTGGGTCGCTTCCACCACGCCGCGATCGACTTCGCGCAGCGCGGTTTCCACCAGCCGCGCGAAGAACGGCGTGCAGCCCACCACCAGCGGCGGAATGGTGCCCGGCACACCCAGCGAGGTGCCCACCAGCAGCGTGGTCAGGGGAATCAGCACAATCAGCAAAATGATGAACGGCAGCGAACGCAGCATGTTGACGATCACCGACAACACCCGGTAAATCCCGACGGCTTCATGCAACTGGCGCTTGCCGGTGAGGAACAGCAACACGCCCAGCGGCAATCCCAGCAGCACGGTAAAACCGAGGGCCGCGCTGAGCATGCTCAGCGTGTCGAGGCACGCCTGGCCGATGTCGGCCCAATAAATGTTCTTGAACAATTCGGCCATGATCACGACCAGTCATGACGCGGCGGTTTCACGCCGTTGAGCAGCCAGTTGCCGACCACGTGGTATTTCCAGCGCACCGGGTCGTGCAGGGTGTGGACCCGGGCGTTGCGCCAGTGGCGGTCGAAGTTGTGCTTGCGCAACGTGGAACGGGTGCCGCCGAGTTCGAACAGTTTGTTGGTCGCTTCGATGGCGATTTCGGTGGTCAGCACTTTGGCCTTGGCCACGGCCAGGGACGCGCGGGCAACGTTGTCTTCATCCGGTGCCGGACGCGCCGCATCCAGTGCATGACCGGCCCGCTCCAACAAGGCTTCGGCGGCTTCCAGTCGAATCTCCAGGCCGCCGACCTGAATGATGGTCAGCGGATCTTCGCTGGCTTTTTCCACACCCGCATCGATCCACGGCCGGGCGAATTGCTGAACGAAAGCGATGGTGTCGCGCAGGGCCGCGCGGGCAATGCCGGCGTCAATGGCGGCGGTGGTCAATTGGGCGAACGGTCCGGCCAGGGTCGGGCTTTCATAGGAGCGCCAGGTCGGGAACAGATTGAACGCCGCGACGTGCAGATCCTCGGCCAAAACGGTGCCGCTGGACGTGGTGCGCTGGCCGATGCTGTCCCAGTCATCGACGATCACCAGCCCTTGCGTGCCGCGCTCGACGAAGGCCAACTGGCCCTTCTGCTCTTCGTCCAGCGCCAGCACCGCCAGCCAGTGCGCATACAGCGAACCGGTGCAGTAGCCTTTGCGGCCGTTGATCACATGACCGTCGCCGTAACGGCGGATGGTGGTCTGAATGTCCTGCACGTTCTTGCCACCGGTCTCCGACAAGGCGTTGGCGAAGCGGTGACCTTGCAAGGCCAGCTCAAAGAAATGCGCCTGCTGCTCCGGCGTGCCTTGCAGGCGAATGTCTTCCAGCAGGCAGTAATGGTTTTGCGGAATCTGTCCCAGGGATGGATCAGCCGCCGAGATGATCGCGATGACCTGCGCCAGCACCGCAGAGGAGACCTGCGCGCCACCGAACGCTTTGGGCACGGTGATGCCCCACAGGCCGCTGTTGGAAAACAGATCGACGATCTCGGCGGGCACCTGGCGTGAACGGTCGCGCTCGGCGTCCTGCTCCAGCAGGATCCCGGCGACACGCTCGGCCACTTGCAGAGCTTCGGCTCCGTCAGCGATCCGGTGGGCTGACGGACGGTTGATCGGATAAACGGCTGATTCGGGCAAGGCAGGCATACAAGACTCTCGGTATCGGTAATACCTGAGTGATTGCAGCTTCTGTGCCTGACTGCGCGGGCTAGTGTTTACGGGGGTTTCGGCGGTGTTTCGAGGGTTTGATGATGCTCAGGCCAGACAATCTGTTGCTTCACTGTTGATGGCTGAACAGCGCACGCCTGTCGGCAGCCGTGTTGTTATTTGTGAACTTGAAACATGCTGAAGATCAAATCTAAAGATCATAGCCTTCGGCAGCTCCTACACTGGTTGGTCCTGCTTGAAAGCAGTGAATTCACAACAAGAACAGGGAGAAACCATCATGAGCGTTAAACCCATTCCAGAGGGTTATCACAGCATCACCCCGTACCTGGGCATCGCAAAAGCCGGCGAAGCCATCGAGTTCTACAAAAAAGCCTTCGGCGCCATCGAAGTCATGCGCCTGTCCATGCCCGACGGTGGTATCGGTCACGCCGAACTGCGCATCGGCGACTGCCCGATCATGCTCGGCACACCGTGCGATCAAGGGCCGTTAAGCAATCCGGACAACTCGCCTTCGGTCGGTCTGCATTTGTATGTGACCGATGTGGACAAGTCTTACAAACAGGCGATTGCGGCAGGTGGCACCGTGGTGTCGGAGGTCAAGGATCAGTTTTATGGCGACCGTTCCGGGACTTTGAAGGATCCGTATGGACATCTGTGGTTTTTGGCCACGCGGAAAGAGGATCTGACTCAGGAGCAGATTGAGCAGCGGGCCAAGGAGATGTTTCAGCAGGGTTGAGATCTTCAGGTTTGATAAACCGCCATCGCGAGCAGGCTCGCTCCTACAGTTGATGGCGGTCTATCAAACACACTTCATGAACAATCACACCACACTTCACGCCTTGCCCTCACGCCGCAACACTTTCAGGATGCAGCTAATCAGAACAAGGAGGCACTCATGTTTGCCGGATTCCTGAAAGACCAGCGCCGCGTCAACGGTGTGGATATCGCCTACCGCATCGGCGGCAGCGGGCCGGGCCTGTTGTTGCTGCACGGTCACCCGCAGACCCACATCATCTGGCACAAGGTCGCCGAACAACTGGCCGAGCATTTCACCGTGGTTGCCGCCGACCTGCGCGGTTACGGCGACAGCGGCAAACCGCCCGCCGATGATCTCCACGCGCATTACTCCAAACGGGAAATGGCCAAGGACAACGTCGAGTTGATGAAGGCCCTGGGGTTCGACCGTTTCTCGGTGCTGGCCCACGACCGTGGCGCCCGCGTCGCCCATCGCCTGGCGCTGGACCATGCCGATGCCGTGCAACGCATGGTGTTGCTCGATATCGCGCCAACCCTGGCGATGTATTCGCAAACCAACGAAGCCTTTGCCCGTGCGTACTGGCACTGGTTCTTCCTGATCCGCCCCGCACCGTTGCCGGAAACCCTGATCGACGCCGATCCCGAGGCTTATCTGCGCAGTGTGATGGGCAGTCGCAGTGCCGGACTCAAACCGTTCACCGAGCAAGCCTTTGGCGAATACCTGCGATGCCTGAAACTGCCGGGCGCCGCCCGTGGCATCTGTGAGGATTACCGGGCCAGCGCCAGCATCGATCTGCAACATGACCGCGCCGACATCGATGCCGGTCATCATCTGAACCTGCCGTTGCTGGTTTTATGGGGCGCCGAAGGCACGGTCGGGCGCTGTTTCGAGCCGCTCAAGGAATGGCAGCAAGTCGCCACCGATGTCCGTGGCAAAGCGTTGCCCGCCGGGCATTACATCGCCGAAGAAGCCCCTGAACTGCTGCTTGCCGAAGCGCTGGGTTTCCTGCGCTGATCACGGCGCCGCGCAGTCCGGCATCGGCCTGCGCGGAACACGAAACATTTTCTTTCATATCGCCCTTCGGGATTTCGGATGCTCATCCGTCCTATATAGATGCAGTCCTTTCGCGTAGGCAAAAGCCACGACTGGACTTTTATCGACCTCATCGCTGCGAAGCCCGTAGTAGAGGCCTTTTCATCGATATAAGACGCCCTGACCATGTCGAAGAAATCCCGCTCTAAACTCTGGTTCCTGGTTCATAGCTGGCTGGCGCTGCCCATCTGGTTTTTCGTCCTGATCGTCTGCGTGACCGGCACATTGGCAGTAGTCAGCCAGGAAATCGTCTGGCTGGCCAACCCGCAAATGCGCGCCAGCCAGCCGTCGGACGATGCGCCGCGGCTCAATTACGACCAGATCCTCTCCGCCATCAAGAAGGCCGAGCCCGACATCATTGTCGACAGCATCAGCCGTCCCGACGAATCGCACTTTGCGCTGGATGTCAGCGTCACCTACCCCGACGGGCGTGCGCTGACGGTCTACGTCAACCCGTATACCGGCGCCATTCAAGGCCCCGCTCCGCAATTCAACTTCCAGGCATTCACCCGCGCGCTGCATGGCTGGTGGCTGGTGCCGTTCACCAACGGCTACAGCTGGGGCTGGTATCTGGTGTCGTTCCTCAGCCTGCCGCTGCTGGCCTCGCTGGTGACCGGGCTGGTGGTGTACAAGCGTTTCTGGAAAGGTTTCCTGCGCCCGACCCTGCGCATTCGCCATGGCGCACGGATTTTCTGGGGTGATTTCCACCGTCTCAGCGGCATCTGGTCGATCTGGTTCATCGCGGTGATTTCCATCACCAGCACCTGGTTCCTGATTCAGGCCTTCATGTTCGACAATCAGATCACCATCTCCACCGCGCCGGTAGCTGCCGTAGTCCCGCGTGAAAGCGTGCCGCTCACCGTCGATGGTTCAGCGGCGCCGATGATCAGCCTGGAAGCTGCGATCCGCGAAGCCAAGGAACGCATTCCCGGCCTCGACGAGAGTTTTGTCAGCATGCCGGCCAACGCCTACAGCTACCTGTCGGTGGGTGGGCGCAGTTGGTATCCGCTGATGTTCCAGACCGCGGACATCAACCCGTACACCGGTGACGTTGCCGCCACGCGCTTGCTATCGGACCGCTCGGGCCTGGAGTTCGTAACCGAGTCCATGCGTCCGCTGCACACCGGTGATTTCGGCGGTATCTGGATCAAGCTGATCTGGTTCTTCTTCGGCCTGCTGCTGAGCATGATGGTGCTCAGCGGTCTGTTGATCTGGACCAAGCGCACTGCCCTGGCGACGGCCAACGCCCTCAAGCGCAGCAACAAACGCCCTCGTAACGAGAATGTCCCGGCGACCAGCCATGAAACCACGGAGGTCAGCCAATGAGCCTGTTCGCTGCGGAGAAACCGGGGTCAAAACTGAGCCGTTTCTGGCACAAATGGCGTTTCCACATCAACGTTCTGCTGTTGCTGGTGCCGCTGGGCTTCATGCCCAAGTACTTCGCCGATGCCGCGCTGTTCCGTGGCGATACCGGGTTGGGCGAGCGGGAAATCGGCGAAGTGCAGGTCGGCCCGTGGAGCGTGCGCCTGGCCGAGTTGCGCAATGAAGCACCGCGCCTCGATGGCCCCGCCGGCTACATGAAAAGCTTCAACGCCGCGCTGTGCAACAGCTGCCGCGAGCAGGTCAAGGCGACTTACCTGCGCATCGGCAAGCCGCGCAGCCTGCGCGCCGCCGGGGTGATTTTCTTCGGCACGCCGTACCGCATGGGCGCCATGTTGCCGATCCCGGAAAAAACCAAAGCCGACGCCGAACTGTGGATAACCATGGAAGGCTGGGACGGTTCCATGCATCAGGCATCCGTTCCTCTGAGCCAGGCCTCCCCCGCCACTCTCGCCTGGTTGACCACTCAAGGAGGCAAACCATGATCAACGTTATCCGCCCTCTCAGCGCCGCGGTGCTGGTGCTCTGCGCCGCTTTCAGCACCAGCGCCCTGGCCCACAACCCGATGTGCGAATGCAAGGCCATCGACTCCGAGCAGATAAAGTGCACCGGCGGTTTCTCCGACGGCAGCGGCGCACCGGGCGTGACCCTGGATGTGATCGGCTACGACGAAACCATCCTGGTGCCGGGCAAGCTCGGCGCCGACTCGACCCTGACTTTCAAGAAGCCCGGCGCCGAGTTTTATGTGCTGTTCGACGCAGGCCCCGGCCACGTGGTCGAAATCGACCAAGCGGACATTGAAGCCCCATGAGTACGCCAACCACGCAAGTCGTCCGCCCGGCCGGTGCCGGCCATGAAACCCTTTACGTATTCCTGTTGTGCCTGATGATCCTGGCGGTGGCCGGTTCGGTGGTCGCCTGGCGCGGCGAGTCTCAGGAAGTGAGCAGCGTCAACAGCCATCAACTGGATGCTCGTCGCGACCTCAGCGCTTCCGAGCAAGGCATCTACGCCGATTTGCGCGTGACGCTGGACGAGATTCACCTGCTGCGCCAGGAACAGCAAACCCTGCCGACACCAGCAACCCTCGCCGATGAAGGCTTTGCGCCGTTTGCCCAGGACGCCAGTTCCGTCAGCCGTGGCGCTCATGCCTGGCAGTTGCTCGACACCAAGGCTTACTTCGGCCAGAGCCACACCACCAGCGTGGCCGGCTCGTTCCTGATGCGTTTGACCGCAGAAGATGACGCCCCGGACATCTGGCTCAACCGCGCCACTGACCTTAAGGCCCCGGCCGACCTCAGCGATGCCGCGCTCGAAAGTGCTGGCTGGCAGCAGATCGTCGCGCAATTCGATGCCGGCGTGACCCGCCAGCACCGACACTGAACCCTCGCCTTCACCCGAGAGAAGACCGCTTTCCCATGCCTATTTCATCTCTACGCTCTGTTCTGCGCCTGACACTGGTCGGCCTGCTGGCCTGCCTGCTGACACCCCTGGCCAGCGCCGACGAGGCCAAGCGCCTGCGCATCGGCATCACCCTGCACCCTTATTACAGCTACGTAGCCAACATCGTCGGCGACAAGGCCGAAGTGGTGCCGCTGATTCCGGCCGGTTTCAACCCACATGCCTACGAACCTCGGGCCGAGGACATCAAGCGCATCAGCGGCCTGGACGTGATCGTGCTCAATGGCGTCGGGCATGACGACTTTGCCGACCGCATGATCGCCGCCAGCGAAACCCCGAACGTGCCGGTCATCGAAGCCAACGAAAACGTGCCGCTGCTGGCCGCCACCGGCGTTGCTGCACGCGGCGCCGGCAAGGTGGTGAACCCGCACACCTTCCTGTCGATCAGCGCCTCGATTGCCCAGGTCAACAACATTGCCCGTGAGCTGGGCAAACTCGACCCGGCCAACGCTAAGACTTACACCGAGAACGCCCGCGCCTACGGCAAACGCCTGCGCAAGATGCGCGCCGACGCCCTGGCCAAACTGACCGAGGCACCGAACGCCGAGCTGCGGGTGGCCACGGTGCACGCCGCCTACGACTACTTGCTGCGCGAATTCGGCCTGGAAGTGACAGCCGTGGTCGAACCGGCCCACGGCATCGAGCCGAGCCCGAGCCAGTTGAAAAAAACCATCGACCAACTGCGAGAACTGGACGTGAAGGTGATCTTCTCGGAGATGGATTTCCCGTCCACCTACGTCGACACCATCCAGCGTGAATCCGGGGTGAAGCTGTATCCGCTGTCGCACATTTCCTACGGCGAATACACCGCCGACAAGTACGAAAAGGAAATGACCGGCAACCTCAACACGGTGGTCCGGGCGATTCAGGAGTCGGGCAAATGACCTCGAAAGAAACCATCCTGGCCGATGCAGAATCCCCTGTGGGAGCGAGCTTGCTCGCGAAGGCGTCCGGTCAGTCAGCAGCATCGTCAACTGACACACCGCAATCGCGAGCAGGCTCGCTCCTACAGGTTTCGGGGCCGACGCTGGATTTTGCGGAGGTCAGCCTGACCCTTGGGCGCACGACGATCCTCGACAAGGTCACCTTTGAGGTTCAACCCGGCAGCGTGCACGCACTGGTCGGCCCCAACGGTGGTGGCAAGAGTTCGCTGATCAAGACCTTGCTCGGTCAGATGCCGCATCAGGGCCGCCTGAGCCTGCAATGGCCGGGCGAACCGGGGACGATCGGCTACGTGCCGCAAGCCCTGGAGTTCGATCGCGGCTTGCCGATGACCGTCGACGATTTCATGGCCGCCATGTGCCAGCGACGCCCGGCATTCCTCGGTTTGAGCAAGCACTACGCGGCGGCAATCGGCGACGCGCTGGAACGGGTCGGCATGCAAGACAAGCGCAAGCGGCGCATGGGTGCGCTGTCCGGCGGCGAGCGTCAGCGGGTGTTGTTGGCGCAAGGGTTGATTCCAGCACCGCAATTGCTGGTGCTGGACGAGCCGATGTCGGCCCTCGATGAAGCCGGGATTCGGGTGTTCGAGCGTTTGCTCGGCGACTGGCGCGCAGCAGGCATAACCGTGCTGTGGATCGAGCACGATCTGGAAGCCGTCGGGCGTCTGGCCGATCACGTTACCGGCCTCAATCGCCGGGTGCTGTTCGACGCCACGCCGAAACTGGCATTGACCCCGGATCGCCTGCTGACCCTGTTTTCGACCCATCCACGGAGCGCTGCCTGATGAGTTACGAAGCCTTTCGTTTGATGGTCCAAGGCTGGGCCTCTGCGGGTTATCTGCCTGAAGCGCTGGCGTATGGATTTGTGGTCAACGCGCTGCTCGCAGGGTTGTTGATCGGTCCGGTGCTGGGCGGTTTGGGCACGCTGGTGGTGGTCAAGCGCTTCGCGTTTTTCTCCGAAGCGGTGGGTCACGCAGCGCTGACCGGCGTCGCCATCGGCATCCTGCTCGGTGAACCCTACACCGGCCCTTATGGCAGCCTGTTCGGTTACTGCCTGTTGTTCGGCATCCTGCTCAACTACCTGCGCAACCGCACCGGCCTGGCGCCGGACACTTTGATCGGCGTGTTCCTCTCGGTGTCCCTGGCACTGGGTGCGAGTCTGCTGCTGATTCTGGCGGGCAAGATCAACGTGCACATTCTGGAAAACGTGCTGTTCGGTTCGGTGCTGACGGTCAACGGCAATGACCTGCTGGTGCTGGCCATCGTCGGCTCGCTGGTGATGGCCCTGGCCTTGCCGCTGTACAACCGCATCATGCTCGCCAGTTTCAACCCGCAACTGGCGGCGGTGCGCGGCGTGGCGGTGAAGTCGCTGGATTATCTGTTCGTGATTCTGGTGACGCTGATCACCGTTGCCGCGGTGAAAGTGATCGGCGCGATCCTGGTCGGTGCGCTGCTGGTGATTCCGGCCGCAGCGGCGCGTTTGCTCAGCCAATCGTTGAAAGGCTTTTTCTGGTGCTCGGTAGCGATCGCCACGATCAGCACGCTGTGCGGCATTCTCGCGCCGATCGTCTTCGACCTGCCGATTCCGTCCGGTGCCGCGATCATTCTGGTGGCCGGTATCGCCTTCGCCCTGTCCGCCATCGCGCGCGGCGTCGTCCCCAGCCTGAAAGGGAACCTTGGATAAATGACTTTTTCTCTACGCCAATTGACCCTGGCGGTCGCCCTGTGCGGGCTGGCCACAACGTCCTTCGCCGCTGACAACAGCAAGCCGCTGCGTGTGCTGGCCTCGTTGCCGATCACCTACGGCTTGGGCGAAGTCCTGCTCAAAGGCACCGACGTCAAACTGGAACGCGCCGCGCCGGACAACCTGCCCGGCAGCCGTCAGACCGCCTACTTCACCGGCCGAGGCGCCCCGGCGCTGGCCAAACTGGCGACCGACGCCGACGCGGTGATCGGCTTGCGTTCGCTGTGGCCGGATGATCCGCTGTACCCGATCTCGCGGCGCAGCAACATCCGCATCATCGAAGTCGACGCAGCCCGCCCGGTGGACGGTGCCCTGCCCGGCATCGCCGTGCAGCCTGACAACAAGGTCGACGGCTTGAACAGTCAACCGTGGCTCGCCAGCAACAACATGGGGCGAATGGCGGACGTGATGGCGGCGGACCTGGTGCGCCTGGCGCCCACGGCCAAGCCTGCGATCGAGGCCAATCTGGCGACGTTGAAACAGCGTTTGCTCAAGCTCAGTGCTGACAGCGAGGCGCGTCTGGCTGCTGCCGACAACCTTAGCGTGATGAGCCTAAGCGATCACTTCGGCTATCTGATTGGCGGTCTCAATCTTGAGCTGGTTGGCCTGGACGCAAGACCGGATGCCGAGTGGACGCCTGAAGCGCTGAAGGCATTGGCTGCGACGCTCAAAGACAATGACGTGGCCGTGGTGCTGCACCATCGCCAGCCTTCAGATGCGGTAAAAGCGGTGATCGCTGAGGCCGGGAGTCGGTTGGTGGTGTTAAGTGTCGACGCGGCTGATCCGGTGGCCGAGTTGGAGGGGGATGTGGATTTGGTGATCAAGGGGTTGAGTGGCTGATCACCGCAGCCCCCTGTGGGAGCCAGCCTGCTGGCGATGACGATGTAGGAGCTGCCGAAGGCTCGGGCCGCGTTCGGACGATCTTTTGATCTTGCTTTGAAAAAAAATCAAAAGATCGCAGCCTCGTTGCACTCGACAGCTCCTACAGGGATTACCCGCTACAAAAAGCCCGCTGACCGTCACCAGTCCAGCGGGCTTTTTTAGCGCAGATGTTTAGTGAGCAACAGCCTGCTCATCCATCTTCTGGCGCAAGCTCAGCGGACGCATGTCAGTCCAGGTTTCCTCGATATACGCCAGGCATTCCTTCTTCAGTCCGCTCTTGCCCACGGTGCGCCAGCCTTCCGGCACGGCCTTGTAGTCGGGCCAGATCGAGTATTGCTCTTCGTGGTTGACCACGACCTGAAAGAGGATGTCCTCGCGGTCGAATACTGACGTCATGCTGTCTCTCCATCACTGTAGGGTGGGCTGCACGCAACGTGCAGCCGCTATGTAGAAGGAACGTTCCAGGGCCTGGAAAATTTACAGGCCGGTGGTCGCGGCGGCCAACGCCCGGCCGAAAATCTCGGCGACGTGGTCGATTTCTGCGGCGGTAATCACCAGCGGCGGCAGGAAACGCACCACCGCGCCGTGACGGCCACCGAGTTCCAGGATCAAGCCACGCTTGAGGCATTCGCGCTGCACCAGCGGCGCCAGACGCGCAAACGCTGGCGGATGCCCCTGAGCGTCCAGTGCGCCAGTCGGGTCGACCAGTTCGACACCGAGCATCAGACCGCGACCGCGAATGTCGCCCAGTTGCGGGAAATCCCGCTGCAGGATGCGCAGGTGTTCGCTCAAGCGCTCGCCCATGGCGGCGGCGTGTTCGCAGACCTTGTGCTCGACCAGATAACGCATCACCGCCGAACCGGCAGCCATGGCCATCTGATTGCCGCGGAAGGTCCCGGCATGGGCGCCCGGCAGCCAGGTGTCGAGCCAGTCGCGATAGACCACCACCGCCAGCGGCAGGCTGCCGCCGATAGCCTTGGACATCACCACCACGTCCGGAATGATCCCGGCATGCTCGAAGGCAAACATCTTGCCGGTGCGGGCGAAACCGCTCTGGATCTCGTCAACGATCAGCGCCACGCCGGCCTTTTCGGTGATCCGGCGCAAACCGCGCAACCAGTCCAGGTCCGCCGGGATCACCCCGCCCTCGCCCTGCACCACTTCCACGATCACCGCTGCCGGCAGTTGCACACCGGCTTCGGGATCGTTGAGCAGGTTTTCCAGATAATTCAGGTTGGCCTTGACCCCTTGCGCGCCGCCCAATCCGAACGGGCAACGATAATCGTAGGGATACGGCATGAACTGCACGCCGCTGCTGAGCAAAGCGCCCAAGGGTTTTTTCGGCCCCAGGCTGCCCATCAGGCTGAGCGCGCCCTGGCTCATGCCGTGATAACCGCCCTGGAACGACACCACGGTGCTGCGGCCGGTGGCGGTGCGCACCAGTTTCAGCGCGGCTTCGACGGCATCGGTGCCGGTCGGGCCGCAGAACTGGATCTTGGCTTCTGCGGCCAGTGCTGGCGGCAACAGGCCGAACAGATCCTGAACGAACTGATCCTTGACTGGCGTCGTCAGGTCCAGGGTGTGCAGCGGCAATTCGTCAGCCAGCACTTGCTGAATGGCTTCGATCACCACCGGATGGTTGTGCCCCAGGGCCAGGGTGCCGGCGCCGGCCAGGCAGTCGATGAACGTGCGACCTTCAACGTCTTCGACATGAATGCCCTTGGCACGCTTGAGCGCCAGGGGAATGCGTCGCGGATAGCTGCGAGCATTGGATTCCTGCCGGCTCTGACGGGCCAGCAACGGCGATTCATTGAACTGATACAGCGTCTCGGTCGGGGCGACCCGGGCCGGCTGATCTTCGATAAGGCTGGTAGCGACTGACATCTCTCGACCCCTCAATAAGGTTTTCCTGTTCTGGAAACGCATCAGGGGCTCGGCGATTTAGACCTCAGGCAAGGCTTTGTGCATGGGGATGGCATGAAGTCCCGCCACCGCGAATGTTTCTGCGCACACCCGATAACCCAGTCGCCGATAAAAGGCTTCACCGGTGCGGGTGCTGTTGAGTCGGGACTGGCGCAAACCCTGGTTGATCAGCCAGCCCTCAAGATCATGCACCAGCGCTTGCCCGGCACCCCGGCGAAACCATTCCGGCTGCACGTAACAGAACGCCACTTTGCCGCTGACCGAAGCCATGGCGACACCCACCGGTTTGTCCTGCAACAGGGCGATGTTGAGGTACAACCGTTGGTCGTTGAGCCAGGGCAGAATGTGTTCGACGGTGTTGTTGTGGGTCCAGGCGGCAACGGTTTGCGGATCGTTGCGGTGGTCGAGCGCACAGCCGACGCGAATGGAGCGCTCGATGATGCGGCTGATGATACCGGCGTCGGCCGGGGTTGCCTTGCAGGTGTGTACGGATGCTTCCATGACGCGGTCACCTCAATCCATGAGTGTGAGGAACGATAGTCGTGGGCGGTCCGGGCGGCCAATGGAGAGAAGTTACAGATGATGTGCGACGTGGCTTTATGTAGGAGCTGCCGAACGCGGCCCGAGCCTTCGGCTGCTCCTACAGGGTTTGTGGTGTTTGTCAGATCGGTTGCAACGGCATGGTCAGTTCAACCCGCAACCCGTCCGGCCGGCTGTCGAAATGCAGCGTGCAACCACAGCGCTGGACGATGGCCTGCACAATCGCCAACCCGAGGCCGCAACCGGTGCTCTGGCCGTTGCGCCAGAAGCGTTGGGTCAAATGTTGCAGGTCATCTTCGGCAATGCCCGGCCCGTGATCGCGCACCACGAACTGCACGCGGTTGCCGGTAGTTTGCAGGCTCAGCTCCACCGGACCCTCGCCGGGTGTATGGCGCAAGGCGTTATCCAGCAAGTTGCGCAGCGCGGCAATCGACAGCACGGCAGGCATTTTGACCGGTGCCTGAGACACCTGAGTCGGCGGTTGAAACTTGATGCGCTGGCGATCACCGCCGGCCGTATCCTGAATCGCCAGTTTCGCCACTTGCTCGGCGCTGCATTGCACGCCATCGTCGAACGACAGACTGCCCTCGACCCGCGCCAGCAACAGCAATTGCTCAAGGGTCCGGTGCAAGCGATCGGCACCCTCTTCGGCCCGGGCCAGGGATTGATCCCGGGCCGCGCCATCGGTCATGCGCGCCACTTGCAGGTGGGTCTTGATCGCGGTCAGCGGACTGCGCAATTCGTGGGCGGCGTCACCGGTCAGCCGACGTTCGCGCTCGATGGTCTTGCCGATGCGCTGGAACAACTGGTTTTGCGTTTCAAGCAACGGTTGCAATTCGCTGGGCAACGGCTGAACCTGCAAGGGCTCCAGCGAGTCGGGACTGCGACGCATCAAGGCATCGCGCATGCGATTGAGCGGCGCCAGCCCCTGGCCAATCCCCAGCCACAGCAGGCACAGACAACCGAGCAACGCCACACCTACCGGCACCGAAGCGGCCAGCAGGATCGACATGTTCAACGCCTCACGCTCGATTTGCCGATCCGCCGTGGTGATGCGCAAATCGCCCCGGGCCAAGGTGAAACTGCGCCACGGCGCGCCGTCGATCATCTGATCGTGGAAACCCATTTTCTCGGCTTCCAGGGTTTGCCCCGGATCGCTGTGGCTACGGGCGAGAATTTCCCCGCGCAACGAGCTGACCTGACACGCCATGCCCCCGGGAATGTTCAACTGTTCGGCGCTGAAATGCGTGCCCTCGCCCTTGTTCGGCAACGGCGGCAGTTGCTCCATCAACCCGGCGACCATCCGCGCCGACGCCACCAGGCGCTGGTCGAGGGAAAACATCATTTGGTTGCGCAGGTCGCTGAGCATCCAGGCCGCAGCCAGCGCCCAGATCAGCGCAAACGCGGCGCCGAGCGTCAGGCTCAGGCGCAAACGCAAACTCATCACTTCGATTGTTCTCCGCCATCAGCCGGTCCCAGGCGATAGCCCAGGCCGCGCACGGTCTCGACAATGCCGTTGCCGAGTTTGCGCCGCAGGTGATGGATGTGGACGTTGAGGGCGTTGCTCTCCAATTCGTCGTTGAAACCGTAGACGCTGTCCTTGAGCTGCTCAGTGGACAGCACCCGGCCTCGGTTGTGCAGCAGCGCCTGTAGCAGCGATTGCTCGCGGCGCGAGAGGTCGACCGGCTGACCGGCGAGCGTGGTTTCGCGGCTGCTCGGGTCGTAAGTCAAAGCGCCATGTTCGATCAGGTTGACGCTGCGCCCCGCCACCCGTCGCAGCAGGGTGTGCAGGCGCGCGGCAAGTTCACGCAGGTCGAAAGGCTTGAGCAGATAGTCGTCGGCACCGGCCTGCAAACCGTCGACGCGGTCGGTCACCGAGTCCCGGGCCGTGAGGATCAGCACCGGCAGTTCCAGTCCGTTATGGCGCAACTGCTGCAACAACTTGAGGCCATCTTCGTCGGGCAAGCCGAGGTCGAGCACCATCACGTCGAACTCCGCCACCTTGAGCATCGCCCGCGCAGCAGACGCCGTGGCCACATGTTCCACGGTCAGACCTTGGGCGGTCAGGCCGGCGACGATGCCGCTGGCGATCAACTCATCGTCTTCACAAACCAGTACGTGCATGGAGAGCCTCGTGTAAATAATGCTGATTAGGCCGCTGACCGATTAAGCGGACATTATGCCGCAAGCGCCACTGCAACAAGGCCGCCACGGTTAATCATCGGTTAATCGCCGCCGCCCATTGTGCAGCTCACTTGCAAAGGATAAGGCTTTTCCATGCGTCAGCTGTTTCTACTCGTCGCCCTGCTGTTCTCCAGCCTGACCCAGGCCGGAAGCAATCCGTTCGAGACCAAACCCGATTTTCTGCCCGTCGACAAAGCGTTCGTATTCACCTCCGAACGCCTGGAATCCGGTGAAACCCAGCTCTTTTGGCAGATTGCCGACGGCTATTACCTGTATCAGAAACGGCTGAAATTCGACGGTTTGCCTGCCGATCAGCATCCGGCATTGCCGGAAGGCGAATCCCACAGCGACGAGTTTTTCGGTGAACAGCAGGTTTATCGTCAAGGCCTGGAACTGAAGATTCCCGCCGGTGCCAGCGGTAAGGTCAACGTGAGTTATCAGGGCTGTGCCGACGCCGGTTTGTGTTATCCACCGCAAACCAAAGTCGTAGATCTGGGCAGCGCCACTGCGGCCGGCACGACGAATGAAGCGCCCGACCAAGCCCTGGCCAGCAACCTGCAACAACGTGCGCTGGGCTGGAGCTTGTTGGTGTTCTTCGGTCTTGGCCTGTTGCTGGCCTTCACACCTTGCTCGTTGCCGATGTTGCCGATTCTGGCCGGATTGATTGTTGGCAGCGGTGCTTCGCCCAAACGCGGTTTGGCGCTGGCCGGCAGTTACGTGGTGAGCATGGCGCTGGTGTATGCGGCGATGGGCGTGTTGGCGGCTTCCCTGGGGGCGAACCTGCAAGCCTGGTTGCAAAACCCTTGGCTGCTGGGCAGCTTCGCCGCAGTTTTCGTGCTGCTGGCGTTGCCGATGTTCGGCTTCTTCGAGTTGCAATTGCCGGTGGCCGTGCGTGATCGCCTGGAAAACGTCTCGCGCAATCAGCGCGGCGGCAGCCTGATCGGTGCCGGTGTGCTGGGCGCCTTGTCCGGTCTGCTGGTCGGTCCGTGCATGACCGCACCGCTGGCCGGCGCCCTGCTCTACATCGCGCAGAGTGGTAACGCGTTGCATGGCGGGCTGATCCTGTTCGCCATGGGCATCGGCATCGGTGTGCCGCTGCTGTTGCTGGTGACCGTCGGCAATCGCTTCATGCCCAAACCTGGCGCCTGGATGAACCTGGTCAAAGGTATTTTCGGTTTCCTGTTCCTCGCCACCGCGTTGCTGATGCTGCGTCCGGTGCTGGATGAATCATTGTGGATCGGCTTGTGCGGCGCGTTGCTGCTGATCGCGGCCTACAGCGCCTGGAAGCAATCGGACGGTTTTGGTCGCGTGGCGCATCTGTTCGGTGCCACGTCGTTGCTGCTCGGTTTGTGGGGCAGTCTGTTGATGATCGGCGCGGCGGGCGGTAGTGATGATCTGTTCAAGCCGTTGCAGGTTTACCGCGCGTCAAACACGGCGGTTGCGGCTGTCCCGGTCGGTCACGACGCCTTCACCACCATCAAGGACCCGCAAGCACTGCAACGGGAACTCGATGCAGCACAAGCGCAGGGCCAGTGGGTGTTGCTGGACTACTACGCCGACTGGTGCGTGTCATGCAAAGTCATGGAAAAACAGGTGTTCGGCAAAACCAAAGTGCTCGAAGCCTTGAGCGATGTGCGCTTGCTCCGACTGGACGTCACCGCCGACAATGCCGCCAGCCGTGAACTGCTCGGCCGTTACAAAGTGCCGGGGCCACCGAGCCTGTTGTGGATCGGTGCCGACGGCGTCGAGCGCCGCAGCCAGCGCATCACCGGTGAGGTCGATGCCGACACGTTCCTGCAACGCTGGACCACCACCCGAGACGCCCGTTAATGCTGACTTTTACCCTCGGCACCTTTGCCATCGCGCTTAACCATCTGCTGCTGATCAGTGCATTGGCACTGGCGACGTTCGTCGGTTGGCGGGTGGCCAAGCGCGGGGGCGAGAACCCCGAGTCGGTGCTGTTCAGCCTGTTCCTGATCGGCATGCTCGCGGCGCGGATCGGTTTCGTCGCCGTTTACTGGAGCCACTATCGCAGTGATCCCTGGCAGGTCATCGACCTGCGCGACGGCGGTTTCCTCGCCTGGCCGGGGGTGATCGCGCTGGTGCTCGCCACCGTGTACCGCGGCTGGCGCCGCCCGGGTCTGCGTCGTCCGCTGGGCTTTGGCGTGGCCAGCGGCCTGGCGTTCTGGCTGCTGGCAACGTTCTCACTGAGTATTTATGAGCAAGGCACGCGCCTGCCGGAAATCACCCTGCGCAATGCGGCCGGTGAAACCGTGCAACTGGCCGACTACAAAGGCGGCCCGCTGGTGATCAATCTGTGGGCCACTTGGTGTCCGCCGTGTCGCCGGGAAATGCCGGTGCTGGAAAACGCCCAACAACAACGTCCCGACCTGACCTTCCTGTTCGTCAATCAGGCCGAAAGCATGCAAAGCGTCGCCACGTTTCTGGAAACCCAGGGCCTGAGCCTGTCCAACGTGCTGTTCGACGGCGGTGGTCGTTTGGGCCAGGCCGTCGGTTCCATGGCATTGCCGACTACGCTGTTCTATAGCCCCGACGGTCGCCTGCTGGGCAGCCATCTGGGCGAACTGTCGCAAGCCAGCCTGGCCCGCGCCCTGGAAAATTTCGACAACGTACCTGCCACCTCTTCAAGGAAACTGCCATGCCCCGCCTCCGCCACCTGCTGACCCTGAGCCTGGGTGCCGCCCTGCTGCACCTGCCATCGGTGCAGGCCGAAGAGTTGCCCGAGGCGATCAAGAAGATCGAAGCCAAAGGCGCGAAGATCGTCGGTCAATTCGACGCCCCGGATGGTTTGCGCGGTTACGCGGCGCAATACCAGAACCGTGGCATGGCGCTGTACCTGACGCCGGACGGCAAGCACGTGCTGCTGGGTAGTCTGTACGATGCCGAAGGCAACGACCTAAGCAGCGCGCCGTTGCAAAAACTGGTGTACGCGCCGATGGCCAAGGAAGTCTGGGCCAAGATGGAAGCGAGCAACTGGATCGCCGACGGCAACAAGGATGCACCGCGCATCGTCTACATGTTCAGCGATCCGAACTGCCCTTACTGCAACATGTTCTGGGAGCAGGCGCGGCCATGGGTCAAGGCCGGCAAGGTGCAACTGCGCCACATCATGGTCGGCATCATCCGCGAAGACAGCCCCGGCAAGTCCGCTGCCCTGCTCGCCGCCAAGGATCCGCAGAAAGCCCTGCAAGACCACGAAGCGGCCGGCAAGGGCAGCTCGCTCAAGGCCTTGAAAGATGTGCCGCCAGCGATCCAGGCGAAACTCGCAGCCAACATGCAGTTGATGGAAGACCTTGAGTTGCAAGCCACCCCGGCGATTTTCTATATGGACAGCAAGGGTGAGCTGCAACAGCAGCAAGGCGCGCCTTCGCCGGACAAGTTGGCGAAGATTCTCGGGCCGAAGTGATTTCATTGACCTCATCACGAGCAAGCTCGCTCCCCCAGGGATATGCGATTACCTGTGGGAGCGAGCTTGCTCGCGATGGCGTCGGCAGGTTCGATTAATTTCTCTCGGCTAAAAACCTCAGCAGTTCGGCAGTGACAAACCCCGGATTCTCCAGATTGGAAATATGCCCCGCCTCCGGCACCAGCACGCACTCGCAACCGATCAACTCCGCCATTTCATGGGCCTCCGATGGTGGCCGCGGCTTGTCCTGATCGCCGCACAACACCAGCGTGTTCGCCGCATCCAACTCGCCCAATCGCGGCAACAGATCATCCCGTCCAAAGGTAATCCGCCCCATCGGCACGATGCTTTCGCGCAAGCGCTCCGGTGGTAATGCAGCCAGTTTGGCGCGGAAGTCCTGATACAGCGCCGACTGCGGATCGATGCCCGGCCGGAAGAAAATCGGCACCACGATGTCCAGCAATTGCGGCGCGATCACACCGGTTTGCTCAATCATGTCGAACAACGAGAAATAGTACTGGCGGGTTGGCTCCGGTTCGACGCCGACGTAGGTGTCCATCAGCACCAACCCGTTGAGCCGCTGCGGTGCCGACAACGCCAGACGCACGCCCCACATGCCGCCGACCGACAGTCCGACCAATGTGACGCGATCGACATCCAGATGATCGAGCAGCGCCAATGCCTGACGCGCCACATCGTCCAGCGAAGTCGTGCCTGCGGGCAACGGCCCGGATTCACCGTGGCCCCACAAGTCCAGGGCGATCACCCGGTACTGCTGCGACAACGCGGCAATCTGTGGCGCCCACATGGCCTGGTCCCACAGGTAACTGCCGGCCAGCAGGACGGCCGGGCCGCTGCCTTGGTCGATGTAGTGGAGGGATTGTCCATCTATCGTTGCGAAGGGCATTGACTGTCTACTCGCCAAAAATGAAATGCCAAGACTGAGCCGTGCGCCAACGGCCGTCAATCATCCAAACGTTTCAGCCTTTGGCCTTGATGCGACGCACTGGGACGCGGTTTTTCGTTGGTGATTTGTAACAGCATTTGGGAAGCGTCTGACATCAATTCATCGGCAGCCTTGATAGCGTTGCACTGAACCGGACTTCAGGGCGATTGCGTGTAATCAGGTCAAGGAAGACTTTTTTGCACAGGCTGGAACTACGCCTTGGAGTCAGTGCCACGTTGCAGGACAAGGAGTCATGAATGTTCAATACGCGCCCCGATACCCGTTTCACCCTCACCATCACTGACTATGAACACGACTTTCAGGTCCTGGCGTTCACAGGCAACGAGTACATCAGTGAACCCTACGCCTTCGAGATCGAACTGGTTAGCGAACGGCCCGATCTGGACCTGGAAAACCTGCTGCATAAACAGGCTTTCCTGGCCTTCAACGAGCATGGCAATGGAAATGGCATTCACGGCCAAGTCAATCGCGTCGCCCGTGGCGATGGCGGCAAACGCCTGACTCGTTACAGCCTGACGCTGGTACCTCAGCTGACCAATCTGGCGCACCGAACCAACCAGCGCATTTTTCAACAACTGACCGTCCCGCAGATCATTGCGCAAGTACTGGAGGATCACGGCCTGCACCGTGAGTTTCACGTGTTTCATCTGGTCTCGGCATATCCTCCTCGCGAGTACTGCGTGCAATACCGGGAGTCGGATTTGCACTTCATCCAGCGCCTCTGCGAAGAGGAAGGCCTGCATTATCACTTCTGTCATAGCCGTGAAAAGCATCTGCTGGTATTTGGCGACAGTCAGGCAGTATTCCCCCGGATTGAAGGCATGACGCCGTATCGACAAGACAGCGGCATGGTTGCCGAAGAGCCGGTCATCAAACAATTCAAGCTGCAAATGGTCGCCCGAACCAGTCGCACCACACACCGCGATTACGACTTTAAAAAAGCCAGCAGATTGCTGGAATCCGAGTACCGAGCCGAGCCCGGCTATGCTGAGCCGAATCTTGAAGATTATGTTTACCCGGGCCGTTTCACCCAGGGCGGGCGCGGCAAACTGCTGAGTCAACGAGCCTTGGAGCGCCACCGCGCCGATCACCGTCTGGCCGAGGGAGAAAGCGATCAACCGGCCCTGGTTGCCGGTTATTTTCTGCAGCTATCCGACCATCCGATCAGCGAATTGAATGATCTGTGGCTACTGACAAGCATCAGCCACGAAGGCCGACAACCCGGCGTACTCGAAGAAAACGCTGACCACGATACAACCGGCCGGGCAAATGACTTTGTTCAGGGTTATCGCAACCGCTTTCTCGCCACGCCCTGGGACGTTTTTTACCGCCCGCCCCTGCGCCACGAAAAACCGCGAATGCTCGGCAGTCAGTCCGCCACGGTCACCGGTCCCAAAGGCGAGGAGATTTATTGCGACCAATACGGTCGGGTCAAGGTGCAGTTTCACTGGGATCGCCAAGGCCGGCATGACGATAAAAGCAGTTGCTGGTTGCGGGTGGCCTCCAGTTCAGCCGGCAATGCTCATGGCAGCGTCACCCTGCCAAGAGTGGGTATGGAAGTGCTCGTCAGTTTTCTGGAGGGTGACCCCGACCATCCCGTGATCAGCGGCTGCCTGATCAACAGCATCAACCCGCCGGCCTACGAACTGCCGGAACACAAGACCCGCAGTGTATTTCGATCCCGCAGTTCGCCGAACAGCACAGGCTTCAACGAACTGCATCTGGAGGATCGCGTCGGCCGGGAGTTGATCTACCTGCGCGCCCAACGCGACATGGAACAGAAGATCGAAAACGACAGCCGCCTCGAAGTGGGCAATGAGCGTCGGGAAACGGTCAAGGGCAACAGCGTTACGGTGCTGGAGGCTGAAGAGCACCGCACCGTCAGAGGAGATCGCAAAGTACACATCGCCAGCAACAGCCACACCCGCGTCGATCAATCGCTGGTCATCGATGCGGGTGAACAGGTTTGCATCAGGGCGGGTCAGCATCTGGTTCTTGAGGCGGGCACCAGCATCAGTTTGCGGATCGGAGGCCAGCACATCGTGATGGGCCTTGGCGGTATTTTCAGCAGCAGCGATATACAGATCGGTGGTGCTCCGGTGCCGGGCTCAGCCATATCGGCACCCGGACTGGTTGACGCGCTGTCAGCGCCACCGCAACTGCCTCCCCTGTTAGCACCCAGCCAAAGCGCATTGATGACGGCCAGCAAGATGATGGCTTCGGACTTTTGCCCGATTTGTGAAGCCTGTCGCGAAGGTATCTGCCTGCCCAATGGAGCCGTCGCATGACTGACTCGTTTCCCCGCCGCTGGATGGCTGACCAGCAACGTTCTGGTCATTCGTTGTGTTTGATACTGGACTCGGAAAATGAACGCGACACTCGCCAGTTGCTATTGAGCTCCAGCCAATTCGAGCAATACGTGAGTGTCTACGAGGGCACTGACATCGCTGATCTGGCGGATGCCGGACCGTTCATCTTCACCCTCGACCAGCCCGGCGACGGTCGCATCGATCAACTGTTCAAGCATCCGCAGCGCGACTGGGGGTGGCTGGTCAGCCTGCAAAAAGGTGACCTGCCCAAACTGATCAAACACTGGCATGAACGGTTGCTCATTGGTACACGCCCGCACCAGGCGCTGTATCGCTTTCACGACAATCGGGTGTTGGCCCGAGCCCTCGAACAATTATCCGCCGAGACTTGTCCGGCCTACCTCGGGCCGGCGGTCAGTGTCTGCTACTGGGATGGCGCAGACTGGAAAACTGCCAACAACCCTGCCCCCGGCAGTTATCCCGTGCCCTGCGAACCCCTGTGGTTGCATACACCGGCTCACCCTTCACAGGCGAACGAAATTCTGCGGATCAATGCCCATCGCTACCTGCTGGCCGAGCATGTAAAAGCCTACGCCGACCTCGCCGAACGGCACGACCCCGACGTCTGGCTGCGCGATCGGCTGTCGCAAGCGGATGCATGGGGCTGGCATGAGCCACAGCAATTGGAGTTTCTGCTGGTCCAGAGTCTGCAGGCACCGGCCTACACCCTCGCAGCGCATTGGCAGGTGCGTGCCGGGGAAACGCCGGCTGAACATTTTGAGCGGGTGTACGCACTACGGGGGGTGATGCCGTGATGAACGGTGTTTGGCAAGCCGCGAGCCTGGGTGGCTGCATCGTGTTGGTCGTCGGCTGCGCCAGCCAGCCGAATACCTTCACTTTCACGGCGGACTTGCCGCCTGGTTTCGCGTATCAGGCCATTGCCGTATATGTGCCAGCCAAAGGTGAAACCTGCACGGTACCCGGCGGGAGGAACACTGAGGTTGGGTATAACTTGAAATGGCGTGAGTCCTACGTATCTACAGCCGAAATTGCCTTGTACAGAACTGTCAGCGGCTGCCCTTTGGTAATCAGGCGCATTGAGTTGGAAATCAATGCCTCCTACGGCAAAACCCGGGGAGATTTTGGCGGCGACAGCGCCAACGTCGCCGTTCGGTATGAGTTGGAGGAGCAGTACCAGCGCACTTTCAGCGACTCGGGTGAAAGTATGTTTTTCGGCGAGTGCCAATGGTGGTTCCGCACCGCGGGGGCCTCGCGGCGCATTGTCAAAATCCTCGACTGCAAAAAAACCAATGCGCAAGGCGAGCTGGGAAAGGGTCGTCCGTTCTCGGCGTACACCCTCGATCAACTGCCGGGCAAGGTCGTGAAAATGAAGATCACGCTGGCTAAAGAGGAACGGCCCGCCATTGGCGATACCTGGGTCAAGGTGCCTGACGGCTGGAAGCGATGCATGGGCGACAACTTCGAAGACCAGTACGCGTTTTGCTACGGCAATTACAAAGACTTCAGCGGCTTTCGAATGCCCGATGGACGCCAATGCACCATTTACCCAGGCTGCATGGAATAAAAGGAGATTTGTACATGACGTCAATGGATAAAGAGTTGTCATCAGGTTTGGGCAGCAGAGTGCAGTCATGCCCACTTCGAGTGGAACTCCGACGATACCATCCGAGTACAACCTGCAATTTAGGAAGCGTCTGACATCAATTCATTGACGCTCTTGTTAGCGTTGCACGGAAACCGACTCCGACACGTCGTGTTGTGATCTGGCCATGGAAGGTCTTTCACATCCGGGTCCCGGAGCCTGTGCCACGTCACCGGACAAGGAACAAGGGATGTTCGACGCTAACCCACACTTGCGATTCACCTCTGCCTTGCGCACGACAATCCTGAGTGGTTGTTTCGCGCTGACCGCCGGCTGCGCTAGCCAACCGAATACCTTCACTTTCACGGCGGACTTGCCGCCTGGTTTCGCTTACGTCGCAACGGTCTACTACGTGCCCGCCAAGGGTGAAACCTGCACCGTTAAAAACCGCGACAACATAGCGCCCACGTTCAATCGCGAATGGCGAACGCAATACCAGCCGGATGCCGAAATCACCATCCGCCGCACGCGCAATGGCTGTCCCTTGGTGATCCGGCGCATTGAGCTGGATATCAATGCGAGCTATGGCAAAACCCGCAGAGAGTTTAGCGCGGACAGCGCCAATGTTGCCTTTCGGGATGAGTTGGAGGAGCAGTACCAGCGCACTTTCAGCGACTCGGGTGAAAGTACATTTTTTGGCGAGTGCCAATGGTGGTTTCGCACCTCGGGCAAGCCCCGCATCCTCAGAAAAATCCTCGACTGCAAAAAAACCAATGAGCAAGGCGAGCTGGGAAAGGGTCGTCCGTTCTCGGCGTACACCCTCGATCAACTGCCGGGCAAGGTCGTGAAAATGAAGATTACGTTGGCCAAGGAAGAACGGCCTGGCTGGGGAGACACCTGGGTCAAAGTGCCCGGGGGCTGGAAGCGCTGCATGGGCAAAGGTTTTGAGGACCAACGCGCTTATTGCAATGGCAATTACACGGATTTCAGCCACTTCAAGATGCCGGATGGCCGCGTCTGCACCATTTACCCCGGCTGCACGGAATAAGGAGATTTGGACATGACGTCAATGGATAAAGAGTTGTCATCCGGTTTGGGCAGCAGAGTGCTGTCATGCCCGGTACAAGGCAAGTGGAGCAGCTTTCAACTGGTCGACGAGTCTGGTTCTGGCGAACCCTATGCCGGACTGGTTTATACGGTGATCGATTCGGAGGGTCAGAAGTACAGCGGCTATCTCGATATCACGGGCACGGGAACAGTCACCAACCATTTTGCAGGCCCGATTGCGCTGGTTTTCCATGAAACGTACGAAGGTACAGAACAGCTGTATAAAGACTTACAGACAAGACCCCACTACCCCCTGAAAATCACCGAACTCCAGGTACGCGCCGAGCGGACCCGCTATCTGAACCCAGACGCAACCCGCACCATGGAAAACCCCGCCCAACCCTGCGCCGATGAGTTCCTCCAGGTGGAAGTGCGTCATCTGGTCGAGCATGTTTCGCATTTACCTCCAGAGCTCAGTCGCCCGGATGGCCTGGGACGGACAAAAATCATGGGCGAGCACGGCAAGCTCGGTCTTGCCCTGCTACCGCAACAGCACACCGTGCTGGAAGTGCGGCCGCTGCGGGCCTTGCGCCCGATGCTGTCGACCGGCCCCGAGTTCTGCGCGCTGAACCTCTACCAACTCGCTTTGATGGCCACCTTGAGTTACTGCCCTTTTGGTCAAGAGCCTAAAGAAACACCCGTAAGAGAAAGCACCGTGAGCTTTCCGCTGCAACCGAGCGTGGGGAATTGGTTTGGTGAAGCCTTGGCCACGTTCGATGAAGTGTGGCGGATCGAGTCGAAGCAAGCCAAACCTTACTACCCGCTGTATGAAGATGTGCCGTATTCAAAGCGTCTGGAAATAGTGCCGTTCGACCCGGCTCTCTATGACGTCAACAATCCCGAGCTGGAAGATGATCAGGAGCACCCGGCCAAGGTCCATTTCCTCAACGATGTTGACAAAAAAGGAGCCACTGACACCCAGGCTTTCATCACCCACAACGACGAACTGATCCTGATTGCCGTGAAGGGCACTTTAGAACTAGCCGATGGCCTGCGCGATGCCGATGCATACCAAGTTCCTTTTGAGGGCACCGATAGCAAGGTGCACCGTGGTTTTTATGAAGCCGCACAAAAAGCTAATGAGTTTGTCGTGAACTACCTCGATAAATTTTATGCTGGTCAAAAACTGCTGATTTGCGGCCACAGCCTGGGTGGCGCGATAACGTTACTGCTATCTGAAATGCTGCGGCGCGATCCCGAGGGTTACACCCTCCAGCTCTACACCTACGGCGCCCCCCGCGCCGGTGACGCCAACTTCGTCAAAAGCGCTGAACCGCTGGTGCATCACCGCATGGTCAACCACAACGACCCGGTGCCCAGCGTGCCCGGCACCTGGATGAACACCAAGGCCGATGTGTTCGGCGCCGGGGCTGCGCTGGCGTTCACCAACGTTCCGCTCGGCGTATCGGTATTCGTTGCGGGTATCACCAACTTGAGCGGCGAGCCTTATGAACACCACGGCACCTTGCGCCACTTCATGCCCGTGCAGTTTAACGGTAGGGAAATGTCCTCGATCCTCTGGGAACCAGGTTGTGACGTCATAAACCAGCATGCCGCGTGTACCTTGGCGCTGCAGCAACATAACGGCCTGCCGAACCGTCCATCATTGCTGGCGCAGATATTCCAGGTCGGGAACCACTTCATGATGGGCGCCTACATCCCGGCGTGCTGGGCCGTGCTACGCCGTTGGCAAGAAGCATCGGAGTCTAACCGTTCGCTGGTCACCCCCCGAGAGTTTGAGTTCGTAGAAGGATCACTGGTCGTCGTCACGGAAAATCTGCGCGACAAGCGACGTGATTTGCTGGCCAGGCCGGATGCTTACGTGCGAAGCCAGGAAAACTTCATCACAGCCCTCGAGCAGGAAATCGACAAGATCAAAACCACCCGCACGCGACTGGCGAACCTGCGCTATCAGTACATCAAGCAGGAAGATGTCTATGGCGCGCTGTGCGCTCAACCCGAACAACTGGCCCAGAGCCTGACACGCTGGCAGGCACACCCGCAAAACCAGGCCGCCGAGCAACTGGCCATGGCTCCCAGACCAAGACACATCGATAGCTTGATGGCGGCGAAAACCTTCGATATCGATTCGATTATCTAACCTCCCGCACACTCAATATTGATTGCGCCCGATCTGACGCCATCGCCAGCAGGCTGGCTCCCACAGGGGTTGGTGGTGATCACAAATCATGTGTGCACCACAGACCATTGTGGGAGCCAGCCTGCTGGAGATGAGGCCAGCTCGGACGCTAGAGCATCAAAGCCCCTCCAGCTCCGCCATCAAATCATTCAACCGATCCACCTTCTCCTCGGTGATCTCGCTGGCCGCCAACCCATCGATGTACCCGGCCAGTTCTTCCACCGTGCTGCATTCGAACATCGCCCGTAGCGGCACATCCCGTTGCAGGGTTTTCTGTACCCGCGAAGCGATCTGCGTGGCCAGCAGCGAATGCCCGCCCAGTTCGAAGAAGTTGTCGCGCACACCGACCTTCTCCACCTTCAGCACCTCGGCCCAGATCGCGGCCAGGATTTGCTCCAGCTCATTGCGCGGCGCTTCGTAGTCCTGGCTCTGCAACTGGCCGATCTCCAGCGCCGGCAGGGACTTGCGGTCCAGTTTGCCGTTGGCGTTGAGCGGCATCTTGTCCAGCCACAACCAATGCAGCGGCACCATGTACTCCGGTAGTTCGGCGCGCAGGCGTTGTTTGATGCGTTCCAGGCGTTCGGCTGGATTGAGCGCTGAATCCGCAGCCACCAGATAGCCGACCAAGTGTTTACCGTTCGCACCTTCCTGCACGCCGACCGCCGCGTCGCGGACTTCCGGTTGTTCATGCAGGCGTGCTTCGATTTCCCCCAGTTCGATGCGGTAGCCGCGAATCTTCACTTGATGGTCGATACGCCCGACGTACTCCAGCACGCCGTCACTGCGACGGCGGGCCAGGTCGCCGGTGCGATACAGGCGATCGCCCGGCGCGCCAAACGGGTTCGGCACAAACACCTGGGCGGTGCGCAACGGATCGCTGACGTAACCGCGCCCGACCCCGGTGCCGGCGACGCACAACTCGCCCACTGCGCCCAGCGGCACCAGTTCCAGTGCGCCGTCGAGCAGGTACAAACGGTTGTTGTCGGTCGGCGTACCGATCGGCAAGTAGCTGCCGCGAGTCGAGGCCAAGTCGACGCGGAAGAACGCCACGTCATCCGAGCATTCCGCCGGACCGTAGGCATTCACCAAGCCGATGTCCGGATAACGCAGCAGCCATTGATGCGCCAGTTCCGGCGGCATCGCCTCACCGGTCGGCAGCATCCAGCGCAAACCATCGAGGCTCATGCGCTCCTGGGCGAGCATGCCCTGGATCAGCGACGGCACGCTTTCCAGCACGGTGATGCCCTGAACCGAAACATGTGCCAGCAAACCTTGCGGATCGTGAGCGACGGTGTTCGGCACGATGTCGACCCGCGCGCCGAACAGCGGTGCGGCGAGGAACTGCCAGACCGAGATGTCGAAGCTTTGCGAAGCGGTCTGCGCGATCACGTCGGACTCGCTCAGGTTCAGGTACGGCACCTTGCTCAATTGGTTGTTGAGCATGCCGCGCTGTTCGACCATCACGCCCTTCGGCAAACCGGTGGAGCCGGAGGTGTAGATCACGTAGGCGAGGTTATCCGGGCCGCTGTAGATACCCGGATTGGCCACCGAAACATCGCTCGCCTGCACGTCTTCCCAGACCAACAGCTTAGGCCGATTGACGCAACCGAACTCTTCCAGCAACGCGACGGCTTGTTCATGACACGCCTCGGTGCAGACCAGCAACGGCGTACGGCTCAGGTCGATAATCCGGCTCAGGCGCTGAGTCGGCAGGCCCGGATCCAGCGGCAGATAACCTGCCCCGGCCTTGAAGCTGCCGATGATCATGCCGAGCAAATCGAGGTTGCGTTCAGCCAGCAACGCCACCGGCTGATCGCGCCCGACCCCGGCAGCGACCAAGGCGTGACCGAGTCGGTTACTGCGCTGATTCAGCTCGGAAAAGCTGTGCTGCTGATCGAGACAACTGGCAGCGATCCGCTGCGGATGCGCAGCGACCTGCGCTTCAAACAAGGCCACATAGCTCTGCTCAAGCGGATATTCGTGTGCGCTCTGGTTGCAACCGTGGATCAGGAAGTCCTGTTCCTCGGCGCCGAGCAACGGCAGGTCAGCCATGTCACCGTGGAACCCTTCGACCAACGCCAGCAGTAGTCGTTTGAACTCACCGAGCATGCGCTCGACGGTGTTTTCGTCGAAGTAACGCTGGTCGTACGACAGGTGCAAGCCCAGGTCATCGCCCGGATAGCACACCGCCGTCAGCGGGAAGTTGGTGTGGGTGCGGCCCGAATCGGAGGTTGCGTTGAGACTCTGCGCACGGTCCAGCACCGAGGTTTCCACCGGGGCGTTTTCGAACACGAACAGGCTGTCGAACAGCGGCTGGCCCTTCGGCAATTCGCTCTGCTCCTGGATGTTCACCAGCGGCAGGTATTCGTACTCGCGCAGTTGCATGTTGTTGTCGAGCAAGCCGCTGAGCCACTGGCGCACGCTGCAACGCTGATCGTCCTCAGGCATTTTCACCCGCAGTGCGATGCTGTTGATGAACAGGCCGACGGTGCGTTGCATCTCCGGCATTTCCACCGGGCGCCCCGCCACCGTGACGCCGAACAACACGTCACGATCACCGCTCAAGCGGCGCAGCACCAAGGCCCACGCCGCTTGGGCGAAGGTGTTGATAGTCAGCTGATGGGCCTGCGCCAGTTCACGCAGTTGTGCACCGTCACGGGCGTCAAGTCGGGTGTAGCGGTCGCCGACGATCATGCCGCCGCTGTCGCCGGCGTGCTCACGCAGGAACGGCCGGTCGCTCGGGATCGGCGTGGTCCGTTCGAAGCCTTGCAGGTTGGTTTTCCACCACTGCCGCGCTTCGGCCAGGCTCTGGCGTTGCAGCCAGCCGATGTAGTCGCGATAACGCGGCGGCACGGCCAGTTGCGCGTCACGGCCTTCGCCGAGGGCGCTGTAGATTTCGAAGAAATCGTTCATCAGCAGCGAACGGCACCAGGCATCGATGAGGATGTGGTGGTTGCTCATCATGAACCAGTAGCGCGCCGCACCCACGCGGATCAATCGCAGGTGAAACGGTGCCTGGTTGAGCAGATCGAACCCGGCCTCGCGCTCGGTCTTGAGCAAGGTTTGCAGCTTAGGTTCCTGCTCGGCTTCGGCGATATCGCTCCAGTCGAGGTACTCGATCGGCGTGCTGCCCGGCTTGTGGATAACTTGCAGCATGTCTTCGCCGACGTTCCAGCAGAACGATGCACGCAAGGCTTCGTGGCGGGCGATCACCGCTTGCCAGGCCTGGGCGAAACGCTGCGGATCGAGTTCGCTGTTGATGCGGTAGCGATCCTGCATGTAATACAGACCGGTGCCCGGTTCCAGCAAGGTGTGCAGCAGCATGCCTTCCTGCATCGGCGTCAGCGGGTAGACGTCTTCGATCGCGGCAGCCGGAATTGGCAGCGCATCCAGTTGCGTCTGGTTGAGCCTGGCCAGCGGGAAGTCCGACGGCGTCAGGCCACCGGCATCGTCGCGCAGACAATGTTCGATCAGGCTTTGCAGCTCGCCGAGGTAGGCGTCCGCAAGGTCCGTTATGGTCTGCGGATCGTGGCGTTGGGCGCTGAAGGTCCAGCGCAGGACCAGTTCACCGCCATAGACCTGACTGTCGACGCTCAACTCGTTGGGCAACGGCGCATTCAAATCGTGGGCCGCGCCGATGGCTTCATCCAGCGGATGGAACAACGCATCGGCACCAAAGCTCTGGTCGAACTGCCCCAGGTAGTTGAAAGTGATCGGCGCCACCGGCAACGCGGCCATGCTCTGGCGACTCAAGTCATCGGCGAGATATCGCAGCACGCCATAACCCAAACCTTTATGCGGCACGGCGCGCAGTTGTTCCTTGATCGCCTTGATCGACGCTCCCTGCCCGGCCGCTTCTTCAACGTTCGACGGGGTCAGGCGCAGCGGGTAAGCGCTGGTGAACCAGCCGACGGTGCGGGTCAGGTCGATCTCGTCGAACAGCGTTTCGCGCCCATGGCCTTCCAGTTGAATCAACGCCGAAGCGTGACCGCTCCAGCGGCACAGCACGCGGGCCAACGCGGTCAGCAGCAGATCGTTGACCTGCGTGCGGTAGGCGCTCGGCGCCTGTTGCAGCAATTGCCGGGTACGCTCGCTGTCGAGGCGCACGCTGACGGTTTGTGCATGACGATTCTGCCGACCACCTTCGGGACGATCATACGGCAGCTCGGCACTCGGCCCGGCCAATTGCGTCTGCCACCAGTTCAGCTCTTCACGCAGGGATTCGCTGCCGGCATACGCTTGCAAGCGTGCCGCCCAGTCTTTGAAGGCACTGGTTTTCGCCGGCAGTTTCACCGACTGCTGCGCGTCGAGTTGGCGATACACGGTTTGCAGATCGTCCAGCAGCACGCGCCAGGAAACGCCATCGACCACCAAGTGGTGAATCGCGATGAACAGCCGTTGCTGGGCCTCGGGACCATCGACCAGCAGCACGCGCATCAGCGGCCCCTCTTCGAGGTCGAGGCTGCGCTGGGCGTCGGCGAACAGGGCCGCGCATTTGTCCATCGACGTAACATGTACTTGCCACAACACCGGCGCATCGGAAATCGTCTGATGTTCGGCATGCCATTGGCCCGCCACGTTGCTGAAACGCAAACGCAAGGCGTCGTGCTGCTCAATCACCGCAAGCAAGGCTTGCTCCAGGCGATGGGGTTCCAGAGGCGAAGTCGGTTGCAGCAACAGCGCCTGGTTCCAGTGTTGTCGCTGTGGAATGTCGGTGTCGAAGAACCAGTGCTGGATCGGCGTCAGGCGCGACTCACCGCTGATCAAGCCTTGCTCGGCGGTGACCTGCTCGGTGCGGGTCGCCACGGCGGCGAGGGTCTGCACGGTCTGGTGCTGGAACAGGTCGCGTGGACTGAAGTGAATGCCCTGCTGCCGCGCACGGCTGACCACCTGGATCGACAGGATCGAGTCGCCGCCCAGTTCGAAGAAGTTGTCGTTGAGGCCGACCTGTTCGACGTTCAGCACTTCGCACCAGATCTGTGCCAGGGTGACTTCGAGCTCGTTGCTCGGCGCCACGTACTGCTGACGATTCAGCTCAAGGTCCGGCGCCGGCAGTGCGCGACGGTCGAGTTTGCCGTTGGCGGTCAGCGGCATGCTGGCGAGCAGAATCAGGTGCGTGGGCACCATGTAATCCGGCAGCTGCGACTTGAGATGCGCCTTGAGTGCTTCGCGCAGTTCAGCCTGTTGCGCTTCGCCAAACTCCGCGACTTCGGTGACCAGATAGCCAACCAGTTGCTTGCCGCTCGGTGCATCGAGCGCCAACACCACGGCTTCACGCACCGACTCGTGTTCCAGCAGACGGGTTTCGATTTCACCGAGTTCGATGCGGAAACCGCGAATCTTCACTTGATGGTCAATCCGCCCCAGGTATTCCACCAGACCATCGGCGCGCTGCCGCACCAGGTCGCCAGTGCGATAAATACGCCCGCCATTGTCGGCGAACGGATCCGCCACAAAGCGTTCGGCGGTCATGCCTGGACGCTGGTGATAACCCTGCGCCAGACCCGCGCCACCGACGTACAACTCACCGGTCGCGCCTTGCGGCACCAACGCCAGATCGGCGTCGAGAATGTACGCCACGCGGTCGCCGATCACGTTGCCGATCGGCACGCTGCCCAGGCCTTCGTCCAACACCTCAGGCGCGAGACTGGCCAGCGGCATGACCACGGTTTCCGTCGGGCCGTAGGCGTTGAAGAACGCGCTCGGTTTGAACGCTGCACGAATGCGCGACAAGTGTTCGCCAGTCAGCGCTTCGCCGCCGGTGATGATCATGCGCACCGGCAGAATTTCATTGCGGGTCGCCAGCCATTGCGCCAACTGGCTGCCGTAGCTTGGAGTGAAACCGAGGACGTTGATGTGATGGGTGCGGATCAGCCCGCAGATTTCTTCGGCATCCCATTGGCCCTGCGCCCGCAAAACCACTTGCGCGCCGCTCAACAACGGCACCAACAGACGCTCGGTAGCGGCGTCGAAGTTGATCGAATAGAAGTGCAGTTCGCAATCGTCCGGGCGCATGCCAAAGCGCTCGATCACAGCGCGGCAGTGCATGGCGATTTCGCCGTGGGAAACCACCACGCCTTTCGGCTTGCCGGTGGAACCCGAGGTGTAGATCAGGTACGCCTGATGTTGCGGCAGACTGATAAATGGCAGCTCGGTGGCCGGGTAATTGGCGAGCGCGGCCGCGTCTTCTTCCACGCACCAGCGGCCAACCGTCGACGGCAATTCGCCGAGAGCCTTGAACATCGCCGCGTCACTGAGCAGCAAGCCGACGCCGCTATCTTCGATCATGTAGTGCAGGCGATCGAGCGGGTATTCCGGGTCGAGCGGCACGTAGGCGCCACCGGCCTTAAGGATCGCCAGCAGGCCGACGACCATTTCCAGCGAACGCTCAAGCGCCAGGCCCACGCGCACCTGCGGCCCGACACCGCGCTCGCGCAGCATCCACGCGAGGCGATTGGCGCGGCTGTCGAGTTCGGCATAGCTCAGGGTTTGCCCGGCATACGTCAGCGCCGGCGCATCGGCACGCGCCAGTGCCTGTTCGCTGAACAGGTGATGGATGCACTGGTCGAGGCGATGTTCACCCGGCTCCACGCCAAGGCTTTCGAGCAGTTGCTGCTGTTCGCCCGCGTCCAGCAACGGCAGTTCACTGAGGCGCTGTTGCGGATCGGCAATCAACGCTTCCAGCGTGTTGCGCCAATGCGCGGCCATGCGCGCAATGCGCGGCTCGTCAAACAGATCGGTGCTGTAAGTCAGGCAGCAACCCAGGCGATGATCGAGGTCGGTGACTTCCAGGTTGAGGTCGAACTTGGTCGCGCGAGCATCGTTGGCCAGGTACTCGACCGTCATGCCGGCCAGGGTTCGGCTCTGCTGGAATTCCCAGCGCTGCACGTTGCACATCACCTGGAACAACGGGTTGTAAGCGGCGCTGCGCGGTGGCTGCAAGGCTTCCACCAGATGATCGAACGGCAGGTCCTGATGGGACTGGCCTTCGATCACCGTATGACGAACCTGCTCGAACAACTCGCCCACGGACATCTGCCCGTCGAGCTGGCAGCGCAACACTTGAGTATTGAGGAACGCACCGATCAGCCCTTCGCTTTCCGGACGGATGCGGTTGGCCACCGGCGCGCCGATGCGCAGGTCGGTCTGGCCGCTGTAGCGATACAACAACGTGGCCAGGGCGGCGGTCATGGTCATGAACAGGGTCAGACCGTTTTGCGCGTTGAAGACGCGGACCCGTGCCGCAAGATCGTCGCTCAGGTCGAAACGGAACAGTTCGCCTTGATGGCTTTGCACCGGCGGACGCGGACGGTCGGCGGGCAATTCCAGCAGCGGGTGTTCGCGGCCAAGTTGCGCGGTCCAGTAGTCGAGCTGGCGCTGACGTTCGCCAGACTCCAGCCACTGACGCTGCCAGACACTGTAATCGAGGTACTGCACCGGCAGCGGTTGCAACGGGGATTCGCGGTCATCGACGAACGCTTCGTACAGCGCACTCAACTCGCGGGCGAAAATGTCCATCGCCCAGCCTTCGGTGACGATGTGGTGCAAGGTCAGCACGAAGTAATGTTCCTGCTCGGCAGTCTTGACCAGGCAGGCGCGCAGCAGCGGCCCGGTTTCCAGATCGAACGGTTTGTGCGCTTCGTCGTCGGCCAGTTGCTGGACCTGCCATTCGCGACCATCGGCATCCAGCGCGGTGAAATCTTTCCAGTCCATGCGCACGCCCGTCTCGGCATGCACCTGCTGACGCGCTACGCCGTCGACGCTCGGGAACGTGGTGCGCAGGGTTTCGTGGCGCAGGATCAACGCTTGCAGCGCCGCTTCGAAACGCCCGACATCCAGCACCCCGCGCAGCCGCGCCATGCCGCCGACGTTGTAGGCCGGGCTGTCCGGCTCCATCTGCCAGAGGAACCACATACGCTGCTGGGAATGAGACAGCGGCACCGCTTGGCTGCGGTCGACTTTGTCGATTGGCGGCTGTTTGTTGGTACTGCCGCTGGCCTGGATCAGGCGCACCTGTTCGGCAAACGCGCCCAGTTCACTGTTCTCGAACAGCGCACGCAACGGCAACTCGACGTCGCAAGCCTGACGAGTACGGGAAATAATCTGCGTGGCCAGCAGCGAATGACCGCCGAGGCCGAAGAAGTCGTCGCGCAGGCCGACCTGCGCAAGGCCCAGCACTTCGCGCCAGATGCCGGCAATCTGTTGCTCCAGTTCGGTCACGGGCTCGACGTGTTCACGAACTTGCCACTGCGGTTCGGGCAAGGCGCGGCGGTCGAGTTTGCCGCTCGGGCTTAGGGGCATTTCGTCCAGGCGCATCAGTTGTGCCGGGACCATGTACTCCGGCAATTCCGCCGCCAATGCGTTTTTCAGTCGTGCGGTTTGCGCGTCGATGGATTCGGCGGAATCGGTCGTGGTGTAGTAAGCGATGAGTTGTCCGCCTGCCGAGGTTTCGCGCACCAACACCACGGCTTGGGCGACGCCTTCCTGGGCCAGCAGGCGCGCTTCGATTTCTTCCGGCTCGACGCGGAAGCCACGCAGCTTGACCTGCTGATCGAGGCGACCGAGGTATTCGATCACGCCATCGGCGCTCCAGCGTGCACGGTCACCGGTACGGTACAGACGCGCGCCCCGCTCGCCCAATGGATCGACGACAAAGCGCTCGGCGGTCAGGCCCGGGCGCCCCAGATAACCGCGCGCCAGGCCGATGCCGCTGATGCACAACTCACCCGGCACACCGGCCGGAACGGGATTGAGATCGCTGTCGAGTACACGGCAAATCACATTGCCCAATGGCCGGCCAATCGGCGAGCGCTCGCCATCGGCGCGGCTGCAGTGCCAATGGGTGACGTTGATCGCGGTTTCGGTCGGGCCGTAGCGGTTGTGCAGTTGCACCGCCGGCAGTTGCTCCAGCACGCGGTTGCGCAGTTCGGCGGGCAAGGCTTCGCCACCGGAGAACACGCGGCGCAGGCTGGTGCATTCAGCCGTCAGCGGTTCGTCGATGAACAACGCAAGCAGTGGCGGCACGAAGTGCAACGTGGTCACGCCGAATTGCTGGACCAGTTGCGCAATGCGGTGCGGATCACGGTGTTCGCCGGGGCCGGCAATCAGCAGTCGCGCGCCGGTGATCAGCGGCCAGAAGCATTCCCACACCGACACGTCGAAACTGATCGGCGCCTTTTGCATCAGCACATCAGTGCCGTTCAGGCGATAGGTGTTCTGCATCCATTGCAGGCGCTCGGCGAGTGCCGCGTGGGTGTTGCCGACACCCTTCGGTTGCCCGGTAGAGCCAGAGGTGTAAATCACATAGGCGAGATTGTCGTCGTGCAGGTGCAGGCCCGGCGCATGGCTCGGCCAGTTTTCCAGGTGCAAGGCGTCCATGGCGATCACGCAGACGCCGTCAGTCGCCGGCAAGCGTTCCAGCAACTGGGTTTGCGTCAGCAGCAAATCGACGCCGCTGTCATTGAGCATGTAGGCCAGACGTTCGGCCGGGTAATCCGGATCGAGTGGCACGTAGGCGCCGCCGGCCTTGATGATCGCCAGCAGACCGATCAGCAGTTGCGGCGAGCGCTCGCAGGCGATGGCCACGCAGACATCCGGACCGACGCCTTTGTCGCGCAGGTAATGGGCCAGGCGATTGGCCTGGGTGTGTAGTTCAGCGAAGTCCATTTGGCCGCCGTCCCACAGCAGCGCGGTGCGCTCCGGGGTCTGGCGTGCCTGTTCGTTGAGCAGTTCGGGCAGCCATTGGCTGGCTGGCATACAAGGTGCGACGGACCAGTCGGCTTGCTGATCGTGCTCAGCGCCGGTCAGCAGTTGCAGGTCGCCGATGGCGGATTGCGGTTGTGCACAAATGGCGCGCAACAGGTTACTGAAATGCTCGGACAAGCGTTCGATGGTCGCCGTATCGAACAACTCGCTGGCGTAGTCGAAGGACAGGCTCAGGCGACCGTTGCGATCTTCTTCGCTGTGCAATTGCAAGTCGAACTTGGCTTCGCGGCTGTGCCACGGCAGCTCTTCGGCCAGCAACCCCGGCAGGCGTTTCAACGCACTGAGGTCACGTTGCTGGTGGTTGAACATGACCTGGAACAAGCCCTGTTCACGGGCCTGCGGGAAGGCTTCGAGCAGTTGTTCGAACGGCAAGTCCTGATGCGCTTGCGCACCTAACGCCGCCTGACGGGTTTGCCCCAGCAGTTCAACGAACGGCAGCCGCGAATCCAGCTCCGCGCGCAGCACCTGGGTGTTGATGAAGAAGCCGATCAGGCCTTGGGTTTCCAGGCGCGGACGGTTGGCATTCGGCACGCCGATGCGGATGTCGCGCTGACCGCTGTAGCGGTGCAGCAAAGTCTGGAATGCCGCAAGCAGCAGCATGAAGGAAGTCGATTCATGGGCCTGGGCGGTCTGGCGAATCGCCTCGCTCAGGGTCGCCCCCAAGCGCACGGTGTGACGGGCGGCGCTGTGCAGTTGTTGAGCGGAGCGCGGATGGTCAGTGGCCAGGCTCAGGGTCGGATGCTCATCGCCCAACCGGTCTTTCCAGTAGGCCAGTTGACGCTCGCCCTCTCCTTGCGCCAGCCATTGACGCTGCCAACTGCCGTAGTCGGCGTATTGAGTCGACAATGGCGCGAGCGTCGCTTGCTGCCCTTGGGAAGCCGCCGCGTACAGCCGCGAAAACTCGTCGATCAGCACGTTCAGCGACCAGCCGTCGGCGATGATGTGGTGCATCGTCACCAGCAGCTGATGGTCTTCGTCGTCGAGGCGCACCAGCGTCACCCAGAACAGCGGGCCCTTCTCCAGATCGAACTGGGTGCGCGCCTCGTCCTCGCGGATTTGTTGCGCGCGGGCCTCACGCTCGGCGACCGGCAGATCGCTGATGTCGATCAGTTGCAGGTTGAACTCACTGGCCGCATCGACCTGTTGCAACGCCACGCCATCACGCTCGAAGAAGCGTGTGCGCAAAGATTCATGACGCTCGATCAATTGCTGGAAACTGGCGCGCAAGGCGTCTTCGTCCAGCTCGCCACGCAGGCGCAGGGCGCCGGGGATGTTGTAGGCGCTGCTTTGCGGGTCAAGTTGCCAGGTTATCCACAGACGGTTTTGTGCCAGGGATTGCGGCATCGGTTGATGACGCGACAGCGATGTGATCTCGCCCTGTGCCAAGCCACCGTCCTGTTGCTGACGGGCCACAACATCGGCGAATGCGCCGAGGGTCGGTGCTTCGAACAACAGGCGCAGGTTCAGCTCCAGGCCCAGTTCTTCGCGCAGACGTGCCACCACCTGCGTCGCCGCAATGGAGTTGCCGCCGAGCAGGAAGAAGTGATCGTCGGCGCCTATCTGCTTGACCTGTAACTGTTCACACCAGATCTGGCCGATCAGGCTTTGCAGCTCCGAAGCCGATTCGGTAATGCCCACGCTTTCGGTCGTGGCCGACGGGAACACGGCGTAGCTGTCGAGGCTGCCGTCCGCCAGGCGATTGCGGCACGCCGAGCGTTGCAGTTTGCCGCTTGAGGTCTTCGGCAGTGCGCCCGGATTGAGCAGCACCACCACGCTTGGTGCTTCCTGATACGCCTCGGCCACGGCTTGGCGAATGGTTTTGGTCAACGCTTCGGGCGGCAGGATTTTCTGCACGCTGCGGCTGATTTCCGCCGCGATGCCGATGCCTTCCTGACCGTCGACGGTAACGGCGAACGCGGCGACGCGCCCTTTGCGCACCACTTCCACTTCGCGCTCGACGGTTTGCTCGATGTCCTGTGGATAAAGGTTGTGACCGCGCACGATCAGCATGTCTTTCAGGCGACCGGTGATGAACAGTTCACCAGCACGCATGAAGCCCAGGTCACCGGTGCGCAACCAGGTACGACCGGCGTGCTGGACAAACGTCTTGGCGGACGCTTCGGGGTTGCGCCAGTAGCCGTGGGCGATGCTCGGCCCTGCGGCCCAGACTTCGCCGACGGCGTTGTCGGCCACTTCAGCGAGCGTCGCCGGGTCGACAATCAGCACGGCGTGATCCGGCTGACTGATGCCGCAACTCATGATCGCGCTGCCCTCGCCCGGCTCGGCGCGATTTTGCGTCAGGGCCTGATCGTCCACACGCAGGTTGCCGATGCCTTGACCTCGCGGTGTACCGGCGACGAACAGTGTGGCTTCGGCCAAACCATAAGAGGCCATGAAACTGTCTTCAGTGAAACCGCAGCTGGCGAACTTCTCGGCGAAACGCTCGAGGGTGTCGAGACGAATCGGCTCGGAGCCGGAGTACGCCACGCGCCAGCCGCTCAGGTCGAGGCGCGCCAGCGCTGATTCACTGACCCGCTCACTGCACAGACGATAGGCAAAGTCCGGCCCGCCGCTGATGGTGCCGCCGTATTCGCTGATCGCTTCGAGCCAACGCAACGGCCGGCCAAGGAAGTACGCCGGCGACATCAACACGCACGGCACGCCGCTGAAAATCGGTTGCAACAGCCCGCCGATCAGGCCCATGTCGTGGTACAGCGGCAGCCAACTGACGATCACGTCGTCAGGGTTCAGGTCGATGCCGAAACCATGACGGATCAGCAGTTCATTCGCCACCAGGTTGCCGTGGCTGACTTGCACGCCTTTGGGCAATGCCGTGGAACCGGAGGTGTATTGCAGGAAGGCGATGTGATCGTCTTGCAGATCCGCCGCGACCCAACGCTCGGCCATCGCGCTGTCGAGGTTGTCGACACACAGCAGCGGCGGCGCCCCTTCGATTTGCAGCAAGGCATCGCGCAGATCGGCGCTGGTCAGCAACAGACGCGGTTCGGCGTCACTGATGATCGACAGCAAACGCTCCTGGTGATGACGCTTGGTCGACTCCGGCGGATAGGCCGGCACCGCAATCACACCGGCATACAGGCAACCAAAGAACGCCGCGACGTAATCCGGGCCACTGGGAAACAACAGCACCGCGCGGTCGCCAAAATCAGCCTCGGCCTGCAATGCACCGGCAATCGTCCGCGCGCGCTGATCCAGTTCGCGATAACTGAGTACCACAGCCTGGTCCTGGGTTTCGGCGAGAAAACGCAAGGCCACCCGATCCGGCGTCAGGGCCGCGCGGCGCTGAAGGGCTTGGACCAGTGTGCTGGGGAGTTCGAACGCGTCGGTCATGAGGTTTCCTGCCTGAATTCGGCTTGCAAATGGAATCGGTTTTGCACTGTGCAATTCATCCTTGAGAACGGATGGCATCTGCAAATAATTAGTCGGCAGGCTTGAACGCCAGGCGGGCTGGGGTGCCGCAAGCGGGAGAGTCACTGTGTCGCAGTTCGCACTCTGCACCTTCGCGGAGCATTAGTTCTCTTTCTCAATTGACAATCATTATCATTCAACATAATTTGTCGCTCGATGTGTAGGACGGCCCCGGTCTTCTTGTCGTCCCACTAACCTTTTGGCAGCAGGGTGATTTCCATGACGGAACAAGTCTCCACAAGCAGGTGCGATTCGCCGCTACTTCAGGCATTCGTCGACAATCGACTGATTCTGGTCAAGATTGCAGCCCGCATCACCGGCTGCCGATCACGTGCTGAAGACGTGGTGCAGGACGCGTTTTTCCGGCTGCAATCGGCGCCGCAGATCACTTCCTCGTTCAAGGCTCAGCTCAGCTATCTGTTCCAGATCGTGCGCAACCTGGCGATCGATCACTACCGCAAGCAGGCACTGGAGCAGAAGTATTCCGGGCCTGAAGAGGAAGGTCTGAACGTGGTGATTCAGGGGGCTTCACCGGAAACGTCGCACATCAACTTTTCGACCCTGGAAAACATCGCCGACGCGCTCACCGAATTGCCAAGCCGTACCCGCTACGCCTTCGAGATGTACCGCCTGCACGGCGTGCCGCAGAAGGACATCGCCAAGGAACTCGGCGTCTCGCCGACCCTGGTGAACTTCATGATTCGCGATGCGCTGGTGCATTGCCGCAAAGTGTCGGGCACTCGGGCGGACAGCATTGCTCGTCGTTAAGACCTGAATTTTGTGTCGCCCCAATCGCTAGCAGGCTAGCTCCCACATTGGATCTGTGTCGTACAAAAGCCCCCTGTGGGAGCTAGCCTGCTAGCGATGAAGGACTCAAGATCAATACAGACCTTGAGCCCTACCCATCACACCAACCCACACCGATCAAAAAACCGCTCACGCCCCAGCGCCATCAACGCGGCACGCTTGTGCGGGAAGTCGAACTCTTTCTCGCAGTAAAACCGTTGCCCCTGCATGTATCCGATCATCTTGGCGTTGTCGGCGCGAGGCTCGGCGACCACTCGCTGGGTACGCGGATCATCGAGGAACAGGAAGTGCACCAGCGCCGACAACCAGCTCGCGACCTTGTGCGGGCCACGGTGGTTTTCTTCGCCGACCAGCATGTGAATGCCACGGTCGTAGTCACCGGCATCGTAGAACGGTGCGATGCGGTCTTCCTTGGCCCAATAGGCTTCGAAATAGGCGAACGGCTGATCGTCGAAACAGCCGATCAGCGTCAGGGTGTGTGGGTCGGCTTCGAGTTTGCTCAGGTACTCTCGATGTTTTTCGAGACTGCCCTTCTCCTGCCAGAAACTCGCGACCCGCGCACTGTTCTGCCAACGATTGAAACGGGCCAGGTCGAGGTCGATGTCCACGGTGCGCAGGGAAATCCACATCCCGAGCCGTGCATCAAAACGCCGATAGACTTCGCCACGCGGCTTCAGCGGGCGTAGCGGATGACGTTTGCCGCCACTGATGACCATTTGCTGCGGGTAACCGCGCGTCAGCGACTGCCCCAGCCAGGGCTGCGGCAACTGCCAGAACAGGGTGCGCTCACAGCGATAGTGACCGGCAGTTTCCGTGGGGATCAGCAAACCGCTAAGCAGAGCCTCGGTCGGGGCTTCATCGAGTTGCCAGGCCAGGCGCTGGCAGACCGGATGACGGGCGAACAACCAATAGCAGGCAGCCCACAAGGCCTGACTGTTCGGGCGAGCGAAGCGCTCTTGCAGTTGCAGTTGTGGCTCGGGGGTGCGGGTCAGCCGCAGTTCGATCAGCGGTTGAGCGTCAAGGCTGAGGCTCAGGCGGGTTTCAGTTTCATCGGCTACAAGACGACTGCCGGAAGGCAAGGCCAGGGCAGTCAGGTCATTCAGATTGGACATGGGTCGGGCTCACGTTAATCGTCGACAGTTCAACGATGTGACGTGAGCCGACGCCGGAAATTTAGGCGGCGTCGATCAAGGCGTGCCCGGAACCGGCACGATCGCAATCTTGTACGGGTCGAAAATCTTCAGCATCTGGCCGTTGTCCCGCAGCCCTTGCAGCAATTTGCCGAACGCCTCGCCCGTGATTGGTGCGGTCGGGCGCAGGATGGCGTAATGGTGATAAACCTGATCGATGCGATCGGACACCAGGAACTCTTTGCCGACATTCAGGTTGCGCAAAAAATAGTCGTTGAGGTAGGAGCGAGTGACGAGCGCGATGTCGGCACGACCGCGCAACACCATCAGCAGGTTGCTGTCATGGGAATAGGTCAGCGTGGCGCTGTAGTTTTTGGCCAGGTACTGGGGCTCGGCGTTGAAGTTGGCGAATTCATAGTGGTAACCACTGAACAGCGCCAGGCGCTTGCCCGTCAGATCGGAAAAATAATCCTGCTGGCGAATCGGCCGGCCCTCGGGTTGGCGTTGCGCGACAAAAATCTCGGCATCTTCAAGCCCCATGTCGACATCGGTGTGGGGAATGTCTTTCCAGCCCCAAGCGGGATTTTCGAAGATCGCCATGTCGATCCGGCCTTGCTTGAAGTCACCGAAGCGTCGAGGAATCGAGGTAGGCACCAACACGAATCGGTAGTCGCTTTGCAGGGCGTTGAGCGCTTCCGCCAGTTGCGGCAGCAAGCCCGTATCAGCGCCTTTTTCAGGGCGTACGGTATAAGGTGGAAAATGTGCGGCACCGATCCGCACCAGTTGTGCAGCCTGGGACGGCAGCACCCATAACGCCACGAGCGCTGTCAGCAAAAGCCGCGAAGCCGTCCGAATTGGCGAAGACATCAAGACAAGCCACTCCCCAAAATACTGCATCAATGCATTCAAGCTAGGCGGTTTCGCCCAGTTAGCCAGTTTCCTGCCGACCAACACAAACTAATTATTTTTCCTCAAGCACAAGGATCAACGCCTCATCGGCCAACTGATCGAGACTCATGCTGCCACCGGCGCGAAACCAGGTGGTGGTCCAGGACAGCGCCCCGGTCAAAAACCGTCGGGTGATGAACACATCGCCGCGAATGAAACCGGCACTCTTGGCCTCACCCAGCACCTGGAGCCAGATGTCTTCATAGATGTCCCGCAGCGCCAGGACTTTTTCCTGACCATCCTCGGACAGCGAACGCCATTCGTAGACCAGCACCGCCATGGCCTCGCCGCTGCCGCCCATGATCGACTGCAACTCGCAACGGATCAGCGCCAACACCCGCTCGCGCACGCTGCCGGCTTCGGCGATGGCTGCCCGCATCAACGCGGTGTTGTAGCGGATGGTCTCTTCCATCACGGCGCGCAGGATTTCGTCCTTGCTTTTGAAGTGATGAAAAATGCTTCCCGACTGAATGCCCACGGCGCCGGCCAGGTCGCGCACGGTGGTGCGCTCATAGCCTTTATTGCGAAACAGGTGAGCCGCCACTTGCAGTAACTTGCCACGTGCACTGTCCGGATCGGTCAACTGGCCGCTGTCGACCAATTCGCGCATAACCCTCAGGGCTTTTTGCTCATCCACCCGTTCTCTCCTACAGTCGTGATCACCGCTAAAACAGCGGGGTTGCGCGGGCAATTTAAGCTGACGGATGCAACCAAGCAAGCGCTCGGGCAGAAGATATTTCTGTCGTTTACAAACCAAGCGCTTGCTTGGTAGTCTCGAGTCACTCTGTTGGAGGTGGTTATGGAATCGACTACGCCGAGAACCATTCGCATTGGCTGTGCCAGCGCCTTCTGGGGCGATACCTCGACGGCTGCCGCGCAGTTGGTGGAAGGTGGGCGTCTGGACTATCTGGTTTTCGATTATCTGGCCGAAATCACCCTGTCGATAATGGCCGGTGCCCGGATGAAAGATCCCCAGGCCGGCTACGCCAGCGATTTCATTGAAGTCCTCAGTCCGCTGCTCACTCAGCTCGCTGAGCAGAAAATCCGCGTCATCAGCAATGCCGGCGGGGTCAATCCACAGGCCTGCGCCGCCGCCCTGCAAGCGGCCTGCGACAAGGCCGGCGTTTCATTGAAGATCGCCGTGCTGCTGGGTGACGACCTGCAACCGCAATTCAAGCAGCTGAGCACGCGTGGCATCCATGAAATGTTCAGCGGTGCGCCGCTGCCACCGATGTGCGTCTCAACCAACGCCTACCTCGGCGCACCGGGCATCGTCGAAGCCCTGCGTCTGGGGGCGGACATCGTGATCACCGGGCGCGTGGTCGACAGCGCGGTGGTCAGCGCCGCGCTGGTGCATGAGTTCAACTGGTCGTGGCACGACTACGACAAACTGGCCCAGGCTGCGCTGGCCGGGCACATCATCGAATGCGGCGCGCAGTGCACCGGTGGCAACTTCACCGATTGGCGCGATGTGCCCGATTACGAACACATCGGTTTCCCCATCGTCGAAGTCAGCGCCGACAGCCAGTTCGTCGTCAGCAAACCCGAAGGCTCCGGTGGACTGGTCACGCCACTGACGGTGGGTGAGCAGATGCTCTACGAAATCGGCGATCCGCGGGCGTATCTGCTGCCGGATGTGGTCTGCGATTTCACTCAGGTCAAACTGCATCAGCAGGGCAAGAACGCAGTGCAGGTGCACGGCGCGAAAGGCCTGCCGCCAACCGACCAGTACAAGGTCAGCGCCACTTACCCTAACGGCTTCCGTTGCACCGCCAGTTGCCTGATCGCCGGCATCGATGCGGTGGACAAGGCGCGGCGAGTCAGCGCCGCGATCATCAACAAGACCTCGGAAATATTCACTCAGCGCGGCTGGGCGCCCTACAGTGACGTGAGCATCGAACTGCTCGGCAGCGAGGCCACTTACGGTCCCCACGGTCAGCGCTCCGACAGCCGCGAGGTGGTGATCAAACTCGCGGTGCGTCACCCGAACAAACAGGCGCTGATAGTGTTCTCCCGGGAAATCGCCCAGGCCGCCACCGGCATGGCGCCGGGGCTGACCGGGATTGTCGGTGGTCGCCCTACTGTTTATCCATTGATCAGACTGTTCTCGTTCCTGATCGACAAAAACGCCTGTTCGCTGGAAATTGATTTCATGGGGCAAACCCAGCCATGCGAATTGCCCGCCATTGACGTGCTGGACACCGCCGATTTGCCTGCGCCATTCGACCCACCCAAACCCGACGGCCCGGCCGATGCCAGTGTGCCGCTGGTCAAACTCGCAGTCGCGCGCTCGGGCGACAAGGGCAACCACAGCAACATCGGTGTCATGGCCCGCGAGCCCGAGTACCTGCCGTGGATCGCCGAGGCGTTGACGCCGGAGGTGATCGTCGACTGGATGAACCATGTCCTCGACCCGGTGCACGGTCGCGTCGAGCGCTGGTATTTACCCGCCACTCATAGCCTGAATTTCCTGCTGGAAAACGCCCTGGGTGGCGGTGGCATCGCCAGCCTGCGCATCGACCCGCAAGGCAAGGCCTTCGCCCAGCAACTGCTGGAGATCCAGATTCCGGTGCCGCAGCGCATCGCCGACCAGGTCAAATAGAGGACAGTCACCATGGCCTACGATTCGATTTTCAGAACTGATCTGTTTGCCGGCCAGACCATCATCGTCACTGGTGGCGGCAGTGGCATCGGCCGCTGCACCGCTCACGAACTGGCAGCCCTCGGTGCCCATGTGATTCTGGTCGGGCGCAAGGCCGACAAGCTGAAAAGTGTCACCGCCGAGATTGTCGAAGACGGTGGCAAGGCTGACTGGAGCACCTGCGACATTCGCGAAGAAGAAGCGGTGACGCATCTGGTCAGCCAACTGATCAGCAAGCACGGGCCGATTCACGGTCTGGTCAACAATGCCGGCGGGCAGTACCCGTCGCCGCTGGCCTCGATCAATCAGAAAGGTTTCGAAACCGTGATGCGCACCAACCTGGTCGGCGGGTTCCTCATGGCCCGGGAAGTGTTCAATCAGTCGATGAGCAAACACGGCGGCGCCATCGTCAATATGCTCGCCGACATGTGGGGCGGCATGCCCGGCATGGGCCACTCAGGCGCGGCGCGCTCGGGCATGGACAACCTGACCAAAACCGCCGCATTCGAGTGGGGTCACGCCGGGGTGCGGGTCAACGCCGTGGCGCCGGGCTGGATCGCGTCCAGTGGCATGGACACCTATGAAGGTGCGTTCAAGGCCGTGATTCCGACCTTGCGCGAACACGTGCCGCTCAAACGCATTGGCACCGAATCGGAAGTCAGTGCGGCGATCGTTTTCCTGCTCAGCCCGGCGGCGGCTTTCATCAGCGGCAGCACCCTGCGCATCGACGGTGCCGCCAGCCTCGGCGGTCGTGCCTGGCCGATTCACAAGGCTACCAACAGTGAGTCGTATAACGGCTTTCACCGCGCCTACATTCCTGATGTCCTCAAGGATAAGGAATAACCCATGCCGGTGATTCAGTCGCAACTCGATCCCCACAGCGAGCAGTTCGCCCAGAACCATGCGGCGATGCTGAGCGCCATCGAGCAAGTCCGCACGCTCGAACAAAACCTGCTGAACAAGGCCGCCGAAGCCAAACCAAAATTCGACAAGCGTGGACAAATGCTGCCCCGTGAGCGCCTCAATCTGCTGCTGGACCCCGGCGCCCCGTTTCTCGAACTGGCCAGCCTGGCGGGCTACAAATTGCACGACGACAAGGACGGCAGCTCGGCTGGCGGTGGCTTGATCGCCGGCATCGGTTACGTCTCCGGTGTGCGGGTGCTGGTGGTGGCGAACAACAGCGCGATCAAGGGCGGGACCATTTCCCCCAGCGGTTTGAAAAAGTCCCTGCGCCTGCAACAGATCGCCATGGAAAACAAACTCCCGGTGATCACCCTCGCCGAAAGCGGCGGCGCCAACCTCAACTACGCGGCAGAAATTTTCGTCGAAGGCGCGCGCAGCTTTGCCAACCAGGCGCGGATGTCGGCCATGGGGTTGCCGCAGATTACCGTGGTTCACGGTTCAGCCACGGCGGGCGGCGCTTATCAGCCGGGGTTGTCGGACTACGTGGTGGTGGTGCGTGGCAAGGCCAAACTGTTTCTCGCCGGGCCGCCGCTGTTGAAAGCGGCGACCGGTGAAGTCGCCACCGATGAAGAACTGGGTGGCGCCGAAATGCACGCGCAAATCGCCGGCACCGCCGAATACCTGGCGGAAAACGATGCCGATGGCGTGCGTCAGGTGCGCGAAATCGTCGGCATGTTGCCCTGGAACGAGCAACTGCAATGGCTGCCCGAACTCCACTGGGAGGAACCGCTCTACCCCGTCGACGAACTGTTGGGGTTGATCCCGGATGACCCGAAAAAGCCCTACGACGTGCGCGAAATTATCGCCCGCATTGCCGACGGCTCGAACTTCCTCGAGTTCAAGGCCGAGTTCGATCAGCAGACCGTTTGCGGTCAATTGAAAATTCAGGGTCGCGCCTGCGGCTTCATCGGCAACAACGGCCCGATCACACCCAAAGGCGCGAGCAAGGCTGCACAGTTCATTCAGCTGTGCGACCAGAGCCAGACTCCGTTGCTGTTTTTCCACAACACCACCGGCTTCATGGTCGGCACCGAATCAGAGCAACAGGGCGTGATCAAGCACGGCGCCAAGATGATCCAGGCGGTGGCCAATGCCCGTGTGCCGAAACTGACCATCGTCGTCGGCGGTTCCTATGGCGCCGGCAATTACGCGATGTGCGGCCGCGGCCTCGATCCGCGTTTCATCTTCGCCTGGCCCAACAGCCGCACCGCCGTGATGGGCGGTGCGCAGGCGGGCAAAGTGCTGCGCATTGTCACCCAGGCCAAACAGGCCAAGGACGGCCTGGCGCCTGACCCGAAAATGCTCGACATGCTGGAACAAGTCACCGCGCAAAAACTCGACAGCCAGTCCACGGCGCTCTACGGCAGCGCCAACCTGTGGGACGACGGCTTGATCGACCCGCGCGATACCCGGATCTTGCTCGGTTACTTGCTGGATATCTGTCACGAGGCCGAAGTGCGGCCGCTGCAAGCCAACAGTTTTGGTGTAGCCCGCTTCTAAGGGCGATCAGAGGAGAACAATAAAAATGATCTTCACCCAGGAACACGAAGCACTGCGCCGCACCGTCCGCCAATTCGTCGAACACGAGATCAACCCTCACGTCGAGGAATGGGAAAAGGCCGGGCGCTTTCCGATCCACGAGATCTTCCGCAAGGCCGGCGACCTCGGCCTGCTGGGCATTTCCAAACCGGAAAAATTCGGTGGCATGGGGTTGGACTACAGCTATTCGATTGTTGCCGCCGAAGAATTCGGCACCATTCATTGCGGCGGTATTCCGATGTCCATCGGCGTGCAGACCGACATGTGCACCCCGGCCCTCGCCCGTTTCGGCTCCGATGAATTGCGCGACGAGTTCCTGCGCCCGGCCATCAGCGGCGAGCAGGTCGGTTGCATCGGCGTCTCCGAAGTGGGTGCAGGGTCCGATGTGGCCGGGTTGAAAACCACGGCGCGCAAGGACGGCGACGACTACGTGATCAACGGCAGCAAGATGTGGATCACCAACTCGCCGAGCGCCGATTTCATCTGCCTGCTGGCCAACACCTCGGACGACAAGCCGCACATCAACAAGTCGCTGATCATGGTGCCGATGAATACGCCGGGGATCAGCCTCAGCTCGCACCTGGACAAGCTCGGCATGCGCAGTTCGGAAACCGCCCAGGTGTTTTTCGACAACGTGCGCGTGCCGCAGCGCAACCGCATCGGCCATGAAGGCGCGGGGTTCATGATGCAGATGCTGCAGTTCCAGGAAGAACGCCTGTTCGGCGCGGCGAACATGATCAAGGGCCTGGAGTACTGCGTCGACAGCACCATCGAGTACTGCAAGGAGCGCAAAACGTTTGGCAGTGCGTTGATCGACAACCAGGTCATTCACTTCCGCCTGGCTGAATTGCAAACCGAAATCGAATGCCTGCGGGCGCTGGTCTATCAGGCCACCGAGCAATACGTCAAAGGCCAGGACGTCACGCGCCTGGCGTCCATGGCCAAACTCAAGGCCGGTCGTTTGGGCCGCGAAGTCAGCGACAGTTGCCTGCAATACTGGGGCGGCATGGGCTTCATGTGGGACAACCCGGTGGCCCGCGCCTACCGCGATGTGCGGCTGGTGTCGATTGGCGGCGGCGCCGATGAAATCATGCTGGGGATCATCTGCAAACTCATGGGCATCCTGCCGGGGAAAAAGAAATGAGCATCCTGCCGGTTTGCCAGACCTTGTTGCTGGAGCCGCACAACGGCGTGTTGCACATCACCCTCAATCGGCCGGAAAGCCGCAATGCCATGAGCTTGCAAATGGTCACCGAACTGCGCGCGGTGCTGGCGGCGGTGCACGATGACCGCGCCATTCGTGCGATCGTCATCGGTGGTGCCGGCGGACATTTCTGTGCCGGTGGCGACATCAAGGACATGGCCAATGCCCGCGCTCAGGGTTCGAGCGCGCACCGTGATTTGAATCGGGTTTTCGGTGCCTTGCTGCAAGAAGTGCAACACGCGCCGCAAGTGGTGATCACCGTGTTGCAAGGCGCAGTGCTCGGCGGTGGCTTTGGCCTGACCTGTGTCAGCGATGTCGCCATGGCCGATCATTCAGCGCAATTCGGTTTGCCGGAAACCAGCCTCGGCCTGTTGCCGGCGCAAATTGCGCCGTTCGTGGTGCAGCGCATCGGCCTGACCCAGGCCCGACGCCTGGCGCTCACGGCGGCACGTTTCGATGGCACTCAGGCGCGGCGCATGGGGCTGGTGCATTTTGTCGAACATGACCCGCAGGCATTGGCCGAGCGTCTCGATGAAGTGCTGGCCCATGTGCTGTGTTGCGCGCCGGGGGCGAATGCGGCGACCAAGAAATTGTTGCTGGCCAGTGCTGCACAGCCGTCCGATGAATTGCTGAATCAAGCCGCCGAGTGGTTCAGTGAAGCGGTGACCGGGGCTGAGGGAGTCGAGGGCACCATGGCCTTCGTGCAAAAACGCAAACCGGGGTGGGCTTCTTAAAAGCTTCGCGAGCAAGCCCGCTCCCACAGTGGAATGCATTTCAAATGTGGGAGCGGGCTTGCTCGCGAAGAGGCCCGAACAGACACCGCAAAAACAAGAGAGCCAGCCCATGCCCGGACTCAACAAAATCCTCATCGCCAACCGCGGTGAAATCGCCTGCCGCATCCAGCGCACCGCCCAGGCGCTGGGCTATCGCACCGTCGCCGTGTTCAGCGACGCCGATGCCGATGCGCTGCATGTGCAGATGGCCGACGAAGCCGTGCGTATCGGCGCGGCCCCGGTGCAACAGTCTTACCTGAATATCCCGGCGATCATCGATGCGGCCCGGCGTACCGGCGCGGATGCGATCCATCCGGGCTACGGTTTCCTCTCGGAAAACGCCGGCTTCGCCCTCGCCTGCCAACAGGCTGGCATTACCTTCATCGGCCCCAGGCCGGAAGCCATCGAACTGATGGGCAGCAAACGCCTGTCGAAAATTGCCATGCTCGAAGCGGGCGTGCCGTGCATCAAGGGCTATCAAGGCGCCGAACAGGATGACGCGACCCTGAGCCGCGAAGCCGGGCGCATCGGCTATCCATTGATGATCAAGGCCAGCGCCGGCGGTGGCGGGCGCGGCATGCGGCTGGTAAACGACGCCAGCCATTTGCTTGAGCAAATCCGCACGGCCCGCTCCGAAGCCCTGCACGGTTTTGGCAGCGATGAACTGATCCTCGAACAGGCATTGATCGATCCACGGCATGTCGAGGTGCAACTGTTCGGCGACCAGCACGGCAACCTGATCTACCTCGGCGAACGCGATTGCTCGATCCAGCGCCGCCACCAAAAAGTCATCGAAGAAGCGCCCTGCCCGGTGATGACTTCCGAGTTGCGCCAGGCCATGGGCGAAGCGGCGCTCAAGGCCGGGCGTGCGGTGAATTATGTGGGTGCGGGCACTGTGGAATTCCTGCTGGATACACACGGGAAGTTTTACTTTCTGGAGATGAACACCCGCTTGCAAGTGGAGCACCCGGTCACCGAACTGATCACCGGCCTGGACCTGGTGGCCTGGCAACTGAACATCGCCGAAGGGCAACCGCTGCCGCTGCGTCAGGAGCAGGTGCAGCTCACCGGTCACGCCATGGAAGTGCGCGTGTATGCGGAAGATCCGGCACAGGGTTTTCTACCGCAGACCGGACACATCTCAGCCTGGGAGCCAGCGCTGAAAGATGGCGTGCGCATCGACCACGGCTTGATCGAAGGTCAGCACGTCAGCCCCTTCTACGACCCAATGCTCGGCAAGATCATCGCTCACGGCGCCACCCGCGAAGAGGCCCGGCGCAAGCTGCTGCGGGCGGTGCAGGACAGCGTGTTGCTGGGGGTGCAAAGCAATCAGCACCTGCTCGCCAGCCTGCTACAACATCCACAATTCATCAGCGGCGAATTCAGCACTGGATTCATCACGCAGCATTTCGCCGATCATCCGTGTCTGCACCTTCATGTGCCCAGCGCTGAAGAACTGGCTATTGCTGCCGCCCTGCTCTATCACGCCTCGGCTAAGGCGCACCGCAGCTCGCTGGCCGGCTGGCGCAACAACGCCAGTGTGCCGTTGAGTTATCGCCTCGGTCTGGAAGATCAGGAGTGGTCGGTGGCGTTGAACGCGGTGCCGGGCGAGGCCTATCGGGTTCAAGCCGTCGGCCGCGAGCTGGAGCTGCGCGTGATCGAGTGCGACGGGCGCAGGGCCATCCTGGAAATCGACGGCATCCGCCAACGCCATGCCTATCGATTGGAGGCCGGGCGGCTGTGCCTGTTTACCCGACCGGGCAGCCTGCGACTGGAGGACCGGACCCAAGCTTTGGTCAACATTCAGTCCAGTGTCAGCAGCGGTACCCTCAAGGCGCCGATGGATGGCGCGATTGTCGACGTACTGGTCAGTGAGGGCAGCCAGGTCAGCAAAGGCCAGTTGCTGGTGGTGCTGGAGGCCATGAAAATGGAGCATCCGCTCAAGTCGGGTATCGACGGCGTACTCAAACGCTTGCAGGTGCAGGTCGGTGATCAGGTAAAGAATCGTCAGATTTTGTTGGAGGTTGAATAAGCCGCTAGGCGGATCCGTCGGGTTTGGCTACGCTCAGACCTATCAGGACGCGGATACCAGGAAACCTGCGATGCCTCATTGGCTGGTCATTGATCTGGAAGCCACCACCGATGAGGGTGGTTGGCCGATAACGGAAATGGAAATCATCGAAATCGGCGCCACCCTGGTGGACCGCAAAGGGCGCGAAGTGGACCACTTCCAACGCTTCGTCCGGCCGTTGCGCAGGCCGTTGCTGACCCCGTTTTGCCGGGAGCTGACGCACATCACCCAAGCCAACATCGATAACGCCCAGCCCCTTGGCGAAGTCTGGCCAGCGTTCGAGCGCTGGCTCGGCCAACATCACAGCCGTCTTGAGGGCTGGGCCAGTTGGGGCGATTACGATCGCAAACAGTTGCTCCAGGAATGGCAGCGCCTGCAACTCGACAGCGTCCTCAGTCGGGTTCAGCACATGAATCTCAAACAACGCTTCGCCAAGGCCCGGCGACTGGAACGCCCGCTGGGGCTCAATGGCGCCCTGCAACTGGCCGGTTTGCAGTTCACCGGCCAGCAACACCGGGCGCTTGAAGATGCGCGCAATACCGCACGGCTGCTACCGCTGGTTCTGCCGCTTTAGACAGGTGACGCCAACAAAGGCCTTGTGCATACTGGCCGGCCCTTTTTAGCCCTTTTCGAGGAATCGCCCATGTTTAAAGTCAACGAGTACTTCGACGGCACCGTCAAGTCGATCGCCTTTGGCACCGCTGAAGGTCCGGCGACCATCGGCGTCATGGCACCGGGCGAATACGAATTCGGCACTGCCCAGCGTGAAATCATGCACGTTGTGTCGGGCGCCCTGACCGTCAAACTGCCGGACAGCACTGACTGGGAAACCTTCGCCGCCGGCAGCCAGTTCAACGTGCCTGCCAACAGCAAGTTCCAGCTGAAAGTGGCCGTCGAGACTGCTTACCTGTGCGAATACCGCGGCTAAAACCCTGGGTTTTCACAGCGCAAAAAAATGCCCGTGTCCTTGGACACGGGCATTTTTCATTGTGCAAGGCAATTATTCGAGGATTTCTACCGGCATCCCCACTTCCAACCGGCCGTTGCTGTCATTGACCAGGTTCTGGCCGAACATCGCGCCGTCCTCAGTGGAGCGGTGCTTCTGCAAGCTGGCAAAAGGTTCGCGATCGTGGCTACGTTCACCGGTTTGCGGGTCGATCGTCGTCAAAATACAGCGCGAACACGACTTGACCACGCGGAACTCGACATCGCCGATGCGTATGCGTTTCCAACCATCCTCGGCGTAAGCTTCGCTGCCATCGATCACCAGGTTGGGTCGAAAGCGCAGCATTTCCATTGGCCGACCGACTTTCTGTGAAATATCCTCGAGTGAAGCCTGGCCGATCAGTAACAACGGGAAGCCATCGGCGAAGGCAACCTGATCATCATCCTTGCCGAAGCCCGACTGTGTGATCCGCGCGCGGTCCAGCGGCACTTGCACCAGACGCGTGGGTTTACCGATGAACTCACTGACCCAGGCGCCCGCCGCATCGCCGGCATCCGGCACACGCAAGGTATCGCGCCAGATGGTCACGCCGCGGAGTTCGGCGTCGCTGCCGGGTAATGCAATATCGATTGGCGAATGACCTGGCGCGCTGAGTGTCAGACCGCCCTCGGCATTCCACAACGCCGACAACTGGCTCATCTGCGCCACCGCGCGCTGGGTCAGGAAACGCCCGCTGACCTCGTCCACCAGCATCCAGCGTCGATCACCGTCCAGCCCCAGCTTGTCGAGACCAACCTGTTGCAGGACCTCGCCCTTGCCGGATTTCAACGGATAACGATAAAGCGCGCTCAGACGCAGCATGACCAGCTCCCTGTGGGCAAAAACGTCACCCTATACGAGCTTGATCGGCGAATCAAAGAGCAAAGACACTTGTAGGAGCGAGCCTGCTCGCGAAAAACGTCCGGATAACGCGTTAAGTCAGACAGCACGCGTTTCGTTGACGTCCATCGCGAGCAGGCTCGCTCCTACAGGGATAGATCAGGCTGGAACCGCATCAAGCATCAGGCGCTGGCGCACCACGTCGACGAGTTTGTCCGGCTGGAATTTGGAGAGGAAGTTGTCGCAGCCGACCTTCTTGACCATCGAGTCGTTGAAGCTGCCGGACAACGACGTGTGCAACACCACATACAAGCCACGCAGGCGTGGATCGTTGCGGATTTCGGTGGTCAGGCGATAGCCGTCCATCTCTGGCATTTCCGCGTCGGTGAAGACCATCAGCAGTTTGTCGGTCATGTTCACGCCCGTATCGGCCCAGGCCTTGAGCATGTTCAAGGCCTTCAAGCCATCGCTGGCGATGTGCATCTTCACGCCCAACTGACCCAGGGTATCGCGCAATTGCGCCAGGGCCACATTGGAGTCATCCACCAGCAGCACTTCACGGCCACGGGCGCGTTCCAGTACCGGATCATCCAGTTTGTCGCGCGATACCTTGGCGTTATAAGGGACGATCTCGGCCAGGACTTTTTCCACGTCGATGATTTCCACCAACTGATCGTCGACCTTGCTGATGGCGGTCAGGTAGTGCTGGCGACCGGCGCTAGCCGGCGGCGGCAGAATCGCTTCCCAGTTCATGTTGACGATACGGTCGACGCCACCGACCAGGAAGGCCTGCACGGAACGGTTGTACTCGGTGACGATAATCGTACTGTTCGGGCCCGGCACCAGCGGACGCATACCGATGGCCTGGGACAGGTCGATCACCGGCAGGGTCTGGCCACGCAGGTTGACCACGCCGCACACAAACGGATGACGCTGCGGCATCAGGGTCAACTTCGGCAGTTGCAGCACTTCCTGCACTTTAAATACGTTGATCGCGAACAATTGCCGTCCAGCGAGACGGAACATGAGAATTTCCAGGCGATTCTCACCCACCAGTTGCGTACGTTGGTCTACCGTATCGAGAATGCCAGCCATCAATGACTCCTGGGCTTGTACTGATGAATTCACTAGATAGAGGGTTATCGGCTGGTTTTGCCAGACCTTGACCCCCTCTAAAATGCCACGCTCAAAGATTGATGTCACATTAACATCATGCTTTACTGGCGTTGTGATTTCATCTGCTACAGTCTCTGCGTCGCGACCATAGTTTGCGCAATAGGTTCCGCTGCGTAAGGGATTCCCCTAGTAACAATCAGGCACAACCTGATATTCGCAATATCCAATAGCCATTAATGTGACGCCATTCTCATTGCATGAATGGAGTCAGGCTTTTGTGTGCGATCGCAGGTCAGTGGCCATCCACCCCCTCAACAAGTAGTTCCCCCACCTGCATCAAGGATGGCCGGAACGCGATCTCACGACGAAACGGTTACGTCGGGACGCCTGTCGTCCTCGTCGACACACACGACATCCCCTCATTAGTCATGACGTTGTGGAGATAAGCATGCCAAACAATCGTACAGAGTGGGCAAAGCGGGTCCCGGAGTTTCTCGTCGAAGCCGAATTGCTCTTGGCGAAAACCGAGGAATGCCTCAGCCATTTGCAACTGATCAGCAATGACAAGGACGCCATCGACTGCATGCTCAGTACTCTCCTGAGACTGGCCAGCAAGGCGGATGCCCTTGCGCTGGCAGCCGTTTCGGAGTTCTCGCTGCACATTCATGGCCTGCTCAACCACGCGCAGAATCACATGGACCTGCACGACCAGGCCCTGGGTGCGCTGAAAGATTGCCTGACTTTGATCGCCTGGCAACTTGAACTGATCGACCAGAACACCGGCCAGCTGAGCCTGGATGAAAGTGAACAGACCATACTGATCGAAGCCTTTGCCTTCCAGGTCGGCCAAACTCAGTATCAACTCCCGGTTAATTCCAAACCGTTCACACTCGTTCCCTATATGGAGCGGCAGGCTTAATCCACATTCTACGGGTCATGATGGCGCGACATATTGAGCACGCGCATGTCGCAATTGAACTCCGCATATCAATTAACGACAACCGCGAATAAACAACCTATTCCTTTCGGCATTTGATTGCTTGTCTTGACCAGGGTTTTTCCTGGTATTAAAAGACAAGAACCAAGGGAAACCGACATCTCTCCCACGACAAAAACCACACTTTTTCCAATGTGGAAATCACGTCCAGAATGCCTTGCATCCTGACTCCCGGGACATATATCGCATGCGCGACCAACGGTATCTTAAGTGGTATTATGCCGCCCATTAGTTGGCGTCAATTAATGGCAATTTGATTGCCACGGCCACAGTCGTTTAAATTCAAGACTGAATTTCTTATACAGAAATTGTGCAGCGTTGAAGTCGATGTACAACATTACAAAACAGAGACCCGTCAGCCAGCATGACCGGTCTGCCCGCAGCGAACCTCCATTGGCTCCATCCGCTATGTACGCCAGCCTCAAGTCAATCGCCACGTGGCCACCGTCCCGAGAAAATGCGCGACGGTTCACGCTTTTGTTATGTGCCTGCTCTACGCTCGGCTGCCTGCTGGTCTATAGCCTCTCCACTCCACTGCCACTGGCTCTGCTGGCGATCAATATCGCGGCCTTGAGCTGTGTCTGGGTGCAATATCGGCTGTCGCGCAAGTCAATCAAGTTTCAACCTCAGGAGCTGGCCGATCGCTTGCTCGAAGTCCAGGAAAACGAACGTCACCGCCTCAGCCGGGAACTGCATGACGACATCGGCCAATTGCTGACCGCTGCCAAACTTCAGAGTGACTGGCTCAAACGCCGAATGCCGGAAGAACTCCAGGGGCAATGCTCGGTACTGTGCGACACCCTGGAGGAAACCCTCGCCAAAGTCCGCGATGTGTCGGCCATCCTCAATCCACGGCAGTTAACCAGCCTTGGACTGGAAGCCAGTCTGCGTGCACATTTGCTCAAGACGCTGGCCAATACCTCCGTGCATTGGAGCCTGGACTGCCATCAACGCCTGACCGGGATTCCAGAAGAAATGGCCGTGGCGGCGTTTCGCATTACCCAGGAGGCGGTCACCAATATTCTCAGGCATGCCGAAGCGAAGAATCTGCTGGTCTGCCTGCAACGTTTGCCCCAGGGTCTGACATTATCGATCAGTGACGATGGCCAGGGTTTCGCGCCAGCCACGGACCCGGGTCGAGAGGGACAACGGGGAATGGCCGGGATGTCGGAGCGGATCGCTCAACTGGGCGGCACATTGACGGTGACCAGTGAACCGGGCAAAGGTACTCAAATCGAAGCTCTCTTCCCCTGGGCACCTCGCGCGCTCGAACGGGCCAGTACGAATAAGGTTATGCATTGACTTGTAACTTACTTCTGGTGGATGACCACTCGCTGATCAGGGCTGGCGTGCGCGCCCTGGTGCTGGATATTCCTGGCTACGCGGTCATCGGCGAGGCCAATGACGGCTCGCAGTTGCTCGCCATGGTCGAGCGCCTGTCCCCAGACATTGTGCTTCTGGATATTTCCATGAAGCAGACCGGTGGCCTTGAAGCTTTACAGCAACTCAAACGGGTCCGCCCGCAGAGCAAGGTCCTCATCCTGTCGATGCATACCGACCCGGCACTCATCATGCAGGCGCTCGAATCCGGGGCTCATGGTTATTTGCTCAAGGACACCACGGCCACTGAACTGGAACATGCGCTGGAAGCCTTGCGTAATAACGAACGCTACCTGAGCCCGGCCATTGCCCATACGGTCATTACCCAGGCATTGACCCGGACCCAGAAAAGCCCCGACCCTGCAGACTCGCACAACCTGACGGCCCGCCAGCTGGAAATCCTGCGCTTGATCGTTCGCGGAAAATCCACCCGGGAAATCGCCAACGGCCTGGGCTTGAGCGTCAAGACCGTCGAAACCCATCGCTCGCAGATCATGAAGCGCCTGCAAATCTACGATGTCGCGGGCCTGGTATTGTTCGCCGTGCGCGAGCAGATCATCAGTCTGGACGACTGACAGTTCCTGTCGCACTCAACAGCGGCGAGCCTTCGGGCAAATGCACCAGCAGTGCCGCCGGCCGCGCCGAGAACCGCAGGTTGTCACCCTCGAGCGGTTCACCATCGAGGTTGATATAGAGGCCCTCGGAAGCCTTGATCTCGACCCACGGCAGACGAGCCCGCACGAACATGTTGTCGATACCGAAGCCATCGGCCAACAGGTTTTTCAGGGTGCCAACCACTTCCTGCGGCGCGGGCAAAATGCTGATATCGAGCAAACCGTCGTCCGCCAGTGCCTGCGGGCATAACACATGTCCACCACCCGCCTGCCGGCCATTACCGATGCCCAGGGCCAGCAGATCTCCACTCCAGTGAAAATCCGGCCCCTGCAACTCGCCATACGCCGCATGCAGTTCGCTGAAGCGTGACAAACCGGTGAACAGATACGCTGCACCGCCAAGCACCTTTTTCAACTCCTCGGAGGTATTGGCCGTGACCTGACTGCCAAAACCGCCAGTGGCCATGTTCAGGAAAACCTGCCCGCCGACCTCCCCCAAATCAATCGGACTTGGCACCACCTCCAGAAGATCCAGTGCTAGAGCAGGCTCCAGTGGAACGCCAGCCGCGCGTGCGAAATCGTTGGCGGTTCCCAAGGGCATCAGCACCAGGCTGGCTCGCGTGGAATGCGCCGCCATAGCCTCGGCAATATCTCGCAATGTACCGTCACCACCACCGGCGACGATCTGTCTGTAACCTGCCGCCAACGCTTCTTCTACCAGCCGCTGTGCGTCGCCGGCCTCCCAGGTCAGCCGGACAGCCAGCTCCCATCCCTGTGCGCGCTTGTTTTCGACGGCGGCACGGACCTCTTCGTTGAGCGCCTGCTTGCCATGCAGAATCAACAGCGCCTTGCACTCGCTCATGGTTTATCACTCCCGGTATTGAATGGCGTACGGGAGATGTTGACCTCGTCGCACCCGCAAAAAGTCGCAAGAAGTTGAATTATTTCCGGCTGGGCAGCCTTGACTACTACATGGAGCGATTTTTCTTACAAAACGTGAGGAATCGGCTCAATTGACCAATAAGGGGGATTGGTACACTTTGGCACTTGGGTTTTTCAGTGATAAGCAAACACAAGGATGTGCCATGCAAAGCCATGATCTCAGGTTACCGGTGACTCCGGTCGTGCCGCTCGCAGAGAAGCGGACCAATCATCAAGCCGAATTCAGATACAGCGCAAAAACCAAAGGAGAAGTCGATATGGAACCTCGCGTCATTGAGCTGGAAACACACCTCAAATACATCCGCAGGGACATGGAAGAAGTAAGAACCGACGTCAAATCCATCAAACACAGGCTCGCCTATTCCGCTGGCGGAACGGCCGTCGTGCTTGGGCTTCTAGGCTGGATTGCCAATAGCCGTTTCGACCAGCTCGTAACGCTGCTCCTGGCTCATTGATCCGTCATCACGCCAAACCCGGTTGGATCAACCGGGCCTGCGTGACAAGCCAGCTAAAAAGGTCAGTCCAGCACTTCACTCAGCGGAATGAAGTAAACGCCGTCACCTGCAACCAGTGTGCGATTTTCCAGCACTTCAACCAGCCCATCGGCCCACGCGGCACTGCGCAACACACCGGAACTCTGGTTTTTGTAGATGATGGCCTGGCCATTCTCCAGTCGACCGCGCAAGTATTCACGTCGATTGCCGGCGATGGTCCAGTCAAATCCTGCCGGCACCTGCACCTTCAGCAGCTCCACCTGTTTGACGCCCTGACGCCGCAAAATATAAGGCCTGGCCAATAGGGCGAAGGTCACTAGAGTCGATGCCGGATTACCGGGTAAGCCAATCACCGGTACCCCACGAAAATGTCCAAATGTCAGCGGTTTGCCGGGTTTGATGGCGAGCTTCCACAAACTCAGCTCCCCTTCCTCCCGCAAGGCAATACCGAGAAAGTCAGCCTCGCCCACCGATACACCACCGGTAGAGAGAATCAGATCGACATTCTGCAAGTCACCCAGTCGTGCTCGCGTGGTTTCCAGATTATCCGGAAGAATCCCGGCGTCGATCACTTCACAACCCAACCGCTGCAACCAACTGCAGAGCAAAACGCGGTTGCTGTTATAGATCTGTCCTGGCCCAAGCGGCTGACCTGGCTCAATCAACTCATCCCCGGTGGACAGAACCGCAACGCGCACCTTGCGAACCACGTCCAGTTCGGCACACCCCAGCGAGGCAGCCAGACCTTGTTCAATCGGCCCCAAACGGGTACCCGCCGGCAAGATCAGTTCACCGACCGTGGTTTCCTGGCCTTGTGGACGAATGTTCTGCCCAATGCTCAAGTGCTCGGTGAAACGTACGCGTTCATCCGCCAGCACTTCGGCGTTTTCCTGCATCTCGACGCAATCGGCCCCGGCGGGAACAGGCGCACCCGTGAAGATTCGAGCACACGTACCCGGCTTCAAGGGTTCAGGTGCCTGCCCGGCAAAGATCTTCTGGCTGACGACCAACGGCTCTGCGGTCCAGTCAGCCATGCGCAAGGCATAACCGTCCATGGCGCTATTCGGCCAGGGTGGCAAATCGAGGGTCGACACCAGATCATCGGCCAGGACACGCCCCTGGACCTGCGCCAGCGGCAGACGCTCACGTTCGACAATCCTTGAGTTGTCGGCCATTTCCAGCAAACGCGCCAGCGCCACCTCGACCGGCATCAGGCTGCCGGACTTGCCTGGCTTACCCGCGGGATTCACAGGGAGCCGCCTGTTTCAGATGAGTCACGAAATTGCAGGGGCGATGCCGCGAATCCAGTTGCTCGCCAAGAATGCCGTCCCACCCGGTGCGTACGGCATTGGTCGAGCCCGGCAAGCAGCAAACCAGCGTGCCGTTGGCCAAACCTGCCAAGGCGCGCGATTGCACGGTCGAGGTGCCAATGTCCGCTACCGAGATTTGCCGGAACAGTTCACCAAAGCCATCGACTTGCTTGTCGAGCAAGCAGCTCACGGCTTCCGGCGTGCTGTCGCGCCCGGTGAAACCGGTGCCGCCAGTGATCAGCACCACCTGCACGACATCGTCGGCAATCCAGTTGGCGACTTGCGCGCGAATTTTGTAGAGGTCATCTTTAAGCAACACCCGGCAAGCCAGGTTATGGCCGGCAGCCGTCAAGCGGTCGACGAAGACCTGGCCTGAGGTATCGGTTTCCAGGGTGCGGGTGTCACTTACCGTCAGCACTGCAATGTTGAGCGGCGCGAAAGGTACATCAGCCTTGGCTTTCATAGGCTCGTCCAGTTGTAGGAGAAACAGCCCGGTGTTATATCACAGCGCCCCCATTTTTCGCCGCCCCCACGGAGACGAGCCATGAATCCGAGTTCACAATTACCACCCTGCTCCATTCTCCTCCTGGCGGGCGGACGCGGCCAACGCATGGGCGGTCAGGACAAAGGGTTGGTGGAATGGCACGGCGAGCCGCTGATTGCACATCTGCATCGCAAGGCTCGCCCGCTGAGCGATGACCTGATTATCTCCTGCAACCGCAACCTGGAAAAATACGCGCCCTACGCCGACCAGTTGGTTCATGACGACGAAGGCGACTTTCCGGGGCCATTGGCAGGCATTCGTGCGGGCCTGAAAGCGGCTCGCCATACCCACTTGCTGGTCTTGCCCTGCGACGTGCCGCGCATCGATGAAGCACTGCTCACCAGCATGCGCGAAACCGCCAGCCAGCATCCCGACAAACCGTTGATGTTGCGCCATGATGAGCATTGGGAACCCTTGTTGTGCGTGATTCCCGTGGCACTTCGCGACGACTTCGAAAGCGCATGGAGCGACGGTGAACGCAGCCCGGGCCGACTCATGCGCAAGCTGGGTGCAACTGCGCTACAGTGCCCTGACAACGATCCGCGTCTGGCCAACCTGAACACGCCGGAACTGTTAAGCGAACACAACACTGTGTCAGACTGAACGCACCCGAGGAACTTGCACGTGCTGCACACGTCTGAAGTTCAGTAACCAAAGAATTCATTTTCGGAGACACACCCATGACTCAACGGACCCTGGCCACTTTCATGCTCGCACTGGGCCTCGCTACCCTCGCCGGTTGCGCATCGCCTACAGTGATCACCTTGAATGACGGTCGCGAAATCCAGGCCGTCGACACGCCAAACTATGACAAGGATTCGGGCTTCTACGAATTCGAACAACTGGATGGCAAACAAACCCGCATCAACAAGGATCAGGTTCGTACCGTTAAAGAGTTGTAATCTTCGCGGCGACACCGGATACAAAAATGCCCCGACTTGTCGGGGCATTTGCTTTTCTGGCACGGCAACTTACGGGTTGGGTTCTTTCGCAAGCTTGTCCACCCGGGTCAATGCCTGCGTGGCTTCGGTGATGCATTTTTTGTCGTCGTTCGCTGCGTTGGCCGCTTCCGCGCTGGCCTGCATCCGTTTGACTTCCATGGTGGTGTTTTCGGACGTAGCCGGCAGGGTGGTGACCTTGTCCCTGAGCTCCTGGAGCTTGATGGTACAAAGGTCATGGTCTGCAGCAAACACAGGATTGGCCAACATTGCAGCGCAAATGAACATTCCAGCGAAAACGGTACGCTTCATGGGTATCTCCTTGCTTGGAAGGACTCGGAGCTGCCGAATGATCTGGCTGGACTGCCGAGGACTTTGAACGCCACGTTCGTGGGGCCTGTTCAAATGACTACGAACCTGACCACAAATTCGTTTTTTTCAAACAATACTCCAGCGCGGACAACAATCCTCCTGATCACCACTGCAGGGTGATCGTGCTCTCGAACTCTCTTTCCTGTCCCGTGACCGGGTCCACGAACTTTAGCCCTTGCGCCAGCAACTTCAATGGATTGGCGTAATCATCCTCCACATCCTTGAGCACCCGAGGATAAAACGGGTCGTTGCAAATGCTCGCGCCCAACGCTGTCATGTGCACCCGCAATTGATGTTTCTTGCCCGTCACCGGGTAAAGGCCATAACGCCAGAGATCGCCGTTCTTCTCCCTGACCTCGACAGCCGTTTCGGTGTTGCTGGCGCCCGGCCCTTCCTGCATACGGAAGAAAGGTTCACCGTCAATGAGTCGACTTTTATGAACCAATGGAAACGAGAGCTCCGGCAATGCTCGCGCGATGGCCTCGTAGCGTTTTTCGATCTGCCGTGTAGGAAACAACGACTGGTAGGCCGAACGGCTTTGAGGATTGGCGGAAAACAGCACCAGCCCCGCCGTATGCCGGTCAATGCGGTGCAAGGGCACCAGGTGCGGATTATCCAGGCGACGGATCAGCCGCCTCAGCAGGGTTTGTTCAACGTACTCACCGGCCGGCGTCACCGGCAGAAAATGCGGTTTGTCCGCCACCACCAGATGCTCGTCCGCGTACAGGATCGACTCCACCAGCGGGATCGGTTTTTCGTCCGGCACTTCCCGAAAGTAGTGAATGCGCAGCCCTTCCTTGTAAGGCAGATCGAGAGCGATTGGCGCCCCTTGCCCATCAAGCACGCGGCCACGCGCGATTCTGTCCAGCCATTGATCACGGCCAATGGCGCTGAAGTGCTCGCACAGGCAATCGAGTACGGTCTGCCACGAACCAGGCGGCAAGTAGAGTGTGCTGGCCTGGCTGTGTGCGGCAGAAAAAGGTGAAGTGGACATACGAAAGCTCTAACCCTCAATGCAGAGCGGCATTATCCAGCAGCGAGGGGAACGAACCTAGCGGAGAATCCTCAGGCCGGTATCTGTTTGCGCGCCGCCGCCTCGGTGTACTCCTTGAGCCAGCGCAGCACATCGACCGCCTCCCAGCGCCCCGGGTCATACAGCGCATACAACAAACCCTGATAGCCCACGACATCCAGTTGCCGGTGATAGCCTGCACGCTGGAACAAAGCTTCGATTTCAGCGAAACAGGTATTGAAATGCAGTTTGTTGAAAGGCGTTTTGCCTTCGGTTACCAGACCGTCCAGACGCAATTCGAGGACAGCCTCGCGTACCACGTCAACCGACATCCGGTTCACGCTGCTCTTCAATTGTTCGACGTTGACCACGATTCATCCCTCTCACGCCCGGACTTGCCTGCCCATCCTTTGAAAAACGGATGACAGCGCAGCAATCCGAATAACTGTATGCGCATACAGTATCCGAATCACTGCGGATAAGCCAAGGGGATCAACCGTAAAGTTCGACAAACGGGAATGGCGTTATCGCAAAAGACTAAGTTAGGAACGCCACCACTTCATCGGCGCCGAACGGCCAACCCAGCTCAGCGCCGGTATCAACCCGTCGCAGCACCGGAATGCGCAGGCTGTAAGCCTCGAACCAGGTTTCGTCGTCAGCGATGTCCACCAACTCCACCAGCAGACCCCGCTCGACAAACTCCATCAGCATGGCTTCGGCCACTTCACAGAGGTGGCACCCAAGGGTGCCGAACAGCTGACATTCAGGAGGCATGAGCGCTCAACCGAAAAATGTGAGTGACTATTCTAGGCCCACCCTAAAAAACCGTCGAGCCATTGAATCCTCGCGCCACACCTCAATCCTGGCTGACAGCGCCAATCTTGTGCACCGACAAATCCGCGCCGTAATACTCTTCCTCCTGGCTAAGACGCAGACCATGGAACGCCTTGATCGCTCCATACACCGCGAAGCCTCCGGCCAAAGCAACGACCACGCCCAGTGCCGTGCCGATCAACTGGCTGATCAGACTCACGCCGCCCAGGCCGCCCAATGCGCTCTGGCCAAAGATGCCGCAGGCAATCCCGCCCCACACACCACACAAGCCATGCAACGGCCACACGCCCAGCACATCATCGATATGCCATTTGCCTTGCGCGGCGGTAAAGCACCAGACAAACAATGCCCCGGCGATGGCACCGGTCACCAACGCGCCTACGGGATGCATCAAATCGGAGCCGGCACAAATCGCCACCAGTCCGGCCAGAGGACCGTTGTGCAGAAAGCCCGGGTCATTGCGCCCGACAATCAAGGCGGCCATGGTGCCGCCGACCATGGCCATCAACGAGTTCACCGCCACCAGCCCGCTGACGCCTTGCAGGGTTTGCGCGCTCATCACGTTGAAACCGAACCAGCCGACAATCAGGATCCACGAGCCCAATGCCAGAAACGGAATGCTCGACGGCGCGAAGGCCACCAGGCGCCCTTCGCGGTATCGACCATTGCGTGGTCCCAGCAGCAACACCGCTGCGAGTGCCAGCCAGCCGCCCATGGCGTGGACCACCACGGACCCGGCAAAATCATGGAAGCTGGCACCAAAGCTTTTCAGCAACCAGGCTTGCAAACCGAAGTTGCCGTTCCAGATCATGCCTTCGAAGAACGGATAGATGAACGCCACGATCAGTGCTGTCGCGCACAGTTGCGGCACGAATCGCGCACGCTCGGCGATGCCTCCGGAAATGATCGCAGGGATCGCCGCCGCAAAGGTCAGCAGGAAGAAAAACTTCACCAGCCCGTAACCGTGATCGGCGTTGATCACCGCCGCCGGTTGCATGAAGGTCACCCCGTAGGAAATCCAATAGCCTATAAAGAAGTAAGCCAGCGTCGAGACGGCGAAGTCGCTGAGGATCTTCGACAGCGCGTTGACCTGGTTTTTTTGCCGAACCGTACCCACTTCAAGAAAGGCGAAACCGGCGTGCATGGCCAGTACCATCACCGCACCGATCAGAATGAACAACGTGTTGGAACTATGGACCAGGCTGTCCACAGCGCTTTGCAGATTTTCCATGGATTAGGCAGACCTTAAGGCTGTAAAAAAGCACCAAAGCAGTTCGTGCGGGCAATCCATGCACCAAGTTGTGACGTACCGAATCCGCTCCGTCACTCCCGATGAACCGCTTCGGCGCACAGGGTTCGTCAACGCCAATCACGACCGAGACATTGACTCGTGTTTTGATTGTTTGAGTTATGGTTTCAAGCAAATCATGCCCAGCAACAGCGCATCACGCAGGCTGACGCACCACGACACAGCAAAAGTTGTACCAGTCATTTGTACTGAACCTTCGCGCAAGGCTCATACTCGAACGCTTCAGACGCCACTTATGGAGATCACCAATGGCCAGCACCAAGGCAAAGACTGCTCAAGAAATCCTGATGACCGACTTTCAGACCCTGGTCAGCGACACCGAACGGTTGCTGGAGCACACCGCTTCCCTGGCCGGGGATCAGGCCGATGACTTGCGCGACCAAATCCACGACAGTCTGTTGCGTGCACGGGAAACCTTGAAGCTGACCGAAGACTCCCTGCGCGAACGCGGCAAGGCTGCCGTCACGGCCACCGAAGACTATGTCCAGGCCAACCCATGGCAAGCGGTCGGGATCGCGGCCGGCGTGGGCTTTCTGATTGGCCTGCTGGCGACTCGGCGCTGATATGGCTCTCGGTGAATCCGGCCCTGACGAAACGGGCCAAAGCTCCTCACCGCGACGCCTGGGTGCCGCATTTCTTGGATTACTGCACAGCCATGTCGAACTGTTCGGCATTGAACTGCAGGAGCAAAAGGCCCGTACCGTAAGCCTGCTGTTGTTTGCAGGTCTGGCATTGGTATTTGCCTTGCTGTTGCTGGTGGGCTTGTCGACGCTGGTGATGATTGTGTTCTGGGACACCTATCGCCTCGCGGCCATCATCGGCCTTTGCGTGTTCTATACCCTCGCGGCAATCTTCTGCGGCGTGCGCTTGAGAGCGGCGATTTTCGATGAATCCTCGCCCTTCCACGGCACCCTGGAAGAACTGGCCAACGACCGGGAGCGCTTGCTGCCATGAACCTGCCTGAATTGCCTCGAAACAGTTCGCGCACGGAAATGCGCAAAGCGCTGATCCGCTTGCGCATGGAAATGCATCGCCAGGAAATCCGCCACGAATCCACGCAACTGCTGCAACCGCTGCGGCGTGTTCGCGGGATGACGCAAAATCTGCAGGACGGATTCGGCATCAAGCACGCCCCGCTGTGGGGCGTTGCTGCTGTCACTTTGCTCGGTTTTTTGACTGGCAAAGGTGCGAAAAGTGGCGGTGGAATTACCAGCCTCACCCGACTAGTCCGACTGGGCACCACGTTGGGGCCTCTGATCAAGCTGGTGCTGCAAGGCTCTTCGCGCAAGCACTAGGCTGTCACTTTCTGGCTGCATTCTTGCAAAGACCACGGGATGAACCTCTCTATCGAGGGGTTCGACCCTGCGTGCCTACCCGGCGACCAGGCTCTTTCCAAAAACAAGATCAACCAAGGAGGCCTTGTGATAGACGGGCAACCGCTCGCCTGCTTTCAGCCGTTCATCGATACAGCTACCGGCCGGATCGCGGGTGTCGAAGCGCTGGGGCGACTGCGTCAGGCCGACGGTCAGTTGGCTTCCGTGGGACCACTGTTCGCTGACCCCAGAACCAACGCCATCGCCTTGCGTCGCCTTGATCGCCAGTTGCGCGATAACGCCTTGAGCAGGTTGCATGAAGCACCCTCTGAATGGTTTCTAAGCCTGAACATTTCCCCGCGCTGGATCAGCCGCTTGCGCCCCGACCAGCCGCTGCCAAGTCTCAAGCAACTGAGCAAATACGATGTCGACCCGCAGCGAATCGTTTTCGAGATCACCGAACTGGGGGGCGATATCCAGCGCCTGGCCCAAGTGGTGGCGCGTTACCGGTCAGCCGGTGCCCGCATCGCCATCGATGACTTCGGTGCCGGTTATTCCCAGCTCGATCGCGTGCTGGCGTTGCAACCGGACATTCTCAAACTCGACATGCGTCTATTCCAGGCGGCAGCGCTGGGCGGGCCGAGCAGCGACGTGGTCAAAGCCCTGGCGCAAATGGCCGAGAAAACCGGTTGCTGGATCATCGCCGAAGGCGTGGAAACCGACGCTCAGCTCAATTTTGCGCTGGAATGCGGTTCACGTTACGTGCAGGGTTTTCTGTTCGCCGGAGCACAAGAAGACTTCTTTACCACCGACGCCTTTGTCGAGCGTTTTGCACAACTGCGTCAGCGCTACGTTCAGCAGAAACTCGCCGAACGCGGTCGTTTGATGATCATGCGCCAGCAACTCAGCGAACTGATGGCGATCCTGCAAGCATGGGCTCAGGCGCGCGCGCCGCTCAGCGCCTTGCCGCAATTGGACGCCTTTCCCTGGCTGCTGCGCTTCTATCAATGCGACCGTCACGGCACCCAACTGACGCCGAACCTGGAATGGCGCAACAATCGCTGGGTCGCCGACAATCGCTACCTGGGCCATAACTGGTCCTGGCGTCCGTACTTTTATCAGCTGCTGGCCGAAGGCTGGGATGAGCGGCGACTGACCCTGTCCAACACCTATCGCGACGCCACCAGCAACCAGTATTGCCTCACCGCCGGGCAATTTTTTGACAATGGCGAGCGCCTGCTGCTCATCGATATAGATGCAGTCGGGTTGTAGTTGCACTTGCAGGTCGTGATGCGAACCGGGAAGCTGGGGCAATCAGTCACCTGACGGAGAGACCCAGCCTTGGATTGGCAAACCCTGCTTACCCGCGAACGCCTCGGAAAGCCCCTGCACAGCCCGCAAGAACTCGGCCGCAGTCCTTTTCACAAAGACCATGACCGGATCATCTTCTCGGGGGCGTTTCGCCGTCTCGGGCGCAAGACCCAGGTTCATCCGGTCTCCAGCAACGACCATATCCACACACGCCTGACCCACTCGCTGGAAGTCAGTTGCGTCGGCCGTTCGCTGGGGATGCGCGTTGGCGAAACCATCCGCAGTGCACTGCCTGACTGGTGCGAACCCAGTGATTTGGGGATGGTGGTGCAATCGGCCTGCCTGGCCCACGACATCGGCAATCCACCGTTCGGCCATTCCGGCGAGGACGCGATACGTCACTGGTTCCAGCAAGCGGCCGGTCGTGGCTGGCTGGACGCAATGACTGAAGCCGAGCGCAATGACTTCCTCAATTTCGAAGGCAATGCCCAGGGCTTTCGGGTTCTGACTCAGCTGGAATACCACCAGTTCGACGGTGGCACACGACTGACCTACGCCACGCTCGGCACCTATCTGAAATACCCGTGGACGGCCCAGCATGCCGACTCGCTGGGCTACAAGAAACACAAGTTCGGCTGCTACCAGAGCGAGCTGCCACTGCTGGAGCAGATCGCTCAGAAACTCGGCTTGCCGCAACTCGAAGAACAGCGCTGGGCACGTCATCCACTGGTGTACCTGATGGAGGCCGCCGATGACATTTGTTACGCCCTGATCGACCTCGAGGACGGCCTGGAAATGTCGTTGCTGGAATACGCCGAGGTCGAGTCGTTGTTGCTGGATCTGGTGGGCGACGATCTGCCGGAAACCTACCGTCAGCTCGGCCCCGGGGATTCGCGCCGACGCAAACTGGCCATCCTGCGCGGCAAGGCTATCGAACACCTGACCAATGCCGCGGCCCGCGCCTTTGTCGAGCAGCAGGATACGTTGCTGGCCGGTACGCTGCCCGGCGACCTGGTGGAGCACATGCACGGCCCCGCCAAACGTTGCGTCCTGAATGCCAAAGACATGGCACGCAAAAAAATCTTTCAGGACAAGCGCAAGACCCTGCACGAAATCGGTGCCTATACCACGCTGGAAATCCTGCTTAATGCCTTCTGTGGCGCAGCGCTGGAGCAACACAACGGTCGAACGCCATCATTCAAGAGTCGAAGGGTCCTCGACCTGTTGGGTAACAATGCACCCGATCCTAACGGCTCGTTACACACTTCTTTTCTACGAATGATCGACTTCATCGCCGGCATGACCGACAGCTACGCCAGCGACATGGCGCTGGAAATGACCGGTCGCTCCAGTCATTGACGAAATCTGGTTATCGGCCATTACAGCCTCTGCGATGGCCGATCAACCACCAAGACTGCAAGCGCGTTCAACACTCGCTGAATTCCCCTACAACACTTGTCGAGGGAACTGATCGAATTCCCGTTATTCTCGCGAAACAATCATGCCTTCCCTCTGTTCGACAGAAGAAGCGTGAGCACCTTATGTTCAAAGACAACTTGCGTATTTTGCTGGTGGAAGACCATCCATTTCAGCTCAGGGCCACTCAATACCTGCTCGAAAGTTACGGCTTTACACAATTGACCACCACTGACAGTGCCGAAGGCGCATTGCAAAAGATGTTCATGGCTGCGCAGCCGTTCGATATTCTTTTGTGCGACCAATGTTTACCCGACCTTTGCGGGCTTGATCTGGTCAAGTTCGCCACTCATCGAGGGATGATCAAACAGGCAATACTGCTAAGTAGCCTGACGCCCGCCGAACTGGACAGCCTTAAAAATCTGGCGAATGCGCATGACTTGCCATTACTGGGTTATTTGATCAAGCCATTACAACAATCCGAATTCAGAAAACTATTAACTTTGATTTCATAGTAAGAAAAACCGGGAAAAGCCAATGTAATGATCAAAAACGGCACATTCAAGATCAAAACCGAGGATCAGCAACCTTCATTCAGCTTCGCAAAAATCTAGTTAACACGTAAGCCCATTCTTTTTCGCTTGTAGGACTATTCCTATATTGCTGCTACAGGTACATCAGTTCATACGTGACATCAACTATCTGAGCTAAGGTGCGCGCTTTATTTCAGCTCGCATGGGATTTGATTATGAACTCCGTTTTTATTGTCGACGATCACCCTGTCATCCGACTTGCCGTTCGAATGCTGCTTGAACATGAGGGTTATAAAGTCGTCGGTGAAACCGACAACGGGGTCGACGCCATGCAAATGGTCCGCGAATGCATGCCCGACCTGGTCATTCTCGACATCAGCATTCCCAAGCTGGATGGCTTGGAAGTGCTGGCCCGCTTCAACGCAATGAGTACTCCACTGAAAACATTGGTATTGACTGCACAGTGCCCGACACTTTTCGGTATTCGCTGCATGCAGTCCGGTGCTTCGGGATATGTGTGCAAACAGGAGGATCTCAGCGAACTGGTCAGTGCGATTAAAGCGGTATTGTCAGGTTACAACTATTTTCCAAGCGAGGCATTGAATCCGGTTCGCGGTGATGAAGCGCGTTGCGCCGAACTGGAACTGTTCAAATCAGTCAACGACCGGGAACTGATGGTATTGCAACTTTTTGCACAAGGTCGAACTAACAAGGAAATTGCCAAGGGCATGTTCTTGAGCAACAAAACCGTCAGCACTTACAAAAAACGCCTCATGCAAAAACTCAAGGCCAAATCACTGGTTGAACTCATAGAGATGGCAAAACGTAATGCGCTAGTGTGAGAGTCAGGATGCCCAGCCGTTTGAAGAAATGCCTGATACTGATGACCGCGGGCCTATGCCTGAGTACCACGTTGTTCGCGGGACAAAGTAGTGGAAACTATGCCCTGCTGAGTCGCTCGACAGTCGGGCATCTGGAAGTCCAGCTGGACCCATCACAAACACAATGGCTGAAAAGCAAACATGAATTGATCCTCGGCACTTCAGCGCCGGATTATCCGCCTTTCGACCTGACCCTCAGCGGCCACGATTATGAAGGATTCACCGCCGACTACGCCGGTATCCTCGGCAAGGCGACCGGCCTGCCCATCACGATCCAGCGCTTTGCGTCCCGGGGCGCGGCCATTGAAGCGCTCGAAAATGGCGAAGTGGATTTGCTCGGTACCGCCAACGGATTCGAAGCGCGTAGCGCCAACATCGTACTGTCCAAGCCCTACGCCGTGGATCAACCGGTACTGGTAACGCGTGAAGGTGAAACCCGCTCCCTGACCGATGGCCTCGCCGGCATGCGCCTGAGCATGGTGTATCACTACTTGCCGCTGGATGAGGTCAAGGCACTGTATCCAAAGGCGATCATTACCTCTTATCCGTCTTACCAAAATGCGATCAATGCCGTTGCCTTCGACCAGGCCGACGTGTTTCTCGGCGACACCATTTCCACCCACTACATGATCAACAAGGGGTACCTGAACAATATCCGCATGGCCAACTTCGGCAAACACGAAGCCTACGGCTTCAGTTTTGCGGTGCATAAAAACAACCCTGAGCTGCTCGGGATCATCAATGCGATGCTCTTGGCCATCCCCACCAGCGTTCGAGAAAACATTGCCAAACGCTGGAGTGCCGGCAGCGACATTCTGCTCACCGATCACAAACTGGAGCTCAGTTACAGCGAGGAGCGCTGGCTGGCGCAACATCCGGTAGTCCGCGTAGTCGTCAACGAGGCATTCGCGCCGCTGACGTTTTTCGACAGCGCAGGTAACTTCCGTGGGATTGCCGCGGACTTGCTTGAGCTGATCAGGTTGCGCACAGGATTGCGCTTCGACATCCAGCGCAGCCGCAACGACAATGAAATGATTCAACGCATCAAGGACAACCAGGCTGATGTCATCGCAGCACTGCTCCCGAGCGAGCAACGGGACACCCTGCTCAATTTCAGCCGGCCGTACCTGCAGAACTCCTATGTCCTGCTGACGCGCAAGACCGCAGACAGCCCCACCAACCTCACCCAGCTTCAGGGCAAGCGCCTGGCAATCGCCCATGGCAATCCGTTGATGGACTATTTGCGCAACGAGTTCCCGCAAATAAAGCTCATCGAAACCCCAGACACCTTCAGCGCTGTCGAGATGCTCGCAGAGGGTCAGGCAGAAGGTGCGGTAAATTCGCTGGTGATCGCCAATTACTTCATTTCCTCGCGACTCTTTGACCATACCCTGCAAATCAGCACCACCATCGGTACAGAACAAGCCGCGTTCTCCCTGGCGACAGGCCGTGAAGCCAAGGAACTCAATGACATCCTCAACAAGGCCCTATTGAGTATCGCGCCGGAGGAGCTGGGCATCATCAACAGCCGCTGGCGTGGTTACTCGGCGTCCTCACAAAACACCTGGCGCAACTATCATCGACTGTTCTATCAGATCGTCATCGCTGCCGGCGTGCTGTTACTGATTTCCGTGACCTGGAATGCCTACATGCAGCGCCAGATCAATCAGCGCAAGGCAGCCGAGCGCGCGCTGAACGATCAATTCGAATTCATGCGCTCGCTGGTCAATGGCACGCCTCATCCGCTTTATGTGCGAGATCGCCAGGGACTGTTGCAAAGCTGCAATGAGAGTTACCTGCAAGCCTTCTGCGCCAGACGCGAAGACGTTATCGGCAAGAGCGTCATCCAGGGCGCCATGAGCAATGCGTTCGAAGCCCGCGAATATCAGGCCGACTACCAGCGTGTCGTGGCCGAGGGCAGACCGCTGATTCTCGACCGCGCATTGCACATTGGGGGTCGCCGGCTGACGATCTATCACTGGATTCTCCCCTATCGGGATTCAAGCGGTGAGGTGCAAGGCATTATCGGTGGCTGGATCGACATCAGCGAACGGCGGCAACTGTTCGACGACCTGCGCAGTGCCAAAGAGCGCGCCGATGAAGCCAACCGGGCCAAAAGTACGTTTCTGGCGACCATGAGCCATGAAATCCGCACGCCGATGAATGCGGTCATCGGCATGCTCGAACTGACGCTGAAACGAATTGAACACCACCACCCTGACCGTTCGGCCATCGATGTGGCCTATCACTCGGCGAAGGATTTGCTGGAACTGATCGGCGACATTCTCGACATTGCGCGCATCGAATCCGGGCACCTCAGCCTGAGCCCGGAGCGTGTCAATCCGCGAGAGATCGTGGGGGCCGTAGTACGGATCTTCGATGGTCTGGCCCGGCAGAAAGAGCTTGAACTGCATCTGGACTTCAACCCGGCCAATCCGCCAATCGATGTACTGCTGGACCCGCTGCGCTTCAAGCAGGTGCTGTCGAATCTTGTCAGCAACGCCATCAAGTTTACCGAGCAGGGCCAGGTCCGGATTACCGTCGACCTGCGCCCGACCGCCGAGCCCGATCAAGTGCTGTTGCAACTGCAGGTTGAGGACAGCGGTATAGGGATCAGCGAACAGGATCAGCAGCGCCTGTTCGAGCCTTTTGCCCAGGCCGATAACGCCGTGCGGTCGGCCAGAGGCGGTGCCGGGCTTGGCCTGGTGATCAGCCGCAGCCTGTGCGAAATGATGGGCGGCAGCCTGCAATTGAACAGTCAGCCCGGCAAGGGGACGCAAGTGCGAATGTCACTGCCGCTACCTGCCCTGCCCCGTGAACCCATGGTGGAGACGATTGAAACGCAGATCCAGACCGCCAGCATCCCGTTGAATGTTCTGGTGGTCGATGATCATGCGGCCAATCGCTTGCTCATGTGTCAACAACTGGAGTTTCTGGGACATCGATTCAGTGTCGCGGCAGACGGCCAGGAAGGGTTCGAGGCGTGGAAAGCCGGAGCATTCGATCTGGTGATCGCCGATTGCAACATGCCGGTCATGAATGGCTACGAACTGGTCCGAGCCATTCGCCGACACGAACAGTCAACGCAACAACCGCCATGCACTGTGCTGGGTTTCACCGCCAATGCTCAAGCGGAAGAAATTCGACGCTGCAAACACGCCGGGATGAATGACTGCCTGTTCAAACCCCTGACCCTGGCCGCCCTGAGCCAATGGGTTGAGGGCATCGCACCGACGTCCCGCACTCCGGCCTTCAACCTGGAAGGGTTACAGCAATTGACTGGTGGCAACCCGGTATTGAACCAGCGTTTGTTGACCGAGCTGCTGAACAGTAACCGTCTGGACCGCCAAGGGTTGCAGATGCTTTACGGCTCCACGGATCCGCAGGCATTTCTCGACATCGCCCACAAAATCAAGGGCGCCGCCCGGATCGCTCAGGCTTTTCGATTGATCGACAGCTGCGAGGCGCTCGAAACAATCTGCCGCGCCCCATTCCAGGCGGAAAAAGTGGCCAAATGCTGTACGGCGGTGGAGCGCGCCCTGATGGAACTGGACCAGGCATTGCTGCAACAAATCGGCGAAAACGACGGAAGCAGAATGACAGAGGCTTAACTATGCTTGGACGCTGAGCAGTGTGTTAACCATCACGGAGCGACCTGCATGCCCAGCCCACTGCGTCCGGATCAACGGCGATTTCCCCTGCACGTTCATATCAGCGTGATGTTTACCTTCCTGCTGTTGCTGACCGGGGTAGTACTGGGCATTTTCAATTATCGGCAAACCACACAAATCATCCTGTCCAGCAGCGAGAAGCTATTCAATCGCATCGAACAGGATGTCCGCCTCGACCTGCAGGCCACCTACGAACCGATTCGTCATCTGCTGAGCCTGCTGGTCGTCAATCCTGCGATCCAGGCGCCGGACCTGGAGCAACGCCTGGCGCTGCTCAGGCCCTTCAGCCAGTCGTTGATCGATAACCCTGATCTGGCGTCGCTGTACCTGGGTTATGGCAACGGTGATTTCTTCATGGTTCGCCCTTTGCGCACCGCACATCTGAAAACACTGCTCAAGGCCCCGGACTCAGCGGCTTATCAAGTGTGGAGCATCGAGCGAAGCGCTAGCGGCCAGGCGCATTCCCAATCCTTGTTTTTCGATCAGAACCTGGCCTTGATCAGTCGCCAGGACAATCCCGAGGACCCATACGATCCGCGCAGCCGCGCCTGGTTTACCAGCGCCAGCCGCGACAACGATCAGATCACCACCGAACCCTACGTCTTTTTCTCGACCCACAACGTCGGCACCACCCTGGCCCGGCGCAGCGGCGAGCAGGTGGTGATGGGCGCCGACCTGACCCTGGCCGAACTCAGCGCCACCCTGGCCAAACATGTGGTGACCCCTTCCACGGAGATCGTGCTGTTCGATGCCCAAGGCAATGCGATCGCCTATCCCGACGCCAGCCGACTGATCATCGACGATCAGACCGCCCGCCTGATCAAGGCCGCTGATCTGAGCCCCAGCCTTGGTGCGTTACTTAAAAGCCCTCCCGAAGGCAATCGCCTGAACGCTTACGGTCGCCAATGGATCGTGGCCCGCAGCAGCATGCAGGAAGGTGGCCCCCAGGGACTGCAACTGGCGCTGCTGGTGCCGGAAGATGAATTGCTCGCCGATGCTTACCGCATGCGTTGGCAAGGCGCGCTGATTACCCTGGCAACGTTGCTGTTGTGTGTGCCATTGGGTTGGATGACATCGCGCATTCTGGTCAAACCCCTGCGCGCCCTGGTGCAGGAAGCGGATGCGATTCGCAGTTTCGATTTCAACTTTCCAATGTCCAGTCGCTCTCCGGTACTCGAAGTCGATCAACTGAGCGTGTCGATGGCGCGCATGAAAGACACCCTGACGAGTTTCTTCCAGATCACCGACAGCCTGAGTGCCGAGACCCGTTTCGCGCCTTTGCTGGAACGGGTGTTGTTTGAAACCGTGAAAATCGGCCAGGCCCAGGCCGGCCTGATCTATCTGCGCGAAGGTGACGGCGATCGCATGGAACCCCACGGGCTGGTCATCAACGATACCGCGCAGCCCCTGGCGTCATTCGACATCGGCGCCCACGAGCTTCAAAACCCACAGAGCCCGGCTTGGTTGCAGCAGTTGTCGAGTGCCGACAATGTCGTCAGCAATCTCGGTTTCGAGCAGGCCGGGGATTTGCAGAAAGTGCTGCTCGCACTGGAATGTCCCCGGGTTCATCTGATCGGCATCCGTTTGCACAATCGTCATAACGAAACCGTGGGCCTGTTGGTGTTTCTGCTGGCCGACAGCGGCGATCAAAGCGACCTGGAAAAACTTCGCCCGGACCGCATCGCGTTTCTACAGGCCGTGTCCGGTGCCGCCGCGGTGAGTATCGAAAGCCAGAGGTTGCAAGCCCGGCAAAAACAATTGCTGGACGCGTTCATCAAGCTGCTGGCCGGTGCGATTGATGCCAAGAGCCCTTATACCGGCGGGCATTGTCAGCGTGTGCCGGTCCTGACCCTGATGCTCGCTCAGGCCGCCGCGGCCAGTGAAGACCCGGCCTTCCGCAGCTATCAACCTACCGACGATGAATGGGAAGCCCTGCAAATCGCCGCCTGGCTGCACGACTGCGGCAAGATCACCACCCCGGAATACGTCGTGGATAAAGCCACGAAACTGGAAACCCTGAACGACCGTATCCACGAAATCCGCACCCGCTTCGAAGTGCTCAAGCGCGATGCGTGGATCAGTTACTGGCAAGCCATTGCCAAGGGGGGTGACGAACAACCTCTGGCGCAAATACGCGACGCGTCTTTGGCAGAGCTGGATGACGATTTCGCCTTCATCGCCCGCTGCAACCTCGGCGGCGAAGCCATGGCCGAGAGCGACCTGCAACGCTTGCGCAACATCGGCCAACGCACCTGGACACGAACCTTGGATGACCGACTGGGGGTTTCCTGGGAAGAAAACCAGCGTCAGGCCCGCAACCCGGCGCCGACACTGCCGGTCACCGAATCACTGCTCGCGGACAAGCCCGAGCATCTGTTCGAACGCGCCGAAGCCGAGCTGATTGCGCCGGACAATCCCTGGGGCTTCAAACTCGATGTACCGCGCTACAAGTACAACCGCGGCGAACTCTATAACCTGAGCATTGCCCGGGGCACCCTGACAGGCGAAGAGCGCTACATCATCAATCACCACATCGTGCAGACGATCCTGATGCTCAGCCACCTGCCCTTCCCCGAGCATCTGCGCAACGTCGCGGAGATTGCCGGCGGTCACCACGAAAAAATGGACGGCACCGGCTACCCCAAACGCCTGAAGCGCGAGGACATGAGCCTGCCGGCGCGGATGATGGCGATTGCCGATATTTTCGAAGCGCTGACCGCGGCCGATCGCCCCTACAAGAAAGCCAAGTCCTTGAGCGAGGCGCTGGGCATCATGGCGTACATGTGCCGCGATGCGCATATTGATCCGCAGCTGTTCGAGCTGTTCATCAACGCTCACATTTATTTGCAGTACGCCAAGCGTTTTCTCGACCCACAACAAATCGACGCGGTGGACCCTTCAGGCCTGCTGATCAAGGCAGGCCTCAAGGTTTGATCAGCAATCGGTCAGGCGCAGGAAAATCGCTGCCAGTTGCTCGATACCGGCCTGATCCTCGGCGGTGAAACGCGCCAGTTTCGGGCTGTCGAGGTCCAGCACACCGATCAGGCGACCGTCCTTGACCAGCGGCACGACCAGTTCGCTGTTCGACGCGCTGTCGCAGGCGATGTGCCCGGGAAACGCGTGTACGTCTTCGACCAGTTGAGTCTGCAAGGTTGCCGCCGCCGTACCGCAAACGCCACGACCGAAAGGAATCCGTACACAGGCGATCTGCCCCTGGAACGGGCCCAGCACCAGCTCTTCGTTGCGATTGAGGTAGAAACCGGCCCAGTTCAGGTCATCGAGCTGGTTGAACAGGAACGCCGAGAACTGCGCGGCGTTGGCGATGAAATCCCGCTCGTCCGCCAGTAGCGATTCCAGCTGTGCGTGCAGCATGCCGTAGCCGTCGAGGCCCTGGCCGCTCTTTTGTAAATCGATCATGCCTTGTGCTCCAACAGTTTCAGCCCGACCCAATAGCGGGCAAATTGATACGCGCAACGTCCATTGCGATTGCCGCGCCCCGTAGCCCAGCGCACCGCGAGGATGTCCAGCTCTTCGCTGCGTTGCCACTTGAGGCCGGCCTTGTCGGCCAGTTGGCCGATCCAGTGTTCGACGACGTTGAGAAAGTGTTCCTGGGTAAACGGATAGAATGACAGCCACAGGCCGAAGCGATCTGACAGGGCGATTTTGTCTTCCACCGCCTCGCTGGGGTGCAATTCGCCGTCGACCCGTTTCCAGTTTTCGTTATCGCTTTCCTTCTCCGGCACCAGGTGGCGACGGTTGGAGGTGGCGTACAGCAACACATTGTCCGGCGCCTGTTCGAGGGAGCCGTCGAGTACACTTTTGAGTACGCGATAATCGCCCTCGCCCGACTCGAACGACAGGTCATCGCAGAACAGCACGAAACGCTGCGGCAGTTTGGCGACTTGTTCGACCACCCGTGGCAAGTCCGCCAGGTGATCGCGCTCGATCTCGATCAGGCGCAAACCGGCCTTGGCGTGCTCGGCCAGCAAGGCGCGGACCAGCGACGATTTACCGGTGCCGCGCGAGCCCCAGAGCAAGGCATGGTTGGCCGGCATGCCATCGAGGAACTGTTGGGTATTGCGCCCCAGTTGTTCCACTTGGCGGTCGACGCCAATCAGGTCGGACAGGCGCATGTCGAGGCTGACTTCCAGCGGCAGCAGAAAACCGCTGCGACCCTCGCGCTGCCAGCGCGCGGCCAGGCAATTTGTCCAGTCGATGGATTGCCGAGGGGTGGGCAGCAGCGGTTCGATACGGGCCAGAACGGCATCGGCGCGTTCAAGAAAAGCATTCAATCGGGAATCCACGTCTTCTCCTCGGGCATGTTCACAGTAATGATGACGATACAGCGACGAAACACAGTGTTCGACAACCGGGACAAGCCCCGGTACAAGGGCTCGCGAGAGCGTCGGCATCCATGCATGATCGGCTATGCTTGAGCAGCGAAGGGAAACGGAAGTGGTTCAACACCCCATGGATATCAAGTTCACCAACCGGCTGTCTTACAAGCAAGCCAAGCTTACCGTGCTGGTGGGTTTCATTCTGGGCACGCTGCTCAGCCTGCTGCAAATAGGCATCGATTATGTCAGCGAAGACGCCTCCATCAACCGTGAAATTGTGTCTTTGCTGGAAATCAGTCACAACCCGGCCTCTCGTATCGCCTACAACATCGATGCCGAACTCGCTCAGGAACTGACCCTGGGCCTGTTGCGTTCACCGGCGATCATCGGCGCACGACTGACCGACAACAACGGCAACGTGCTGGCCAACGTCAAGCGCCCCGGCCTGCAAAGCGGTTATCGCGTGCTCAGCGACTTGTTGTTCGGTGCCGACCGCCAGTTCGAAGACCGCCTCTATCTGGACCACTTGCCGAACGAATCCCTCGGCACGCTGCGACTGGACGTCGACACTTACTCATTCGGTTACCGTTTTCTGCGTCGCGCCGAAGTCACCTTGCTCAACGGCTTCGCCCGCAGCCTGATCCTGACCGGCCTTCTGCTGGCATTGTTCTATGTGATGCTGACCAAACCGCTGGTGCGGGTAATCCGCGAACTCAGCGGTCGCGACTCGCGCAGCATCGAACCCACTACGCTGGAATGTCCGGCCGGACACGCCAACGATGAAATCGGCGTGCTGGTGAAAGTCGCCAATCAGCAATTCGAAAACGTCGCCACGGAAATCCAGCAGCGCCGCAATGCGGAAAACCGCCTGACCGACTACCTCAGCCAACTGGAAAACATCGTTTCGGCGCGCACCGCCGAACTCAAGGCAATCAACGCTCGCCTCAGCCAATCCAATCAGGAACTGGAAGTCGCCCGCAGCACCGCCCTTGACATGGCCGAAGCGCGCTCGGTGTTCCTGGCCAACATGAGCCACGAAATTCGGACACCGCTCAATGGCCTGCTGGGGATGATCGCGTTGTCGCTGGACGGTCCGCTGAATGCCGAACAACAGCAACAACTGTCCATCGCCCATGACTCGGGCAAGGTGCTGGTGGAATTGCTCAACGATATTCTCGATCTGTCGAAGTTCGATGCCGGTCAGCTCGAACTCGAACACATCCCGTTCGACCTCGGCTCACTGATCGAAGACACCGCCAACCTGCTGTCGCAGAACGCGGCGCCGAGTGTCGAACTGACCTGTCTCATCGACCCGCAGTTTCCGGCGCTGGTGCTCGGTGATCCGACCCGGGTCCGGCAGATTGTCAGCAACTTGCTATCCAACGCGCTAAAGTTCACCCGTTTCGGGCGGGTCGATGTGCGCCTGTCGACATCCGGCGACGGCGTCAGAATCGAAGTCTGCGACACGGGCATCGGCATTCCCCAGGACGCTCAGGTCAAGATCTTCCAGCCCTTCACCCAGGCCGGTGCCGGGATTACCCGGCAATTCGGCGGTACCGGGTTGGGCCTGGCCCTGACCTACAACCTCTGCGAAGCGATGCAAGGACGCCTGACCATCAGTTCGGAAGCGGGTTTCGGCAGCCAGTTCTGCGCGGAACTGCCGCTGCCCCGCCACACCCGAGCCCAGGTTCCGCCTGCGTTGCAAGGCAAGGTCCTCGCCATCACCGCCGCCAGCAGTGGCCTGGCGGAACTGCTGGGCAGCGTGTTGCCCGGTTGGGGGCTGGACTACCAGCAACGCTCGATCGACGATCCATTGATCGGTTTGAACCCCAATGTGCTGATCACCGATTGCCCCGAATGCCTGTTCAACCTACGCCCCACCATTACTGCGCCGATTTTGCTGGTGACCGCTTACGGCAGTTTCATGCCCAGCGAACAAGCCAACGCCCTCGCCCCTTTGCAACAACAGGCCCGCCCGTTGGCACGCAATGCGCTACATCAGAATCTACGACGTGTCCTGCAACCGGCAATCGCCACCATCAACGACGCCCCTGTCGATGCCCAAACCCCACAACGGCGTGCACGGGTGTTGCTCGTCGAGGACAACCCGGTCAATCAACTGGTAGCCAAGGGCATGCTGGGCAAACTCGGTTGCGAGGTGATTGTCGCCGCTCATGGGGTCGAGGCACTGGATCAGCTCGAAAGCAGCGAATTCGATCTGGTGTTGATGGACTGCAACATGCCGGTGATGGATGGCTATGAAGCCAGTCGGCAAATTCGCCGCAGCGGGCGCTGGCCGCAATTGCCCATCGTCGCGCTGACCGCCAACGCCATGTCGGAAGAGCGCGAACGCTGTCGTGCGGCGGGCATGAGCGACTATCTGGCCAAACCCTTCCGCCGGGAAGAACTGGCCGCGTTGCTGGATGTGTGGTTACCCGCTACGACAGCGCCTTGATTTGCCCCAACAGGTGATCCAGGCCGTCGCGCAGTTCATTCAATCGATCCAGATCCACGCCGCTGTCGCACAGCAACCGGGCCTTCAACGGCCCGACTCGATCGCGCAACGCCAAGCCGCTGGGCGACAGGCTCAAGTGCACCTCGCGCTCATCCCGTGCCGAACGCTGACGCTGAACCAGTTGCAGTTGCTCAAGGCGTTTGAGCAACGGCGTCAGCGTGCCGGAATCCAGCGCCAGACGTTCGCCCAGCGCCTTGACGGTCGGTTGCTCCGGCGCTGATGCCTGCCACTCCCACAACACCAGCATCGCCAGGTATTGCGGGTACGTCAGGCCCAGTTGATCGAGCATCGGCTTGTAGGCCCGGATCACCGCCCGGGAAGCAGCGTACAGCTTGAAGCAGAGCTGACTGTCGAGGTTCAGCGAGTCGACGGACAAACTGTTCATTTGAGCAGGGCTTCGATCTCGCTGCTCAAGTCCTGCGGCTTGGTCGCCGGAGCAAAACGCTTGACCAACTGGCCGTCCTTGCCGATCAGGAACTTGGTGAAATTCCACTTGATGCCTTGGGAACCGAGCAAGCCGGGCGCGCGTTTTTTCAGCTGCACGAACAGCGGATGAGCGCCCGTTCCGTTGACTTCGATCTTTTTGAACAGCGGGAAACTGACGCCGTAGTTCAGCTCGCAGAACTCGCTGATCGCCCCTTCGTTGCCCGGCTCCTGCTTGCCAAACTGGTTGCACGGAAAGCCCAGCACCACCAGGCCTTGATCCTTGTAGGTCTGCCACAGTTCTTCGAGGCCTTTGTACTGCGGGGTGAAACCGCATTTGCTGGCGGTGTTGACCACCAACACGGCTTTACCGGCGAAATCGGCCAAGGTCTTTTGCTCGCCCTTGATGGTGGTGCACGGGATGCTCAGCAGATTGTCGCTCACGATGAAAGCTCCGGATTCGGGAAGATGAGCCAAACATAGCGAGCAATTGAATTGTGTGCAATTTAATTAATCAATAAACCACCCACCTGTAGGAGTATAGCTTGCCGGCGATTTCGCCCTTGAGATCGCCATCGCCGGCAAGCCGTACTCCTACAGAGGTTTACTCGCGAGGCACCAGGTCCAGGCACACAGAATTGATGCAGTAACGCAGACCGGTGGGTGGCGGGCCGTCCGGGAACACGTGCCCCAAGTGCGCGTCGCATTTGGCGCAGACCACTTCCGTGCGGATCATGCCGTGGCTGACATCGCGGATCTCGGTCATGGCGCTGTCGCCGATCGGCGCGTAGAAACTCGGCCAGCCGCAGCCGGAATCGAACTTGGTCTTCGAGTCGAACAGCGGTTCGTTACAGCAGATGCAGTGGTAAACGCCATCGGTCTTGGTGGCGTTGTATTTGCCGGAGAACGGTCGTTCGGTGCCTTTGAGGCGGCACACGTTGTACTGCTCTGGATCGAGCATCGCCTTCCATTCTTCCAGGGTTTTTTCCAACTTTTCCATCATCACACCTCGGCGGCTGAAAAAGCCCGATCTGTACCTTTTCCACGGATCGGGCGGCACGTATGATTGCGCCTCGTCAAACGCCAGTCTGGCAGCCAGACCACGCGCATTCAAACGGATTTATGGATGCTGCCTCTCAAGGCGTCAGGCCTGTGTGATTACGCAGGATTCCCAGTACGGTTGTTCACGCGCCGCCTGGATCGTTCATTTTCGGGAACACATCGCCATGCAGGTCAGCAAATCGAACAAGCTCGCCAACGTCTGCTACGACATTCGCGGCCCAGTGCTCAAGCACGCCAAACGCCTGGAAGAGGAAGGCCATCGCATCCTCAAGCTGAACATCGGCAACCCGGCGCCCTTTGGTTTCGAAGCGCCGGATGAAATCCTCCAGGACGTGATCCGAAACCTGCCGACCGCCCAGGGCTACAGTGACTCCAAAGGCCTGTTCAGCGCGCGCAAGGCCGTGATGCAGTACTACCAGCAAAAGCAGGTGGAAGGCGTCGGCATTGAAGACATCTACCTGGGCAACGGCGTTTCCGAGCTGATCGTGATGTCGATGCAGGCCCTGCTCAACAACGGCGACGAAGTGCTGGTGCCGGCTCCGGACTACCCGCTGTGGACTGCTGCGGTGAGCCTGTCCGGTGGTAATCCGGTGCACTACCTGTGCGACGAGCAAGCCAACTGGTGGCCGGACCTGGCCGACATCAAGGCCAAGATCACTCCGAACACCAAGGCGCTGGTGATCATCAACCCGAACAACCCGACCGGCGCGGTTTACTCCAAAGAAGTGCTGCTGGGCATGCTGGAACTGGCCCGCCAGCACAATCTGGTGGTGTTCTCCGACGAGATCTACGACAAGATCCTCTACGACGATGCCGTGCACATCTGCACCGCGTCCCTGGCGCCGGACCTGCTGTGCCTGACCTTCAACGGCCTGTCCAAGTCCTATCGCGTGGCCGGTTTCCGCTCCGGATGGATCGCCATCTCTGGCCCGAAACACCACGCGCAGAGCTACATCGAAGGCATCGACATGCTGGCCAACATGCGCCTGTGCGCCAACGTGCCGAGCCAGCACGCGATCCAGACCGCATTGGGTGGCTACCAGAGCATCAACGACCTGGTGCTGCCGCAGGGCCGTCTGCTGGAACAGCGCAACCGTACCTGGGAACTGCTCAACGACATTCCGGGCGTGAGCTGCGTCAAGCCGATGGGCGCGCTGTACGCATTCCCGCGCATCGACCCGAAAGTCTGCCCGATCCACAACGACGAGAAATTCGTCCTTGACCTGCTGCTGTCCGAGAAGCTGCTGGTGGTGCAAGGCACGGCCTTCAACTGGCCATGGCCGGACCACTTCCGCGTAGTGACCCTGCCGCGCGTCGATGACCTCGACATGGCCATCGGCCGCATCGGCAACTTCCTCAAGTCCTATCGCCAGTAAATGGCCTTCACCGTGCGATGCCAACCCATCGCACGGTGATTCATTCAGCAACACATGCTTGCGCCCTGCCGCCCCCTGACACCTCACTCCCTGATCGATAACACCTGACCTGCTCGCGTCTAACAACGACGGGGGTCGGGGCGTCCAGTGGCTTACAAACACTTCCCGCTGCACCATCGGAAAAGTCCTTCAAGCGACTAAGCTATTGCCGTAGGACACAGTTTGAAATAGTCACCCGGTTGAATACCCCGGTGCAGCACCTTATATACCCCGCAGTACGCTACATCTTTAGCATAAGGAGATTTCTACAACCATGATGCGCATCCTGCTGTTTTTGGCCACTAACCTGGCGGTCGTGCTGATTGCCAGCATCACCCTGAGCCTTTTCGGCTTCAACGGGTTCATGGCGGCCAATGGGGTTGACCTCAATCTCAATCAGCTGCTGATTTTCTGTGCGGTCTTTGGTTTCGCCGGTTCCCTGTTTTCGCTGTTCATCTCCAAGTGGATGGCGAAGATGAGCACCAGCACCCAGATCATCACCCAGCCACGCACTCGTCACGAGCAATGGCTGCTGCAAACCGTCGAGCAACTGTCCCGCGAAGCCGGGATCAAGATGCCCGAAGTCGGGATTTTCCCGGCCTACGAAGCGAACGCCTTCGCCACCGGCTGGAACAAGAACGACGCGTTGGTCGCGGTCAGCCAGGGCTTGCTCGAACGCTTCTCGCCGGATGAAGTGAAAGCCGTTCTGGCCCACGAAATCGGCCACGTGGCCAACGGCGACATGGTGACCCTGGCGTTGATCCAGGGCGTGGTGAACACCTTCGTGATGTTCTTCGCCCGGATCATCGGCAACTTTGTCGACAAGGTGATCTTCAAGAACGAAGAAGGCCAGGGCATCGCCTACTACGTTGCGACCATCGTCGCCGAACTGGTCCTGGGTATCCTGGCCAGCGCCATCGTGATGTGGTTCTCGCGCAAACGCGAATTCCGCGCTGACGAGGCCGGTGCAAACCTGGCCGGTACCGCCGCGATGATTGGCGCCCTGCAACGCCTGCGTGCGGAACAAGGCCTGCCGGTGCACATGCCCGACACCTTGAACGCCTTCGGCATCAACGGTGGCATCAAACAAGGGTTCGCCCGCATGTTCATGAGCCACCCGCCGCTGGAAGAGCGTATCGACGCTCTGGCTCGTCGTCGGGGCTAACCAGCTCTGCTTAAATAGAAAAGGCCCGCAGCGATGCGGGCCTTTTTTTGTCTGCCGAGACCCGCACAGACAACGGTCTTTTAGCGAGTGGAAACCCGATACACCCGCTCCTCAAGCCGCGTGACTCCCGCCTCCAGAAACTTCCCGCTCTCGCTCAGCACATCCTGATCTTCCAGGATCTTCAGCGTCCAAGAGGCTCCGAACAACCGCTGCACTTCTTCATCGAGCACGGCAAACGGCGGACCGGACATTTGCGACTGGTCATAGTCCAGTGTAATCAGCAGTCCGAGAGACTCCTTCGGCAGTATCCGCGTCAAATGGGCGGAATAGCGCTCTCGCATGTCCGCCGGCAGCGCGATCAGTGCTGCACGATCATAAAGCGCGGAGCAATCGGCAACATCGCCTGCCGTCAGCTCGAAGAAATCGCCGCACCACAACTCAATGGATCCTGCCCGATAAACCTTGAACGGCCCCTGCTCGCTGACGGCCGGATCAAAGCCATGCTCACTGAAAAACTCCTCGACGGCTTTTTCCGACAGTTCGACTCCCAAGACCTCATGACCTTGATGGGCGAGCCATAGCAAATCCAGGCTTTTTCCACATAGCGGCACCAACACGCGTGCGCCTTCTTCAAAGCTCAACGCTGGCCAGAACCGCTTCAGATGAGGGTTCACCTGCGGCAGATGAAAGCCGATCTGATTCGACGCCCACTTCTTGTGCCAAAACTCCGGCTGCATAAATAACCCCGAAAATTCGATCAAAACACCCTAAAACTTATATTAGATTTAGATCAATGATCTGACTGAAGATGGTGCATCTTAACTCTCAGGAGCTCATTCATGTTCCCCAGCCTGTACATATCCCATGGCTCCCCGATGCTTGCACTGGAACCTGGGGCCAGTGGGCCAGCCCTCGCACGCTTGGCGGCTGAAATGCCTAAGCCCAAAGCTATCGTGATTGTTTCTGCACATTGGGAAAGCAACGAGCTGCTGGTGAGCGGCAATCCGCAACCTGACACCTGGCACGATTTCGGCGGTTTTCCCAAAGCCCTGTTCGAGGTGCAATACCCGGCGCCTGGCAATCCCCAGCTGGCCGCTGAAGTGGTTGAGCTGTTGAAGGCCAGTAACCTTCCTGCCCGTATGGACCCTCAGCGCCCCTTTGACCATGGCGTCTGGGTGCCTTTGTCGTTGATGTACCCGCAGGCAGACATTCCGGTCGTTCAGGTTTCACTGCCAACCCGTGGCGGCCCTGCCCTGCAAACCCGCGTCGGTCATGCCTTGGCCAGCCTGCGCGAACACGGCGTGCTGCTGATCGGCTCCGGCAGCATCACCCACAACCTGCGGGAACTGGACTGGCATGCCGGCCCAGAAAGCGTCGAACCTTGGGCGCAGGCGTTCCGCGACTGGATGATCGAGAAGCTGGCGGCGAACGACGAAGCAGCCCTGCACGATTATCGCCAACAAGCACCGAACGCCGTGCGCAACCACCCCAGCGATGAGCATTTGTTGCCGCTGTACTTTGCCCGCAGTGCCGGAGGCGATTTCAGCGTTGCCCACAAAGGGTTCACCATGGGTGCACTGGGCATGGATATCTATCGCTTCGGCTGAGATGAAGATCAAAAGATCGCAGCCTTCGGCAGCTCCTACATGGGATCGCATTTCTCTGTAGGAGCTGCCGTGGCTGCGATCTTTTTACAGGCAAAAAAAATCCCCGAACCAGTCGGGGATTTTTTATGTTCGATCAATCAGCCCGGGGGCGGATCAATCTTCGCGGTAGCGACGCAGCTTCAACTGCTTACCGGCAACGCGAGTGTCCTTCAGCTTGGTCAGCAACTTCTCAAGACCATCTTCCGGCAGCTCGACGAGGCTGAAGCTATCACGCACCTGGATGCGACCGATTGCTTCGCGAGCCAGACCACCTTCGTTGAGGATGGCGCCCAGCAGGTTCTTGGCAGCGATACCGTCACGCGCACCCAGCGCGGTACGGCAACGAGCACGACCTTCGCCCAGCGGCATTGGTGCGCGACGCTCGCGGTCACCACGCTCAGGACGATCACCGGAACGCTCTGGACGATCGCCACGCGGTGCGTTGTTCGGCACCAGTGGACGCTCTTTCTCGATAGCGGCCAGGTTCAGCGCTTGACCGTTGGTTGCCTTGCGCAGCAGGGCTGCGGCCAGGGCACGCGGGCTGCAACCGATGTCGGCGGTCAGGCGATCGAGCAGATCACCGTGGGTCGATTCAGCATCAGCCACCAGCGGCGACAGGCTGTTGGTCAGTTTCTTGATGCGCGCATCCAGAACGGCTTGAGCGTCCGGCAGGCGAACTTCAGCAACCTTCTGACCGGTTACACGCTCGATCACTTGCAGCATGCGGCGCTCACGTGGAGTCACCAGCAGCAGTGCACGACCTTCGCGACCGGCACGGCCGGTACGGCCGATACGGTGAACGTAGGATTCTGGGTCGTACGGCATGTCAACGTTGAACACGTGAGTGATGCGCGGAACGTCCAGACCACGAGCAGCAACGTCGGTCGCCACAACGATGTCCAGACGGCCATCCTTGAGGGAGTCGATCACGCGCTCACGCTGGTTCTGGGCGATGTCACCGTTCAGCGCAGCGGCTTTGTAGCCTTTGGCTTCCAGGGCACTGGCCAGGTCCAGGGTCGCTTGCTTGGTACGCACGAACATGATCAGCGCGTCGAAATCTTCCACTTCCAGCAAGCTGAGAACGGCCGAAGTCTTCTGGTCAGCGTGAACCAACAGGTGAGCCTGTTCGATCGCGGTAACGGTCTGGGTCTTGGTCTGGATCTTCACGTGTTGCGGATCGCGCAGATGGCGTTCGGCAATGGCACGGATCGACTGCGGCAAGGTGGCCGAGAACAATACGGTCTGACGGGTTGCAGGCAGAGCCTTGAAGATAACTTCCAGGTCGTCCATGAAGCCCAGTTTGAGCATTTCGTCGGCTTCGTCGAGAACCAGGTGGTTCACGGTCGCCAGTACTTTTTCGTCACGACGCAGGTGGTCGCACAGACGGCCCGGAGTGGCGACAACGATCTGTGCGCCATTACGGATTGCTTTCAGCTGTGGGCCCATCGGCGCGCCGCCGTAGACAGCCACAACAGTTACGCCCGGCATTTGCTTGGCGTAGGTTTCGAAAGCGGTTGCAACTTGTAGCGCCAACTCACGAGTTGGGGCCAGGATCAGGGCTTGCGGCTCGCGCTTTGCAGGATCGATGCGATGCAGGATCGGCAGGGCGAACGCAGCGGTTTTACCCGTACCGGTTTGCGCCTGACCAATCATGTCGTGACCGGCCATGATGATCGGGATCGATTGCTGCTGAATAGCCGATGGCTCTTCGTAGCCAGTCGCGATGACGGCTGCAAGAATATTCGGATTGAGATTAAAAGCGGCGAAGCCGCCGGTTTCCTGGGTCATGGGTCTGCCTCTAAGTGCATCCGCAAAGACCCATGCTCCAAAGCTGCGCGTGCCGTGTTGAGACTCAAGAGTCGCCCTGGCAGCTTTGTCGGCGGGGATTTGCGAAAACGAATGAATGAAAAGAATCGTCAAGGGAGAGTCCGCAGTACGGACGTGCAGCCGAAGCTGACTTCGGGGAATTGCTCTACCTAAACGCGGCCCGGCTAAAGGCCGGCGCGCACTATACCGGAATTTGCCGAAAAAGGGAGCTTTTTTTATCGCAAAACTCCCGCGTACGGCGTTCTGTCACAGGCTTTGCGGATAATCGTGCAAGCGTCTATTTTTCAAAGGCCCGGCCTTGCGGGTTATGGCGCTAAAACGGTTCACCCGGACCACCCGGACCGTCGGTCCGACTCCCCTTCCCGCCCGAGGAAATGCACCATGAAAGAGCTCAACACCAGTCGTGTGAGCCGTGAAAAACGCGGTCACGTCCTGTTGATCGGCCTGGATCGGGTGGCCAAACGCAACGCCTTCGACCTCGACCTGCTCAACGAACTGAGCCTGGCCTACGGCGAGTTCGAAGCCGACAGCGACGCGCGGGTAGCGGTGGTCTTTGGTCATGGCGAACATTTCACCGCCGGGCTGGATCTGGTGAGCGCCAGCGCGGCGCTGACCGAAGGCTGGCAGGCGCCACCCGGCGGTTGCGATCCATGGGGCGTGTTCGCCGGGCCCAGGGTCAGCAAACCGGTGATCGTCGCCGCGCAGGGTTATTGCCTGACCATCGGCATCGAATTGATGCTGGCCGCAGATATCAACCTGTGCGCCAGCAACACCCGCTTCGCGCAAATGGAAGTACAGCGCGGGATTTTCCCGTTTGGCGGGGCCACTTTGCGCCTGCATCAGGTGGCCGGTTGGGGCAATGCCATGCGCTGGATGCTGACCGGCGACGAGTTCGATGCCCGGGACGCCTTGCACTTGGGCCTGGTGCAGGAAGTCATGGCCAGTGAGGACTTGCTGCCGCGAGCGATTGAGCTGGCCGAGCGAATCGCGCGACAGGCGCCGCTGGGGGTCCAGGCGACGCTGATGTCGGCCCGGCAGGCGCGGTATGAAGGGGAAACCGCTGCGACACAAGGATTACCGACGCTGGTGAAGAAGTTGCTGACCAGTGAGGATGCGCAGGAGGGTATGCGGTCGCTGGTAGAACGGCGGCCCGGGATTTTCAAAGGCTGCTGAAAATCCGTGTAGGAGCTGCCGAAGGCTGCGATCTTTTGATCATGAAGAACAAAATCAAAAGATCGCAGCCTTCGGCAGCTCCTACAGGTGTGGTTGTATTCCTTATGTCGCCGGGCGAATAGCCTTGATCAATGTCTGCAACGAATACCCCAACCGCGGCGCCAACTCTTCAGCCCGGGCCGTCAGCCCTTCCATATCCAGTTCCTGATCCAGCTCCGAAGGCACAATCAGAATCACATTGCCCTCCTTCACCGGCAGCTCCCAGTAATGCCGATGGTAAAGCCCACGCAGTAACGCAGCGCCCAACGGCTTGCCATCGTCGGTGGCCCATTGGTTGATCACCAACCAGCCGCCCGGATTCAGGCGTTTCTGGCAATTTTCCAGGAAGGTCCAGGCCAGATGCCCAACGCCCGGGCCGACGTCGGTATAAAGGTCGACGAAAATCAGGTCCGCGGGCTCGGCGGTGTCGAGCAGTTCCAGCGCGTCGCCCACACGGATATACAGGCGTGGGTCGTCATCCAGCCCCAGATATTCGATAGCCAGGCGCGGTACATCCGGGCGCAACTCGATGGCTTCGACGTCTTCCAGCGGCAGGAACTTGAGGCAAGCCTGGGTCAGCGTACCGGCGCCGAGGCCGAGGAACAGCGCGGTTTCCGGTTGTTCGTGGCACAGCGCACCGATCAGCATCGCCCGGGTGTAGTCGTATTCGAGCCAGCTCGGATCGGCGGTGAACACGCAGCTTTGCTCGATGGCATCACCGAATTCGAGAAAACGATAGTCGGCCACTTCCAGCACGCGAATCACGCCAAATTCGTCCTGCACCTCGGCGAGCAAATGCTCGACGCGCTCCTCAGTCATCTCGTCTTCCGATTGTCAGCGGCAAAACCGCGATTGTCGGCCAAGCGACGGGAACAGGTCACGCACTAATTGCTGATAACATGGCTGCCCGAGCGTAAAACATTAGAGACCGTGATGAGCCAACCCTGGAGCCCTGACAGCTGGCGCGCCTTGCCGATCCAGCAACAACCCCAATATCCCGACACCGCGCATTTGCAGCAGGTCGAGCAAACGCTGGCCAGCTATCCGCCGCTGGTGTTTGCCGGTGAGGCCCGGGAATTGCGCCGTCAGTTTGCCGAAGTGACCCAGGGCCGCGCGTTTCTGTTGCAGGGCGGCGACTGCGCCGAAAGCTTCGCCGAGTTCTCCGCCGCGAAAATCCGCGACACCTTCAAAGTGTTGCTGCAAATGGCGATTGTCATGACCTTCGCGGCCGGTTGCCCGGTGGTCAAGGTCGGGCGCATGGCCGGCCAGTTCGCCAAGCCACGCTCGGCCAACGACGAAACCATCGACGGCGTGACCCTGCCGGCCTACCGTGGCGATATCGTCAACGGCATCGGTTTCGACGAAAAAAGCCGCGTGCCGGACCCGGAACGCTTGCTGCAGTCCTATCACCAATCCACCGCGACTTTGAACCTGTTGCGCGCCTTCGCCCAGGGCGGGTTTGCCGACCTGCATCAAGTGCACAAGTGGAACCTGGATTTCATCGCCAACTCGGCCCTGGCGGAAAAATACAGCCACCTGGCCGACCGCATCGATGAAACCCTGGCCTTCATGCGCGCCTGCGGCATGGACAGCTCTCCACAACTGCGCGAAACCAGTTTCTTCACCGCCCACGAAGCGCTGCTGCTGAACTACGAAGAAGCCTTCGTACGTCGCGACAGCCTGACCAACGATTACTACGATTGCTCGGCGCACATGCTGTGGATCGGCGATCGCACCCGTCAGCTCGACGGCGCCCACGTCGAGTTCCTGCGCGGTGTGAACAACCCGATCGGGGTCAAGGTCGGCCCGAGCATGAACCCTGAAGACCTGATCCGCCTGATCGACGTGCTCAACCCGGACAACGATCCCGGCCGCCTGAACCTGATTGCGCGGATGGGCGCGAACAAGGTTGGCGATCATTTGCCGCAGTTGATTCGCGCGGTGCAGCGTGAAGGCAAGCAAGTGCTGTGGAGTTCCGACCCGATGCACGGCAACACTATCAAGGCCAGCAGCGGCTACAAGACCCGTGACTTTGCGCAGATTCTTGGTGAGGTGAAACAGTTCTTCCAGGTGCACGAGGCAGAAGGCTCGTATGCCGGTGGTATCCATATCGAAATGACCGGGCAGAACGTCACCGAGTGCATTGGTGGTGCGCGGCCGATTACCGAAGATGGGCTGTCGGATCGTTATCACACCCATTGCGACCCGCGGATGAATGCCGATCAGTCGCTGGAATTGGCGTTTTTGATTGCTGAGACCTTGAAGCAGGTTCGGCGCTAAATCGCGTCGTTGCTATCGCTAGCAGGCTAGCTCCCACAGGGGTTTTGTGTACGCACAGATCCAGTGTGGGAGCCAGCCTGCTGGCGATGAGGCCAGCTCAATCACCCTCAATCTGTGCCAATGCCACCCGCAACCGATCCGCACTCGCCCGCGGGCAGTTCAACTGAACCTGCCCCAACCCCAGCCAATCCGCCATCCGCCGCAGATTCGCCGCCAACGCCAGCATCCCCTCGTCATCCAGCCCCGTCTCTTCCTCATGCACCGCATGCACCGCCAGCCGACCCGCCGCCCGCTCGGCGCGCAGATCGACACGTGCGGCAATCCGTTCGTGGTGCAAAAACGGCAGCACGTAATAGCCGTAGATCCGTTTGTCCTGCGGCGTGTAAATCTCCAGCCGGTAACGAAAGTCGAACAGTCGCTCGGTGCGGCTGCGCTCCCAGATCAGCGAATCGAACGGTGACAGCAACGCGCTGGCCTCGACCTTGCGCAGCACTTTCGGCTCGGGCAGGCAATAGGCGGGTTGTTTCCAGCCCTGAACGTCGCAAATGACCAATTCGCCCGCCTCAACCAGTTCCGCCAGACGCGGACGACTGTCCGAAGGGTTCAATCGGAAATAGTCGCGCAAGTCCTTCTCGGTGCCCACGCCCAAAGCCGTCGCGGCATGCAGTAGCAATCCTCGCTGGGCCTCGGCTTCACTGATCAACGGCTGCGCCAGAATCGCCGAAGGGATCACCCGTTCCGGCAAATCATAGAGCCGCTCGAACCCGCGCCGCCCGGCCACCGTCACTTCCCCGGCGGCGAACAACCATTCCAACGCATGTTTTTCCGCACTCCAGTCCCACCATGGTCCGGCCCGTTCCTGACGGGTCGACAGGCTTCCGGCGCCCAGCGCGCCCTGCTCCTCAACCGCAGCCAGCACCCGGCGAATCGTGTCCTGCTGCTCACGACCAAATCGTGCAAGTTGTTGATAGATGTCTTCGCCACGGGTTGCGCGTTGCATCCGCCAGCGCATCAGCGGGTACATCGACAGGGGTAACAACGAAGCTTCGTGGCCCCAGTATTCAAACAACGTGCGACGACGCCCCGAACTCCAGGCAGCCTGGTCGAGCAAGTCAGAAGAATAGGAACCCAGACGGGAAAACAGCGGGAGGTAGTGCGAGCGCACCACAGCGTTGACGGAATCGATTTGCAGGATACCCAGCCGCTCGATCAGACGGTTGAGCCCGGAAGCCTTGATCGTCGCTGGCGACTGGCGCCCGTTGAACCCTTGGGCGGCCAGTGCCAGACGCCGAGCCTGTTTGAGGGTAAAGGACAACGTTGCGGGCATGAGCATCTCCTTGTCTGCTCGCAACCTACCTCACCGGTAAGTGGTTTGTGTAGCGTCGCAATCATCATTTATGCATCGGATCGTTCCAGAACGGCTTGATCGACTCGTGCTCGACGTCCGCCCGACTCATGCCGATGTCCTTCAGTGCTTCATCGCTCAGGCTTGCCAGCAGTTCGCGCTCGCGATGCAACTCGTACCAGCGGCTGATCTTGTGCAGCAGATCGGAAATCAGGTGGACCGAATGGTGTTCTGCGCCTTGGAACTCATGTTGACCTTTCATCTTGTTGCCCTCCGTTTGGATGGCTCCAATATCGCGCCGGGTCTAAGATCAATCCAACAAATGTTTCTGATGGCAACCATCTCGGAGATTGATGTATGTCGAGCTACCCGACGATCGATACCGAAGTGCTGCGCACCTTTGTCGCGATTGCCGACCAGGGTGGCTTTACCCGCGCCGGGGAATTGGTGCATCGCACCCAGTCGGCCGTCAGCATGCAGATGAAACGGCTGGAAGAAGATGTGTTGCAGCGTCAGTTGTTCCAGCGTGACGGACGGCAAGTGCGGCTCACCGCCGAGGGCCAGGTGCTGCTGGGTTATGCGCGGCGCATCCTCAAGTTGCACAGCGAAGTGTTCAACACTCTGCGCGAACCGGACATGATCGGCACGGTGCGCATCGGTACGCCGGACGATTACGTGATGCGTTTTCTGCCGGGAATTCTGCGACGGTTTGCCCAGTCCTATCCGCTGATCCAGATCGAAGTGCATTGCGAATCATCAAAACAATTGTTGATGCGTCAGGATCTGGACCTGTCCATCGTCACCCGCGAGCCGGGCAGCGAAATCGGCCAGTTGTTGCGCAAGGAGCGTTTCGTCTGGGCCGAAGCGCAATGCTACAGCGCTCATGAACAAACGCCGCTGCCGCTGGCGATGTTCAACAGTGATTGCTTCTGCCGCTTGTGGGCCTGCAACGCCCTCGATGCTCAGGGCCGCGATTACCGCGTGGCGTACAACAGCGACAGCCTGTCGGCGATCATGGCGGTGGTCAGCGCAGGCCTGGCGGTTACCGCGCAACTGGAAAGCCTGATCACCCCGGACATGCGCATCCTTGGTGAAGCCGAAGATCTGCCGCTGCTACCGGAAGCCAGCATCATGCTCGTGCGCAACCTGCACAACCCGTCGCCGATTACCGAATGCCTGGCCGAACACATCATCGACGGCTTCAAACTTTAAAGGCGAGCATCACCGCAGAGAGCACCAGAAAACCGCAGAACAGCGCGCGCAGCACGCGTTCCGGCATGGCGTGAGCTATCTTCACGCCCCAACTGATGCTCATCAGGCCGCCAACCGCCAGCGGCACGCCAATCATCCAGTTCACCTGATGATGTACGGCATAAGTGACCAACGTGACGCCGGTGCTCGGTAGTGCGAGCGCCAGCGACAAGCCTTGGGCGACCACTTGGGTGGTGCCGAACAGGCTGGTCAACACCGGCGTCGCCACCACCGCCCCGCCCACACCAAACAATCCGCCCATGGTGCCGGACGCCGCTCCGAGTACACCCAGCCAAGGCCACGAGTAATTCATCTGCGAAGAAGCCGGTGCACTGGCGAAGAACATGCGCACCAGGTTGTAGGCCGATAGCGCGATAAGGAACGCGACAAACCCCATACGCATGGTTTGCGCGTCGATGCCCACCGCCCAGATCGAACCGATCCAGGCGAAGCAGAAACCCATGGAGGCCAGCGGCAGCGCGTGGCGCAACTCGATCTTGTTGCGCTGGTGATAGCGCCACAGCGCCAACATCACGTTCGGCACTACCATCACCAGCGCCGTGCCTTGGGCAATCTGCTGGTCAAGGCCACACAACACGCCCAGCAGCGGAATGGCGATCAGGCCGCCGCCGATGCCGAAAATTCCACCGAGCGTGCCCAACGCAGCGCCGAAGACCAGATACATCAAAAACTCAATCACAGTGATTTCCTCTCAAATCGAGCCGTTTATCCTACGCAGTTGGTTATGGCCCGGAAACGCATAGCAACGCACAATGGCTTTGCCTAACTCGCATAAGCGCAGAACCGCCATGAACCCGAATCAACTCACCGAACAACTGGGCCTGTTTCTCGACGTGCTGGAAACCGGCAGCTTTTCCGCCGCGTCACGTCGTCATCCACTGACCCCCTCAGCGGTAGCCCGGCGTATCGATAGCCTGGAAAGCGCGGTCGGCAGTCAGTTGTTCATTCGCAGTACGCACGCGGTACGCGCTACGCCGGCGGGACTGGCGTTTGCCGAGCGCGCGCGGCGCATCGTCGCGGAATTGCGTTTGGCCCGTGCCGAGGCGGTGTCGCTGAGCAGCGCGCCGGAAGGCCTGATTCGAATCGATGCTCCGGCCGCATTTGGCCGGCGGCATCTCGCCCCGGTGATTGCCGATTTTCTGATGCTCTATCCCGGCCTCGACGTGCAGCTACATCTGATCGACAGTTTCGTCGACATGCAGGGCTTGAACCTTGGCAAGGTCGATCTGGTGCTGCGCGCCGGGCAAATGGCCGACACCCGTTTGGTCGCTACACCGCTGGCGAGCATAGTGCGCATCGCCTGCGCCAGCCCGGACTACTTGCAGCGCCGTGGCGTACCAACCGACCCGGCGCAGCTGACTGAACACGACGGCCTCGACTGGGACGGCCTGGCCCCGCCCTTTGCCTGGCGCTTCGAACGGGACGGCCAGATGCAGTTGTATCGCCCATCGCGGGTGCGCATGAGTGCCAACAATGCCGAAGCGCTGGTCTGCGGCGCACTGGCCGGTTTGGGCATTGCGCACTTGCCGACGTGGCTGGCCAGCGAGTACCTGTTGCGCGGTGAACTGGTGCCGCTGTTCTGCGAAAACGGCCTACCCAAGCCGGAGAGCGCCGGCATCTATGCCTTGCGCCTGCAGCAGCAACCCAATTCCCGCAGTCGGCTGCTGCTGGAATACCTGAAAACGCGCTTCAGCCCCATTCCACAGTGGGATCTGGTACTGCAAACCCAACTGCACCACCACTAGTCCAGAATTATCTGGCGCATTAAAGATTTGCCCGCTAGATTCATGACGATCACTGATCGAAGGCTTCGAAATGACCACCGAGCGCAACACCCCGGACAACTGCGACGACCTGCTGCTGGACAACCAGGCCTGCTTCGCCCTGCACTCCACTTCGCTGATGATGACCAAGGTCTACAAACCCTTGTTGCAGGCGTTGGGCCTGACGTATCCGCAATACCTGGCGATGATGGTGCTGTGGGAACAGGACGGTTTGACCGTAGGCGAAATCAGCGCTCGCCTGCTGACCGATCCCGGCTCGCTCACGCCGCTGCTCAAACGCCTGGAAGTCGAAGGTGTGCTCAGCCGCACCCGCAGCCGTGAGGACGAGCGCGTGGTGATCATCGAACTCACCGAAAAAGGTCGCGCCTTGCGCGACAAGGCCCGAGGCATTCCCCAGTGCATCCTCGGCGCCAGCGGCATGACCCTGGAGCGATTGCAGAAGCTGCAAGCAGAGCTGCAAGAGCTGCGTCGTCACCTGCAAGACAGCCTCTAACTCTCCTGCCAGCACAAATCCCCTGTAGGAGTGAGCCTGCTCGCGATGCCGGTATCACATTCAGCCTGTGTGTTGACTGACACGCCGCCATCGCGAGCAGGCTCACTCCTACAGTTGTTCTGTGTTGAAGCGAAAAACCAGGTTCGCTCCCTCCCCCCGAAAAATTCCTGCTGAAAAAATCCCTCCTCGATAGCTCTAACTCAACGCTTCCAAGCGAAGGCATTCACCGCCCACTTACTTTTTTTCAATTTCTCGCAAAAATTTATCTTGCGCACCAAACATTGGCGCGTTACATTCACCTCGCACTTACTTAGCGCGCAAACATTTAGCGCAAAACAACCAAGCCCGAACGAGGATTTCACCATGCAAACTCTCTACACCGCAGTTGCAACTTCCACCGGTGGCCGTGACGGTCGTGCGATTTCCAGTGACAACATTCTCGACGTCAAACTCGCTACCCCAAAAGAACTCGGCGGTGCTGGCGGTGCGGCAACCAACCCTGAACAACTGTTCGCCGCAGGCTACTCGGCCTGCTTCATCGGCGCCCTGAAATTCGTCGCCAGCCAGACCAAGCGCAGCATCCCGAACGACGCGTCGATCACCGCACACGTCGGCATCGGCCAGATCCCTGGCGGTTTCGGTCTGGACATCGACCTGCACATCAACCTGCCGGGTCTTGAACAAGCCGATGCACAAACCCTGGTCGACGCTGCCCACCAGGTCTGCCCGTACTCCAACGCCACCCGTGGCAACATCGAAGTGCGCTTGCACGTCACCGTCTAACCACTGATATCCACTCAGGCCCGAACAGGAAATGAACATGAACACTTTCAGCAAAGTCTTGACCGGTACCCTTCTCGCTCTGTCCGTCCACAGTGCATTCGCCGGCGACGTTGAACACAACACCCAGGCATTCCTTGATGTGCTGAATGCCGGCACCGGCAAACCGATGGAGCAGATGACGCCTGCCGATGCCCGCGCCGTACTGGTGGGTGCGCAGGCCGGGGTCAAGCTGACGCTGCCAAAAGCCGATGTCAGCCAGAAGACCATTCAGGTCGACGGCCAACCACTGAGCTTGACCATCGTCCGGCCGGCCGGGGTCAAGGGCGAGTTGCCGGTGTTCATGTTCTTCCACGGTGGTGGCTGGGTATTGGGGGACTTCCCGACCCACGAACGACTGGTTCGTGACCTGGTTGTCGGTTCGGGTGCAGCAGCGGTTTTCGTCAATTACACACCGTCGCCGGAAGCGCATTACCCGGTGGCGATCAACCAGGCTTACGCCGCGACCAAATGGGTGGCCGAGCACGGTAAAGAGATCAACGTCGATGGCAAACGCCTGGCCGTGGCCGGCAACAGCGTCGGCGGCAACATGGCAGCCGTGGTCGCACTGATGGCCAAAGACAAGGGCACACCGGCGATCAAGTTCCAGGTACTGCTGTGGCCGGTGACCGATGCCAACTTCGATACCGGTTCCTACAACCAGTTTGCCGAAGGGCACTTCCTCACCAGAAACATGATGAAGTGGTTCTGGGACAACTACACCACCGATGCCAAACAGCGTAACGAGATCTACGCCTCACCACTGCGGGCAACCCCGGCACAACTCAAAGGCTTGCCACCAGCCCTGGTGCAAACGGCAGGCGCCGACGTACTGCGCGATGAAGGCGAAGCCTACGCCCGCAAACTCGATGAAGCCGGCGTGCCGGTGACCTCGGTTCGCTACAACGGCATGATTCACGACTACGGTTTGCTCAACGTGGTGAGCCAGGTGCCGGCGGTGCGTTCGGCGATGTTGCAGGCTTCGCAAGAGCTCAAGGAACACCTGAAATAACGCTAAAAGCAGAAGATCGCAGCCTCGTTCCACTCGACAGCTCCTACATGGGTTTGGCATTTCCCTGTAGGAGCTGTCGAGTGGAGCGAGGCTGCGATCTTTTGATGTTTCAGGCACAAAAAAGCCCGACTCAATGGTCGGGCTTTTTCATTCCTGAAGCTGTGCTTATTTAGCACGGCCTTTGTAGGAACCGCCTTCGCGGGTATCGATCTCGATCATGTCGCCGATTTCGATGAAGTCAGCAACCGACAGTTCGGTACCGTTCTTCAGCTTGGCAGGCTTCATCACCTTGCCGGAAGTGTCGCCGCGAGCGGAACCTTCGGTGTAGTCAACCTGACGCACGATGGTGGTCGGCAGTTCTACGGAAACCAGACGCTCTTCGAAGAAGATCGCTTCGCAAACATCGGTCATGCCTTCTTCAACGAAAGGCAGAACGGCTTCGATGTCTTCAGCGTTCAGCTCGTACATGGTGTAGTCGGTGGTGTCCATGAACGTGTAGGTGTCGCCGCTGATGAAGGACAGGGTCGCTTCTTTGCGGTCGAGGATTACGTCGTCCAGTTTGTCATCGGCGCTGTAAACGATCTCGGTCTTGTAACCGGTCAGCAGGTTTTTCAGCTTGGTCTTCATGATCGCGCTGTTACGACCCGACTTGGTGAATTCAGCTTTCTGAACCAGCCAAGGATCGTTTTCGAGACGGATCACGGTACCGGGTTTCAGTTCTTTACCAGTTTTCATTGCGAATATCCGAATTTGGATGGGATTTACAAAAATCTAGGCCGCGTATCATATCCAATTTCCATAAAACTGTACCAGCGCCGTGGCAAGATCGGCCTGCAAGGCCTGTTCCAGACACCACGTCTCGGCGTGTTTTTCCAGCTCTGGCCAGTGTTTACGGGTCGATTGCCAGTGGTCGGTCATTTTCTCACCGGCGTTCCACGCCCGCCAAAGACCGCTGATCGCCTCGCTTGCAGGCGCTGAAAGGTCTTTCACATAGAGCGCGAGGAAGGCTTCAAGCTTGTCCAGATGGACGTCCTCTTCCTGCTGATAGATGTGCCAGAGCAGCGGCCGGCCCGCCCATTGGGCACGGACAAAAGAATCTTCACCGCGTACTGCGTTGAAATCACAACTCCACAGCAACAGGTCGTATTGATCCTGTCGGACGAACGGCAGCACTTGCACGGTCAAGGCATCGCGCACATGCAGCGCGCCGGCCTTCAGATCGCTCACGCCGAGCCAGCGCTCGACATCGCCGAGCACCCGCCCTTCCGGGACCAGCAGATGCGTGGGTGAGGAATCACCCGCCAATTCGTCCAGCCAACTGGCCAGCCCGGCATTTTCGTAGGCAAACAGTGAAATCAGCTGCGCACCTGGCGCTCGATCAATCCCCAGGCTTTGCAGGAACGCTCTCTGTGCTTCAGGACTTTGCTGAAACTGTCGACGACGTTCCAGTAAACCGCTTTCACGCAACAAGCCGCCCGTGCCTTTCTGGAACCCTGGAAAGAAGAAGAATTTCTGCACGTGCTTGTACTTGACCGACGGCAGACCGTGGCAGCCGATCACCCAGTCCTCGGCACTCAGGTAATCGAGGTTCATCCACAGCGGCGGTTTTTCCCGTTCGGCCATGGCGTCCATGTAGGCGCTCGGCAACTGACAGGCGAACGCGGCGATCACCACATCCGCGGCTTCAGTCGGCAGCCATTGCGCCGGCCACTGTCGCACCTCGACACCTTGCTGCCATTGCTGCGAAACATGGATGTCGATTTCCGGGCACATGCGCTCGAAAGCACGCAGATCATCGACCCACAAACGCACCGCCAACCCATGCTCGGCCACCAGTTGCCGGGCCAGACGCCAGGTCACGCCGATGTCACCGTAGTTGTCGACCACGGTGCAAAAAATATCCCAGCGCCTGTTTTTTTTCATTTGAGGCATTTCAGGCATTCCAGGTTCCCGTTGGCAAAAGCCGCAATTGTCCGCATAAATTACCCCGCGCAGAAGAGCCGACGACGATTAATCTTCGTGCGACAATCGCCACTCGCCCGCGACCTACCGCCAGGAGGCAGTCATGCCCTACCGTCCCAACCCGCGTCGTCCGTTGCCGATCCAGCTCAACGCCGTGCAACTGACCGGCAGCATCGCCCTCGGTTTGTGGCTGGGGTTCATTGCCATCGCACTGACCTGCTGGCTCGCCTCGCGCCTGTTCTTCAGCGAGCAACTGGCCCCCGTGGCCCAGGCTGTGCAGCAACTGGCCAAGCCGCCGGTGGTACAACAGATGCCGGACATTCCGCCTCAAAGCCCTCTGTTCGAGCAATACGAAGAGAACCTGCGCAAGAACGAGCAGGCGCAACGGCTCGATCAGGCGCGCAGCAGCAACCGCAATCTGTCGAACGCCAAATGCCAGTTCTGGCTGCAACAGGACCAGACGGCACCGAGCGAAAAAAGTCGCGCCAACGTCCAGCAATTCTGCGATTGATCATGAATAAGCAAATCGTCCACCAACTGATTCTCGACAAACTGCGAGTCGACCTCGACATCGCCGAACGGGCCGCGCAGACCGCATACGAAACCGCGACCCACGAAGAAAACATCGCCGAAAACAAGTACGACACGCTGGGTCTGGAAGCGTCGTATCTGGCCGCCGGGCAGGCCAGGCGCGTGGAGGAAATTCGCCAGTCGCTGACGCTTTGCCAGAACCTGGCGCTGCGCCCTTATGACGAGCAGCGTGGCATTGAAGTCGGCGCACTGCTGGGGCTGGAAGACGAAAAGGGTCGCGAACAGTGGCTGTTTCTGGCACCTGATGCGGCGGGTCTGAAAGTCGATCTGGTCGGGCAGATGATTACCGTCATCACCCCGCGCTCACCGCTGGGCAAAAGCCTGCTGGGCAAGTTCGAAGGCGATGAGGTGGAGATTCTGGTGGCAGGCGCTCGGCAACAGTTCGCTGTCACCGAGGTCATCTAGAAAGGATTAATGGACTGGCAGTTCGACGCCGTCGAACAGCTCTTCCAGTTCCTGCTTGTTGTGGCACTGGATGGCTTTGGCCATGACTTCGCGGGTCAGGTGCGGGGCGAACTTCTCGATGAAGTCGCACATGAAACCACGCAGGAACGTACCGCGACGGAAGCCGATCTTGGTCACGCTGGATTCAAACAATTCGCTGGCATCGAGTACCACCAGATCGCTGTCGAGCTTGGTGTCGACGGCCATTTTCGCCACGATACCCACGCCCAGGCCTAGGCGAACATAAGTCTTGATCACGTCGGCGTCGGCGGCGGTGAACACCACTTTCGGCGTCAGGCCGCGATGGCTGAAGGCTTCGTCGAGTTTCGAACGGCCGGTGAAACCGAACACGTAAGTCACGATCGGGTATTCGGCCAGGGCTTCGAGGGTCAGCTTCGACAGCTTGGTCAGCGGGTGACCCTGCGGCACGACCACGCAGCGGTTCCAGCGGTAGCACGGCATCATCACCAGATCACCGAACAGCTCCAGTGCTTCGGTGGCGATGGCGAAATCGACGGTGCCGTCAGCGGCCATTTCGGCGATCTGCATTGGCGAACCCTGGTGCATGTGCAGGGCAACGTCCGGGTACTGCTTGATGAAATTACTGATCACCGGCGGCAACGCATAACGCGCCTGGGTGTGGGTGGTGGCGATCGACAGGGTGCCTTTCTTCTCGTTGGAGAATTCCTGGGCGATCTGCTTGATGCTTTCCACCTTGCGCAGGATCTCGCCAGCGGTGGTGATGATGCGCTCGCCCGCCGGAGTGACGCGGGTCAGGTGCTTGCCGCTACGGGCAAAAACCTCGACGCCCAGTTCGTCTTCCAGCAGGCGGATCTGTTTGCTGATGCCCGGTTGCGATGTGTAAAGGCTTTGGGCTGTAGCGGAAACGTTGAGGTCGTGGTGCGCCACTTCCCAGATGTAGCGCAGTTGTTGAAGCTTCATATGAATCCCTCAAAGCAGATAGACGCCACGGGCATCAGCGACGGTATATAACTATATTAATGGTTTGAAGAATAAATCTAGAACTTTTTTGTCGAAGTGCCACTATTCGTGCTCTAGCGATCCCCTTGGCGACGTCGTTCCACCAACGGCACCAGATAGACCGGGACCCGAGACAACTGCAACACCCGCGCTGCGGTCCGGCCCAAAGGCGTTTCCGCGCCAGCACCATGGCTATGACTACCTACGATCAACAAATCCACGGAGAGTTTCTGCGCCTGGTCGAGAATCACCTGCGACGGATCGCCTTGCAGCACGCGCACCGCCTGAATCCGCTCCAGGTCCAACTCCCCTTCTTCCCCCAGTTCTTCACGAAAACTGTCGAGTACCCGCTGCTCGATATTGGCGATGACCGTGTTCAGTCCCTGACTGTGAAACTCGTTCAACGCCTGCTCATCGAGATAACTCTGCAGCACCGATTCCGCGAACAGCCCCATGGGTTCCACCGCATGCACCACGTACAGGTCGGCATTGAATGTCCGGGCCAATGCCAGGGCATGCTGCATCACTAAAGGTGCGTACAGGCCGAGGTCAGTGGCATAGAGCATCGAGCGAATCATATGACCTCCTCGATTGCCAACATGGCGGAGATTGATTCAGCTTAGCAGTGCCTTGGCGAGTACGACGTCCGGCGCAACACGTTGATCGGCGGGCTTAAACCTTTTGCTCGTTGCTTATGCCATGGGGCACATGACCGGTGGCGACGACTTCCCGGGCCAACTCGCAGTGGCCGGCCTGGTCATCGAAAAACACATCGGCGGCGAAGGCTTCGAGAAACGCTGATTTGGTCAGGCCACCGAGGAACAGCGATTCATCCAGGCGGATGTCCCATTCACGCAAGGTGCGGATCACGCGCTCGTGGGCCGGCGCCGAACGGGCCGTCACCAGCGCCGTGCGGATCGGGCAGGCGTCATCCGGGAACTCGCGCTGCAACAGGTTGAGCGCCGCGAGGAAACCTTTGAACGGCCCGCCACGCAACGGTTCGCGGGCGGCTTCACGTTCGCTGGCCTGAAACGCTTCCAGGCCACCGGATTGATACACGCGCTCCGATTCGTCGGAAAACAGCACCGCATCACCGTCGAAGGCTATGCGCAATTCATCACTGGCGGCGCGGCTGGCACCTCCCGACAGAATGGTCGCTGCGGCAAACCCTGCGTCCAGCGCACTGCGCACGTCTTCGGCGTGGGTCGAAAGAAACAGGTCGCAACCAAAGGCCTTGAGGTACGGATAAGGACTGCGTCCGCCGACGAACGCCGCACGGGAAATCGCCAGCCCGTAGTGATCGATCGAATTGAACACCCGCAGGCCGGTGTCGGCGCTGTTGCGCGAGACCAGGATCACTTCGACCCGGGCGCGTCCCAGGTGGGCATTGAGGTTCAGGAGTTTCTGCACCAGAGGGAAGGCATCGCCGGGTTCCAGGATTTCGTCCTCGTGTTCGATCTGATACTGCCGATAGGCCTCGACGCCGCTCGACAGGTAGACCTTATGACTTTCGCTCAGATCGAACAGAGCGCGCGAGGAAATCGCCAGTACCAGTTTGTCGTCGATGTTCTTCGCCATGCCATTCCCCCTCAAGTGAATCTACTTACCGGTTACGTCGATCGATAAAACCCAGGCTGCGATACAAAGCCTCGATACGCGGCAACTCGCACCCTGCCGCTTTCGCGGCCGCCAGCGGACGGGCATAGATGGCGTCCAGTTCCAGCGGCCGTTTGTGCAGGTAATCGTGGTACATGCTCGGCCAATAGTCGGGCATTTTTTCGGTCACCATAAACAAGTGGTCGGCATAACCGGGCGGAACGTCGTGCCCGCAAGCGATGGCACCCTGGACCACTTCGGCCATCAACGCCTTGATCAGCTCGCGGCTGTCGGCATCGGCCATCAGCGGTGTGGTGCTCGCCCCCAGCAACACCGACAGACCGTTGTAGGGAATATTCCAGACCAGTTTTTGCCAGCGTGCCTGATGCAGGTTTGCCATGGCTTGAGAGTCGATGCCCGCAGCGCGGAACAGTCCGACGCCCTCCTCGACAATCGCAGTGCGCGTCGCGTCATCCGCTGCAGAACCGCTGTGGTAGCCGACATGCACTGCGCCGAGCGCCTGATGGGTGATCACGCCAGGCCCTTCGCGATGAACGCAGATATAGCAGAGCCCGCCGAGCACATGCAGCGAATCGGGAAGCAACTCGCGCAGGCTGTCCTCGACGTCCAGGCCGTTTTGCAACAGCAGCACTTTGGCATTCGGCGCGGCGGCTTTCAGGATGGCCGGGGCCAGATCCGCGTTGCTGGTGGTTTTCGCGCCCACCAGCAGCCAGTCACAGGGCGGCATGTCTTCGGCATTCGAATACGCCTGGACCGGGTTCAGCGTCAACGCACCATGCGGCGCACTGTCGACTTGCAGCCCGCGTTCGGCCACGGCAGAAAATTCGCTGCGCAACAGAAAATGCACATCGAAACCCGCACGCGCCAACATCACCCCGTAGAACCCGCCGATTGCACCGGTCCCGATAATCCCGATAGTCGGTTTGGCAACTGCCCCCATCATGGCAACTCCTCTGCTGTTCGACTCAGCGCCTGACGTATCGCCCGATTGAGCTCGGTGCCGGTCAGGCGCGAATGCAATGCCCCGAAGAACTCACCGTCGCGCACCACAAACAGCGCCGGCAAATGAAAGACCTGATAACGCTCGACCACCCCGCCATTGTTCCCCGCATCGATCCAGCACAGTCGATCGACGACCAGATCGAGTGCCGGCAATTGCTCACGGGCGAAACGGCAACTGGAACAGCCGACACTGGTGAAAATAACCAGTGACACACCATTCATCGTCAGCAGCCGTTGGTCGGCGTCGAAATCGGTCAGTTCCAATTCGACCACTATACTGGGGGAAACAATGTCAGATGGCCGACACATGGAGTCCGTGTTCATGGGACGATTTATTCCTCATCCTGACGATGTGCCTGTGGAATTAACGCTGCTCAAACCTGAGTGTATTTCGCGGCGCCAGCTGCACACTATCAGCCTCGGGGGCATGGCTTGCAATTATCACCGCGCATGGCGCCACGGCACGGCGCTGGAAGTGCGCATGCCGACGCTGAACCCCGACATGCGCTTTCTGGGCTATGTGGCCTGGTGCCTGCGACGAAAACGCGGCTATCTGGTGGGCATTGCCTTCGTCGACGAGCAGACGCTGTTCAGTGCCCGGATGGGCGAGCAGGTGTGCCAGATCGAGCGTTATTGCCGCCAGCACGACGCCCATAATGATCTGCAGGAAGTTCAGGCGCTGGCCCTTGAATGGGTTCAGGAGCACGCCGACGAGTTCTCCCACGAAACGGTTCGCAAGGCATTTGCCCAGCCTGTGGTGGATTAAACAGCGGCCAGCCCATTGTCTAGCCACGGTGTAACGCGCTAAGGTTCGGCTCCCCGACGCGCTTAATTTGCTGTGCTCCGCCGCGCGGGTTCGCTGGCGGCCGGCACCCGTGACCTGACGAGTAAACGATGGCTGATTTACCGATCAACGACCTAAACGTCGCCTCCAATGAGACGCTGATCACTCCCGACCAGCTCAAGCGTGACATCCCCCTGAGCGACGCTGCCCTGCGCACCGTCACCAAGGGCCGCGAAGTCATTCGCAACATTCTGGATGGCACCGACCACCGTCTGTTCGTGGTCATCGGGCCTTGCTCGATCCACGACATCAAGGCAGCCCACGAATACGCCGAGCGCCTGAAGGTTCTCGCCGCGGAAGTGTCCGATACCCTGTATCTGGTCATGCGCGTGTATTTCGAGAAGCCGCGCACCACCGTCGGCTGGAAAGGCTTGATCAACGACCCGTATCTGGACGACTCGTTCAAGATCCAGGACGGTCTGCACATCGGCCGCCAGTTGCTGCTGGACCTGGCCGAAATGGGCCTGCCAACCGCCACCGAAGCCCTCGACCCGATCTCCCCGCAATACTTGCAGGACCTGATCAGCTGGTCGGCCATTGGCGCGCGCACCACCGAATCCCAGACTCACCGTGAAATGGCTTCGGGCCTGTCCTCGGCCGTCGGCTTCAAGAACGGCACCGACGGCGGCCTGACCGTGGCGATCAACGCCCTGCAATCGGTTTCCAGCCCGCACCGCTTCCTGGGGATCAACCAGGAAGGTGGCGTGTCGATCGTGACCACCAAGGGCAACGCCTACGGTCACGTCGTACTGCGCGGCGGCAACGGCAAGCCGAACTACGATTCGGTCAGCGTCGCCCTGTGCGAGCAGGCGCTGAACAAGGCCAAGATCAAGCCGAACATCATGGTCGATTGCAGCCACGCCAACTCCAACAAGGACCCGGCCCTGCAACCGCTGGTGATGGAGAACGTCGCCAACCAGATCCTCGAAGGCAACCAGTCAATCATCGGCCTGATGGTCGAGAGCCACCTGAACTGGGGCTGCCAGGCCATCCCGAAAGACCTCGCCGACCTGCAATACGGCGTGTCGATCACCGATGCCTGCATCGACTGGACCGCGACCGAAAACACCTTGCGCAGCATGCATGCCAAGCTCAAGGACGTACTGCCGAAACGCGATCGCACCTGATCGCTGTTTATTGCAGAAAAAAAAACGCCGGGCTGAGCCCGGCGTTTTTTTATGTGTTCGTTTTGCTGAATGTCACTGGCTCAGCTTGGCCGCATGCCGCTGGTGACGCTCCATGTAGCGCTCGACGTAGGAGCACGATGGAATGACGGTGTAGCCCATTTCCTCGGCGTATTGCAGCGCCTGCTCGGTCAACGCCGCGGCAATGCCACGACCGCGCAAGGCGTTAGGCACAAACGTGCGATAGATATCCAGGGTCTGTTTCCCCAGATCCATATAAGTCAGGTAGGCACGATGACCGTCCACATTGGTCTCGAACTGATGACCAGCCTGGTCATGGTGGATGGACAACGCCTCGCTCATCACTACTCCTCGCGGGTCTTGAATTCCGACCCCTACCTTACCGATGTTTTTCCGGCGAAGGAACATCTACGCCACCCCGTGCCTGAATGGACACCGAGAAGAGCTACACCGATCTCGCGCAACCGAGCACGTACAAATAGTAGCCACCATTGACCGAAATGCTCAAGGTGCGCTCGTCATCGTGCAGGTTGGAAGGTGCTGCTCCGGGATACGCAGGAACGGCTCGACCGGAGGTTTTCCAAGGTCGATAGCCTGAACATTGCCGGATGTTGAGACTTAAGACGAGCGCCCGTAGTTAAAGTCACCTGAACATGGAGAAAGATATTGAGAGGCGTCGCGCAAAATCCGAACAAAAGTGTAGACGAATCCATCTAGCCAGACTTTATCCAAGACCGCAAAAAGAGCTGTTGGCATAGGGAACTTTTCTTATCCGGCTCGCTCATCTCGGGCCTCCCAGCTGGATATTTTTTAAACAGTGCAGTTAAAAGTTGCTCGAAAAAGAATCAACGCCTACAATTTTTTTTGCTTCTTGCTTCACGTCAGTTTTACTTACTACAAGTTATGGGTAGTATGTACGCCGGCTATTTCCTCACTCTGAGGAGACAGCTACTTAATAGAAAGTCCTTGAAGGGGAACACGATGAACAACGTTCTGAAATTCTCTGCTCTGGCTCTGGCCGCAGTTCTGGCTACCGGTTGCAGCAGCGCATCGAAAGAAACCGAAGCACGTCTGACCGCTACTGAAGACGCAGCTGCTCGCTCCCAGGCTCGTGCAGACGAAGCTTACCGTAAAGCTGATGAAGCTCTGGCTGCTGCTCAAAAAGCACAACAGACTGCTGACGAAGCTAACGAGCGTGCTCTGCGCATGCTGGAAAAAGCTAGCCGCAAGTAATAGTCCTTCGGGATTGTTATCAAGCCGACCCATTTTTGGGTCGGCTTTTTTATTGCCCGGCATTTGTCGCAGGCAATAAAAAACCCGCCGACGCGGCCTGCGTCGGCGGGTTCGGTTCAAACGTTACTGCAGCGGGTCGAGGGGCGCACTGGTCACCATTGGCGCAGCACCGCTCGGTACGCCGATTTCCACCGGCAGGCCGTCTTCGGCCGCAACCACATCGCGCACCACATCCCAGTTCATGCGCAGGTTGTTGGTGATGTCTTCACGCTTGAGCATCGCGTTGATCACGGCAGTGTGCTTGTCGACCACCGACGGGTTGCCCTTGTCGTCCAGCGGCGTATGCGCTTCCAGGTAAACCTTGCCGCCACTCACGCCGAACTTGTACGAGTCGTTGAGAATGCGTACGGATGTCCCGACTGGCACCATGCCGGCCATTTCCAGCACGTTGTTGTTGAACATGCGGAAGCAACCGTGGCTGGTGCGCATGCCGATACCGAACTTCTTGTTCGAACCGTGGATCAGGTAGCCCGGTGTGCCCAGAGTGAATTTGAACGGCCCCAGCGGGTTGTCTGGGCCTGCCGGCACCACGTTGGGCAGCGGATCACCGTCAGCGGCGTGCTCGGCCTTGATCGACGCTGGAGGCGTCCAGGTCGGGTTCGGCGTCTTGGCGATGATGCTGGTGTGGGCAATCGGCGAGCCCCAGCCTTCACGACCGATACCCAGCGGGAAGGTGTAGACCACGTTCCGGCCTTTCGGGAAGTAGTAGAGGCGGTATTCGGCCAGGTTGATGACGATGCCTTCACGCGGGCCCGGCGGCAGGATGAAACGGGTCGGCAACACGATCTCGGTGCCGGCACCCGGCAACCACGGATCGACGCCCGGGTTGGCCGCGACCATCTCCGTGTAGCCCAGGTCGTAGGTGGTGCCAAGGTCAGCGAAGGTATCTTCGTACTTGGCCTTGATCACTTGCACCTGGCCGACGATGTCTTCCCCAGGCGGTGGTAGTGGCAGCTCCAAAGCTGCAACGGGACCCGCCACGCAGAAGGCGGCAAGAGTCAGGCAGCGGGTGACGGCAGGAAAGCGCGGCAACATCCGGAAAATCCTTCGCATGATCAACAGAGGGTATAAGAACGCGATTGTACACCGCTGTCTGTTATTTCGGGGAGGTCGCCGCGAGTGCAGGCGATGCAAGGCGTTTTATGCGTGGGGTACATACCTATCCCCCCGTAGCCCCTGGCGCAGCTGTCGAGCGGAGCGAGGCTGCGAGCTTTTGATCTGGTACATACGCAAAATCAGCTTGGATGTCAGGCCGTCATCGCCAGCAGGCTGGCTCCCACAGAAGAGCAAATAGGCGTACTCCTCAGCTCTTCACCACTCAACAGGCCGAGCGTTAGCTCGCCTGCCGCTCTTGATCTTGATCCACCCGCCCCATCGGAAGGCTGAGTGGAGGCGTTTATCCGGGGAGTGGCGCGCAGCGCCGTTCGACGCAGTCGAACACGCTGCATGCAGGTCGTCGCGCAGCAGACCGGAGGGCAGTGTCCCCGGATGAATGCCGGAGCGAAGGAACACCGAGCCTTAGCGAGGGGCCGTACGTAAGGGGCGAGCGTTTTTTTTGCTTACTTTTTTGAGGCGCTTGTCAAAAAAGTGAGTCGCCGTAAGGGCGAAACCCTAAGCCGCCGTTACAGCAGCAACGGATATGTACACAATCAAAACGCGATTTCAGATCAAAGCTCAAACCGCAACTCAGGCCAGATCGGCGAAGTCCCACGCTTCTGCGACTCCAGAATCGCCCGACACAACGAACACAACCGCTGATCCTGAAACACTCGCCGATCAACACTCGACCAACGCGGCTGCGCAGGCAACAGACTCCCGCACAACGTGCGATCCGCCGAACCACCCAACTCCAGCTGACGAGTCACCAGATGCACCCGCACTTCCTGGCAGGCGAACAGATCCAGCTGTTCGTCAGGCTCGATCAGTTGATAGGCAAAAAGTGACCAGGCGGGACGCGGCATCGGGGGCTCCAAATCGGGGGCGCCACCTTAGCCGAAAGCCTGCCTCTAGAAAAGCGTCATAACAGCGGTTTTAGCGTAGGCCAGACATTTTCCAGCAACTTGTCCTGAGCCCCGGCCGCCGGGTGTATGCCGTCCGCCTGCATCAGGTCCGGATGACCGCCCACGCCATCGAGAAAAAACGGTACCAGCGGGATTTTCTTCTCTTCGGCAACGTTGCTGAAGACCTCGGCAAAAGCCTTGGTGTAACGCGCGCCATAATTGGGTGGCAACTGCATGCCGAGCAACAGCACCTTGGCGCCACTGGCGCGGGAGCTGTCGATCATCGAAGCAAGATTTTGTTGCAATTGCGTTGGCAGCAATCCGCGCAGCCCGTCATTGCCACCCAATTCGAGGATAACCAGCTCCGGCTTATGCTCTGCAAGCAGCGCCGGCAGCCGCGCCTGGCCTCCGGCACTGGTGTCGCCGCTGATGGACGCATTGACCACCTTATCGTCGAAACCTTCGTGTTTGAGCCGTTGTTCAAGCAACGACACCCACCCCAGCCGGGTATCCAGCCCGAAACCGGCGCTGATACTATCGCCAACGATCAGGACAGTACCCGCCGCTGCGTTCTGGGCCATGCACATCAAGGCCAGGCCAGCACTCAAAAACCACACACGCATCGGATTCTCCATGGGCGCAAGCATTCTCACCGCGAAGAACCTCAGCAAAGTGGTTCCCAGCGCGGAAGGTGAACTGACTATCCTGCACGAACTCAGCCTGGAACTGAACAAGGGCGACAGCCTGGCCATCGTCGGCGCGTCCGGTTCCGGCAAATCCACCCTGCTCGGCTTGCTCGCCGGCCTCGACCTGCCCAGCAGCGGCGAAGTCACCCTCGCCGGCCAGAGCCTAAGCAATCTCGATGAAGACCAACGCGCGCGCATCCGCGCCGAGCACGTGGGTTTTGTATTCCAGTCATTCCAGTTGCTCGACAGCCTCAACGCCCTGGAAAACGTCATGCTGCCGCTGGAACTCGATGGCCGCAAAGACGCCCGTGGCCGTGCCACCGAACTGCTGCAACGGGTCGGCCTCGGTCAGCGCCTGACGCACTCGCCTCGCCAGCTCTCCGGCGGCGAACAGCAGCGCGTGGCGATTGCCCGGGCGTTTGCCGCCGAGCCCGACGTGTTGTTTGCCGATGAACCGACCGGCAACCTCGACAGCCACACCGGCGAGCGCATCAGCGATCTGTTGTTCGAACTCAACAAGGAGCGCGGCACGACCCTGGTGCTGGTGACTCACGATGAACGCCTGGCACATCGCTGCCGGCGCCTGATCCGTCTTGAAGCCGGCCTGCTGGTCGCCCCTCTGGAGCCTTGATGGCACGTCTGCCGCTGTTGCGCCTGTTCAGTCTCGCCATCCGCCAATTGCTGCGTGATGCGCGCGCCGGTGAATTGCGCGTGTTGTTTTTCGCGTTGCTGGTGGCCGTGGCCGCGAGTACCGCCATCGGCTATTTCGGCGCCCGCCTCAACGGCGCCATGATGCTGCGCGCCACCGAGTTCCTCGGTGCCGATCTGGTGCTTGAAGGCAGCTCGCCAGCGCGAACCGAGCAGATCAGAAGCGGCACAGAACTGGGCCTCGAACACGCGCAAGTGGTGGAGTTCTCCAGCGTCATCGCCACCGACAACGGCATTCAACTGTCCAGCATCAAGGCCGCCGATATCGTCTACCCGTTGCGCGGCGAACTGAAGAGCGCACCTGCACCCTTCGCCCCGGAAGAGTCCGGTGGCGGGCCGAAACCCGGCGAAGCCTGGGTCGAAGCGCGGTTGCTGACGGCACTTGACCTGAAGATCGGCGACAGCATCGATGTCGGCATGAAAACCCTGACACTGGCACGCGTGCTGACCTACGAGCCGGACCGTGCCGGCAACTTCTACAGCCTGACGCCACGGGTGCTGATCAATCTCAGCGATCTTCAAGCCACCGGCGTGGTGCAACCCGGCAGCCGGGTCAGTTACCGCGAACTCTGGCGCGGCAACGCCACGGCGCTGGAAACTTATCGCCAATTGATCAAGCCCGGCCTTGCCGCCAATCAGCGTATCCAGGATGCCCGCGATGGCAATCGACAGATCGGTGGTGCCTTGGGCAAGGCTGAGCGTTACTTGAACATGGCCAGTCTGGTGGCCGTGTTGCTGGCCGGGGTGGCGGTGGCGTTGTCGGCGACGCGCTTCGCCACTCGCCGCTTCGACGCCAGTGCGCTGTTGCGTTGCCTGGGCTTGTCCCGCCGGGAAACCCTGGTGCTGTTCAGTTTGCAACTGACGGTCCTTGGATTGCTCGCCAGCATCAGCGGTGCCGTCATCGGCTGGCTGGCGCAACTGGGGCTGTTTGCTCTGCTGCATGATTTGCTGCCTAGCGACGTACCACCGGGTGGCCTGTTTCCAGCCATCGCCGGGATCGGCACCGGGCTGGTGGCACTGGCCGGTTTTGCCTTGCCGCCGCTGGCGGCGCTGGGTCGGGTGCCACCGTTGCGGGTATTGCGCAGGGACCTGCTGCCGATTCCCTCCAGCACCTGGATGGTCTACGGCGCCGCGTTGGGTGCCCTCGGACTGATCATGTGGCGCCTGAGCCTCGATCTGGTGCTGACCTTCGCCTTGCTTGGCGGCGGCGTCATTGCCGCGCTGGTGTTGGGTGGCTTGCTGTTGCTGCTGCTCAAAAGCCTGCGGCGCATGCTCGCCCGCGCCTCCTTGCCGTGGCGCCTCGGGTTGGGCCAGCTACTGCGTCATCCGCTGGCCGCTGCCGGGCAGTCACTTGCGTTCGGCCTGATCCTGCTGTCGATGGCATTGATCGCCTTGCTCCGTGGCGAATTGCTCGACACCTGGCAAAACCAGCTTCCAAAGAACGCACCCAACTATTTCGCCCTGAACATCCTGCCCGCGGACAAGCAAGCCTTTGCCGACCGCCTGATGGAACTGTCGGCGCAATCGGCGCCGCTATACCCCGTGGTGCCGGGGCGACTGATCAGCATCAACGGCGAACCGGTGCAGCAAATCGTCACCAAAGAGTCGGCGGGTGACCGGGCGATCCAGCGTGACCTGAGCCTGACCTGGGCAGCGGACCTGCCGGCGGGCAACAAACTCACTGCGGGCAACTGGTGGCCGGAGCAGACACCGGATGAGATTCCCGGAGTCTCGGTGGAGGGCAAAGTCGCCGAGAGCCTGAAACTCAAGCTCGGCGACCATCTGGTCTTCACCGTCGGCGGGGCCAATCGAGAGGCGAAAGTCACCAGCTTGCGGGAGATCAACTGGGACAACTTCCAGCCGAACTTCTTCATGATTTTCCAGCCAGGCACCTTGAAGGATCTGCCGGCGACTTACCTGACCAGCTTCTATCTGGCGGCGGGTCACGATCAGCAGATTGTCGATCTGTCACGGTCTTTCCCAGCGGTGACCATCCTGCAAGTCGAAGCGCTGCTGGCGCAGCTGCGCAGCATCCTCGCGCAGGTCACCTTGGCGGTGGAATATGTGCTGTTGTTTGTATTGGCAGCCGGGATGGCAGTGTTGTTCTCCGGCCTGCAAGCGACGCTGGATGAGCGCATCCGCCAGGGCGCGCTGCTGCGTGCGCTGGGGGCGGAGCGACAATTGCTGGTGAAGGCGCGGCGGATCGAGTTCGGCTTGCTCGGCGCGGTCAGTGGTTTGTTGGCGGCGATCGGCTCGGAAGTGGTGAGTCTGGTGCTGTACCGTTATGCGTTTGACCTGCCCTGGCATCCGCATCCGTGGCTGTTGGTGCTGCCGCTGATCGGCGCCGTGCTGATCGGCGGTGCCGGTGTGTTTGGCACCCGACGCGCCTTGAATGCCAGCCCGCTGACAGTTCTGCGCGAGGGTTGATAAACTCAAGCGCTCTTAATCACAAGAAGTCGCCATGAGCCGCTATCGCCCTCCCCGCACCGCCGGCACCGCGCTGATCACCCCCGAAGGTGAAGCGCGGATGCGCGCCGAGTTTCACGAACTCTGGCACGTCCGCCGACCGCAAGTGACACAGTCTGTCAGCGAAGCGGCGGCGCAAGGCGATCGTTCAGAGAACGCCGAATACACCTACGGCAAAAAGATGCTGCGCGAGATCGACAGTCGCGTGCGTTTTCTCACCAAACGCCTGGAAGCCCTGAAGGTCGTCAGCGAAAAACCCAGCGATCCGAACAAAGTCTATTTTGGCGCGTGGGTCACCATCGAAGACGAAGACGGCAAGGAGTCGCGCTATCGCATCGTCGGGCCGGATGAACTGGACCTGAAGCAAGGCCTGATCAGCATCGACTCACCGCTGGCCCGCGCACTGATCGGCAAGGCACTGGACGCCGAGGTTCGGGTCCAGACGCCTACCGGCGAACAGTGCGTGTATATCGTGGCGATCGATTATCCCTGAACGCTTCAGCGCCGGGTAATCAGCCCTTGCCGGGCGACGCGGGTCAGTTGCCGGATCATTTCGGGGGCATCTTCAGCGCTGGGCGACTGGATCACTGCCAGGTCGAAACTGTCGCCGGCAAAGCGAGCCAGGGATTCGCCGTCTTCAACAAACTGGATCAGGAAGGCTGCCGGACCACCGGTGCGACGTGGCCAGCCATCGAGGTAGCGCAAGAGCGTCGGCTGATGTTTACCGCCAAGCAGGATTTTTGGATTGCGCTGGGTGAGATGTGCCGTGATCGGCGCGGGACGTATAACGGGGCTTAGTGCATTCATCGTGTCGTGTCTCTGCCTCAAAAGTCTGCATGGCAGGTGAGAGGCAACACCGAACCAGCGCTTTAGCGGTATTTCGAAGCCTGTTTCAAGCTTCTATCGGCAACTGAATGAGTCACCTGGCGCCCCGCAAGTAGCTGTTTAAATCGGCGCATGAGCGGCATCCTAGAGAAGCTGACCGGACAGTGTCAAGAATGACGCACAACAAAAAAGGCCTGCGCAATGCAGGCCTTTTGCTTGAGCCAGAGCGGTCAGCCAGCGATGGCACGGTCGGCCGAGAGCTTGCCGGCGCCTTCGATCAGTACCGCGATGCTGCCACCGAGCAAGGCCAGGGCGAACTCGTAGCCGTTGTTGGCCATGAACAGACCGTTGCTGATGTGCACCGAGAAAATCGCCACCAGCGAGAGGAAGGTCAGGCCCAACGCCGCCGGACGAGCCAGCAGGCCAATGATCAATGCCAGACCGGCGAAGAACTCAGTACCGCCCGCCAGCGTCGCCATCAGGTAGCCCGGCGCCAGGCCGATGCTTTCCATGTACTGCGCGGTGCCGGCCAGACCGTAGCCGCCGAATGCCCCGAAGAGTTTCTGCGAACCGTGGGCAGCGAAGATGATGCCGACGAAAATTCGCAGAACAGTCAGGCCGTAGCCGGCGCGGGTAAACAGAACCTTGTTGATCAGTGTGCTCATGCTGTGTCATCCATTGTTTGTGTGTGTTGGTTGGCCGCTATATTAATCAGTAAATTTCATGTTAAAAGCGCAAAAAACCCACCTTAACAATCAGTTTATTCGATCACTTACGAAGGGCAACTTTTTGCCCCTGGGGCTCCAACGACTCCCGCTCCCGATCGAACGCCAGGTAATACTTGTTCACGCTATTAACATAGCTGACAGGTCCCATTCCCACCTGCTCCATGGCGATGCGCTCAACCTGAAAGAACCACTGATTGGGATTCAACCCGCGCCGCCGTGCCTCGGCGCGCATCCCCTGCACCCGCTCCGGGCCGATGTTGTAGGCCGCCAGCACGAACGCCATGCGCTCGCGCTCGTTGAGTTTGGGGCTGGCGAAGAACTTGCGACGAATCATCGCCAGGTACTTGGCCCCGGCCTGCACATTGGCATCGAGATCCTGAATATTGCTGACGCCGACTCGCTGCGCCGCGGAAGGCGTGATCTGCATCAGGCCGGTCGGCGCGCCGCCACTGCGCGCCTTGGGTTGCAGGCCTGACTCCTTGAACGCCAACGCCGCCAGGTTCAGCCAGTCCATGCCTTGGGCGTCGGCATGTTTTTGCAGCACCGGACGAAGTTTTTCCAGACGCTGCCGGTCAGCCTTGGCCAAGGGATAGTGCACTTGATAGAGACGCCGATAGATCCGCAGGAAAGCGACGTCCTGATCCGACGGTTTTTTGTAACCGGCGAGGAAACGGTCAATGCTGGCCCGCAACATCGAGGCATCGCGGCGCACAAACCAGAACTCCTCGCCCGGCTCGCTGACCAGCACCTGCCGGTCGAGACGCAATTTAGGCAGGATCTTGCTCCAGCGCTCGGCAATCGGTTGTTCGACGATGGTCAGGTGAAAAATCCCGCCCTGAACCATTTCCAGCACGTCCTCGACCGCCAGGCTCGGATCGACCCACTCGATGGTGACCGGTGGCAATTTATGCAGCGCGAGCTTTTGATTGATCTGGCTGACGGCGTCCCCGGCGGCGCTGCCGGTGGGCAATGCCAGGGTTTTACCCGACAGTTGTTCGAGACGGGTATAGCGCCGTTCGCCCTTGATGCCGACCAGCACCAGCGGGATGTTGCTGGCAATCGGCTCACTGGTACTGACGGCGTAACCGGCTCGCAGGTCGAGCAATTCACCCGGCGCCACCAGATCGCCCTCCCCGCGCTGCAACGCGCCGAGCAACTGATCCTTGGCCTTGGGGATGATCTTGAGGGTGATTTCCTGACCGTCACGGGCGTGACCGTTGAGGTATTGTTCGAAGGCGCGCAACCGATGATATTCGACACCGATGGCCTGGCCCTGGACTTCGCCGGAGCTGTTGCGGCTCTGGTTGACCAGCACTCGGAGCACGCGACTGCTGCGGATTTCCGTCAGGTCCCGGACCTTGGCGGCCGGCACGGCTTGCAGCGGTCCGGGCAGACGCGCGACCGCCGAGACCGGCAGCAGCAGCGAACAGCACAGCAGGAGCAAAACCGAGGGACGAATCATCCACTCTCCGCAAAGAATTCGGGTTGATCACATGAGTGATTTCATGAAATCACACGACAAAAACAGAGCGCCTGAGCGCTGGCAAAGTGCGAAAGACTGGCACAGTGATGGCACTCTGACCACCCCACCCAATCCCGCGGAATCAAAAGACAGCTATAACTCGTTGTAGTTCTTGGTTTTTCTTATAAATCTACAGCTCTGATATGCTTTCCGGCCTTTGGTCCGAGGTAGCACCATGCAACTCATCGATATCGGCGTCAACCTGACCAACCCCAGTTTTGCCGACAAGCATCAGGCTGTACTCGACCGCGCTTATGCCGCCGGCGTCTGCCAATTGGTGCTGACCGGCACCAACGTCGAGGGCAGCGAACAGGCGCTGGAACTGTGCCAGCAACTGGACGAAAGCGCGCAACGGCTGTTTGCCACCGCCGGCATTCATCCCCATGCGGCCAGCGACTGGAACGCCGACAGCGCCAGTCGACTGCGCAGCCTGCTCAAGGAATCGAACGTAGTCGCCGTGGGCGAATGCGGCCTGGATTTCAACCGCGATTTCTCGCCGCGCCCGCAACAGGAAAAAGTCCTCGAAGAGCATCTGGCGCTGGCGGTCGAGTTGCAGATGCCGGTGTTCCTGCACGAGCGTGATGCCAGCCAGCGTCTGCTGGAAATCCTGCGCGACTACCGCGATCAATTGCCGGCCGCCGTAGTGCACTGCTTCACCGGGGAAAAATCGGCGCTGTTCAGTTACCTCGATATGGACCTGCACATCGGCATCACCGGCTGGATCTGCGACGAGCGCCGCGGTACTCATCTGCATCCGCTGGTGAAAGAGATCAAGCGCGGGCGCCTGATGCTCGAAAGCGATGCGCCGTACCTGCTGCCGCGCAGCCTGCGGCCGAAGCCGAAGAACGGCCGCAATGAGCCGGCGTATCTGACCGAGGTGTTGCGCGAAGTGGCGTTGCATCGCGGGGAGACAGAGGAAGATCTGGCGGCGCACACGACTGCGTGCGCACGGGCGTTTTATGGTTTGCCCACTATCCCCCTGTAAACGCAGCTCGCACACATTGACCTGCATCAAGATTTGAATCCCTGCATAGCGGCACAATACTGGCACCTTGCCAATACTGTTTCCGCTATCAGAGAAGACCTCCATGGGTGCCTGGCTTAGCAATATCTCGTTGAAGTACAAATTTTGGGCGGTGAACGCTGTCGCGTTCATCACCACTTTGCTGCTGGTGGTATACGCAGTGCAGCTCGAACAGCAAGCCCTGACCCAGGCAGTGCAGGCATCGGTACAGGCTCAAGCCCGATTGCTCGGCACCTGGCCTGCCGAGCAACCGTTACCCAAAGCCGAAAACATGCTGACGTTCAATCGCGGGCAGGTTCCGGTGCTGAACGAGCAAGAGGTGCCGCAACTGACCAATGCCAATGGTTGGGTAGATATAAATACCATGCCGCTGCTGGGCAAAAACCTGCTGATAGGTGCCCAGGTATTCACTCGGGCGGACGGCCAACAGGTCGCGGTGATTGCCCATGGCCCGAGCCTGAGCCAGCTACTCAGTGAACGCTTTGCCAACTATGCGGTAGCGGTCTTAATCCTGATGCTGGCGATGCTCGGGGCCTCGCAATTGTTGATCCGATTCCTGCTCAGCCAGCTCAACACCTTGAAAGACGTGATGCTGCACGTCGAGAAGACCGGCGATCTGTCGGCCCGCGTCCCGCTGGCGTGCCGCGACGAAGTCGGGCAGATGGCCAATGCCTTCAACGCGATGCAGGCCGGTTATCAACGGGTGGTCAACACCGTCGCCAACACCGCGCGGCAACTGGACGACGGCGCCGCCCGGCTGGCGTCGAGCATGAACGAAGTGCGTCACGGCATGCTCGGCCAGCAGAGCGAAACCGACCAGGCCGCCACCGCCATCAACGAAATGACCGCCACGGTCTACCACATCGCCCAACACGCCGGCGCCACCCGTGACCTCTCGCAATCGGCCGATACCCTCGCCGGCAGTGGGCAGGCAGTGGTCATGCGTGTACAGAAGTCGATTGCCGGGCTGTCCACCGGTGTGCAGCAGACCGCCGAGATGATTCAGCGTCTGGCCGAGGACAGTCAGAAGATCAACGGCGTGGTCAATGTGATTCACAGCATTGCCGAGCAGACCAACCTCCTGGCGCTGAACGCCGCCATTGAAGCGGCCCGGGCCGGTGAAATGGGTCGTGGTTTTGCCGTGGTCGCCGATGAAGTGCGCAACCTGGCCAAGCGTGTGCAAACCTCGACGGATGAAATCACAGTGATGGTTTCGGCGTTGCAGGCCGGAACGCGGGATGCCGTGGACTTCATGCAGGAGAGCTCGTTCAAGGCCGACGACTGCGTGCAACAGGCACAAGAGGCTGGCGCGGCGCTGGCGGAAATCACCGGGGCGGTGGCGCAGATGCGTGAAAGCAATACGCAGATCGCGGTGGCGGCCGAGCAGCAAAGCCAGGTCGCAGAAGAAATGAACCGCGCAGTAGTGAGCATCCGCGACGTCACCGATAACACGGTGCAGCAGACGGTCAGCTCGGCGACCACCAGTAATGAGCTGGCGGCATTGGCCGGGGAGTTGAGCAAGGCGATCGGTCAACTCAAACTCTAACGGTCGGCGGCTGGCTACACCAAAGACCTGCGACACCCTGCCGCTCCGCGACCTTGGTCGACACTGACTAACCCGGGCGGTCGTGCGAGACTGTCTGTCCGGGCGGGAGGCCCGGGTGTCTTTGGTTGCCTGGAGTTCCCATGTCGCTGTCCAGCGGGCTGATTGCCGCCGTCGCCCTGGCCTATATGGCCATCATGTTCGCCATCGCCTTTTATGGTGACCGTCGCAGCGCGCCGTTGCCGCCGCGGGTGCGTGCCTGGGTGTATAGCCTGTCGCTGGCGGTGTACTGCACCAGTTGGACATTCTTCGGTGCGGTCGGCCAGGCGGCCGAACAGCTGTGGTCATTCCTGCCGATCTACCTCGGGCCGATCCTGCTGCTGATCGGTGCGCCGTGGGTCCTGCAAAAAATGGTGATGATCAGCAAGCAGGAGAACATCACCTCCATCGCTGACTTCATCGCCGCGCGCTATGGCAAATCCCAGTCGCTGGCGGTGGTGGTGGCGCTGATCTGCCTGGTTGGCGTGCTGCCCTACATTGCCCTGCAACTGAAGGGCATCGTGCTTGGCGTGAACCTGCTGATCGGTGCCGGCGCCGACGCCATGGGGGTTCGCGCGCAAGACACGGCATTGATCGTGTCGCTGGTGCTGGCGCTGTTCACCATCGTCTTCGGTACGCGCAACCTCGACGCCACGGAACACCACCGCGGCATGGTGCTGGCGATTGCGTTCGAATCGTTGGTGAAGCTGTTCGCGTTCCTGGCGGTCGGCGCGTTCGTGACCTTCGGGCTGTATGACGGTTTCGATGATCTGTTCAATCAGGCGATGCTCGCCCCGCGTCTCGAGGAATACTGGAAAGAAACCATCAACTGGCCGTCGATGGTGGTGCAGACCGGTGTGGCGATGATGGCGATCATCTGCCTGCCGCGACAGTTCCACGTAACCGTCGTCGAGAACATCGACCCGCAGGACCTGCGTCTGGCCAAATGGGTGTTCCCGGCCTACCTCGCGTTGGCGGCGTTGTTCGTCGTACCGATCGCGCTGGCGGGCCAGATGTTGCTGCCAAGCTCCGTGCTGCCGGACTCCTTCGTCATCAGCCTGCCGTTGGCCCAGGCTCATCCGGCTCTCGCGCTGCTGGCGTTTATCGGCGGTGCTTCGGCGGCCACCGGCATGGTGATCGTGGCCAGCGTGGCGCTGTCGACCATGGTGTCCAACGACATGCTGTTGCCGTGGCTGCTGCGCCGCAACAATGCCGAGCGCCCGTTCGAAGTATTCCGCCAATGGATGCTCTCGGTGCGCCGCGTGAGCATCGTGGTCATTCTGCTTCTGGCCTACGTCGCCTATCGACTGTTGGGTTCGACCGCCAGCCTTGCAACCATCGGCCAGATCGCCTTCGCCGCCGTGACCCAACTGGCACCGGCCATGCTGGGCGCGCTGTACTGGAAACAGGCCAACCGTCGCGGCGTCTTTGCCGGCCTCGCCGCCGGGACGTTCCTGTGGTTTTACACGCTGATCCTGCCGATCGCCGCCCACAGCCTCGGCATGTCCCTGAACAGTTTTCCGGGCTTGGCCTGGCTGCACAGCAACCCGCTGAACCTGCCGATCACCCCGCTGACCCAAGGCGTGGTCCTGTCCCTGGCCGGTAACTTCACGTTGTTCGCCTGGGTCTCGGTGCTGTCGCGCACACGGGTCTCTGAACACTGGCAGGCCGGTCGTTTCATCGGCCAGGAAATCAGTGCCCGGCCCAGCGCGCGCTCGATGCTCGCGGTACAAATCGACGATCTGCTGCAACTCGCGGCCCGCTTCGTCGGCGAGGAACGCGCCCGTCAGAGTTTCATTCGCTTTGCCTACCGTCAGGGCAAAGGCTTCAACCCGAGCCAGAACGCCGACGGTGAATGGATCGCTCACACCGAACGTTTGCTGGCCGGTGTACTGGGGGCTTCGTCGACCCGCGCGGTGGTTAAAGCCGCCATCGAAGGCCGGGAAATGCAACTTGAGGACGTGGTGCGCATTGCCGACGAAGCCTCGGAAGTTCTGCAATTCAACCGTGCGCTGCTGCAAGGGGCGATCGAGAACATCACCCAGGGCATCAGCGTGGTCGACCAGTCGCTGAAACTGGTGGCCTGGAACCGTCGCTATCTGGAACTGTTCAATTACCCGGACGGTTTGATCAGCGTTGGCCGGCCGATCGCCGACATCATTCGCCACAATGCCGAGCGTGGCTTGTGCGGCCCCGGCGAAGCCGAAGTGCATGTCGCCCGACGCCTGCACTGGATGCGTCAGGGCCGGGCGCACACGTCCGAGCGTTTGTTCCCTAATGGCCGGGTGATCGAGCTGATCGGCAACCCGATGCCCGGCGGCGGCTTCGTCATGAGCTTCACCGACATTACCCCGTTCCGCGAGGCCGAACAGGCGCTGACCGAAGCCAACGAGGGCCTGGAACAACGGGTGGCCGAGCGCACCCACGAACTCTCGCAACTCAATGTGGCCCTGACCGAAGCCAAGGGCACCGCCGAAGCGGCGAACCAGTCGAAGACCCGATTCCTGGCGGCCGTCAGCCATGACTTGATGCAACCGTTGAACGCCGCACGACTGTTTTCCGCCGCCCTCACCCACCAGGACGATGGCTTGTCCGGCGAGGCGCAAAAACTGATCCACCACCTGGACAGTTCACTGCGTTCGGCCGAAGACTTGATCAGCGATTTGCTGGACATTTCCCGCCTGGAAAACGGCAAGATCAACCCGGATCCCAAACCCTTCGCGCTCAACGAGTTGTTCGCCCCCCTCGGAGCCGAATTCAAGGCACTGGCGCGGGATCAGGGGCTGGAGTTCCGCGTCAGGAGCAGCACGCTGCGCATCGACAGCGACATCAAACTGTTGCGCCGGATCCTGCAAAACTTCCTCACCAACGCCTTCCGCTACGCCAAAGGCCCGGTGCTGCTGGGGGTTCGCCGACGCAAGGGCGAGTTGTGCCTGGAAGTCTGGGACCGCGGGCCGGGCATTCCGGAAGACAAGCAGCAGGTGATTTTCGAAGAGTTCAAACGCCTCGACAGCCATCAGACTCGCGCCGAAAAAGGCCTGGGATTGGGCCTGGCGATTGCCGATGGGCTGTGCCGAGTGCTGGGGCACACCCTGCTCGTACGTTCCTGGCCGGGACGCGGCAGCGTGTTCAGCGTCAGGGTTCCGCTGGCCCGGGCGCAAACCGCGTTGCCAACCAAGGCGGCCGAACTCAATGGCAAATTGCTCAACGGCGCGCAGGTGCTGTGCATCGACAATGAAGACAGCATTCTGATCGGCATGAACAGCTTGCTGACCCGCTGGGGTTGTCAGGTCTGGACCGCGCGCAATCGCGAAGAATGCATGGCGCTGCTCAGTGACGGCGTGCGTCCGCAATTGGCCCTGGTGGATTTCCACCTGGACGACGGCGAAACCGGAACCGAGCTGATGGCCTGGTTGCGCACCCGACTGGGCGAACCAGTGCCGGGCGTGGTGATCAGCGCCGATGGGCGACCGGAAACGATGGCCCAGGTGCATGCGGCGGGGCTGGATTACCTGGCCAAACCGGTGAAACCGGCGGCGTTGCGGGCGTTGTTGAGTCGGCATTTGCCGTTGTAGCAATTCATTCAGGTTGTTCACAATCCTGTGGCGAGGGAGCTTGCTCCCGCTGGGTCGCGAAGCGGCCCAAAAGAGGGACTGCTTCGCTGTCCAGCGGGAGCAAGCTCCCTCGCCACAAAAGCCGGCATCAATAAGATTACTCCGGCAACTCGACCAACCCATCCACATCAGTCATCGCCCGCTCCAGCAAATCCGCCGGCAGGCTTTTGCTCGCCCGCGCACCCAGCAATTTCAGCTGTTCGCTGCGGCTGACCAGATTGCCGCGGCCCTCTGTCAATTTGTTGCGCGCCGAGCTGTAGGCTTTATCCAGTTGCTGCAAGCGATTGCCGACCTCGTCCAGATCCTGAATGAACAACACGAACTTGTCGTACAGCCACCCGGCGCGTTCGGCGATTTCCCGGGCGTTCTGGCTTTGCCGCTCCTGCTTCCACAGGCTGTCGATAACACGCAGGGTCGCCAGCAAAGTGGTCGGGCTGACAATCACGATGTTGCGATCGAATGCTTCCTGGAACAGCGTCGGCTCGGCCTGCAATGCAGCGGAAAATGCTGCTTCAATCGGCACGAACAATAGAACGAAATCGAGACTGTGCAAGCCGTCGAGTCGCTTGTAATCCTTGCCGGCCAAGCCTTTGACGTGATTGCGCAGGGACAGCACGTGTTGCTTGATGGCGATCTGGCCGATGCCGTCGTCCTCAGCCGCCACGTATTGCTGATAAGCCGTGAGGCTGACCTTGGAGTCGACCACCACCTGCTTGTCGCCGGGCAGATAGATGATCACATCCGGCTGGAACCGCTCGCCATCCGGCCCTTTGAGATTGACCTGGGTCTGGTACTCGCGGCCCTTCTCCAGACCGGCATGCTCAAGCACTCGCTCCAGAATCAGCTCGCCCCAGTTGCCCTGGGTCTTCTGCCCCTTCAAGGCACGGGTCAGGTTGGTGGCTTCGTCGCTCAGGCGCAGATTCAACTGTTGCAGGCGCTCCAACTCCTTGGCCAAGGAAAAGCGCTCACGCGCCTCGGCCTGATAGCTTTCCTCGACGCGTTTTTCAAAAGACTGGATGCGTTCCTTCAACGGATCGAGCAACTGCCCCAGGCGTTGCTGACTGGTTTCGGCGAAACGCTGCTCACGCTCATCGAAGATTTTCCCCGCCAGCTCGGCAAACTGCGCACGCAGCTCGTCTCGCGAGCCCTGCAAGTCGTTGAGGCGTTGCTGATGGCTTTCCTGCTGCTCACGCAGCTCGGCGTTGAGCGAAGCGGCCTGCGCGTCCAGACGGCGCAATTCAGCTTCTTTGCCGGCACGTTCGATATTCCAGGCGTGAGCGGCATCGCGCGCATCGTCACGCTCGATTTGCAGCAGTTCGACTTCACGGCGTACGGCGGCGAGGTCCGCCTGTTTTGCGGCATTGGCCTGACCCAGATCAGCAATCTCATCGCGACTGGCTTCAAGTTGCGCGTTCAAGCCATCCTGCGCCAGATGCGCCGTAGCGAGGCGCTCTTCCAGCAGCGCAGCGTCGGCCTGTGCGGTGCCCGCCCGGCGCTGGAGCTGCCAGGCCAATACCAGTAACGGCAGAGCAGCGCCCGCCAGACCGAGCAAAGCGCTGGTCAAGTCCATAGCCATAGCCATTCCTGCCATTGAAATAATGCTTGAAGGTTAACCAAGGCGTCAGGTCTTGGACAGCTCAGTCTTCGATCAGGCCCAGTTCCTGTTGCGCGCGCAGATCCCCTGCCCGTGCGGCCTGACGCAAAAGATCGTGGCCGATCCGGCGATCGCGGGCATTCCCGCATTCGCGGCACATCAACTGGCCGAGACGACTTTGCGCCGCCACGATCCCTTCACGGGCCGGTTGCTTGAGCAATCGTCCGGCGATGTGTTTGACGTTGGGGTTTTCGCCCAGGCGCGGGCTGTCCAGCAACCACTCTGCCACCCGCATCGAAAAACGCTTGGGCGGGGCAACAGTGGAGGTTTTGGAGGAAGAGGAATCGGAAGGTGTACGAAACTTCATAAAGCACTGTGGGCAGATCGGAAGGCGCGCCACTCTACTCTTTTTTTCTTACAGGTAAAGCCGAAAAAATCCCGGCACGCCCGTGCTAGAGCAAGCGCTCGGGACAATCCACAGAAGCTGTGGATAACTCAGTGGACAACCGCCCCTGAACTCGCGCAAAGCCCTGTGGAATGGGGCCTGCAGTCAAACTGACGATTTTTTCACCAGTTAAAAAAAGCGATGTTTTTCATTGACTTAAATTTTGGTTACAGGCACCCACTACGCTTGAACGCTAGATGACAGCGGTGTGACAGACTGCGCAACTAATGTGCACAAGTACCTTCGCAGCGGTTATATCGATGCGCTTTTTCGGCGCACTTTGTCTCTTTGCCTGGGGATAAACCTTGGCAAACCCGTGATCCAGGCTGCTTACCACCCGCTGAGCGGTGATGACCATCGGTCGGATTCCGAGCTGTTTCAGGGCATTACCGGGGTTCACGACCTTCGATGAAAGACCTTTCGCGGACGCTCAACCCACGAGAGATCAATCTTTTTGGCTAACACACTTCCCTTCGCCAGTTCAATCCGTTAGTATCCGCGGCGTTAGTACCAAGCTGAAAGTCAATTCTGGTCGAACAAATCCCCCCGGTCAGCCTTCCAACAGGAAGCCTTCCACCGAACAAGCGGGATCGACCACCTCGATGGTTTCCAGGTAAATCTTGCGCCAACACAGCCTTTGAATCGAAAGCAAAGGGTGTTGCCAGGCTCACTTACTCTGACCGAACCAACCTGCAAATTGATCAGGATCTTCACCCCGGGCCCAGAACCTTTGCCCTCGATGTGTTGCCTGCCCTCCTAAGTACCTACCTGCCGGCCCAAGCGCGCAAAAATCATAGCGCTTCAAACTGGCTGCTTTGTTCCAGTCGGGTTCTTCGTTCGACCAATGGTGGTCGTCGTTACTGGAACGTTTTAATTTTGCACGGTTCTCATCCGTGTCGCTTGCAGGAACACCATTAATGACTACTCAAATCCATGCACAGGATGCCATCCGCACCCTAACCAACGCTTTTGCACCAATGAACTGCCTGATCATGGCCGCTCGCAAAGGCTGCTTCAGCTTCACCCTGGTCAACGAACACGGCATCGCCCGTCACAGCGAACGCCTGTACCCCGATCAATACTCCAGCGCCGAACCGCTGCAGGCTGTGATCGAACGTACTCGTCAGGCACTGGTTGCCTGAGACGCCAGCAAGGCTGATACATCAAAAGCCCCGCTCAAAAAGCGGGGCTTTTTGTTGCCCGACATTTCACATTGCGTGCGCAACGGCTAAGCACCAACCGATATAACGGTTATAACTGGAAGCCGGAAATATTTTAAAAACAGGCCTTTACGTAGCGAATATGACACTACACTTCAACTCAAGCGGCTTGTTCCGCTTCCGGCGAGCCTGAGTCGATCCACCGCTGCCAAAGCCCATCAGGCATCGCCCCTATTTGATGGTTTCGAGGGTTTTATGGGTATCGCTGCCAGCGAACTGTGCCGTTATGTGATCCGTCCGACGTTGATCTACCTGGGACGCCATAGCGCAACTGCCGAATCCCTGCTGCTGGGCATCGCCGCCAGTCAGTCAGCCCTTGGTTCCGCCCTGCATGACCGCCGTGGACACGGCCTGTACCGTATCGCCGAACCCCGCCACCAAGCGCTCTGGGACCATTACCTGGCACTCGACCCCGAGCGCGCCAGCCTGGTTCGCGGCCTGGCCAGCCAACATGCTTTTCTCAGTGGCCCGCATCTGGAATTGACCGTTAACCTGCGTTACGCCACAGCCATCGCCTGGTTGCTGGTCGAAGAACAGAACACCCCGCTCCCCGAAGCAGACGACCTGCTGGGCATGGCCCGAATCTGGCGCCAGACCTTCCAGCCCCAAGGACGCCTGAGAGACTTCACCTACGCCTGGCAAACTTGTGTTTCACCACTGAATCAGGTTGCCTGCTGATCAATCCTGGATCCAAAGATCGCGCAACACGCCGCGAATCTGGTTGGATTGTCCTACAAAACCGCTCTAAATCAAGCCATACAGCCTATGGCGCTGGGACGAAAATGTTGGTAATTTTCGCCCCGGTGATCACCAGGAGTTCTAATAATGAAAAAAGTAATGCTCAAAACCACCATTAGCCTCGCCGTTGCCATGGCATCCACCCAGATCTTTGCAAGTGGCTTTGCCCTGAACGAACAAAGCATCAGCGGGATGGGTACTGGTTTTGCCGGGCGATCTTCTTCTGCCGACGACGCATCCACCATTGTTGGCAACCCTGCCGGCATGTCTCGCCTCAAACGCGAACAAGTAACCGGCGGTGTTGCATTCATCGACGCACACACCGACATCAGCGATGCCAGCTCTCGTCCGAACGGCGGCACCAATAAAGGTGACATGGTCCCTTTCATGGGCGTGCCGATGGGATATTACGTCAAGCCACTCGATGACCAGTGGGCGGTCGGTTTCGGCGTATACGCACCGTTCGGTCTGGTAACAGACTATGAAAACGGCTTTGCCGGCCGTTACTTCGGCAGCAAGAGCGAAGTCAAGATCATCACCCTGCAGCCAACTGTCAGCTATGCCTTCAACGACAAGGTGTCGATCGGCTTCGGTCCGACCATTAACCGTATCGACGGCAAGCTCGAATCGAACGTATCCCTGAACCCGCTGGCATCGGACGGTGAAGTCAAGATCAAGGGTGACGACACTGCTCTGGGCTACAACATCGGTATCCTGGTTCAAGCCACCGACAGCACTCGTGTCGGCCTGACCTACCACTCGAAAGTGAAGTACAAGCTCGACGGTGATACCAAGGTCAACTACGGCTTGCTGGGTGCACTGGGTCAGAACCCGAACCAGAAGTTCGATGCCTCGCTGGACATCACCACGCCTGAGTCGGTTGATTTCTCGGTTACCCATCAGCTGGATGACCAGTGGACCCTCTACGCAGGCAGCACCTGGACTCGCTGGAGCCGCCTGAAAGAAATCTCTGTTGAAAACGAAGGCGTTCCCGCCGCTCTGGCTGCACGCGGCTTCGGCACCATCACCGAAGAACAGAACTGGCACGACACCTGGGCTCACGCCATTGGCGCTTCGTATCAGCTGAACAAGCAGTGGGTACTGCGTACCGGTCTGTCCGTTGACCAGGCGCCAACCAACAACGAAAACCGCTCCCCGCGCATCCCGACTGGCGATCGCAAGATTTTCAGCCTGGGCGCCGGCTGGAGCCCGACCGACGACCTGACCATCGACGTGGCGTACTCGTACCTGCGTGAAGAGTCGGTCAAGGTCAACAACAGCAACGGTGCTCCCCGCAACCAGAGCTACAGCGCCAAGTATGAAAACTGGGCGAACGGTTTCGGTATCGGTGCGACCTACCGCTTCTGATGATTTACGGCGAGCCTGAACCACTCGCCACCTGAATCAAAAAAGCCCCGCTCTCTTTTACAGAGGCGGGGCTTTTTCGTGGGCATCGATCAGGGCACCGAGGCGAGCCGCGGCGAAGCCAGGGCTTTCTCGACGGCAGCGATGAAATCAGGATCATCAGGCTTGGTCAGGCTGGAGAAACTGGCAATCACCTTGCCCTGACGGTCGACCACGTACTTGTAGAAATTCCACTTCGGCGCATTTTTTGACTGCTTGGCGAGGACCTTGAACAGATTCGTCGCATCGTCGCCGCGGACTTTTTGCGGCTCGGTCATGGTGAACGTCACGCCGTAGTTCACATAGCAAACCTTGGCGGTCTCGGCACCGTCCTTGGACTCCTGCTTGAAGTCATTGGACGGCACGCCAATCACCTCGAGCCCCTGCGCCTTGTAACGCTGATTCAACGCTTCAAGGCTTTTGAACTGAGGGGCAAAGCCACAGAAGCTGGCGGTATTGACCACCACCAACGGCTTGCCGGCAAAGCTCTTGCACAAATCGATGGATTCATTGGCGCGCAACTTGGGCAAAGAACCTTGCAGCAGCGCCGGGCAATCCGCCGCTTGAGCCAATCCGGTAAACGCCACCAGTAACGCGGGAACTGCTAGCCAGCGCATCAGCATATCGGTGCTTCCTTGTGAGGAATCGTCAGGATTGGAACTTACTTTAGCAGGCCCCCATGCCCAACTGCATCAGGGCCAGCCCGCCCTGATGCCAGCCCCACCACGCGAGGGCCAACAGCAAGGCACAAACAGCCAGGATCGTGATACGCGGCCAGAGACTGTTCATGTCGGACTCATTTGGCTTTGCAGACGTGCCACCGGCCGTTCCCGCACCGGCCAGTTCAATGCGGCGGCCATCAGGCTCAAGAGAATCGCTACCTGCCAGATCAAGTCGTAGCTCCCGGTCCGGTCATACACCACCCCACCCAACCAGCCGCCCAGGAACGAACCGAGCTGGTGAAACAGGAACACGATCCCTCCGAGCATGGACAGATTTCGCACGCCGAACAAGGTCGCCACCGTGCCGTTGGTCAAAGGCACCGTCGACAGCCACAGGAAGCCCATGGCCATGCCGAACAGATACGCGGTGGTCGTGGTCACCGGCGCCCACAGGAACAGCCCGATTACCACCGCTCGCAGCAGATACAAACCAGTCAGCAAACGCGGCTTGGACATGCGCCCGCCCAGCCAGCCTGCGGTGTAGGTGCCGAAGATGTTGAACAAACCGATCAAAGCCAGCACCGTCGTGCCGACCGTCGCCGGAAGATGTTGATCCACCAGGTACGCCGGCAAATGCACGCCGATGAACACCACCTGGAAACCGCAGACAAAAAAGCCGAACGCCAGCAGCCAGAATCCCGAGTGGGAACAGGCTTCGCGCAGTGCTTCGGAAAGGGTTTGCTCATGACCGAGGACAGGCAATGGCTTGTCCTTGAGCATGCCCACCAGCGGCACGATCAGCGCCACCAACAGGCCCAGCACCAGCAGCGCCGCAGACCAGCCGAGCCAGCCGATCAACCCCAGCGTGCCGGGCAACATGGCGAATTGGCCGAACGAACCGGCGGCGCTGGCAATTCCCATGCCCATACTGCGTTTCTCCGGTGGGACTGCCCGGCCAACCACGCCGAGGATCACCGAGAATGAAGTGCCGGACAGGCCGATACCGATCAACAGACCGGCGCTCAAGGACAAGGTCGCCGCCGAGTCGGACAGGCCCATGAACACCAGGCCCAGGGCGTACAGGACGCCACCGACAAGTACCACTTTCGCCGCGCCGAAGCGGTCGGCCAACGCGCCGGTAAACGGCTGGGCCAGGCCCCAGATCAGGTTTTGCAGGGCGATGGCGAACGCGAACACCTCGCGCCCCCAGCCGAATTCGGCGCTCATCGGCGCCAGAAACAGCCCGAAGCCGTGGCGAACTCCCAGAGACAACGCAAGAATCAGCGCACTCCCCAACAAAACCCAACCGCACGTACGCCACATCGATGTCATTCTTGTTCTCCGGGCGCGGGTATATACCCGCTTAAGATCGAACAAACCGGCATCAAGCCAGTTCGTCCAGCAACTTCAATAATGTTTCGCGCTTTTCGGCGCCCAAGCGATCGATCAATCGCTGTTGCGCCGCCTCCCAGGCCGGCAATGCCGCCTTCAACCGTTCAGCGCCGGCGTCGGTCAGCTTCACGATGCGATTGCGCATGTCCTCGCCTTCGATCAGCGTCACCAACCCTTCGCCCTCCAGCACCCGCAGATTGCGCCCGAGCGTGCTGCGATCCAGGCCCATGGCCTCGGCCAGGGTGGAAATGCTCGGCTGATCCAGACGCTGCAGATTGCACAGCAAAGAATACTGCGCAACGTTGATCCCGAAGCCATCGAGAGCGCCGTCGTAATGCCTGCTGACGCCACGGGCGGCGCGACGCAGGTTGATGCATAAACATTGGGAGTCGAGCATGGTGCGTGTATATACCCGCGGTTGTGTTAAATCAAGTTACATGATGTGGGAAGTTCAGAAAATCGCCAAGCCCACCAGCACCGCAACTTCCAGCAATTCCAGCAATGCACCGGCGGTGTCACCCGTTGTTCCGCCCAAGCGTCGCAGCATCACCTGCCGCAGCCAGACAAACATCCCCGCCGCCAACAGCAGCGCCAGAACACCGCTGACGCCTGCAATCGACACACAAGCCAAGGCACTGACCGCCAGCACCTGCCTGCCCGCCGAACGCGGAAGATGGTCGGCCAGTGCCTGACCCAAACCGCCTGCGCGCACATAAGGCGTGGTCAGGAACAAGCCCAGCAACGCACTGCGACCGATCAAGGGCACGATGATCAGGACCAGCGCATGCTGTTGCTCGATCAACGCAACCAGTGCGGCGAATTTGAGCAGCAACACCAGCGCCAGCGTGACCACCGCGATCGGGCCGCTGCGCGGATCTTTCATGATCGTCAGCGTGCGTTCGCGATCACCGAAACCGCCGAGCCATGCATCGGCGCTGTCGGCCAGTCCGTCCAGATGCAGTGCGCCGCTGAGTAACACCCAAACCGTCAGCAACAATGCGGTATGCAGCAACAGCGGTGTGCCCGCCAACAGCCAGTTCGACACCCACAAAATCCCGCCGAACAACAACCCCACCAGCGGATAAAACAGCAACGACCGCCCCAGTTCCTGCGGCGCCGGCATGCCCGGCAGACGAATCGGCAGGCTGCTCAGAAATTGCAGGGCGATCCAGAACGGCAACATGATCAGCGCACTTCCCTTAACGAAGCATCGGACTCGACCGCCAGCGAGAACAGCGCACCATGGCCGACCTCGACGTTGAGCAACTGCTCACGGGGCAAGCCTCGCGCCTGGGCCAGCAACAAGCGCATGACGCCGCCATGGCTGATCAGCAACACGCGTTCGCCAGCGTATGCCGCGCGCAATCGCGCCACAGCCGATAACACCCGCAGCGAAAAGTCCGTAACCGGCTCACCTTCAGGCGGCGTAAACGAATAAGGATCAGCCCAGAACAGACCCAAGGCTTCGGCGTCGGTTTTCATCAGTTCGGCAGCACTCTGCCCTTCCCAGGCTCCGAAGTGCAGCTCTTGCAGGTCTTTCTCCAATTGCACCGGCACAGCCAGCCGGGCACCGAGTTCCTCGGCGAACCGCGCGCATCGTTGCAACGGTGAGCTGACCAAGCGATCCCAAGGCCCCTGCTCAATCACCGCCTCGCGCATCTGCTGCCAGCCCTTGTCGGTCAGCGCATCATCGAGACTGCCGCGCAAGCCGCCGCCGAGTTCGGTTTCACCATGGCGCAGCAGGTCCAGGCGCAAGGTCATGCCGGACGATCCGCGACCGCCGCTTCGGCGAAGGTCGCCATCTGCCCGTGCAGATCACAGGCCAGACGCAGCAACGGCACCGCCAATGCCGCACCACTGCCCTCGCCCAGACGCAAACCGAGGTCGAGCAATGGTTCGGCGTTCAAGGTTTCCAGAACATGCCGATGCCCCGGCTCGGCACCACGATGACCGAACAACAGCCATTGCCGGCATTCAGGATTGAGGCGCACCGCCACCACCGCCGCGACGCTGCAGATGAAACCGTCCACCAGCACCGCGACGCCTTCCTGGGCACAGGCCAGATACGCGCCGACCAACGCCGCAATTTCGAAGCCGCCGAGATTGAACAATGTTTGCAGCGCATCACCACGCTGAGCGCCGTGCAAGGCCAATGCTCGCTCGATCACTTCGCCTTTGTGGCTGACACCTGCCGCATTCAAACCGGTGCCCGGTCCAGTCAGGTGTACCACCGGACAATCGAGCAAAGCACAGGCCAGCGCACTGGCGGCCGTGGTGTTGCCAATACCCATTTCGCCGCCAATGAACAACTGCGCACCGGCCGCTTTCGCCCGCAGCACGCTGTCGCGACCGGCCTGCAACGCACGCTCACCTTGAGCCACAGTCATCGCCGGGCCTTGCACAAAATTCGTCGTGCCCGGACCAACGTTCAAGTGACGCACTCCCGGCAGGTTCAACGACGGAGTGACTGTGCCGAGGTCGACCACTTCAAGGGAAGCCCCCAACTGCCGCGCCAGTACGCTGATCGCCGCGCCGCCGTTGACGAAGTTGTGCAGCATTTGCCCGGTGACTTCCTGGGGAAATGCCGAAACCCCTTCAGCGACCACACCATGGTCACCGGCAAAAATCGCGATCCACAGCTGCTCCAGGCTCGGCTTGACCTGCCCTTGCAACCCCGCCAATTGCACCGCCACCGACTCAAGCTGCCCCAGAGAACCGGCCGGCTTGGTCAATTGCTGTTGACGCGCTTGCGCCTGCTCGACGGCCTGGGCATCGATCGGTTGGCACGGGTTCAGCCACCAGGATTGGGTCATAACGCAGTTCCTTTGAGAGTCAGGGGCAGGCCGGCGACGGTCAGGACGACTCGCTGACAGCGCTCGGCCAGGGCTTGATGCAGCCAACCGGCTTCATCGACATAGCGGCGAGTCAATTCGCCCAGCGGCACGACACCCATTCCGGTTTCGTTGCTGACAAAAATGATTTCACCCGGCAGCGACGCCAGGCACTCCAGCAAAGCATCGCGCTCGGCGCTCAGGCGTTCGGCATCGTCGAGCATCAGCAGATTGGTCAGCCACAGGGTCAGGCAATCCACCAACAGGCAATGATCGGCGCGGGCGTTTTCACGCAGGACGCGGGCGAGTTCGAGCGGTTCTTCGATCAGCGCCCATTCGGCGGGGCGACGGGCGCGGTGATGGGCGACCCGATCGTTCATTTCGCCGTCCAGCGGCTGGCTGGTGGCGATGTAGGTCACCGACAATTGACTGTCAGTCGCGAGTTTTTCGGCCAGGCGACTTTTGCCGGAGCGGGCGCCGCCGAGGATCAGTTGCAGCATGGTTTATTCCTTAAAATGTGCAGTGAGGCGACTGCCGTCTTCGCAAGCAAACCCGCTCCCACATTCGACCGCGTTCCAATGTGGGAGCGGGCTTGCTCGCGAAGGGGCCAGCACAATCACCTCAAATCCCACAGAGCTCCCGCAACAGCCCGGTATCCAGATGCTTCTCCACCAGATCCGCCAGCCGCTCGATATCGCGCTCGCGCAACCCGTGGTAATCCACATCCTGCACCGCCTGCAAACCAGCCCAGCGCAGCAGTGCACTGCACGCCGCCGGGGACTCGAACAGGCCATGCAGATAGGTGCCGAAAATCTGTCCGTCGACGCTCTGCGCGCCATCGCTACGACCGTCATCCAGTTGCACGGCAGCGTGTTCCAGCGCCGGGCCGGTGGTCACGCCGGCATGGATTTCATAGCCGCTGACTTCGGCATCTTCAAGCGCCAGACGCCCGCGCACATTGCGCAGTTGCTTATCCTGTTCGAGCTGCGTTTCGAACGCCAGCAATCCAAGCCCCGCACTGGAACCCGGCGCGCCTTCAAGGCCCAATGGATCGTGGACTTGTTCGCCGAGCATCTGCAGGCCGCCACAAATACCCAAGACTTTTCCGCCGTAGCGCAAATGCCGGGAAATCGCCGTTTCCCAGCCATTGGCGCGCAGGTACGCAAGGTCGCTGCGCACGCTTTTCGAGCCGGGGAGAATGATCAGGTCGGCCGGTGGAATCGCCTGGCCGGGGCCGACGAATTGCAGGTCGACCTGTGGGTGCAGGCGCAGCGGGTCGAAATCGGTGTGGTTGCTGATGCGCGGCAGCACCGGCACCACAACTTTCAGGACCTGCTCGGCCTTGTCGGTCTGGCGCTGATCGATGCCGTCCTCGGCCTCCAGATGCAGGTCCATCACGTAGGGCAGCACCCCGATCACCGGTTTGCCGGTGCGCTCTTCAAGCCAGTCGAGACCGGGTTGCAGCAAGGCGATGTCGCCGCGAAAACGGTTGATGATGAAGCCTTTGACCCGCGCCTGCTCGCTCGGCGACAGCAGCTCCAGCGTGCCCACCAGATGCGCGAAAACCCCGCCACGATTGATGTCGGCGATCAGCACCACCGGGCAATCCACCGCTTCGGCAAACCCCATGTTGGCGATGTCGCCGGCACGCAGATTGATCTCGGCCGGCGAGCCCGCACCTTCGACCATCACCACCGGATACGCCGCGCTCAAGCGTTCGTGGGAGGCCAGCACCGCTTGCATGGCGATGGCTTTGTAGTCGTGATAAGCCACGGCGTTCATCGTCGTGACCGCACGACCGTGGATAATTACTTGAGCACCGGTGTCGCTGTTGGGTTTGAGCAGCACCGGGTTCATGTCGGTGTGCGGTTCGAGATACGCGGCCTGGGCCTGCACCGCTTGCGCGCGACCGATCTCGCCACCATCGGCAGTCACGGCGCTGTTGAGCGCCATGTTCTGCGGTTTGAACGGCACCACGCTCACACCCTGACGCGTGACCCATCGGCACAGTGCCGTGACCAGTGTGCTTTTACCGGCATCGGACGTGGTGCCTTGCACCATCAGCGTGGTCATCGGCTGTCCTTGGCAAAGGCTTCGAAGGCTGCGGAGAGACGCATCCAGTCCGCTTCCTCGCCCGGCAGGCCAAAGCGCAGGCTGCTGTTGTGCGCGAACAAGCGCAGCAGAATGCCGCGCCGGGCCATGAACTCATGCAATTCTTCGGCGCGCTCGGTGATCAGCCATTGGAACAGCGCACAGCCGCCCTGTGGCTGGAAACCGTGCAGCGCCAGCAATGACGCGAGACGCTCGCTGGCCTCGTCGGCGCGAACCCGCTGCCGCATATGCCCTTCGGTATCGCGCAGGCACGCCTGCCCCAACACACGGGTCGGCCCGCTGACCGCCCACGGTCCCACCTGCTCGGCGAGCAGTTTGAGCAACTTGCGCTCGGCCAGCACGAATCCCAAACGTACACCGGCCAGACCGAAAAACTTGCCGAACGAACGCAGCACGATCAAACCGACCTGATGGGCAAACGGCGCCACACTCAGGTGCGGCGTGTTGTCCATGAACGCTTCGTCCACCACCAGCCAGCCACCGCGTTGCGCCAGACGCGCATGCCAGTCCAGCAACCGGGCGGGCGTCAGGCTCAGGCCCGTGGGATTGTTCGGATTGACCACTACCAACACGTCGAGGCTGTCGACAAAAAAGTCGACTTCCTGCTCCAGCACTTCACGCACGATGTAACCGTTGCGGCGCCAGGCTTCGGCATGTTCGGCGTAACACGGCGACAGCACGCCGACTTTGCCGGCCCGGCGCAAACGCGGCAGCAACTGGATGGCCATCTGCGAACCGGCCACCGGCAATGCCTGCAAGGTGCCGTAGTAATCACAGGCAGCCTGCTCCAGGCCATCATCGGTTTCCGGCAGCCGTGCCCAGGCCCGCAGCGGGATATCCGGAACCGGAAACGGCCAGGGCGCGAGGCCGCTGGACAGGTCGAGCCAATCGGCGTCCTCGATGCCGTATTCGAGCGCCGCCTTGCGCAACCGTCCACCGTGTTCAAGCATAAAATTCAGCTCCCACGCAGAGAATCAGCAGCCATAACCATACCCCGCGCTGGACCAATTGCCAGCCACGGTCGATGGAGTCGGCATCCGCCGGCACACCTTCGCCCAGTTGCGGGCGCTGATGCAGTTCACCGTGATAAATCGCCGGCCCGCCCAACTCGACACCCAACGCACCGGCGCCCGCCGCCATCACCGGACCGGCATTCGGACTGTCCCAGGTCGGTCCCTGGGTGCGCCAGCATTTCATGGCCAGTCGAGTTTTGCCCAGCAGCGCGTAGGTCAAAGCCACCAGACGCGCAGGAATGTAATTGAGTACGTCGTCGATTTTCGCCGCCGCCCAACCGAAGCGCTCAAAGCGTTCGTTGCGATAGCCCCACATCGCATCCAGCGTATTGCTCAAACGGTAGAGCACCACGCCCGGCGCACCGGCCACGGCAAACCAGAACAATGCGGCGAACACCGCGTCGCTACCGTTCTCCAGCACAGATTCGGTGGCGGCACGGGCGACTTCGGTCTCATCCAGCTCACTGGTTTTGCGGCTGACCAGATAACTGACGCGTTTGCGTGCTTCTTCAAGATCGCCGCTGCGCAAGGCTTTCGCCACAGGCTCGACGTGTTCACCGAGGCTGCGCATGCCGAGGGCGCAATAGAGCGCGAGAATCTCGACGATCCAGCCTACGTAAGGTGCCCAGGAAAACGCCGTGGCGAGCAACGTCAGCGGCAACACCACGATCACCCACGCAGTGACACCATGACTGCGCCAGCCACGACCACCGCCGTTGAAACGTTGCTCGATGCGTTCGGCAAATCGGCCGAACGCCACCAGCGGATGCCAGCGTTTGGGTTCACCCAGCAGCGCATCCAGCGCAACCGCGGCGACACTCAACAACGCCACACTCATTGACTCACTCCCCAAAAATTCTCATACAACAATTCGCTCAGCGGGCGCGCCTGCGCCCAGCCTTCGAGCACCAGCATCGGCGCCGGATAGAATTCCTTGACCGGCCCCAGGCACAAAATGGCCAGTGGCTTGGCGCCGGATGGCAGGCCCAGCAAATCCGCAAGGGCTTGCGGTTCGAACAATGAAACCCAGCCCATGCCCAGTCCTTCGGCACGGGACGCCAGCCACAGGTTCTGGATCGCGCAGGACAACGAAGCCAAATCCATTTCCGGCAGGGTACGGCGCCCGAAGATATGCCGTTCGCGATCATCCATCAGCGCGGCGACCAACACTTCCGCGCAGTTGTTGATGCCTTCGACCTTGAGTTGCATGAACTCGTCGGTGCGCTCGCCGAGGGCTTCGGCGGTGCGGATGCGTTCTTCTTCCACCAGCGCCTGGATCTTGCCGCGCAAATCGCGGTTGCTGATGCGGATGAAACGCCAAGGCTGCATCAGGCCGACGCTCGGTGCCTGGTGCGCGGCTTCGAGCAGGCGCCGGAGCAACTCGGGCTCGACCGTGCCGCCGCTGAAGTGACGCATGTCGCGGCGTTCGGCGATGGCGCGGTAGACGGCTGCGCGTTCGGCTTCGGAGAAGGCGTTGTCTGTCATGGCCTCTTCGCGAGCAAGCTCGCTCCCACATTTGAAATGTGTTCCCCTGTGGGAGCGGGCTTGCTCGCGAAAGCGGTCTCAAGGACAGGTGCGAAAAGCGCAGCAATCGCCGCTGGATTCGACTGAAAATAAAAATGCACATAAGAGGCCGTCATCCGCCCCTCACGATAAACCGCCTCCGCCCCGCGCCCGCCATTCGGGCTCAAGCCTCGGGCAATCGGCGTCAGTTCGGTGGTGGTCAGCGAGTGGTGATAGGTGTGCCCGCGCAGCGAACCTTCCGGCAGTTCAACCGCTTGCAAGGCCAGGGCGGCGAGGCGTTTTTGCATCACTGCGTCACCGCTCAACAAACCCACCAATTCGGCGCGAGTGCCTTCGACATCGGTCAACGAATCGAGCAGATAAAGCATGCCGCCACATTCGGCCAGCAACGGTTTGCCCGCTGCGTGGTGCGCGCGAATTGCGTTCAGCATCGAAGTGTTTTGCGAGAGGGCCACATGGTGCAATTCCGGATAACCGCCCGGCAGATACAGGCTGTCTGCTTCCGGCAATTGCGCGTCACGGATCGGCGAGAAAAACAGCAGCTCGGCGCCCATCGCCCGCAGCAAATCCAGACTGGCGCCATAGGTGAAGGCAAACGCTTCGTCCCGGGCGACGGCAATGCGCACGCCGGCTAGCAGCGGCTCGGCCGTCATCACGTCCGGCGCGGCGAACTCAACTGCTGGCGGCAGCGCTACCTCGCAACTGCTGGCCAAGGCATCGGCCGCCGCGTCGAGACGTACATCGAGATCATTCAACTCGCTGGCCTGCACCAGTCCGAGGTGGCGACTCGGCAATTCGATCCCGGTCTCCCGAGACAATGCGCCGTACCAACGCAGACCTTCAGTCAGGCTGCCTTCGAGCAACTGTGCATGACGCAGGGTGCCGACGCGGTTGGCCAGGACACCGGCAAACGGCAAGTCCGGCTGATAACGCGCCAGCCCCAAGGCCAATGCGCCAAAGGTCTGGGCCATGGCCGTGCCGTCGATCACGCCGAGCACCGGCACACCGAAGTGTCGCGCCAGATCAGCGCTGGACGGCGTGCCGTCGAACAGCCCCATCACGCCTTCGATCAGAATCAGATCGGCTTCGCCCGCCGCTTCCCACAACAGGCGACGACTTTCCTGCTCGCCGACCATCCACATGTCCAGTTGATAGACCGGCGCACCGCTGGCGCGCTCGAGGATCATCGGGTCGAGAAAGTCCGGGCCGCATTTGAACACGCGCACCTTGCGCCCCTGATTACGATGCAAACGGGCGAGCGCGGCGGTGACGGTGGTCTTGCCCTGACCGGAGGCCGGCGCGGCAATCAGTACTGCCGGGCAGTGTCGACTGTTTTTCATAAAATAGTATTCACAGCTCGACGCCTTTTTGCGCTTTGATACCGGCCTGGAAGGCGTGCTTGATCATGCCCATCTCGGTGACGGTGTCAGCCAGTTCCATCATCTCCGGCTTGGCGCCGCGACCGGTGACCACCACGTGCTGCATCGGCGGGCGCGCCTGCAAATCGCTGAGTACTTGATCGAGATCGAGGTAGCCGTGCTTCAGGGCGATGTTCAACTCATCCAGCACCACCAGGCCGATGGACGGATCGCGCAGCAGTTCCTGCGACACGGCCCAGGCGGCTTGAGCGGCAGCGATGTCGCGTTGGCGATCCTGAGTTTCCCAGGTAAAGCCCTCGCCCATCACATGAAAACGCACCTGCTCCGGGAAGCGTCGGAAGAACAGTTCTTCGCCCGTGCTGTTGCGGCCCTTGATGAACTGCACCACGCCGCACTGCATGCCGTGGCCCATGGCGCGAGCGAGCATGCCGAACGCCGAGCTGCTCTTGCCTTTGCCGTTGCCGGTCAGCACCAGCAGCAGGCCGCATTCGTTCGGGGAATTGGCGATGCGTTCGTCGATCACGGCTTTTTTGCGCAGCATGCGCGCCAGATGACGTTCGTCACGATCAGGGGTATCAGTCATGGGGGAGCTCTCCGTTGAGGCAGGAATAACGGCGGGCAGGCACAAGAATAGATGGCAAGAAGCCTGGCATCGCCCACCGTGATGCCGCTTGGATGGATCAGGCCGGTCTCCGGGCTCATGAGCGGCGTTGGCCGGACTGCGTGCCTTCCCATGTCGACAGTCGACACAGTGGCGCAAAACGCAGTTTTCACTCATTTACCGTTGCGGGGGCAGCGCCGGGATCGCGAGGCTTCATATATCGAAGCGACCACTCACCGACTTCCCTGTTTCACTCTGTCGACCCAAGCCACAGAGCACCTGAAACAAGCCGCGAAGGTTAGAGGGTTGGGGGTGGAGCGTCAATTGAAGACGGGGCGCGAAAGCGAATAACTGCCGCCGATCAGCAATTTGACGTCAATCTTGTGCCACACTCCGAGCAGTGATATCAAAGAGCCACAACCTCACAACACAATAACAAGGGTGAGCCCCATGCAAGGCATGATCATCAGCAATCCGAAGCTCGAATTCCTGCGCCCGGTGCTGGAGCGCTGGTTTGACTGTATCGACCGCTACAACGCCGTGCGCGGCGATAACGAAACGCCCTACTGGCTCGACGAAAAGGCCAACCTCGGCCTGCTTTCCTCCGCCGCGTGGATGGCCGAGATGATCACCCTGCAGCAATCGCCCACCCGCAAACAGCTCGAAGAAGGCGAGCGCAATGCTCGCGCCGACCTGTTCATCGCCACCCCCGAAACACGCGCCTGGCTGCAGGCCACGCAACGCTGGCCACGGGTCAACAGCCTGAACCTGACCCAGGCGCTGCATGACATCACCAGCGATGCCAAGCGCATCAGCTACGCCAGCGACCTGAAACTCGGCTGCCTGTTCGTCGCACCGCAAAAACTCCAGCATGGCGCTACCCCGGAAGAACTCCAGGACATGGTCGATGACCTGCAAAAAGAGCACACCTGCGCCGTGGCCTGGTATTTCCCCTACGCCTATCGCAAATTGCGCAACGAAGCGGGTCACTATCACCCTGGTATCGCCGTTCTGTTCAAGGAAGCGCGCAGCTGAAGGTTGAACCATCCTGCGTCCATGCTTCTCTATGATTAAATCAAGGCACTCATAGGGAAGATCAGCAATGCGCACGTCTCAGCTCGTATTCGTTGTCGCTCTCGCCGGAGGGCTCGCCGCTTGCGGTGAAACCTCCAGCCTGCAAGTCTCCGACGGCACCGGCCCGTCGCCCAAGTTGCCCGAACCCAATAAAACCCTGTTCCCGACGATGAACATCGCCCCGGCGATAGGCTGGCCGGACGGCGCAAAACCTGTGGCCGCCAGCGGCACGCAAGTCGCCGCGTTTGCCGAGGACCTCGATCATCCGCGCTGGTTATACGTGTTGCCCAATGGCGACGTACTGGTCGCCGAAACCAACGCGCCGCCCAAACCCGATGACAACAAAGGCATCAAGGGCTGGATCACCAAGAAAGTCATGGGCCGCGCCGGCGCGGACGTACCGAGCCCGAACCGCATCACGCTGCTGCGCGACACCAACCACGACGGCATCGCCGAAACGCGCACGGTGTTCCTGGAAAACCTCAATTCACCCTTCGGCATGACCCTGGTCGGCAATGACCTGTACGTTGCCGATACCGATCGACTGCTGCGTTTCCACTATGAAACCGGCGACACGGCCATCAAGTCGCAGCCGATCAAAGTCGTCGACCTGCCGGGCGGAACGCTGAATCACCACTGGACCAAAAACGTCATCGCCAGCCAGGACGGCAGCAAGCTGTACGTCACGGTTGGCTCGAACAGCAACGTCGGCGAGAACGGCATGGATCAGGAAGAAGGACGCGCGGCGATCTGGGAAGTGGATCGCGCCACCGGCAACCACCGGATCTTCGCCTCAGGCTTGCGCAACCCCAACGGCATGGCCTGGGAACCGCAAAGCGGCGCGTTGTGGACAGCGGTAAACGAGCGCGATGAGATCGGCAGCGACCTGGTGCCGGACTACATCACCTCAGTCAAGGACGGCGGGTTCTATGGCTGGCCGTTCAGCTACTACGGCCAGCATGTCGACGTGCGCGTCGAACCGCAAAACCTGGACCTGGTGGCCAAGGCGATTGCGCCGGACTACGCAGTCGGGCCACATACCGCATCACTGGGCCTGACGTTTGCCGAAGGCAACACGTTACCCGCTCAGTTTAAGGAAGGCGCATTCATCGGCCAGCACGGCTCCTGGAACCGCAAGCCGCACAGTGGCTACAAAGTGATTTTCGTACCCTTCAGCGCCGGCAAACCGGTTGGGCAACCGTTGGACGTGCTCACTGGTTTCCTCAATGAAGATGAAAAAGCCATGGGCCGGCCGGTGGGCGTGGTGATTGATCAGCAGGGGGATTTGCTGGTGGCGGATGATGTGGGGAATAAGGTGTGGCGGGTGTCCGCAACTAAATAACTGCAAACCGCATACCCTGTGGGATCGAGTTTGCTCGCTCCCACAGGGTCGGCATTCAGCGCTTACGACAAAGCGTCAGGCCATCCCCCAACGGTAACAATGACAGATCCACCCGCGCATCATCCTTCAACGCTCGATTGAGCGCCTGGATCGCGCGAGTGTCCGCGCTCTCTGGATTGTCCTCCAGCACCCGCCCGCTCCACAGCGTGTTATCGAACACTGCCAGCCCACCGACCCGCAGCAACCGCAGCGCATGCTCCAGATAGGCGGGATAGTTGGCCTTGTCGGCATCGATGAACATCAGATCGAACTGGCCGGGCTGGTCCAACTTGCCAAGGGTCTCCAGCGCAGGCGCCAAACGCAGATCGATTCGCCCGGCCAATCCGGCTTCCTGCCAACAACGGCGGGCCGTGGCATTGTAATCGCCGGGAATGTCGCAGCAGATCAGCGAACCGTCATCCGGCAATGCCGCCGCCATGCACAGGGCGCTGTAACCGGTGAAGGTGCCGACTTCCAGCAGCCGCCGGGCGCCGGTGAGTTTCACCAGCAACGCGAGAAACTGCCCCTGCTCCGGCGCAATCTGCCAGCGCGCCATGGGCAGCGCCTGGGTTTCGTCGCGCAAACGCTTGAGCAACGGCGTCTCGCGCAGGGACACGTCGAGCAGATATTGGTACAGCGAATCGTCGAGATTGAGCGTGCGAGCGGTCATGACCACAACCTCTGGCTATTACGGATTGCGCGCGAGATGCTCCGGTTGCAGGACACGCTTGGCGCTCAGGTAGGCTTTCTGCCAATACGCCTTGGACAAGCTGTCGAGCTTGACCGTGCCGCCCGTGGCTGGCGCATGGACGAAACGACCCTCGCCGACGTAAATACCGGCATGGCTGACTTGGGAACCGCCATTGGTGGCGAAGAACACCAGGTCACCCGTTTGCAGGCCTTCCTTGCCGACGTTGGCGGCTTGCATGGAAATCATTTCACGGGTCGTGCGCGGCAGGGAAATTCCAGTGACATCACGGTACACGTAGCCGATCAGCCCACTGCAATCGAAACCCGAATCCGGTGTATTGCCGCCCCAACGATATGGCGTGCCGACCAGGCCCAACGCGCGAAACAGCACGTCTTCCGCTTCAGGCGAAAAGGCTTGGGAAGGACCGAATACGATGGGCGGGCGAACCACCGGCGCTGGCGGCGGTGTACGACTGGCGCAAGCGCTGAGCAGCGCTGCGAGGAACATGATTGCGAGGCGGGCCGACGTCGACATAAGCAGAGCATCCTGATCTGGCTGCGGCTTTTTTTCTGCTGGGGACGCAGAAAAGAAAACCGCCTGCGCAGTACGCAGGCGGTTTGCCATCATTGATAGATCAGAATTCTAGCGCTTATCAGGCAAACTTCAAGTAAGACTTTAAGTTCACCTTACAAACTGTCCGCTTACTTGCGTGCGGTGACGATCGGGGAAGCACCTGGAGCCATGGCGAGTGCGCGCTTGGCTTCGATGAAGGTCTTGCTCCAGTAGCTGTCGCCCAGGCTATCGATCCGCACACCACCGCTGCGGCGGCTGCTGGAATGGATGAACTGGTTGTCACCCAGGTAGATCCCGGCGTGACTGACGCGACCGCGACGGCCGTTGGTTGCGAAGAACAGCAGATCACCCGGCTCAAGCTTACTGCGCGAGACCAGTGGTGCGTCTACGTTGATCATTTCGCGAGTCGAGCGTGGCAGGTTCATGCCGGCTTCTTCACGGAACAGATAGCCGATGAAACCGCTGCAATCGAAACCGGCTTCAGAGGTACCACCGAAACGGTAGCGGGTACCGATCAGGGACATGCCGCGTTCGAGGATGCTGTCGGCCAGAACCGGAAGCTGGTAGGACTTGCCATCGGCAAAAGCTGCCAGTTCTTTTTCGGTGGCCACTTCTTCCTGGTAAAGAGAGTCTTGATAACGAACGGAAGACTGAGCGGTAACCGAGTTTTGAGCCTGCTGTTGTTGCGCTTGCTGCGACACTGGAGAGTGGGCAGCGCAACCGAACAGCAGGGTAACGAGTGCGAGAGGCACGAGGGGTGCAAAGCGATTTAGCATGGGCACGACCGTGGCTGATAGTTGTAAAGAAGGCGAGACTATGCCCGCTATCAACCTCATTTGCAAATTCAATCGATCTTTTTGTGACTTCTCGGTTTCTCGTTTACATCTAAGCGCTTAAGCCCATTTTGATCGCTCACGCGGCCTGCCCAGTGCAGGAAAGCGGATTTTCTGGCGCCTGAAATATGCCAAAAAGCGTTGCAGCGCCCGAATTTACCGGGCTCAGCTACCAGCCGAGGGTTTCTTTCAAGAAGGGAATGGTCAGCTTGCGCTGCGCTTGAAGGGAGGCCTGATCGAGCTGTTCAAGCAATTCGAAAAGCGCACTCATGCTGCGGGTGCCGCGAGTCAGAATAAAATGCCCGACCTCGTCGGTCAGGTGCAAACCACGACGGGACGCACGCAGTTGCAGGGCGCGCAATTTGTCTTCGTCGGAGAGTGGGCGCATCTGGAAGATCAGCGCCAGGGTCAGGCGGGATTTAAGGTCCGCCAGTTTCACCGGCAATTCACGCGGTGAAGTCGACGCGGCAATCAGCAAACGCCGACCGCTGTCACGCAGACGATTGAACAGATGGAACAGCGCCTCTTCCCAATCCGCTTTGCCTGCCACTGCATGCAAGTCGTCCAGGCAGACCAGCTCGTACTGTTCAAGGTTGTCGAGGATTTCGATGCCGCGATCCATCAACTCGGCCAACGGCAGGTACACCGCCGGTTCACCCATCTGCTCGAAACGCAGGCACGCGGCCTGCAACAGATGTGTGCGCCCTACCCCATGCTTGCCCCAGAGGTAAATCAGGCTTTCGGTCCACCCGGCGTCGGCTTCGCACAGCCGCTCGACATAGCCGAGTGCAGCGGCATTGGCGCCTGGGTAGTAGTTGATAAAGGTGGCGTCGTCACGCAGACGCACACCTAGGGGCAGCTGAATCGGTTTCATGCTGACTGAACAGTTCCAAAGGAACCGTTAGTGGCCTCTGTGTAAAGTTCGCGAAGTTTATACCCGTGAAGCCGACCGCACAATGCGACAGACCACAAGCAAAATCAAAGGTTTGCGTTGACGCTCCGGTTTTATGACAGTTTCTTTGGCGCTACGGGTGGCAACCCGGGATCAATCCGGGCTGCCTGCGTAGCGGTCTAAAGCTCCGGATCGTCAACACCGCTGTAAATATCTGAATCCTTATACAAATCATGCACATGGCGCACCAGCACCATGATCACGGCCGCCACCGGCAGCGCCAGCAAAACACCGGTAAAACCGAACAATTCACCACCAGCCAGAATCGCGAAAATCACCGCTACCGGGTGCAGCCCGATGCGATCCCCCACCAATAACGGCGTCAGCACCATCCCCTCAAGCGCTTGACCGACCATGAACACCGCGACGATGCCCGCCATCGGATACAGGTCGCCGCCAAACTGGAACAGCCCGGCAATCAAGGCCGCACCAATGCCGATGACAAAACCCATGTACGGCACGATCGCCGCCAGACCTGCAATCAAGCCAATCAACAGACCCAATTCCAGCCCCACCAACATCAAGCCTGCGGCGTAGATTACGCCGAGCGCCACCATCACCAGCAATTGCCCGCGGACGAAAGCGCCGAGCACCTCATGGCACTCTCCGGCCAGCATCACCGCGCGCTCTTCGCGATCACGGGGCAGCAGGCTGCGGATCTTGGCCATCATCAGGTCCCAGTCCCGCAGCAGGTAGAAACTCACCACCGGAATCAACACCAGGTTCGCAAGCCAGGCAATCAGCGCCAGGCCCGATGCCGTGGCCTGCGTCAGCACCACACCGACGATGTCAGTGGTCTGCCCCATGTGCTCGCTGATGGCTGCCTTGAGCTTGTCGAATCTCCAGAAGCCTTCCGACAGACCAAACTTCGATTGCGTCCATGGCAATGCAGTGTGCTGCAACCAATCGAGCATCTGTGGCGCCAGCTCATACAAACGGAACAGCTGCTTGGCGAGCATCGGCACCAGCACCAGCATCAGCGCGGTGACAATCAGGGTGAACAGCGCGAATACCGTGATAACGCCCCAGGTCCGTGACAGTCCGGCCTTCTCCAGTCGATCAACCACCGGATCGAACAGATAAGCCAGGAGCAACGCCACCAGGAACGGCGTGAGGATCGGATGCAACAGCCAGATAAACGCGCAGAGCAGGACCACTGCACCCAACCAGAACCAACGCCGCGTATCGGCCATGAACCACTCCATTGCTTCTATATAAAGAAAGAAAAACCTACCAGCGGAAACTCATTTGCGGCGTCGGTGCCGACGCAGGTGTTACGACAGGCGTCGCTGCACCGTCGGCCGCAGGCGGAACGGGTGCCACCGGGGCCGGAGCGGGTGCCGGCTCCACGGCGACCTCCTGCAATTTCGCCAGCGACAACTGCGCCCGCAACTGTTCCGCACTGCCATTGACCCGATAAAGGATCCGGTCGCCATCGACGCTTTGCGGACGCCCGCCAAAAGGCTCGAGCAAACGCCCCAGCGTGGCATAACGCTCAAGATTCATGCCTTTCACTTCCAGCAACTGCGGGGTCGAAGCCCCGGGTTTGGCGACGAATCGCGGCGCCAGTCGCTCGTTGACCGCCAGCATCACGGCGTCCGCCACGGCTGCCTGATCCGCCCCCTGAACACTGCCCGCCTCTTTTTGATCGCCCAGCCACAAACGCCACTTGGCTTGCCACTGACCACCCTCTTCGCGAGCATGCACCGCCAGCAAAGCGTCGGCATTGTAACGTTCCGAGGCGCTGCGCAGCGGCGCCGGATCAGCACTTTCCAGATTCGGTGCGGTAGCGACGATCTGTTCATTCAAATCCGCCAGTGGCAAACGCAATGGCAAGCCACGGTGTTGCGCCGCACGACGCAGCGGGGCCGCACTGGCCTGGCCATCGCCCACCAGGCTCGAACCATCGGTGTTGTCGTTCAGCCACCACCCGAGGATCGATGGCCGATTGGCGCCCCACATGGCCAATCCGGCACGACGCAATGCCTGTTCGGTGGTGCTCGGATCGAAATCGATCTTAAGGACTTCCGGCGGTCCGGCGTCATAGCCAAACTGAGTGATGATTTGTTGCGGCTCTTTGCGGACCGCCGCCAAACCCGGGCTTTGCGCTGCCTTGGGGTCGCCCGTCAGACGCAAGACCAGCGTATCGAGGGCGCGCTGAGTCGCCTGGTCACGCTCTTCCGGCGACTGGCCACTGACCGGTTCGCGAACTTGATAAAGGCCTTTGACGGTTTCGGCATGACTGACCAGGCTGACCAATGACAAACAGCCCACAAACAAGAATTTACAAAAACGCATGGAAGATTCCTGACGACAAGAGCGGCTGGAACAGATCGCATGAGACGATCGAGCAAGGCTGTGACCATCGCCCGGCGCAAAACATTCACACGTCCTGGGTAAGTTTTCGCACTGTCATAACGATAGACGGTTAATGGCGATACCTTGCGCAGGTCAGCAGGATGCCATCAACGTAAAAGAATTACGGTTTTTTTAGGCGGATATGCCCCTGCCGTCGGCCTGAGGATGGCCGCTGCCCTTCAAGCCTGATAAAATCGCGCGCCTTCGCAGACCGGCAACAGCCGGGCACCCTCGAAATTCGCGTGAGGCAATCGCCTTCGTCGATTTCGGCGGCCCCGCTGGACTCGGTCGTTACCCCTGAATCCCCCCTAAAGGCCTGGATCATGAGCAAGCAACCCTCCCTGAGCTACAAGGACGCCGGTGTAGACATCGACGCCGGTGAAGCATTGGTCGAACGCATCAAGAGCGTCGCCAAGCGCACTGCGCGCCCGGAAGTCATGGGCGGCCTGGGCGGTTTCGGCGCCCTCTGCGAAATCCCGGCCGGCTACAAGCAGCCTGTGCTGGTTTCCGGTACTGACGGCGTCGGCACCAAGCTGCGCCTGGCACTGAACCTGAACAAGCACGACAGCATCGGCATCGACCTGGTTGCCATGTGCGTCAACGACCTGGTGGTCTGCGGCGCCGAGCCGCTGTTCTTCCTCGACTACTACGCCACCGGCAAACTGAACGTCGAAACCGCGACCCAGGTCGTGACTGGCATCGGCGCTGGCTGCGAGCTGTCCGGCTGCTCCCTGGTCGGCGGCGAAACCGCTGAAATGCCTGGCATGTACGAAGGCGAAGACTACGACCTGGCCGGTTTCTGCGTCGGCGTGGTTGAAAAGTCGGAAATCATCGACGGTTCCAAAGTGGCTGCCGGCGACGCCCTGCTCGCCCTGCCGTCCTCCGGTCCGCACTCCAACGGCTACTCGCTGATCCGCAAGATCATCGAAGTGTCCGGTGCCGACATCGAAAACACCCAGCTCGACGGCAAGCCGCTGACCGACCTGCTGATGGCCCCGACCCGCATCTACGTGAAGCCGCTGCTCAAGCTGATCAAGGAAACCGGCGCCGTCAAAGCCATGGCCCACATCACCGGTGGCGGCCTGCTGGACAACATCCCGCGCGTTCTGCCAAAAGGCGCACAAGCCGTGGTTGACGTGGCGAGCTGGACCCGCCCGGCGGTGTTCGACTGGCTGCAAGAGAAAGGCAACGTCGACGAAAACGAAATGCACCGCGTGCTGAACTGCGGCGTGGGCATGGTCATCTGCGTGGCTCAAGAGCACGTTGAAACCGCCCTGAATGTCCTGCGTGAAGCCGGCGAACAACCTTGGGTCATCGGTCAGATCTCCACCGCTGCCGAAGGCGCGGCTCAGGTTGAATTGAAGAACCTCAAGGCTCATTGATGCACCAGACCTGTGATGTGGTGGTGCTGTTGTCCGGCACCGGCAGTAACTTGCAGGCCTTGATCGACAGCACGCGGACCGGCGACAGCCCGGTCCGCGTCGCTGCGGTGATTTCCAACCGCGCCGACGCCTACGGCCTGCAACGCGCCAGGGACGCGGGTATCGACACCCGCTCCCTGGATCACAAGGCTTTCGAGGGCCGCGAAGCCTTCGATGCCGCGCTGATCGAACTGATCGACGAATTCAATCCCAAACTCGTGGTGCTGGCCGGTTTCATGCGCATTCTCAGCGCTGATTTCGTACGCCACTACCAGGGTCGCCTGCTCAACATCCATCCCTCGCTGCTACCCAAATACAAAGGGTTACACACTCATCAGCGCGCGCTGGAAGCCGGCGACACTGAACACGGCTGCTCCGTGCACTTCGTCACCGAGGAACTCGATGGCGGACCACTGGTCGTACAGGCAGTAATACCGGTAGAGTTGCACGACTCGCCGCAGAGTCTGGCGCAGCGAGTCCATGTACAGGAGCACCTGATCTACCCGATGGCCGTGCGCTGGTTTGCCGAAGGCCGGCTATCACTCGGCGATCAGGGTGCTTTACTGGATGGACAGATACTCGCGGCCAGCGGCCACTTGATTCGAATCTAGGAGATTTTATGCGTCGTGCCCTGCTCTTCGCTTGCGCTCTGCTTGCCTTGCCCTTCGCGCAGGCCGCAGACCTTCAACCCTTCTCCGCCAGCTACACCGCTGACTGGAAGCAGTTGCCCATGAGCGGCACCGCCGAACGCAGCCTGACCAAGGAAGCCAACGGCGTCTGGAAGCTCAGCTTCAAGGCTTCGATGATGATCGCCAGCCTGTCCGAAGAAAGCACCCTGACCGTCGACAAGGACACCTTGCTGCCACAGTCCTACCACTTCGAACGTGGTGGCCTGGGCAAAGCCAAGAAAGCGGACCTGGACTTTGACTGGGCCGCGAAAAAAGTGACCGGCACCGATCGTGGCGACGCGGTCAACATTCCGCTGAACCGCGGCATGGTCGACAAATCCACCTATCAACTGGCGCTGCAGCATGACGTGGCCGCCGGCAAAAAAAGCATGAGCTATCAGGTGGTTGATGATGGCGAAGTCGATACCTATGACTTCCGCGTGCTGGGCTCGGAAAAAGTCGACACCAAGGCTGGCCAGATCGATGCAATCAAGGTCGAGCGCGTGCGCGACCCGACACAAAGCAAGCGCATCACCGTGCTGTGGTTCGCCAAGGATTGGGACTACTTGCTGGTTCGCCTGCAACAGGTCGAAACCGACGGCAAGGAGTACAACATCATGCTCCTGGACGGCAAGGTCAACGGCAAGGCTGTCAAAGGCAACTGATCCGTATCGCTACAAAAAAGCCCCGCAATCGCGGGGCTTTTTCATGCCGGACAAAAAACCGGAACGCTCACCCGCAGGCATGCTCTATACCTTCAAGGTCTTTTTTGATCGAATGAGTTTTCCTGTCGCCTGCGAGGTTTCCCATGACTGTCACCGTCAACACCGTTTCCGCTGAAGGTTTTCGTCACAGCGTCCAGATCGATGACCACGAACTCTTTGCCGATGTGCCTGTAGCGTCGGGCGGCGAGGGATCGGCGCCGGAGCCGCACGATTACTTCGACGCCGCCCTCGGTGCCTGCAAGGCCCTGACCCTGAAAATGTACGCGAAGAAAAAAGACATCCCGCTCACCGGTGTCGGCGTCGAGGTCAAGCGCGACAACAGCCAGGAGCAGAAAGGCAAATACGCGCTGCACGTCAAACTGACCCTCAAGGGTGTGCTGACCGATGCCCAGCGTGACGAACTGCACCGCGTGGCCGATCGTTGCCCGATCCACAAGCTGATGACCACGTCTGAAGTCAGCATCGAAACCCACCTCTCCGAAGGCGCGTTCAGCCAATAGCGGCAAGGTCTGCGCAAGCGGGTTATGCTCGACCGCATCACCCGCTCAGCCTGGAATGCACCATGAACACTCCGCTCGTGATCCGCCCCCGCGCCGAAGATGTCGAAGGCCAGCCGATTCTTCGCCCGTTGCCGTCAGCCAAATGCCGCAGCGTCGGGCCGTTCGTGTTTTTCGACCACATGCTCGAAACCGAGTATCCGGCGGGCAAAGGCATGAACATCCGCCAGCACCCGCATATCGGCCTGTCGACCCTCACCTACCTGTTTGAAGGCCAGATCCAGCACAAGGACAGCCTCGGCTCGGATCAGGTGGTCAATGCCGGCGACGTGAGCTGGATGACTGCCGGCAGCGCCATCGCCCACGTTGAACGCACACCGCAACCGTTGTGGGAGCAAAGTTTCAGGATGCACGGTTTGCAGATCTGGCTGGCCTCACCCAAGGATCATGAACAGGGTCCGGGACATTACAGCCACCATCCAGCCGCTTCGCTTCCGGTCAGCGATAACCTTGGGGTGAAGATCCGCATGATTGCCGGGTCAGGCTTTTGCCTGGAATCGCCGGTACCGGTACTTTCTCCGACGCTCTACGCCGAACTGCACCTGCAAACAGCCACGACGCTGCTGATTCCCACCGAGCATGAAGAGCGTGCGCTGTATGTGCTGAGCGGCGAGGTGCAACTGGATGGCGAGTTGATAGAACCGCATGCACTGGTGGTGTTGCCAACCGGAGCAGAGATGACGCTGTTCGCGGAGAGCGACTGCCATGCCGTGTTGTTGGGTGGCGCACCGCTGGACGGGCCACGGCGGATCAACTGGAATTTTGTCGCGAGCGATCCTGCGGCGATAGATGAGGCACGACGCAAGTGGGCGGCCGGTGACTGGCCGACGGTGCCGGGGGAAGTTGAGAGGATCGAACTGCCCTGAGATTTTAGTTACCTGTGGAACCGCCTTCGCGAGCAAGCCCGCTCCCACATTGGAACGCGGTTAAATGTGGGAGCGGGCTTGCTCGCGAAGGGGCCGGTTCAGGCTCTGACAAAGTCGGTGTCAGGCAACAGATCAGCCCTTGAACACTTCATCCAGCAGATTGTGCATGGACGTGAACGACCGGGCAGCCACCTTGGCGTCATACATCATCATCCCCGGCACGTTGGCGTGCGGGTCGGTGAAAGAGTGAAATGCACCGCCGTAGCTCAGCAGCTGCCAATCCACGCCCGCCGCGTTCATTTCATCTTCGAACGCCGGCAGTTGCTCTTTCGGCACCAATGGATCGGAGGCGCCGTGCAGTACCAGGACCTTACCCTTGATGTTTTTCGCATCAGCCGGATTCGGCGTGTCCAACGTGCCATGGAACGAAACCGCGGCCTTCACCGGCGCACCGGTACGGGCGAATTCGAGGGCGCAGCAACCGCCAAAGCAGAAACCGAAGGTCGCCAGCTTAGACGTATCAACTGCCACTTCGCCTTGACCCTGCAGCTGTTCGAATGCCACTTGCATGCGCTTGCGCAGCAACGGACGGTCATTCTTCAACGGCATCATCGCCGCGCCCGCCTCGTCATTGTTCGTCGGACGAACCGATTGACCGTAGAGGTCCGCGATCAGCACCACGTAACCCTTGGCCGCCACTGACTTGGCGATCTCCTCCGCACCGGCGCTGACGCCCATCCAGTTCGGCGCCATCAGCAGACCCGGACGCGGGCCCTTTTGGTCGGCGTCGAAGGCCAGGCGGCTTTCGTAGGTCTGGCCGTCAATCTGATAGGCCACGGAACGTACTGTGATTTGGCTCATTTCTGACTCCTGATTTTTGAACACCAGAATGAAAAAACCCGCCGAAGCGGGTTTTTCTACAACGCAGTTAAGCCGACAGCTCAACCAATAGCTTGTTCAGACGACGCACATACGCCGCCGGGTCCTTCAAGCTGTCACCGGCCGCCAGGGCCGCCTGATCAAAGAGGATGTGCGAAAGATCGCCGAATCGCTCATCGCTCTGCTCGTTGTCGAGCTTCTCGATCAGCGGGTGAGCCGGGTTGAATTCGAAGATCGGCTTCGAATCCGGAACCTTCTGACCGCTGGCTTCGAGGATCTGACGCATCTGCAGGCCAAGGTCCTGCTCGCCAATGGCGAGGATCGCCGGGGAATCGGTCAGACGGTGGGAAACCCGCACTTCGGCTACAGATTCGCCCAGCGCAGTTTTCAGACGCTCAACCAGACCTTCTTTGGACTTGGCGACTTCTTCCGCGGCTTTCTTGTCTTCTTCCGAGTCCAGGTTGCCCAGGTCCAGGTCACCGCGCGCCACGTCGACAAAGCTCTTGCCGTCGAAGTCGTTGAGGTAGCTCATCAGCCACTCGTCGATACGGTCGGTCAGCAGCAGCACTTCGATGCCTTTCTTGCGGAAGACTTCCAGGTGCGGGCTGTTTTTGACTTGTGCGTAGGTTTCGCCGGTCAGGTAGTAAATCTTGTCCTGACCTTCCTTGGCACGTGCCAGGTATTCGGCCAGGCCAACGACCTGCTCGCCTTCGTCGCCGTTGGTCGATGCGAAACGCAGCAGACCGGCGATTTTTTCCTTGTTGGCGAAATCTTCTGCCGGGCCTTCCTTCATGACCTGACCGAAGTTTTTCCAGAAGCCTTTGTATTGCTCAGGCTCGTTCTTCGCCAGTTTTTCCAGCATGTCGAGCACGCGCTTGGTCAGCGCTGACTTCATGGAGTCAATGATCGGGTCCTTCTGCAGGATTTCCCGCGACACGTTCAGCGACAGGTCGTTGGAGTCGACCACGCCTTTGATGAAGCGCAGGTACAGCGGCAGGAACGACTCAGCCTGGTCCATGACGAACACGCGCTGAACGTACAACTTCAGGCCTTTCGGTGCTTCACGCTGGTACAGATCGAACGGAGCACGGCTCGGCACGTACAGCAGCGAGCTGTATTCCAGCTTGCCTTCGACCTTGTTGTGGCTCCAGCTCAGCGGATTTTCGAAATCGTGAGCGATGTGCTTGTAGAACTCCTGATATTCCTCGTCCTTGATGTCGGTACGCGGACGGGTCCACAGGGCGCTGGCGCGGTTGACGGTTTCCCATTCAACGGCTGGTTTTTCCTCGCCTTCAGCAGCTGCCACTTCTTTCGGCAACTCGATCGGCAAGGCGATGTGATCGGAGTACTTCTTGATGATGTTGCGCAGACGCCAACCATCGGCGAACTCGTCTTCAGCGGATTTCAAGTGCAGGACGATGCGAGTGCCGCGCTCGGTTTTCTCGATCGTTGCAACTTCGAAATCGCCTTCGCCCTTGGACGACCAATGCACGCCTTCGCTGGCAGCGCTGCCGGCACGACGGCTGTACACGTCGACTTTGTCAGCGACGATGAATGCGGAGTAGAAACCGACACCGAACTGGCCGATCAGGTGCGAGTCTTTCTTCTGGTCGCCGGTCAGGTGCTTCATGAAATCGGCGGTGCCGGATTTGGCGATGGTGCCCAGGTGCGTGATCGCATCCTCGCGGCTCATGCCGATACCGTTGTCTTCGAGGGTGACGGTTTTAGCGTCCTTGTCGAAGCTCACACGGATTTTCAGCTCGGCGCCACCTTCCAGCAGTTCTGGCTTGGACAGCGCTTCGAAACGTAATTTGTCTACAGCGTCAGAGGCGTTCGAGATCAATTCGCGAAGGAAAATTTCCTTGTTGGAATACAGCGAATGGATCATGAGGTGCAGCAGCTGCTTTACCTCGGTCTGGAAGCCCAGGGTTTCCTTTTGAGTTTCCACACTCATGGTCATCAAACTCCAATCAGATGGCATTGGCCGCGACCTTGAGCGGTCGGCGGCGGGTTGTCATCAGAGTTGGGGGCTGAGTTCAGGATTTCAAGGGCTCCTCGAGTTTGAAATGCGCCCGGGCCGTGGCAATCGGCTCGCCTTCGGTGCTTTGCCAGGCGGTAATCGCCACGTTGGCCACGCGTCGCCCTTGGCGGCAAACCTGGCAGCGAGCCCAGGTATCGCGGAATTGGCCGGCACGCAGGTAATCGAGGGAGAAGTCGATAATCTTCGGTACGCCCGGCGAACCGGTAGCAATCAGCAGATGCAACGCCGCGGACAGCTCCATGAAGCCGGCAATCACGCCACCATGGATAGCGGGCAATAAAGGGTTACCAATGTTGTCTTTGTTGGCCGGCAGACGAAACAGCAACTCATCTCCTACTCGCGAGCATTCGACGCCGATCAGCGTGGCGTAGGGAATCAATTGCAGCAGCGCGCTGTAATCGCCCTTCTCATGGGCCGCTTGCAGTTGTTCCTGGAAATCAGTCATTTCGTACCTCCGGCGATGGCGCCACCAAAGCCCTTGGTGCCCTTGATGTTTTTGCCCATGCGCATGAAGGTGCCCACGACATGCGCGATCGGATGCTCGGGATCGTCCTGATAGGCAAAGCCGCGGGCGAAAATCACGTCTGTGGTCACCCGGTAGCACTGGGCAAAACCGTAGACATCTTTATGGGGTTCAGCGGCGTGCATGTAGTCGATACGCAGATCGAGAGTCGGGCACACCTCGAATTCCGGCAGCACGCAGAGGGTGGACATGCCGCAAGCGGTGTCCATCAGTGATGTCAGTGCGCCGCCATGAATAACGCCTGTCTGCGGGTTGCCGACGATCTGTGGGCTATATGGAAGCACCACGGTGAGCCCTTCACTGCTGGCGCTGTGCACGCTCAAACCAAGGACCTGACAATGTCTCAATGCCGAGAGAAATCGCGTCGCACGCTCAAAAATGGGGTTTTCGGCCATTTGATAAATACTCTTGTTTAATATCCGGACAGTGCAGTAGCAGTCCGGGTAAAAGTTCCGCGTTAGAACAAACTTATATATCTGAACAATTTGAGGAACTTAACCCTGACGCCTGGGCTCTTAAGGCCAGATAGATATTTTCCACAAGGAGAAACACCCCATGCGTAAGACTTTAGCTATTGCCTTGATGTTGACCGCTTCCCTCGGTCTCGCTGCCTGCGATAAAAAATCCGAGGACAAAGCTCAAGATGCTACCAAACATGCTGAGCAAGCTCAGCAAGACATGAGCAAAGCTCAGGATAAAGTGAACGACGCTGCGAAAGAAAACGCCGAAGCCGCCAAAGATCAGGCTGAATCGAACGAAGCAGCCGCAAAAGAAGCAGCACCTAAAAACTAAATCAGTTTTTAGCGTGATAAAAGAAAACCCGCCAAGTGCGGGTTTTCTTTTGTCTGCTGTTTTGTTGCGAGCTCAGCGTTAGAGCAAAATCGTTCGAAAAGTCGGACTAATCATCAGCAACAACGAACAGACTAATCCAACCAGCCAAACCAGGCTGCGCTGCCAGGTAAGATCTTTCCAATAGCACAGTAAGTAGATAACTCGGGTGATCACGAAGATGATCGCCAGCAAGTCAATCAGCCAACCTGCCGTCTGCGTGGTATGCGCCATCAACACACCCACCGCGAACAGTATGAACGCTTCGAAACTATTCTGATGTGCCGCCACCGCACGGGCACCCAGCCCAGTGAGTTGCGCCTGCTGTTGGCGCGGCAAGTGATTGTTGTAACCGCCCTGCTCTTTCATGGCCTTGCTCACGGGCATGCGCGCCACGTAAATCAGCAAGGCACTGATGAACACACACCAGAATGGAATACTCATCAAGCAGCCTCTTTATTCAGCTCGGGCAATGGCGCCTCAGTAGGTGTATAGACCATCACGTCGAGTACGTCGGAATGAAACTCGCGGCGGTACAACACAAACACCACGCCCGCGCTCATCAACATGAACAACCATGGACTGACGAACCAGGCCAGCATGGTCATGCCGAAGTAGTAAGAGCGCAGGCCGAAGTTGAACTGGTTGGCGGCCATGGATATGACCCGCGCCGCTCGGGCGGCAAAGGCCTTGCGCTCCAGCTCGGACACATGCCGTTCACCGACCATCGGTGCCGAACCCACCAGAATGGCGGCGAAATTGTACTGGCGCATGCACCAACTGAAGGTGAAGAAGGCATAGACGAACACCAAGGCCAGGCACAACAACTTGATCTCCGACATGCCTTGGGAAGCCTGTTGCACCATCGGAATATCCGCCAACAGCGACACCGCCCGCTCCGATGCGCCGAGTACCGTGAGAATACCGGCCAGGATAATCAGCGTGCTGGAGGCGAAGAACGAAGCATTGCGTTCCAGGTTGCCGATCACGCTGGCGTCCGCGATGCGGTTGTCACGCAGCAACATCCGGCGCATCCAGTCTTCGCGATAGAGATGAAGCACGCTGGCCAGACAAGCAGTGTCACGGCCCTTCCAGGTGGCATAGCGGGTGTAACCGCCCCAACAGACTACGAACCAGACGGCGGCAAGAATGTGGATCAGGTTGGCTTGGATGAACGACATGCAATTCCCTGTGAGATGTTGGCATAGGTGACCCCTGTAGGAGCATGGCTTGCCCGCGATGGCGGTGCGTCAGTCAACAACGGTGTCGAATGTTATACCGCCATCGCGGGCAAGCCTTGCTCCTACAGGTAAGGCTTCGACGTTAGCTCAACGGAAAAGGCACCGCATCTCCAGATAAAAAAAATGCCCCGTATCGATTGATACGGGGCATTTCTGTTTCTGCTCCAGACCCGCTTGTGACGGGTCGTGAAGCGACTTAAGCCAAGGCTTCTTCGCGCTTGCCCAGCAGACGGTCGCAAACCACCGCAACTACCAGGGTCATCACCGACGGCACCAGCCACGCCAGACCCTGCTCGCTCAGCGGCAGGTGAGCCAGTTGCGCCGGCATCCACTCCGCCAGTCCAGCACCCTTGAGGGCGTCGATCAGACCGAAGATGAACGACACCAGCATCACCGGGCCGAGGATACGACCCTGCTCATGCCAGAAGTCCTTGCAGAAGCTCAACGCCACCAGAACGATGCACGGCGGGTAGATCGCGGTCAGTACCGGGATCGAGAACGCAATCAGCTTGGTCAGGCCCAAGTTGGACACCAGCAGCGAGAACGCAGCAAGGATGATCACCAGCGTCTTGTAGGACAGTGGCAGCACACGGCTGAAGTATTCGGCGCAGGCACAGGTCAGGCCAACGGCCGTCACCAGGCACGCCAGGGAGATCAGCACCGCGAGGAAACCGCTGCCCAACGAACCGAACGTGTGCTGCACGTAAGCGTGCAACACCGCTGCACCATTGGTGGCACCGGCGGCCACTTCATGGCTGCCCGAACCGAGACGGAACAGGCTGATGTAGACCAGTGCCAGGCCCACACCGGCAATCAGACCGGCGATGATCGCGTAACGGGTGATCAGTGCTGGCGACTCGACGCCGCGGGAACGGATGGCGTTAACAATCACGATGCCGAACACCAGTGCGCCCAAAGTATCCATGGTCAGGTAACCATTGATGAAACCCTGGGAGAACGGTGCCGCTACGTACTCAGGCGTGGCATGGCCAATGTCACCCGCCGGCAAGGCGAATGCGGCGATGCCCAGAACAGCAAGCGCAATGATCTTCAGCGGTGCGAGGAAACGTCCTACGGTATCCAGCAGACGGCCCGGATACAGCGAGATGAAGAACACCAGTAGGAAGTAAACCGAGCTGTAGAGGAACAGCGCCAGCGGGCTCTCGCCGGTCAGCGGCGCCAGGCCCACTTCGAACGAGACGGTCGCCGTACGTGGCGTCGCGAACAGCGGGCCAACAGCGAGGTAGCAAGCGGCTGCCAACACGCCACCGGCCACTTTACCGATCGGGCTGCTCAACGCATCCATGGCGCCGCCAACCTTGGCCAGGGCCACGACAGTGATCACTGGCAGGCCCACCGCCGTGACCAGGAAACCCAGCGCCGCCATCCAGACATGAGGCCCGGACTGCAAACCGACGATAGGCGGGAAGATGATGTTGCCAGCCCCGACGAACAGGGCAAACGTCATAAAACCAAGTGCCAGGATGTCCTGGCCTTTCAACACTTTCATTAAGGAAATACCACACTACTGAATCGGAATTTAGAGAGGGATTTCCCTATGGGTGAGGGAAATGCTGTCGGTCCGTATGAGACCAACCCTTTTAGCGCGTTGCTGCCTTGTGGGCGCGGACGCAAAAATGGCGAGTAGCCTAACGAATCTGGCCGGAAAACGCACTGTTTGAGGGCGAACATTCCGATGCGCGACATTTCCGTGTCGCGTTTACACATCTAAATTTCATAAAGATCAAAAGATCGCAGCCTTCGGCAGCTCCTACAGGGGAATGAACTTATGTAGGAGCTGCCGAAGGCTGCGATCTTTTGATCTTCAAAAACGACAAAGGCCACCCGAAGGTGGCCTTTGTTTGGTGAAGCGTCAGTTAAGCGCGAGGCTTACTTGACAGCCCAACCGGTCAGCTCGGACAAAGCCTTGCCGATGTCTGCCAGCGAACGCACGGTTTTAACGCCTGCGTCTTCCAGGGCAGCAAACTTCTCGTCTGCAGTGCCTTTGCCGCCAGAGATGATTGCGCCAGCATGGCCCATGCGCTTGCCCGGAGGAGCAGTCACACCAGCGATGTAGGAAACAACCGGCTTGGTCACGTGTGCCTTGATGTAGGCAGCCGCTTCTTCTTCAGCCGAACCGCCGATCTCACCGATCATTACGATCGCTTCGGTCTTCGGGTCTTCCTGGAACAGCTTCAGGATGTCGATGAAGTTCGAACCCGGGATCGGGTCACCACCGATGCCGACGCAAGTCGACTGACCGAAACCGGCGTCAGTAGTCTGCTTCACAGCTTCGTAGGTCAGGGTGCCGGAACGGGAAACGATACCGACCTTGCCTGGCAAGTGAATGTGACCTGGCATGATGCCGATCTTGCATTCGCCTGGGGTGATCACGCCTGGGCAGTTAGGGCCGATCAGGATTACACCCAGCTCGTCGCACTTAACTTTAGCGTCCAGCATGTCCAGGGTAGGAATGCCTTCGGTGATGCAGACGATCAGCTTGATGCCGCCGAAAGCAGCTTCCAGGATCGAATCTTTGCAGAAAGGAGCCGGAACGTAGATCACGCTGGCGGTAGCGCCAGTGGCAGCTACTGCGTCTTTAACGGTGTTGAACACTGGCAGACCCAGGTGCTCGGTGCCGCCTTTGCCTGGAGTTACACCACCAACCATCTTGGTGCCGTACTCGATGGCTTGCTGGGTGTGGAAACTACCTTGCGAACCGGTAATACCCTGGCAGATAACTTTGGTGTCTTTATTGATCAGGACGCTCATTATTTGCCCTCCGCAGCTTTGACAACTTGTTGAGCAGCGTCGGTCAGGCTGGTAGCAGCGATGATGTTCAAACCGCTTTCTGCCAGTACTTTAGCGCCCAGTTCAGCGTTGTTGCCTTCAAGGCGAACAACAACCGGGATTTTCACGCCGACTTCTTTCACTGCACCGATGATGCCTTCGGCAATCATGTCGCAACGAACGATGCCGCCGAAGATGTTAACCAGTACTGCAGCGACGTTGGTGTCGGACAGAATGATTTTGAACGCTTCGGTAACGCGTTCTTTGGTAGCACCGCCGCCCACGTCGAGGAAGTTGGCTGGTTTGCCGCCATGCAGGTTGACGATGTCCATGGTACCCATGGCCAGGCCAGCACCGTTGACCATGCAACCGATGTTGCCTTCCAGTGCTACGTAGTTCAGTTCGAACTTGGCAGCGTGTGCTTCGCGCGGATCGTCTTGCGACGGATCGTGGAAAGTCTTCAGCTTAGGCTGACGGTACATGGCGTTGGCGTCGATGTTGATCTTGGCATCGAGGCAATGCAGATCGCCGTCAGCCTTGATCACCAGCGGGTTCACTTCCAGCAGGGCCAGGTCGTGATCCTTGAACAGTTTGGCCAGACCTACGAAGATCTTGGCGAACTGGGCAACTTGCTTGCCTTCCAGACCCAACTGGAATGCCAGCTCGCGACCCTGGAATGGCTGAGCGCCAACCAGTGGATCGATAGTGGCTTTCAGAATTTTTTCTGGAGTGTCGTGAGCGATTTTCTCGATGTCCACGCCACCTTCGGTGGAAGCCATGAACACGATACGACGGCTCGAACGGTCAACGACAGCGCCCAGGTACAGCTCTTTAGCGATATCAGTGCACGATTCAACCAGGATCTTGGTGACTGGCTGACCATTGGCGTCAGTCTGGTAAGTCACCAGACGCTTGCCCAGCCACTGCTGTGCGAAGGCTTTGGCGTCTTCTTTGCTGCGAACCAGCTTAACGCCGCCCGCTTTACCGCGACCACCGGCGTGGACCTGGGCTTTGACAACCCACTCGCTGCCGCCGATTTTGTCGCAAGCTTCTGCTGCTGCTTCCGGGGTGTCTACCGCGTAACCGGTGGATACTGGCAGGCCGTACTCAGCGAACAGCTGCTTACCCTGATACTCGTGAAGATTCATGCTTATTACCGTCTTCGTTAGGTACTGCGCATTCGGTGCTGCACTTGTAGAAGTGCCGCACCACCTGTGACTGCTGCTTGCGTAGCTGAGCTACGCAAGACTGCGTCCAGCGGACATTCCGCGGTGAGTCTTGCATGCAAGGCTCACGACGGGCCGTACCGCCGTGGTTTCTTATTGTCTTAACGCTTCTTGCGGTTGGCGATGTGGATGGCGCCGCCATTCACTGCCAGAGCAGCTTCGTGCAAGGCTTCCGACAGGGTCGGATGGGAGAAAACCATCATGCCCAGGTCTTCAGCGCTGGTGCCGAATTCCATACCGATCGCGCCCTGCTGAACCAGTTCGGCAGCGCTTGGGCCAATCACATGGACGCCCAATACGCGGTCTGTCTTGGCATCAGCGATGACCTTGACGAAACCACCGGTATCGTTGGCAGCCATGGCACGGCCGGAGGCTGCGAACGGGAAGGTGCCGACGTTAACTTCAACGCCTTCAGCTTTCAAGGCCTGCTCGGTTTTACCAACCCACGCGATTTCCGGGTGAGTATAAATAACCGAAGGGATCAAATCATAGTTCATCTGAGCCTTGTGGCCCTTGATGCGCTCGACAACCATGATGCCTTCTTCCGACGCTTTGTGCGCCAGCATCATGCCGCGAACCACGTCACCGATGGCGTAGACGCCCGGTACGGTGGTGGCGCAGTGATCATCAACGTGCACGAAACCGCGCTCGTCCAGGGTCACGCCGCAGTCGGCAGCCAGCAGATCAGTGGTCACCGGACGGCGACCAACGGCTACGATCAGCTTGTCGAAAGTGATGTTCTGTTCGCCGTTGGCATCGGTGTAGTTCACAACGACTTCGTCGCCGTTCACTTTGGAACCGGTCACGCGAGCGCCCAGCTTGATGTCCAGACCCTGTTTGGTCAGGGTTTTCAGCGCTTCCTTGGAAACAGCGGCGTCCGCTGCCATCAGGAAAGTGTCCAGGGCTTCCAGGACAGTCACTTCTGCACCCAGACGCGACCAGACCGAACCCAGTTCCAGACCGATCACGCCAGCGCCGATCACACCCAGACGCTTAGGCACAGTCTGGAATTCCAGGGCGCCAGTCGAATCGACGATCACATTCTGGTCAACCGGAGCTGGCGGAATGTCGATCGGACGCGAACCTGGAGCCAGGATCACGTTCTCGGCCTGGATGATTTCTACCGAGCCGTCTGGCTTGGTGACTTCAACTTGCTTGCCGGCCAGCAGCTTGCCGTGACCTTCAATGGAAGTCACACCGTTGGCTTTGAACAGGGTCGCAACGCCAGAGGTCAGGCCTTTGACGATGGTGGCCTTGCGGCCGACCATTGCTGGCACGTCCATGGTCACGCCAGCGTGGTTGATACCGTGGATCGCGAAGCCTTCTTTGGCTTCCTTGTACTTCCAGGAGCTGTCCAGCAGCGCCTTGGATGGAATGCAGCCGACGTTCAGGCAAGTACCGCCCAGAGCCAGTTTGCCTTCCTTGTCGGTGTACTTCTCGATGCAGGCAGTGCTGAGGCCCAGTTGGGCAGCCTTGATGGCAGCCACATAGCCGCCAGGGCCAGCGCCGATCACTACTACGTCAAATTTCTGCGACATTCAAAAAATCCTCTTTAGCGAAAAGCTTCAAGCCGCGAGCGGCAAGCCAAACTGCGGGTTTTCCGTCAGCTCGAGCTTGCAGCTCATGGCTGCTTCTATCAGATATCCAGCAACAGACGAGCCGGATCTTCCAGCAGGTTCTTGATGGTCACCAGGAAGGTCACAGCTTCTTTGCCATCGATCAGACGGTGATCGTAGGACAGTGCCAGGTACATCATCGGACGGATAACGACCTGACCGTTGATGGCCATAGGACGCTGGATGATGTTGTGCATGCCCAGGATGGCGGCTTGTGGCGGGTTGACGATCGGGGTCGACATCATCGAACCGAAAGTACCACCGTTGGTGATGGTGAAAGTACCACCGGTCATTTCGTCCATCGACAGTTTGCCGTCGCGGGCTTTCTTGCCGAAGGTAGCGATGCCGCCTTCGATTTCAGCCAGGCTCATCAGTTCGGCGTTACGCAGAACCGGTACAACCAGGCCGCGATCGCTGGAAACTGCAACGCCGACGTCAGCGTAGCCGTGGTAAACGATGTCAGCACCGTCGATCGAGGCGTTAACGGCCGGGAAGCGTTTCAGCGCTTCGGTGGCAGCCTTCACGAAGAACGACATGAAGCCCAGGCGCACGCCGTTGTGGGACTTCTCGAACAGGTCCTTGTACTTCGAACGCAGGGCCATGACTTCGGTCATGTCGACTTCGTTGAAAGTGGTCAGCATCGCCATGTTCGACTGAGCTTCAACCAGACGCTTGGCCACGGTGGCACGAACGCGGGTCATCGGTACGCGCTTCTCGATGCGGTCGCCAGCGGCGAACACAGGAGCGGCAGCCGAAGGAGCAGCAGCCTTGGCAGGCGCGGCAGCCGGAGCGGCTTTCTTGGCAGCAACGGCTGCAACCACGTCTTCCTTGGTCACACGACCGCCTTTGCCGGTGCCGGCAACGGAAGCGATGTTGATGCCGTTTTCTTCAGCCAGCTTGCGAGCAGCCGGTGCAGCAACAGGATCGTCTTCGCCTTCGGCAGCAGGAGCAGCAGCTTGTGCAGCGGCCGGAGCAGCAGCGGCTGGAGCAGCGGCAGCAGCACCGCCCGCTTCGATGGAGCCCAGCACTTCGTCGGACAGAACGGTGTCGCCTTCGTTCTTGACGATAGCGCCCAGCACGCCGTCAGCAGTCGCCAACACTTCCAGGACAACCTTGTCGGTTTCGATGTCGACAATCAGGTCGTCACGCTTGACGGCGTCGCCCGGTTTTTTGTGCCAGGTGGCAACGGTGCCATCGGCAACCGATTCCGGGAAAGTGGGGGCTTTGATTTCGATAGCCATTATCTGTGGGTCCTTAAATTCGGTTTCAGGTGCGCGAAGGCGTTAAACAGTAAAGGCGTCTTGCAGCAGTTTTTCCTGCTGCTCAGCGTGCATCGATGCATAACCGCATGCCGGTGCAGCAGAAGCCTCACGGCCCGCGTACTCGAGTACGAGAGACTTGTCGAGGTTACTGATGCTGCGACGCATGTGGTGTTGGCTGCAGTACCAGGCACCCTGGTTCATCGGCTCTTCCTGACACCAAACGGCAGCTTTGACGTTGGTATAAGGAGCCAGGACTTCTTTCAAGTCGTCCTCAGGGAATGGGTACAGCTGCTCGATACGCACGATGGCGATATCGTCACGGCCTTCGGCACGGCGTTTTTCCAGCAAGTCGTAGTAGACCTTGCCGCTACACAGAACTACGCGCTCGACCTTTTTCGGGTCTTGGGCGTCGATTTCCGGGATAACGGTCTGGAACGAACCTTCGGCCAGATCTTCCAGGGTCGAGATGGCCAGCTTGTGACGCAGCAGCGACTTCGGAGTCAGAACGATCAACGGCTTGCGCAGCGGGCGAATCACCTGACGACGCAGCAAGTGGTAGATCTGTGCCGGCGTAGTCGGCACCGCGACCTGAATGTTGTGCTCGGCGCACAGCTGCAGGTAACGCTCAAGACGAGCCGAGGAGTGCTCCGGCCCCTGACCTTCATAACCGTGCGGCAGCAGCATGGTCAGACCGCACAGACGGCCCCACTTGTGCTCGCCACTGGTGATGAACTGGTCGATAACCACCTGGGCACCGTTGGCGAAGTCGCCGAACTGGGCTTCCCAGATCACCAGCGCATCCGGCGTGGTGGTCGAGTAGCCGTATTCGAACGCCAGCACCGCTTCTTCGGACAGGAACGAGTCGTACAGGTCGAAGCGTGGCTGACCGTCGTACAGGTTCTGCAGCGGGATGTAGGTGCCCGCGTCTTTCTGGTTGTGCAGAACAGCATGACGGTGCGAGAACGTACCGCGGCCGATGTCCTGGCCGGTCATGCGGATCGGGTGACCTTCGAACGCCAGGGTTGCGTACGCCATGGTTTCGGCGTAACCCCAGTTGATCGGCAGGCCGCCGGCTTGCATCTTCTGACGGTCTTCGTAGATCTTCGCAACCTGGCGCTGAACCACGAAGCCTTCCGGGATTTCCAGCAGCTTGGCGGACAGTTCCTGCAAGGTCTTCAGATCGAAACGAGTGTCGTGACGCGCGGTCCAGGCGTGGCCCAGATACGGACGCCAATCCACGAACAACTCTTTGTTCGGCTCTTTGACCAGGCTTTTCACTACGTGCAGACCGTTGTCCAGCGCGTTGCGGTATTCGTCGACTTTCGCCTGAACACGCTCAGCGTCCAGGACACCGCCCTGGGTCAGACGATCGGCATACAGCTCACGGGTGGTGCGCTGTTTGGTGATCTGCTGATACATGATCGGCTGGGTGCCGCTTGGCTCGTCGGCCTCGTTGTGGCCGCGACGACGGTAGCAGACCAGGTCGATCACCACGTCACGCTTGAACTGCATGCGGTAGTCGATGGCCAGCTGGGTCACGAACAATACGGCTTCCGGATCATCACCATTCACATGGAGGATCGGCGCCTGGATCATTTTCGCAACGTCGGTCGCGTACTCGGTGGAACGCGAGTCCAGCGGGTTGCTGATGGTGAAACCGACCTGGTTGTTGATCACGATGTGCACGGTACCGCCGGTCTTGAAACCGCGGGTCTGCGACATCTGGAAGGTTTCCATGACCACGCCTTGACCTGCGAAAGCGGCGTCACCGTGGATGGAGATCGGCAGGACTTTCTCACCGGTTGGATCGTTACGACGATCCTGACGGGCGCGAACCGAACCCTCGACCACCGGGGAAACGATTTCCAGGTGGGACGGGTTGAACGCCATGGCCAGGTGAACTTCACCGCCGGTGGTCATCACGTTGGACGAGAAGCCCTGGTGATACTTGACGTCACCGGAACCCAGCTCGACCTTCTTCTTGCCTTCGAACTCGTCGAACAGCTCACGCGGGTTCTTGCCGAAGGTGTTGACCAGCACGTTCAGACGGCCACGATGGGCCATGCCGATGACGATTTCCTTGGTGCCGTAGGAACCGGAACGCTGGATCAGCTCATCGAGCATCGGAATCAGGCTCTCGCCGCCTTCCAGACCGAAACGCTTGGTACCCGGGTATTTGGTGCCCAGGTATTTCTCCAGGCCTTCACCGGCGGTCACGCGCTCAAGCAAGTGGCTCTTGATGTCGGCAGAATACGTCGGACGGCCGCGCACGCTTTCCAGACGCTGCTGGAACCACTGGCGCTGCTCGGAATCGGTGATGTGCGTAAATTCAGCGCCGATGGTGCGGCAATATGTCTGCTGCAACGCTTCGTGAATTTCGCGTAGGCTCGCTTCCTCTTTGCCGATGAACAGGTCGCCGGCACGGAAGGTCGTATCAAGATCGGCATTGGTCAAGCCGTAATGATTGATCGACAGGTCTGCAGGTGCAGGACGCTGCCACAGCCCCAGCGGGTCAAGCTGGGCTGCCTGGTGGCCACGCATACGGTAGGCCTGGATCAATCGCAGCACTTCAACTTGCTTCTTCTCGTGCTCACTGCTCACGCTGCCGGCGGAAACCGGTTGGGCGCGGCGCTGGTTCTTTGCCAGCAAGACGAAATGATCGCGAATTGTGGAGTGCGAAACATCGGTGGCAGAGTTGCCGTCAGCAGGCAACTTCTGGAAGTAGGTGCGCCACTCTTCTGGCACAGCGTTAGGGTCGTGCAGGTAGAGCTCGTAGAGCTCTTCCACATAGGCAGCGTTACTACCGGATAGGTAGGCACTGTTCCACATGCGCTGCATCACGCTTTCTTGCATGCTTGGTCACCCTCGGTTAGGGGAACACCACCGGTGTCGACACCGAGCAAACTTGCAGAAGTCCGAATGCAGCGACCAAAACAAGCCACTAGGATCACACTGATAGTCCGGGTACCAGCCCGGATGCCCCTGCTTGTCTCATTTCTTCAAAATAAGAGCCTCAGCCTTATAAGCTGCTGCTCAGGTTAAAACTACGGCGCCGGTTGAAGCCTGCGCCGTAGCATCCACGGGTACAGCGGTACTACATTTGCAGCAGCTGAATCACACGCCGCTCGAGAGCAGCATGTTACGGATGTGACCGATGGCCCTAGTCGGGTTCAGGCCTTTCGGACATACGTTGACGCAGTTCATGATGCTCCGGCAGCGGAATACGCTGAACGGGTCATCCAGCGCAGCCAGGCGCTCGGTAGTCTTGGTATCGCGGCTGTCTGCCAGGAAGCGGTACGCTTGCAGCAGGGCAGCTGGACCCAGGAACTTGTCCGGGTTCCACCAGAAGGACGGGCAAGAGGTCGAGCAGCAAGCGCACAGGATGCACTCGTACAGACCGTCGAGCTTTTCACGCTCTTCAGGGGACTGCAGACGCTCGATGGCCGGAGCCGGCGTGTCGTTCTGCAGGAATGGCTTAACCTTCTCGTATTGCTTGTAGAAGATGCTCATATCGACGACCAGGTCACGGATAACCGGCAAACCTGGCAGAGGACGAACGATCAACTTGTTACCTTTTACAACAGCAGACAGCGGCGTGACGCAGGCCAGGCCGTTCTTGCCGTTGATGTTCATGCCGTCGGAACCGCAAACGCCTTCACGGCAAGAGCGACGATAGGAGAAACCTTCGTCCTGCTCTTTGATCAGGGCCAGTACGTCCAGCACCATCAGGTCTTTACCACCGGTATCGACCTGGAATTCCTGCATGAACGGCGCGGCGTCCTGATCAGGGTTGTAACGATAAACACTGACTTGCAACATGGCGGCCACCCTTAATAAGTCCGAATCTTAGGTTCAAAAGTCGGAACAGTCTTCGGCGAGAAGTTCACAGCACGCTTGGTCACGCGCTTGTCACCCGGGAAGTACAGGGTGTGGCACAGCCAGTTTTCGTCGTCGCGGTCTTCGAAGTCTTCACGGGCGTGAGCACCGCGGGACTCTTTACGTACTTCGGCAGCGATGGCGGTAGCTTCAGCCACTTCCAGCAGGTTCTGCAGTTCCAGAGCTTCGATACGTGCAGTGTTGAACGCTTGCGACTTATCGTTGATCTTGACGTTGGCGATGCGCGCGCGCAGGTCAGCCAGCTGGGCAATACCCTTCTGCATGTATTCGCCGGTACGGAATACACCGAAGTAGTTCTGCATGCAGTTTTGCAGTTCGCGACGCAGGGTAGCCACGTCTTCGCCTTCGGTACGGTTGTTCAGTGCGTTCAGGCGCGACAGGGCAGCTTCAATGTCAGCTTCGGTAGCGTCGTCGTATTCGATGCCGTCGGTCAGCGCTTTTTCCAGGTGCAGGCCGGCAGCGCGGCCGAATACCACCAGGTCGAGCAGAGAGTTACCGCCCAGACGGTTGGCACCGTGAACCGATACGCAAGCCACTTCGCCTACAGCGAACAGACCATGAATGATCTCGTCCACGCCTTCAGCGTTCTGGGTGATCGCCTGACCATGAATGTTGGTCGGCACGCCGCCCATCATATAGTGGCAAGTCGGAACAACCGGAACCGGAGCAACGACCGGGTCAACGTGAGCAAACGTTTTCGACAGTTCGCAGATGCCTGGCAGACGGCTGTGCAGCACTTCCTCGCCCAAGTGGTCGAGTTTGAGCATTACGTGGTCGCCATTCGGGCCGCAACCGTTGCCGGCGATGATTTCTTTCACCATCGAACGGGCAACCACGTCACGACCAGCAAGGTCTTTGGCGTTCGGAGCATAACGCTCCATGAAACGCTCGCCGTGCTTGTTGATCAGGTAACCACCTTCACCACGGCAACCTTCTGTAACCAGTACACCGGCGCCGGCAATGCCGGTCGGGTGGAACTGCCACATTTCGATGTCTTGTACCGGTACGCCGGCACGCAGCGCCATGCCAACGCCGTCACCGGTGTTGATCAGGGCATTGGTGGTCGATGCATAGATACGACCTGCACCGCCGGTGGCCAGAACGGTAGCCTTGGCACGGATGTAGGTGGTTTCGCCGGTTTCGATGCAGATGGCGATCACGCCGACGAACTCGCCTTGCGAGTTCTTCACCAGGTCGACAGCGTAGTACTCGTTCAGGAACGTGGTACCGGCTTTCAGGTTGCCCTGATAAAGGGTGTGCAGCAGTGCGTGACCGGTACGGTCGGATGCAGCGCAAGTACGCGCAGCCTGGCCGCCTTTACCGTAGTCCTTGGACTGACCACCGAACGGACGCTGGTAGATGCGGCCTTGTTCGGTACGGGAGAACGGCAGACCCATGTGGTCCAGTTCGAAAACTGCGGCCGGGCCTTCCTGACACATGTACTCGATAGCGTCCTGGTCACCGATATAGTCGGAACCCTTGACGGTATCGTACATGTGCCAGCGCCAGTCATCGTTCGGGTCGGCCGAAGCGATGGCGCAGGTGATGCCGCCTTGAGCGGATACGGTGTGCGAACGGGTCGGGAACACCTTGGTGATCACGGCAGTCTTGTGACCGCCTTGTGCCAGTTGCAGCGCTGCGCGCATGCCGGCACCGCCACCACCAATAATGATGGCGTCGAAAGAAATCGTTGGAATGTTAGCCATGAATCAGATACCCCAGAGAATCTGCACACCCCAGACGAAGTAAGCGAACATCGCAACGCCGCATACTGCCTGGAAAAGGAAACGTACTGCAGTCGCGGACTTGCCCAGCGCCATCGGCGTCAGGTAGTCGGTCGCGATGGTCCACATGCCGACCCAGGCGTGAGCGCCGAGGGCCACAAGGGCCAGCAGACTGAAGATACGCATCCCGTTGTGGGCGAACAGGCCGTGCCATTGGTCATAGCCAATGCCCGGGTTCGCAGCGAGGTATCCGATCAGGAAAATGAAATAAGCCGCGAGAACGACCGCAGACACACGTTGCGCCATCCAGTCATACAGACCGGAACGCGAAAGGTTCGTAACGCTGGTTACCATATCCAAACTCCTGCCAGAACGATCAACACCACGGAAATGGCGATGATGATTTTCGAGCCCAGCGTGCCGCCTTCCAGCGTCTCACCGATGCCCATATCCATGATCAAGTGGCGCACACCGGCTACCAGGTGATACAGCAGAGCGGACAGGAGGCCCCATGCTACGAACTTGGCCAGCGGGCTGGTCAAGGTTGCCTTCACGTCGACAAAACCTTCCTCGGAACCCAAAGACTTGCCCAATGCATAAAGCATGAAGCCAAGGCCCAGGAAGAGGATGATGCCGGAAACACGGTGAAGAAACGACGTAACGCCGGTGATGGGGAGTTTGATGGTCCTTAGGTCTAGGTTTACAGGTCGTTGGCTTTTCACGGCTTTTTTTTCACACTGAAGAGCCCCTAACAATCAGGGCAAAGTTGTTGGGGAGTGCACTGGTCAGGTAACCACCACCCAGGGATGCGACCCCCAATAAAGCAGGCCCAAAAGCCCTTGGCGGTCGGTGGCCGAGTATAGACAGTTAGGCTACTAATGACAACGCAAAGACCTAACCCAAACAGCGGATTGCGCAACTGACATAAAAGGCGTAAATGGCAGGCAATTTCGAGAAAAAAGTCGGGTTAAAGCCTTCTGGAGCAAGACTTTAGGCAAATTGACATTCGAATTTATCTCACTATAGTGGTGCGGGCCCTGCGTGGGGGGTCTGTCTGATGATTTCAAGCATAAATAGGAGGCCACATGGCTGACAAAAAAGCGCAGTTGATCATCGAGGGCGCAGCCCCCGTCGAGCTGCCCATTTTAACCGGCACCGTTGGTCCCGATGTTATCGATGTTCGGGGCTTGACGGCCACGGGCCGTTTCACCTTTGACCCTGGTTTCATGTCGACCGCTTCCTGCGAGTCGAAGATCACCTATATCGACGGCGACAACGGCATTCTGCTGCACCGCGGCTACCCGATCGAACAGCTGGCTGAAAAGTCGGACTACCTGGAAACCTGCTATCTGCTGCTCAACGGCGAATTGCCGACCGCAGAACAGAAGGCCCAGTTCGTCAGCACCGTAAAGAACCACACCATGGTTCACGAGCAGCTGAAGACTTTCTTCAACGGCTTCCGTCGCGACGCCCACCCGATGGCCGTCATGTGCGGTGTAGTCGGCGCCCTTTCGGCCTTCTACCACGACTCCCTGGACATCAATAACCCGCAGCATCGCGAAATCTCCGCGATCCGCCTGGTTGCCAAGATGCCGACCCTGGCAGCGATGGTTTACAAGTACTCCATGGGCCAACCCATGATGTACCCGCGCAATGACCTGACGTACGCGGAAAACTTCCTGCACATGATGTTCAACACCCCGTGCGAGATCAAACCGATCAGCCCGGTGCTCGCCAAGGCCATGGACCGGATCTTCATCCTCCATGCCGACCACGAGCAGAACGCATCGACTTCCACCGTGCGCCTGGCAGGCTCTTCGGGTGCCAACCCGTTCGCCTGTATCGCCGCCGGTATCGCCGCACTGTGGGGCCCTGCCCACGGCGGTGCGAACGAAGCCGTTCTGACCATGCTCGATGAAATTGGCGATGTCTCGAACATCGACAAGTACATCGCCAAGGCCAAGGACAAGAACGATCCGTTCAAACTGATGGGCTTCGGTCACCGCGTTTACAAAAACCGCGACCCGCGTGCCACCGTGATGAAGAAGACCTGCGACGAAGTGTTGAAGGAACTGGGCATCCAGAACGATCCGCAACTCGAACTGGCCATGCGCCTGGAAGAGATCGCCCTGACCGACCCGTACTTCATCGAACGTTCGCTGTACCCGAACGTCGACTTCTACTCGGGGATCATCCTCAAGGCGATCGGCATTCCAACCAGCATGTTCACCGTGATCTTCGCCCTGGCGCGGACCGTTGGCTGGATCTCCCACTGGAAGGAAATGCTCTCCAGCCCGTACAAGATTGGCCGTCCACGCCAGCTGTACACCGGCTACGAGTCGCGTGATATCTCCAAGCTGGAAGACCGCAAGTAAGATTTTTCTTGCTGTAGCGTGTTGAGTTGTACCGGAGACGGCCTCTGCTTTTTTATATAAAGAGCAGGAGGCCGTTTTTGTTTGTGCGGTTTTTTTGGTGGTGTACATATCCGTTTTTTCGGTGACGGCGGCTCAGGGTTCCGCCCTTACGGCGGGTCACTTTCGAAGAGCGCGAAAGTAACCAAAGCGCTTTGCCCCTTTCGTTCGGTGCCTCGCCTAGGCTCGGCATGCCCTCGCTCCGGTCCTGCTCCGTGGGCCCGCCGCCATCGGCCATCCATGGCCGGGGGCGGCTAACCCGGCATCCTTGCCGGGTTGCCCACTGCGCAGAACCTCCACTCGGCCTCTCGATGGGGCAAGAAGGTCAAAAGCAAAAGCAAAAGCCGCGTACACCTTCGCTCTTCACCACTCATCAGGCCGAGCGTTAGCTCGCCTGCAGCTCTTGATCTTGATCCACCCGCCCCATCGGGAGGCTGAGTGGAGGTGTTCATCCGGGGATGGTCGCGCAGCGCCGTTCGACGCAGTCGAACTCATCGCATGTAGGTGCCAGCGAAGCCAACCGGAGGGCGATGCCCCCGGATGAATGCCGGAGCGAAGGAACCCCGAGCCTAGGCGAGGGGCCGGACGCTCGGGGCGAGCGCTTTTTTTGCTTACTTTTTTTGAGGCGCTTGTTAAAAAAAGTGAGTCGCCGTAAGGGCGAAACCCTAAGCCGCCGTTACCGCAGGAATGGATATGTACGCGATCAACAAAAGACAGGTCGGCTGACCGATAACCGCCCAATAAAAAATGCCCCGATCTTTCGACCGGGGCATCTCCTACAACTGCGTTACTTATATAAAAGCATCAAACCTTAGTGCGATACCGCCCCACTCGCCCCCAGACCAGTCTGCGAACGAACGAACTGAGGGAAGAACAGCGCCCGCTCATTGTCCGCAGCAGTCGACTTGTCAGTGATCGAGAAGAACCAGATCCCGACAAAGGCAATGATCATCGAGAACAGCGCCGGGTATTCATACGGGAAGATAGCCTTCTCGTGATGCAGGATCTGCACCCAGATGGTCGGGCCAAGCACCATCAAGCCAACAGCGCTGATCAAGCCCATCCAGCCGCCGATCATCGCACCGCGGGTTGTCAGCTTTTTCCAGTACATGGAAAGCAGCAGGACCGGGAAGTTGCAGCTCGCCGCGATGGAGAACGCCAGGCCCACCATGAACGCGATGTTCTGGCTTTCGAACAGAATGCCCAGCCCGATCGCCAGCACCGCCAAAGCGATAGTGGTGATTTTCGAGACGCGAATCTCATCCTTCTCGTTAGCCTTGCCTTTCTTGATCACGCTGGCGTACAGGTCGTGAGACACCGCCGATGCACCGGCCAGGGTCAGACCGGCAACCACTGCCAGAATGGTCGCGAACGCTACTGCCGAGATGAAGCCCAGGAAGATACTGCCACCCACCGCGTTGGCCAGGTGCACCGCCGCCATGTTGTTGCCGCCCAACAGCGCGCCAGCCGCATCTTTGAAGGCCGGGTTGGTGCTGACCAGCAGGATCGCCCCGAAGCCGATGATGAAGGTCAGAATGTAGAAGTAACCGATGAAGCCAGTTGCGTACAGCACGCTCTTGCGAGCTTCTTTAGCGTCACTCACGGTGAAGAAGCGCATCAGGATGTGTGGCAGGCCAGCGGTACCGAACATCAGTGCCAGACCGAGGGAGAATGCCGAGATCGGATCCTTTACCAGGCCGCCCGGGCTCATGATTGCTTCACCTTTAGGGTGAACCTTGATCGCCTCGGAGAACAGCATGTTGAAGTCGAAGTTGACGTGCTTCATCACCATCAGCGCCATAAAGGAGGCGCCGGACAGCAGCAACACTGCCTTGATGATCTGCACCCAGGTGGTCGCCAGCATGCCGCCGAACAACACGTACATGCACATCAGGATACCGACCAGGATCACCGCAACGTGGTAGTCCAGACCAAACAGCAGCTGGATCAGCTTGCCTGCACCGACCATTTGCGCGATCAGGTAGAACGCCACCACCACCAGCGAACCGCAGGCGGACAGCGAGCGAATCTGGGTTTGCCCGAGGCGGTAGGACGCCACGTCGGCAAAGGTGTATTTACCCAGGTTACGCAGACGCTCGGCGATCAGGAACAGAATGATCGGCCAGCCCACCAGGAAGCCGATCGAGTAGATCAGGCCGTCGTAGCCGGAGGTGAACACCAGCGCGGAAATACCCAGGAAGGAAGCTGCCGACATGTAGTCACCGGCAATCGCCAGACCGTTCTGGAAACCGGTGATCTTGCCGCCAGCGGCGTAGTAGTCGGAAGCCGAGTTGTTTTTCTTGGATGCCCAGTAAGTGATGTACAACGTCGCGCCGACGAACGCCACGAACATAAGGATCGCGGCGACGTTCAGCGGTTGTTTCTGCACGGCGCCGGTCAGGGCGTCAGCCGCCCAGGCTCCAGGTGCGAAGGCTGCGATGCTCAATAGAGCCATTAGACGCCGGATCATTGCTGAGCCTCCTTGAGAATCGCATTGTTCAGGTCGTCGAATTCGCCATTGGCGCGTCGTACGTAAATGCCGGTCAGGATGAAGGCCGAAAGGATCAGCCCGACACCGATCGGTATGCCCCAGGTAATCGATGACTCAGGGCTGAGTTTCGCCCCCAGTACATGCGGCCCGTAAGCAATCAAAAGGATGAATCCGGAGTAAAGCCCTAGCATGATCGCCGAAAGAATCCAGGCGAATCGTTCCCTCTTGCTAACCAGCTCCTTGAAGCGCGGGCTGTTTTGAATCGAGAGGTAAATGCTGTCGTTCATTGTTTTTATCCTCGCAGCACAGATTAAGTTGGAACGGTATCCACTCTATGCGGCTGCGGGGCAGGTTCCAGACGACCTTAGTCTTAGAACCACATGACGTTTTTGCCAATTATCAGCACACCATAAATCAATGTGGGAGCGGGCTTGCTCGCGAAGAGGTCGTATCAGTCACCATCAAGGTTGACTGTAAGACCGCTTTCGCGAGCAAGCCCGCTCCCACAATTCAAAGCGATATGTGCGTTATTTAGTCCAGGCAGCCACACGCTCAGGGTGTTTCGCGACCCAATCCTTCGCCGCTGCTTCTGGCTTGGCGCCATCCTGGATCGCCAGCATGACCTGGCCGATTTCATCCTTGGATTCCCACTGGAAGTTCTTCAGGAACTTGGCCACTTCCGGCGCTTTGGCCTCCAGGCCTTTGCTACCGATGTTGTTTACGGTTTCAGCCGCGCCGTACACGCCTTTCGGGTCTTCGAGGAAGCGCAGTTTCCACTTGGCGAACATCCAGTGCGGCACCCAACCGGTCACGGCAATGGATTCGTTTTTCTTCTCGGCACGGGTCAGCTCGGCGATCATACCGGCGCCGGAACTGGCCTTGAGTTGATAGCCGGTCAGGTCGTAGTCCTTGATCGCCTGATCGGTCTTGAGCATCACGCCTGAACCGGCGTCGATGCCAACGATGCGATTCTTGAAGGTGTCGTCGGTCTTCAGGTCCTCGATGGACTTGGCCTTGACGTACTCCGGCACGATCAGGCCGATTTTCGCATCCTTGAAGTTCGGGCCGTAATCGACGACCTGATCCTTGTTCCTAGTCCAGTAATCACCATGCGTGACCGGCAGCCAGGCCGACAGCATGGCGTCGAGTTTGCCGGTAGCCACGCCTTGCCACATGATCCCGGTCGCGACGGCTTGCAGCTTCACGTCATAACCGAGTTTCTGCCTGATCACTTCGGCAGCGACGTTGGTCGTAGCGACGCTGTCCGACCAGCCGTCAACATAACCTAAAGTCACTTCCTTACCTGCGGCGCTGGCCACGGTAGAACTGATCGCCAGCACCAAAGCGGCACCTGCGCCCAAGAGTCGTCGCATCTTCATCGTTACTTCCCCGAAAGTGCTGCGCTCGACGGATGCCGAGTCGCTTAAACGTATTGTTATGGTGCACAGCGCCCCCATCACGCCTTACCGCGAATTCGCTAGAACATCAGCGGAGTACTGACACTTCCGATAATCAACCTGACGCCATCAACGACCTTCTCTGCCAGCGACCTCAAGACATCGAGAAACGACATCACAACGCCATTAATCTCGAGCACCGCTGTCGTTCCGGGCAATCCGCCCGAACTTTGCATGTCAAAATTATGCGAGCCACCAAGCACGCGACAAATGCAGGTAACATGCGCCGCTTTACTCCCAGACGGCCTGACCATGCCCGCGACATCCCGCTTTCCTTTTTTTGCTTATCTATTCGCCTGCCTGCTGGGACTCTTTGCCCTTTGCGGCTTCTGGTACGGCATTGGTAAACCGGTGATTCTGCCGGATGTCGCCAGCGCGACGCACAAGCTGCAATGCGCGTCCTACACGCCGTTCGACAAAGACCAATCGCCGTTCGATGTGCCGTTCAACCTGCGCCCCGAACGCATGGACGCCGACCTCGCGCTACTGTCGAAAAGTTTCGAATGCATCCGCACCTACTCCATGACCGGCCTCGAAGCGCTGCCCGATCTGGCGCGCAAGCACGGCTTGAAGTTGATGATCGGCGCCTGGGTCAACAGCAACCCGGTGGACACCGAAAAAGAAGTCGACCTGCTGATTGCCTCGGCCAACGCGAACGCCGACGTAGTGACCGCCGTAATCGTCGGCAACGAAACCCTGCTGCGCAAGGAAGTCACCGGCGCGCAGTTGGCGAAGCTGATCAACAAGGTCAAGAGTCACGTCAAACAACCTGTCACTTACGCCGACGTCTGGGAGTTCTGGCTCAAGCATCCGGAAATCGCACCGGCCGTGGACTTCCTGACCATCCACCTGCTGCCGTACTGGGAAGATGATCCGTCGAACATCGATGCCGCGCTGCAACATGTGGCCGAAGTGCGCCAGGTGTTCGGCAACAAGTTCGCGCCCAAGGACGTGATGATTGGCGAAACAGGCTGGCCGAGCGAAGGCCGTCAGCGTGAAACTGCCCTGCCGAGCCGGGTCAACGAAGCGAAATTCATTCGTGGTTTTGTCTCTATGGCCGAGCAGCAAGGCTGGCACTACAACCTGATCGAAGCGTTCGACCAACCGTGGAAACGCGCCAGCGAAGGTGCGGTAGGTGGTTACTGGGGACTGTTCGATGCCGACCGCCAAGACAAAGGTGTACTGGCCGGTCCCGTGTCGAACGTACCGTACTGGTCGCAGTGGCTGGTGGTGGGCAGCTTGATTTTCCTCGGCACGCTTTTGCTCGGCGGTCGAGTTCGCAGCACCCGCGCAGCCTTGGTTCTACCGTTGTTTGCGGCGCTGGCTGCTTGCGCCATCGGCGTATGGGGCGACCTCGCCCGCGTCACCACCCGCTTCACTAGCGAATGGTTGTGGGTCGCGTTGCTGACAGCATTGAATCTTTTGGTGCTGGTGCACGCAGCGCTGACGCTGAGCCCTCGCACGGGATGGCGCGCGCAGGCTTTCAATGCACTGGAGCGTCGAGCGGGCTGGCTGGTGGCCGTGATCGGGTTTGCCGCCGCGGTGAGCATGCTGGAACTGGTGTTCGACCCGCGCTATCGCAGCTTCCCGAGCGTGGCGTTCATCGTGCCGGTGCTGGTGTATCTGTGCCGCCCGGTAAGCGTGCCGCGTCGGGAGATTGCGTTGCTGACCTTCATTATTGGTGCAGGTATTGCGCCGCAGTTGTTTCGTGAAGGGTTGCAGAACCAGCAGGCCTGGGGTTGGGCGTTGGTGAGTGGGTTGATGGTGGCTGCGTTGTGGCGGTGTTTGCGGGTACGAACGAAGCAACCGTCACAATAAGTCACTTGTTCAAAAATGATCGGACCCAATATCGAATGGGTTCGATTTAATGCCCCCGAATGAGCCTCACCAACTCTCGCGTTGCCACCTCACTACCGGGGTACTTTTTAACTTGCTCACCCGTTGCGACCAAAAGATCTACGTCTGCCTGACGAAACCTCTCAATAACTTCTGGTCGTTGCGACTGGAAGTATTGTGCTTGTACCTCGGGATTATTTTTAAACCCTTCTTGCGCGAAAAGGTCCTGCTGACTATAGCCCTTGGATTCTGCGAACCTGGCAATGGGTGGTGGCTCGGCCGCCTTCCTAGCCACTCTGAATTCAGCTCCAATGTTTCGTAGTTTTACTTCATCCACTAATTCACTAGCTTGCATCGATTGAGAAGTAGTTGGCATCCCTTCCCTTTCTGACGACGGGTTACGCCCAAGTCGAGACGGCGATTTACTGAAAGAACTCACAACACCCTTTTTCAATACGGTCATGGCACTGCTCAATTGCCCTCGGGCTGATACCAGCTGTGAAACCCCCTGAATGAACACAGGGAACTCTCCCTTCGAATCCACCTTGTTGACAGGGTCCCCCACGCAATACGCATACGCATTCACCCCACCCTTCCCAAACGGACTCAAATTGTCCGGACTGTTGAACCGCATCAACACAGGGTTAAACGCGCGGTATCCATTCCCGAGCAAGTAATGCCCAGTCACCGGATCCCGTCGCTCACCATTGAAACCCAGGAGACTGATCAAGCCACCTTCGGGAAAGCGATGACCATAAGGGGAATACGCTAGATGCCGACGTTGCTCCACAGCAACTGAATGTAAAACCGAACGCTGAAGATCGGTTGCCAGCAAAGCGGAGTCAACTTTTCCCAGCTGACGCTGTTACTGCGCCAGGAGCTGCGCGTCGTGTTCAAACACAGAGTGCTGCACCGGCCCTTGCGTCTCAGTCGTCAAACGATCTTTTCGGTAAAAGCGCTGAATGCTCTGCTGATTCAGAGGAACACAACTGGCAATCCGGTCCAGGGGTTCGTAGTGATAACTGCACAACAATGTATCTCGCTGAACGGTCATTGTTTTGCTCCGACTCAGATCCGGGTGCGGATGGCTAGATTCGGATTATTTGCAGCGGCCGTCTACTATCAGAAGTGATAGGTAGAGGATGGAAATCTGGCGTAGTGTCAGGCCTCATCGCGAGCAGGCTCGCTCCTACAGTAGATCTTCAGTGAACACAAAATCCGTGAGCCACAAAGATCAACTGTAGGAGCGAGCCTGCTCGCGATGGCTATCTATCAGGCACTACGAGGCGCCCTGACCAACCGCAACCCCGCAATCACCACCGCAAACACCGCCAGCGTCGTGTTGTACAACGCCAGTGCCGGGAACCCGAGCACCAGCGCCAGCACCGCCAGCCACCACCCTGCCCGTCCCGGTACAACGAAGCCGATGATGGCAGCGGCCAAGGCGCCATAACCCAGAATATTGAAGTGAATCATCAGCCCCAGGTTCGAACGAACCTGGCATTCCCAGCGACTCGCCTTGTCCACGCAAATGCCGACCCACTGCGCATCCTCCATGAAGCCATAACGCGCGCCATAACTGGCGGCCAGCCATAGCGGCAGCAAAACAAGCAGCAGAATCACGGGCAGACGGCGGGACATGAAGCACTCCAATTGACGAAAAACGGCGGCCAGCTTAATCGCCCGACAGCCTTACGCAAGCGATAACAACTGTTAACTGGTCATTCAATCGCTGCAAAGTGTATCGTCCAGCTACTATTACTTCGAATTAAGCCTGTTTGGTGCCGATGCGTGGCACTTTGGCGCAAATTCAGTGGTCACAGCCTGCGAACTTCATTCGGCACCTTTTCTAAGGGATCTAGTCATGCTCCGTTCCTTGCGCTTCGCCGCCCTGTTTGGCGGCCTTATATTGAGTGCGTCCGCACTGGCGGTCGACATCGACGCCGCCAGTTATGGCTACCCCTTGACCAACCCGTTCGAGGCGACCATCGCCACGACGCCACCGGACCTGCGTCCGGATTTGCCGCTGGACGATGACATCAATCAGTCCGACCGCACTCTGACCTTGCGCCCGGAACGGGCCTTCGAACTGCCGGACAACTTCTGGGCGGTAAAGAAACTCACCTACCGCATCGCCACGCAGGATAAAGCCGCACCGCTGATCTTCCTGATCGCTGGCACCGGCGCGCGCTATGACAGCAGCCTTAACGAATACCTGAAGAAGCTCTACTACCAGGCCGGCTATCACGTGGTGCAACTGTCGTCGCCCACCAGCTTCGACTTCATGAGCGCCGCTTCCCGCTTCGCCACGCCGGGCATTTCCAAGGACGACGCCGAGGACATGTACCGGGTGATGCAATCGGTACGTGCGCAAAACCCCACACTGCCTGTCACCGATTACTACCTGACCGGCTACAGCCTTGGTGCACTGGATGCCGCATTCGTTGCGCATCTGGACGAAACCCGTCGCAGCTTCAACTTCAAGAAAGTCCTGCTGCTCAACCCGCCGGTCAACCTCTACACCTCGATCACCAACCTCGACAAACTGGTGCAAACCGAGGTCAAGGGCATCAACAACACCACCACCTTCTATGAACTGGTGCTGAACAAACTGACCCGCTACTTCCAGCAGAAGGGCTACATCGATCTCAACGATGCGCTGCTGTATGACTTCCAGCAGTCCAAGCAGCACCTGACCAACGAACAGATGGCGATGCTGATTGGCACCTCGTTCCGTTTTTCGGCGGCCGACATTGCCTTCACCTCGGACCTGATCAACCGTCGCGGCCTGATCACTCCACCTAAAACGCCCATCACGGAAGGCACCAGCCTCACGCCATACCTCAAGCGTGCGCTGCAATGCGATTTCGACTGCTACATCACCGAACAGGTCATCCCGATGTGGCGTGCCCGCACCGACGGCGGCAGCCTGCTGCAACTGATCGACCAGGTGAGTTTGTATGCACTGAAAGACTACCTGCACGACAGCCCGAAAATCGCCGTCATGCACAACGCCGACGACGTCATCCTCGGCCCGGGCGACCTTGGTTTCCTGCGCAAGACCTTCGGCGATCGCCTGACCGTTTACCCGTTGGGCGGTCACTGCGGCAACATCAACTACCGCGTCAACAGCGACGCCATGCTGGAGTTCTTCCGTGGCTAAATATCTCCTGCTTCTCGCCGCGTTACTCTGTGCAAGCGCTGCCAATGCCGACAACAGCAAGGCCAACGCCCCGGTGGTCGTCGACAGTGACGGCTTCAAGGAGCCACTGAGCAAACTCAAGTTCAACCCGGGACTGGATCAGCGCGAGTTCGAGCGCTCGACACTCAGCGCGCTGAACGTCTACGACCCGCTGGAAGAGTGGAACCGCCGCGTTTACCACTTCAACTACCGGTTCGACCAATGGGTGTTCCTGCCGGTGGTCGATGGCTATCGCTACATCACGCCGAGCTTTCTGCGCACCGGCGTCAGCAACTTCTTCAACAACCTTGGCGACGTGCCAAACCTGCTGAACAGCCTGTTGCAGTTCAAGGGCCAGCGTTCGATGGAGACCACGGCGCGACTGCTGCTCAACACCACGATCGGCATCGCCGGCCTGTGGGACCCGGCCACCGCCATGGGCCTGCCGCGCCAGAGCGAAGACTTCGGCCAGACTTTGGGTTTCTATGGCGTACCGGGCGGCGCCTACTTCGTACTGCCGATTCTCGGCCCTTCGAACCTGCGCGATACCGGCGGATTGGTGGTCGACTTCAGCGCCGAGTCGGCGATCAACTTCCTCAATGTTGCCGAAGTCAGTTCCAACCATCCGGAAGTGTGGGTTCTGCGCGGCATCGACAGGCGCTACCAGACCAGTTTCCGCTACGGTCAGATGAACTCGCCGTTCGAGTACGAGAAGGTGCGTTACGTGTACACCGAGGCGCGCAAGTTGCAGATTGCCGAGTAATTACGGCAAGTGTAAATCAATGTGGGAGCGGGCTTGCTCGCGAATAAGGTGTGTCAGTCGACAATAAAGTGTCTGAGACACCGCATTCGCGAGCAAGCCCGCTCCCACATTTGTTTTGTGTTGTCTTCAGCCTTTCAGCGCTTTCCAGATTTTGCTGACAGCCATAACCCCGACCAACACCACCGCCCCCGCCACAATGCCCGCGATGCCATTGAGCAACACCGGCACGATAAACCCGGCACCACCCGCCGCTGCGCTGACACTTTCGATCCAGTGATGCACTACCGGCACACCGTGAGTCAGGATGCCGCCACCGACCAGAAACATCGCTGCCGTGCCGATTACCGACAGGCTTTTCATCATGTACGGCGCTGCACTCAGAATTCCGGCCCCGATGCTTTTGGCCATCTGCCCCGGTTTTTGAGTCAGCCACAAGCCCAGGTCGTCGAGCTTGACGATGCCCGCAACCAACCCGTAAACGCCGACAGTCATAACGATGGCGATACCCGAGAGCACGACGACTTGCTGGGTCAGCGCCGATTCGGCCACGACGCCGAGGGTGATTGCGATGATTTCCGCCGAGAGGATGAAGTCGGTGCGGATCGCGCCCTTGATCTTTTCCTTCTCGTACGCCACCAGATCCACCGCCGGGTCTGCCACGGCCTCGACCAGTTCAGCATGCTCGGCCTGATCTTCAGCCTTGCTGTGCAGGAATTTGTGGGCGAGTTTCTCGAACCCTTCAAAACACAGGTAGGCACCGCCGACCATCAACAACGGCGTGACCAGCCACGGAATGAACGCGCTGATGGCCAATGCCGACGGCACCAGTATCAGCTTGTTGATGAACGAGCCCTTGGCCACCGCCCAGACCACGGGAATTTCCCGTTCGGCACGCACGCCGCTGACCTGCTGGGCATTGAGCGCCAGATCGTCGCCCAGTACACCGGCGGTCTTCTTGGCGGCCATTTTGGTCATCAACGCCACATCGTCCAGCACCGCAGCAATGTCGTCGATCAGCAACAGCAAACTGCTTCCTGCCATGAATCGGGTTTCCTTCTAGAGTGAATGCGGTGCAGCATAGCGTGGCCGAGCGCCGCACGGAGCATTCTTGAGCGCCGCCAAAGGCCGGTGCTACCATGCGCAACCGCCAGAACAGGCAAGGAACCCCCTGGTTTATGAGCACCATCCGCGAGCGCAACAAACAACTGATCCTGCGTGCCGCCAGTGAAGAATTTGCCGACAAGGGCTTCGCTGCGACCAAAACCAGCGATATCGCAGCCAAGGCGGGATTGCCCAAGCCCAACGTCTACTACTACTTCAGATCCAAGGAAAACCTCTACCGCGAGGTCCTGGAAAGCATCATCGAGCCGATCCTGCAAGCCTCGACGCCATTCAATCCCGATGGCGTGCCGAGCGAAGTCCTGAGTGGCTACATCCGCTCGAAAATCCGTATCTCCCGTGACTTGCCGTTTGCCTCCAAGGTATTCGCCAGCGAAATCATGCACGGCGCCCCGCACCTGAGCGCCGACCTGGTCGAACAGCTCAACGGCCAGGCCAAGCACAACATCGACTGCATCCAGACCTGGATCGACCGCGGCCAGATCGCCCCGATCGACCCCAACCACCTGATGTTCAGCATCTGGGCCGCCACCCAGACCTACGCCGACTTCGACTGGCAAATCACCGCCATCACCGGCAAGGCCAAGCTGGATGAAGAGGATTATGAAGCGGCGGCGCAGACGATTATCCGGTTGGTATTGAAGGGGTGTGAGCCGGATCGATAGACCGCAGTGACTCTATCGCTAGCAGGCTAGCTCCCACATTGGATCTGTTGCGCGCACAAATCCCCTGTGGGAGCTAGCCTGCTAGCGATGAAGGCAACTCAATATCTCAAACCCAAATGGCATCCCACAGCGGATAGTCGCCAAGCTTTTCAACCAAACCAGCCCGCAACGGGTTGGCCACAACATATCGAGCCACCTTCAACAGATCTTCTTCCCTCCTTAAGGCCCGGTCATGAAAGCCTTTCTGCCAGAGAGTGACCTTACGGCCAGTAAACTGATTTACCGCTTTGGTACTCATCGATTTGGTCTTCTGCATAAGGTCACACAATGATCCCTGCTGTAACTCGACCAACCAATGGAAATGATCGGGCATGACAACCCAGGCCAGTGAATTCGCAATGCCTTGTTGTTGTGCATTTCGGAACTGATCCACGACCAAACGACCCAGCGCGAAACTCTTGAACATCGGTGTTCGTCCAAACGTGTTGGTGGTCAGCAGGTAAATTCGGTTGGTTTCAGCATAGCGACCGCGTCGTAAACGATGTGAAGCAGGTGAATCAGGCATTCCTTTGCCGCTCCCATGAATTGATCATGAGAAGGCTAGTTCGGCTGACTGAATTGAGATGTTCAAACTGTTGGCAGGATGTGTCTGGGAGATTGCTATCGCTAGCAGCTAGCTCCCACAGTTGATCACTGACACTCAGATAATCCAGTGTGGGAGCCAGCCTGCTGGCGATGGCAATAGATCAGTCAATACAAAATCAAGCCACAACCCCCGTATCCGCCGTCAACCCCAAAGCCTCGATCGCATTGATCGCACATTGCTCATCAACGTCCGACAAATCCCCGCTGATCCCCACCGCCCCCAGCACATTCCCGCCCTGATCGCGGATCAACACACCGCCCGGTGCCGGCACCACGCTGCCCTGGCCCAGGCTGTTCAATGCCGCGATAAACGCCGGGCGCTGTTGTGCGTCCAGCGCCAGCAGGCGCGAGCCTTTGCCTAGGGCGATGGCGCCCCAGGCTTTGCCGATGGCGACCTGCGGGCGCAGCAGGCTGGCACCGTCTTCGCGTTGCAAGGTGATCAGATGCCCGCCGGCATCCAGTACCGCGATGGTCAGGGGCGCAGCGGAGATTGCACGCCCTGCGGTGATGGCTTCGTTGACCAGGTTGACTGCGACTTTCAAGGTTAAAGCGCTCATGGTGCCGTCCTCATTTTGTTTTTCGGAAAGCCGTGGAGCTGCGCGTTTGTGCCGCAGCTCGATGCAACAAATAGAACACAATGAGTTATTTTTTTGTATACAATAATTCTCGAAAAGCGCCACATGCGACGAAAAGCCACAGTAGATTGGGCTTCCGACGAATGAAACGGTCGCTTGAGAAAATGGATTGACCTGCGCCGTCCGCCGTGAATACACTCTGCGCAAAGCCACTTGTATACAATTACAAAACGTAAAGAGGCACAAAACCATGAGCAAAATGAGAGCAATCGAAGCCGCCGTTCTGGTGATGCGCCGTGAAGGGGTTGATACCGCTTTTGGCATCCCGGGTGCAGCCATCAACCCGCTGTACAACGCCCTGCAAAAAGTCGGCGGCATCGATCACGTACTCGCTCGCCACGTTGAAGGCGCCTCGCACATGGCCGAGGGCTACACCCGCACCAAGGCCGGCAACATCGGCGTGTGCATCGGGACTTCCGGCCCTGCCGGTACCGACATGGTCACCGGGCTCTACAGCGCCTCGGCCGACTCGATTCCAATCCTCTGCATTACCGGCCAGGCACCCCGCGCCCGTATGCACAAGGAAGACTTCCAGGCTGTCGACATCACCAGCATCGTCAAGCCAGTCACCAAGTGGGCGACCACTGTTCTTGAACCGGGCCAGGTGCCTTACGCGTTCCAGAAAGCTTTCTTTGAAATGCGCTCCGGCCGTCCAGGCCCGGTGCTGATCGACCTGCCGTTCGACGTGCAGATGGCCGAGATCGAATTCGACATCGACGCTTACCAGCCACTGCCGCTGGCCAAGCCGACCGCTAGCCGCATTCAAGTCGAAAAGGCTCTGGCCTTGCTCGATCAGGCTGAACGTCCATTGCTGGTGGCCGGCGGTGGCATCATCAATGCCGACGCCAGCGATCTGCTGGTCGAGTTCGCCGAGCTGACCGGTATCCCGGTTATCCCGACCCTGATGGGCTGGGGCACCATCCCTGACGATCACCCGCTGATGGTCGGCATGGTTGGTTTGCAGACGTCGCACCGCTACGGCAACGCGACCATGCTCAAATCCGACGTGGTGCTGGGTATCGGTAACCGTTGGGCCAACCGTCACACCGGTTCGGTCGATGTGTACACCGAAGGTCGCAAGTTCATTCACGTCGACATCGAAGGCACTCAGATTGGCCGCGTGTTCACCCCGGACCTGGGCATCGTGTCCGACGCCGCTGCCGCGCTGACCGTGTTCATCGAAGTCGCTCGCGAATGGCAAGCCGCCGGCAAACTGAAAAATCGCAGCGCCTGGCTGCAAGACTGCCAACAGCGCAAAGCCAGCCTGCAACGCAAGACTCACTTCGACAACGTACCGGTCAAGCCGCAACGCGTTTACGAAGAAATGAACCAGGTGTTCGGCAAAGACACCTGCTACGTCAGCACCATCGGTCTGTCGCAGATTGCCGGCGCGCAGTTCCTGCACGTCTACAAGCCGCGTCACTGGATCAACTGCGGTCAGGCTGGCCCGTTGGGCTGGACCATTCCGGCAGCGCTGGGCGTGGTCAAGGCTGATCCGAACCGTAAAGTCGTGGCCCTGTCGGGGGACTATGACTTCCAGTTCATGATCGAAGAATTGGCAGTGGGCGCGCAGTTCAAGCTGCCGTACATTCATGTGGTGGTCAACAACTCGTACCTCGGTCTGATCCGTCAGGCACAACGCGGTTTCGACATGGACTACTGCGTGCAGCTGTCCTTCGATAACCTCAACGCTCCGGAACTCAACGGTTACGGTGTCGACCACGTCGCAGTTGCCGAAGGCCTCGGTTGCAAGGCACTGCGTGTGTTCGAACCGGCTCAGATCCAGCCTGCCCTGCGCAAGGCCCAGGAGCTGATCGAAGAGTTCAAGGTTCCGGTGATCGTCGAGATCATCCTGGAGCGCGTGACCAACATTTCCATGGGTACCGAGATCAACGCCGTCAACGAATTCGAAGACCTGGCGCTGGTCGGCAACGACGCTCCGACTGCGATTTCGTTGCTTGATTAATAGCTGACCGCTCCCCTGTAGGAGCGAGCCTGTGTGGCGAGGGAGCTTGCTCCCGCTGGGGCGCGAAGCGGCCCCAAAAGCTTAGCGACTGCTTCGCAGCCGAGCGGGAGCAAGCTCCCTCGCCACACAGCTCACTCCTACAGAGGGGACTCACACATTTACGGGAGACCACCATGCCGCGTTTCGCAGCCAACCTGTCCATGCTGTTCACCGAACAGGACTTCCTCGCCCGTTTCGAAGCGGCCGCCAAGGCCGGCTTCAGTGGTGTCGAATACCTGTTCCCGTACGACTTCAGCTCCGCCGAAATCAAGGCCAAGCTCGATGCCAACGGTCTGACCCAAGTGCTGTTCAACCTGCCGGCCGGTGACTGGGCCAAGGGTGAGCGCGGTATCGCCTGCCTGCCGGATCGCGTTGAAGAGTTCCGTGCCGGTGTCGATCTGGCCATCGCTTACGCGCAAGTGCTGGGCAACACCCAGGTCAACTGCCTGGCCGGTATTCGTCCGCAGGGTTTTGACGACGCTACCGTGGAAAAAACCTTCGTTGCCAACCTCAAGTACGCGGCCGACAAGCTGCAAGCGGCGGGTATCAAACTGGTGATGGAAGCGATCAACACCCGTGACATTCCAGGCTTCTACCTGAACAACACGGCGCAAGCTCTGTCGATTCGCGAGCAGGTCGGCAGCGCCAATCTGTTCCTGCAATACGACATCTACCACATGCAAATCATGGAAGGCGATCTGGCCCGCACCCTGCAATCGCACCTGGGCGAGATCAACCATGTACAGCTCGCGGACAACCCGGGGCGCAACGAACCTGGCACCGGTGAAATCAACTACCGCTTCCTGTTCGAACACCTGGACCGCATCGGTTACCAGGGTTGGGTCGGTTGCGAATACAAGCCGCTGACCACCACTGAAGCGGGCCTGGGCTGGTTGAAGACCCATAACGCGATTTGATGTTGAAACAGAACCATGTGGCGAGGGAGCTTGCTCCCGCTCGGCTGCGAAGCAGTCGTAAAACCTGCGAGCGAGTTCTACCTGAAACACCGCAGTGGCTGTTTTGGGGTCGCTTCGCAACCCACCGGGCGCAAGCTCCCTCGCCACAGGATGTGTCTACTTCAGCCACGCTCACATTATTTGGCTACACAAAAACAAGAGGATTTTCTCATGGCTAAAATCGGATTTATCGGCACCGGCATCATGGGCCACCCAATGGCGTTGAACCTGCAGAAAGCCGGTCACAGCCTGTTCCTGTCGGCGCATCACGATGCTGCCCCTGCCGATCTGGTCGCCGCCGGCGCCATCGCACTGGCGAACCCGAAAGAAGTCGCCCAGGAAGCTGAATTCATCATCGTTATGGTCCCGGATACCCCGCAGGTCGATGACGTACTGTTCCGTGCCGACGGCATCGCTGCCGGCGTGGGCAAAGGCAAAGTCGTGATCGACATGAGCTCGATCTCGCCGACCGCCACCAAGGCCTTCGCCGCCAAGATCAACGAAAAAGGCGCCCAGTACCTCGACGCGCCAGTGTCCGGTGGTGAAGTCGGCGCCAAGGCTGCGACCCTGAGCATCATGGTCGGCGGCGATGCCGATGCCTTCGAACGCGCACTGCCGCTGTTCCAGGCCATGGGCAAGAACATCACCCTGGTCGGTGGCAACGGCGACGGTCAGACCGCAAAAGTGGCCAACCAGATCATCGTGGCGCTGAACATTCAGGCCGTGGCCGAAGCCCTGCTTTTCGCTTCGAAAAACGGTGCCGATCCAGCCAAGGTGCGTGAAGCGCTGATGGGTGGGTTCGCTTCGTCGAAGATCCTCGAAGTTCACGGCGAGCGCATGATCAAAGGCACCTTCGATCCAGGCTTCCGCATCAGCCTGCACCAGAAAGACCTGAACCTGGCCCTGCAAGGCGCCAAGGAACTGAACATCAACCTGCCGAACACCGCCAACGCCCAGCAAGTGTTCAGCACCTGCGCGGCCATCGGTGGCAGCAACTGGGACCACTCGGCGCTGATCAAGGGCCTGGAACACATGGCGAATTTCTCGATTCGCGATAAGTAAGCCCTGCCGCAATACCTGTGGGAGCTAGCCTGCTAGCGATGAAATCGACGCGGTGTGTCTGATAGACCTCAGTGCCTGAATCGCTAGCAGGCTAGCTCCCACAGAGGTTCTAGCCGTTCTCCAATAACAAGAATTCCGGGAGCCCGCCATGTCGGTCGATCCGCAACAATTCCTGCGCGAGCTGTTCGCCACAGCCATCGACGCGGCCCATCCTCAGCAAGTCCTCGAAGCCCATTTACCCAAAGATCGCAGCGGTCGGGTGATCGTCATTGGCGCCGGTAAAGCCGCAGCCGCCATGGCTCAGGTGGTCGAGCGCTGCTGGCAGGGTGAAGTGTCCGGTCTGGTGGTGACGCGTTACGGTCACGGCGCACCCTGCGAAAAAATCGAAGTGGTCGAAGCCGCCCATCCGGTGCCTGACGCTGCCGGCCAAGCCGTCGCCAAGCGTGTATTCGAGCTGGTCAGCGACCTGAGCGAAGAAGACCGCGTGATCTTCCTGCTGTCTGGCGGTGGCTCTGCCCTGCTCGCACTGCCGGCAGATGGCATCACCCTGGCCGATAAGCAATCCATCAACAAAGCCCTGCTGAAATCCGGCGCCACCATCGGCGAGATGAACTGCGTGCGCAAGCACCTCTCGGCGATCAAGGGCGGACGTCTGGGCAAAGCCTGCTGGCCTGCCACTGTTTATACCTATGCGATTTCCGATGTACCGGGCGACCTCGCCACGGTCATCGCCTCCGGCCCAACCGTGGCTGACCCGAGCACCTCGGCCGAAGCGCTGGCGATCCTCAAGCGCTACAACATTGAAGTGCCGGCCTCGGTGCGCACCTGGCTGCAAAGCCCGGAATCGGAGACGGTCAAACCTGGCGATCCGAGCCTGGCCCGCAGCCATTTCCAGTTGATCGCCCGCCCACAGCAATCGCTGGAAGCGGCGGCGGTGAAATGCCGTCAGGCCGGTTTCAGTCCGTTGATTCTCGGCGACCTGGAAGGCGAATCCCGCGAAGTAGCCAAGGTTCACGCCGGCATCGCCCGTCAGGTGGTGCAGCACGGCCAGCCGCTGGCAGCACCGTGCGTGATTCTTTCTGGCGGTGAAACCACCGTCACCGTACGTGGCAATGGCCGTGGCGGACGCAATGCCGAGTTCCTGCTCAGCCTGACCGAGAGCCTCAAAGGCTTGCCCGGCGTCTATGCGCTGGCCGGTGACACCGATGGCATCGACGGTTCCGAAGACAATGCCGGCGCCATCATGACCCCGGACAGCTACGCCCGCGCCGCCGCCCTCGGTTTGAGCGCCAGCGACGAGTTGGACAACAACAATGGCTATGGCTATTTCGAGGCGCTCGACGCACTGATCGTCACCGAGCCGACCCGCACCAACGTCAACGACTTCCGCGCCATCCTGATCCTTGAGAGCCCAACATCATGACGCCTGATAAAAAGGTCAAAATCCTCGCCACCCTCGGCCCGGCTATCGACGGAATCGACGACATCCGCGAGCTGGTGCTGGCCGGGGTCAACATCTTCCGCCTGAACTTCAGCCATGGCGATCACGCCGATCACGCCCTGCGCTATCAGTGGATTCGTGAAGTCGAGCGTCAGCTGAATTATCCGCTGGGCATCCTGATGGACCTGCAAGGCCCGAAACTGCGGGTCGGCAAGTTCGCCGAGGGCAAGGTGCAATTGGTGCGCGGTCAAGCCTTGCGCCTGGACCTCGATACCACGCCGGGCGATGAGCGCCGGGTCAACCTGCCACATCCGGAAATCATCGCTGCGCTTGAGCCGGGCATGGACCTGCTGCTGGATGACGGCAAGCTGCGTTTGCGTGTGGTCACCAAGTACGCCGACGCCATCGACACCACTGTGCTCAACGGTGGCGAACTGTCGGACCGCAAAGGCGTGAACGTGCCGCAAGCGGTGCTTGACCTCAGCCCGCTGACCGCCAAGGATCGCCGCGATTTGAGCTTCGGTCTGGAACTGGGTGTGGACTGGGTGGCGCTGTCGTTCGTGCAGCGCCCGGACGACATTCGCGAAGCCCGCACCCTGATTGGCGACAAGGCTTTCCTGATGGCGAAAATCGAGAAGCCATCGGCCGTTGAACAGCTGCGGGAAATCGCCGAGCTGAGCGACGCAATCATGGTCGCTCGCGGCGACCTGGGCGTGGAAGTGCCGGCCGAAAGCGTGCCGCAGATTCAGAAAAACATCATCAGCACCTGCCGCGAACTCGGCAAGCCGGTGGTGGTGGCGACGCAGATGCTGGAGTCCATGCGCTTCTCACCGGCTCCAACCCGCGCCGAGGTAACCGATGTGGCCAACGCCGTGGCCGAAGGTGCGGACGCGGTGATGCTGTCGGCGGAAACCGCATCCGGCGAATACCCGCTGGAAGCCGTGCAGATGATGAGCAAGATCATCCGCCAGGTGGAAAACGGCCCGGACTATCAGGCGCAACTGGACGTCAGCCGACCGAAAGCCGAGGCGACGGTTTCCGACGCCATCAGCTGCGCGATCCGTCGAATCAGCAACGTGCTGCCGGTGGCGGTGCTGGTGAACTACAGCGAGTCGGGCACATCGAGTCTGCGCGCGGCGCGGGAGCGGCCAACAGTGCCGATCCTCAACCTGACGCCGAACCTGCAAACCGCTCGTCGCCTGACCGTGGCGTGGGGCGTGCACTCGGTGGTCAACGATCGCCTGCGCCAGGTCGATGAAGTCTGCTCCACGGCACTTGAGATCGCTCAGGCTCAGGGCATGGCGCAGCGCGGCGATACATTGTTGATCACGGCGGGTGTGCCGTTTGGGCAGCCGGGGTCGACTAACTCCTTGCGTATCGAGACGTTGATCTAGCGAACGCTTTTTTGTGGCGAGGGAGCTTGCTCCCGCTCGGCTGCGTAGCAGTCGCCTTTCGGTATGACGGGTTCCGAAGAGAAATCGCATTCACCGAGCTTGGGGCTGCTTTGCAGCCCAACGGGAGCAAGCTCCCTCGCCACAGAGTTTGTGCAACATCTTTGCTTTTCCACTGCCCTAGATTTCATCATGCCTGCCAACCACTTCAACACCCACTGCCCCGACTGGGCCGAAGCCTTGCTCAACGGCTTCAGTCAAATATTCCTCCAGCGCAATCCGCTGTGCGGTTTGCTGATTCTTTCGGCCATCCTGTTCACCGCACCCGCCTTGCTCGGCGGTGCATTGCTCGGCGGTGTCGCCGGGTTGCTCACCGCGCAACGCCGCAACTATGCCAAGGCTGATCGTCAGGCCGGGTTGTTCAGTTACAACGGCGTGTTGCTCGGCCTGCTGTTGAGCCTGTATTTCCCCTGGTCGGCGATGATGCCGCCGCTGATTCTGGCTGCTGGCGGCCTGAGTGCGATGATCACCCAGCAGTGGCTCAAACGCGTGCGGGTCAGCCAATACCTGCCTGCCTACACCACGCCTTTCGTCGTGCTGAGCTGGGTGCTGCTGTGCTTCGCCACGCCCTCGACAGAGGCCCACATGATCGAGGTCAGCACGCTGAACATGCTCGCCGCGCCCCTCAAAGGCATCGGCCAAGTAATGTTCCTCGGCCATCCATTGGCCGGTGCGATGATTGCCGCCGGCTTGCTGATCGCCGATCGCCGCGCCTTCTGCTGGGCGTTGTTGGCGTCTGTCGCGGGCATGGGCTGGAGCATGCTGCATCATGACTTCTACACCGCACTGCTTGGCCTCGGTGGCTATAACGCGGTACTCGCCGCCCTCGCCTTCAGCACTCAGCGTCGCCAACCGTGGCTGCCGCTGGTTGGCCTCGGCCTGGCGCTGGTGCTGACGCCGATGTTCGCCGCCATCGGTCTGCCCACGCTGACCGCGCCGTTCATCCTCGCCGGCTGGCTGGTAAACACGGCTGTTCAAGTGCTTCGCAAAACCACTGTCGCCCGTACGCCTTGCACTCTGGAGGAGAATCAACCTAGGCTGCGCTGATCATTGAGTCAGGCGTTATCCATGGACAGCAACAAAAACTGGCGTGAAGACCTTTACGTCATGATTTTCCAGAGCGACACCAAGGCCGGCAGGCGTTTCGACGGCATTCTGCTGCTGATCATCCTCGCCAGCATTGTGATCGTGATGCTCGACAGCATCGACAGCATTCACAAGAACTACGCCGATGTACTCGCCTACATCGAGTGGGGTTTCACGGTGATCTTCCTCGGCGAGTACATCCTGCGCCTGTATTGCTCACCCAAGCCCCTGCGCTACGCCTTCAGTTTTTATGGACTGGTGGATCTGCTGGCGATCGTGCCCGGCATCCTCGCGCTGTATTACGCCGATGCGCAGTACCTGCTGATTATCCGGATCATTCGGATGCTGCGGATTTTCCGCGTGCTCAAGCTCAGTCCGTACCTCAAGCAAGCCAACTATTTGATGTCGGCGCTGCGCGGCAGCAAGCAGAAAATCGTCGTGTTTCTGGTCAGCGTCTGCACCCTGGTGACGGTGTTCGGCACGCTGATGTATGTGATCGAAGGCCCGGAACATGGCTTCACCAGCATTCCCAAAGGCATCTATTGGGCTATCGTGACCCTGACCACCGTGGGCTTCGGCGACATCGTGCCGAAGACACCGCTGGGCCAGGTGATTTCGTCGCTGGTGATGATCACCGGTTACTCGATCATCGCCGTGCCCACCGGGATTTTCACTGCCGAACTGGCCAACGCCATGCGCGGCGAACAGCTGCAACACGACTGCCCGGTGTGCCGGAAAAACAGCCATGAACACGGCGCCGCATTCTGCTCCCGTTGCGGCAATGCCCTGTTCAAAAAACTGGAATAAGCAAAGTCACTTTTAATCTTTAAACGACTATGCGAGCCCGGCTATAGTCGCTGGCAAATTGCCTCGCTTTTACAAAAAATCTTCTCGAACAAGGAATTCGCAGTGAAAAAACTCTTTGGCGCCTCACTTCTGGCCGCTGGCCTTGCATTGACCAGCGTGGCTCAGGCCGCACCAACCCTGCTCAACGTTTCCTACGACGTGATGCGCGATTTCTACAAGGACTACAACACTGCGTTCCAGAAACACTGGCAAGCCGAGCACAACGAAAACATCACCCTGCAGATGTCCTTCGGCGGCTCCAGCAAACAGGCACGTTCGGTCATCGACGGTCTGCCGGCTGACGTGATCACCATGAACATGGCCACCGACATCAACGCCCTCGCCGACAACGGCAAACTGGTCCCGGACAACTGGGTCACGCGCCTGCCGAACAACAGCGCGCCGTTCACTTCGGCCACGGTGTTCATCGTGCGCAAGGGCAACCCGAAAGCCCTGAAAGACTGGCCGGACCTGCTCAAGGATGGCGTGCAAGTCATCGTGCCGAACCCGAAAACCTCGGGTAACGGTCGCTACACCTACCTTTCCGCCTGGGGCTACGTGCTGAAAAACGGTGGCGACGAGAACAAGGCAAAAGACTTCGTCGGCAAACTGTTCAAGCAAGCACCGGTACTCGACACCGGTGGCCGTGCAGCCACCACCACGTTCATGACCAACCAGATCGGCGACGTGCTGGTGACTTTTGAAAACGAAGCGGAAATGATCGCCCGCGAGTTTGGCCGCGACCAGTTCGAAGTCATCTACCCAAGCGTCTCCGCCGAAGCCGAGCCACCGGTTTCCGTGGTCGATAAAACCGTGGACAAGAAAGGCACCCGCGCCGCCGCCGAGGAATACCTGAAGTACTTGTGGTCGCCGGAAGGCCAGGAAATCGCTGCCGCCAACTACCTGCGCCCGCGTGACCCGGCCGTGCTGGCCAAGTACACCGACCGCTTCCCGAAAGTGGATTTCCTGTCAGTCGAGAAAACCTTCGGTGACTGGCGCACCGTGCAGAAAACCCACTTCAATGATGGCGGCGTTTTCGATCAGATCTACAGCGGTCAGTAATCGCTGAGCGGCAATGAAAAAGGCGACCTGCAGAGGTCGCCTTTTTTGTGGTCGTCAATTTCAGCTCAGATTGCCGCAGAAAATATTCTGGTTCCCGTCGGCCGGGCTTTCCCTCACCACCAGGGCATAGCCACCCGCTCGAAGCGTTTCCACGGCGACCGGCGCGCTCTTCCAGAAATACTGGTGCGACGCCGCTGAATAGAACCGCGCATTCGGACCGTCATTCATATCGTAGGCCGGTTTCGCACCCAGGCTCGCACAGCTTCCCGGATAGATATAGGCCTGCAAACGGCCCGGTAAAGCGCTGCCCATGCTCTCGCCGCTGACTGCGAACCAGAACACCGTTGCGTTACCGTCGGACATCATGATGGGCCGGGCGATGTTCCCGGCATTGATGGAAGTAGCGTTCAGGGGAACGTTGGTGACCTGACGATCAGGCACCGTCGAGCACCCAGAGATCGACCCAACCGCTACCACCAACGCCAGCGAAGATACGATTTTCATCGTGAAACTCCCGCTATGTAAGGACGCGTTGAAGTGATCCCCCTGTTGATTCTAGTTGCCGGGGCAAAGCGGGCATTTCTTCGGATGGCCGGTCAGGTCTGCCGGGGATTACATCGGCGGCGTCACACCATCCTTGCCCGCCGAAATCGACTGCGCCGTCAGCGTGCCGTCGGCGCTCTGGGTCACGAACGTCACGATTTTCACGCCCACCTTGAGCAGGCTGCGATCGCCCGGCATCAGGTTGACGATCGGTACGTCCTCCGGCACCAGGATTTTCTGTTGCCCGCCCTTGTAGTTGACGGTCAGCACCCGGCCGTTACTGACCACCAGATCGCCAACGCTGCCGTTGGTCATGCTGCTGCCCTTGGCCAGATCAAAGGGCCGATGGCCGTCGCCGCTGCCGGCCAGTTCCGGTGGGAAGACGTGGACTTCCAGCGCCTTCAGGCTGCCATCCTCTTGAGGAATGGCTGCCGAGCCGATGTAGCTGCCAGGCTTGATGTCCTCGATATTGGCCAGGGTGACGGCGCGGACTTTGGTGTCCCTGGTCAGGTTGATCACCACGTTTTCGCCGCTGTTGGCATGGACTTTCAGCGCGTCGGGGCTGACTCCGGTGATTTCGCCGCGTACGCCAATGCGCATGCCGGGTGCATCCTGGGCCTGGGCCATGCCTGCCGCGAACAGGCTGATTAATGTCACAACCGAAACGCCGTGCAGCAGATGACGGAACATCGCATTCATGGGTGGCTTCCTGTGATGAAACGTGAGAACAGAACATAAGCACGCTATCGAACAAGATGTAAGTGAATGTATCATCGGACCCCGATATTCTGACGCAACAATCATCGGCGCACGGCACGCACGTTCGTCACTCATTCCGCAATGGAATGACTGCTATCACTCCAATCTCTCTTCCGCCGTTCCGGTCAGGCCATTAGCCTGCGCGCATTCCCTTCTGTACAGCGAGACACGTTATGAACCCAGCGACTCAGGTGCCCCATGGCACCGCGACAATGACCCGAGGCATGGTGCTGCTGTTCGCCTTCTGCTGCGGCGCCATTGTGGCCAACATCTACTACGCGCAACCGATCATCGGCCTGATCGCGCCGGACATCGGCCTGACCAACACCATGGCCAGCCTGATCGTTTCGCTGACCCAGATCGGCTATGCGCTGGGCCTGTTTTTCCTGGTGCCGTTGGGCGATCTGCTGGAAAACCGTCGGTTGATGATCATCACCACTTTGGTGGCGATTGCCAGCCTGCTGGGCGCGGCGTTCACCGATCAGCCGAACGTGTTCTTGCTGATTTCATTGTCGGTGGGTTTCAGTTCAGTCTCGGTGCAAATCCTGATTCCACTGGCCGCACACCTGGCGCCGGAAGAATCTCGCGGCCGCGTGGTCGGAGGAATCATGGGCGGTTTGTTGCTGGGGATTTTGCTGGCGCGACCGGTTTCCAGCGTGGTTGCCGACCATTTCGGCTGGCGCGCCATGTTTGTGATTGCTGCGGTGTTGATGGCTGCAATCAGCATCGTCCTGGCGGTGACCATCCCTAAGCGCCAGCCTGATCACAGTGCGTCCTACGGCCAATTGCTCGGTTCGCTGTGGACGCTGTTGCGCCAACAACCGGTACTGCGTCAGCGTGCGTTTTATCAAGGTTGCATGTTCGCCACGTTCAGCCTGTTCTGGACTGCGGTGCCACTGGAGCTGGCGCGCAATCATGGCTTGTCGCAAACCCAGATCGCGATCTTCGCCCTGGTCGGAGCGATCGGCGCCATCGCCGCGCCCATCGCCGGTCGCCTGGCCGATGCCGGCCACACCCGCATCGCGTCATTGCTGGCGCTGCTATTCGCCAGTCTGAGCTTCCTGCCTGCGTTCATCCATCCGGTCTACAGCGTCATCGGCCTCGCCGTGACCGGTGTGGTCCTCGACTTCTGCGTGCAGATGAACATGGTCCTCGGCCAACGCGCGGTCTACGCCCTCGACGCCAAAAGCCGCAGCCGCCTGAATGCGCTGTACATGACCAGCATCTTCATCGGTGGCGCGTTCGGCTCTTCGGTGGCCAGTGCGGTGTATGAACACGGCGGCTGGTTGTGGATCGTGATTGTTGGCAGTGCGTTTCCGCTGTTGGCGTTGTTGCGGTTCTTGAGTGTTTCGCAGAAAGCTTCGCTGGCGACGGCTTAGTTTCAAAAGCTTCGCGAGCGGGCTCGCTTCTACAGTGATTTCTATAAGGACCTTCGATGGACCGCCTCGGCGCAATGGAAACCTTCGTCTACGTGGTGGAAACCGGTTCGTTCTCCGCGGCGGCCCGGCGTCTGAATATCGGTCAGCCCGCCGTGTCGAAAACCATCGCGCAACTCGAATCGCGGCTGGCGGTGCGGCTATTGTTGCGTTCGACTCGTGGCCTGACCCCCACCGAGGCCGGGCTGGCGTTTTTCGAGCGGGCCAAGCGCGCCATCGAAGAAGCCGATGAGGCCGACAACGCGGCGCGTGGCGCCGCCAGCGGGTTGACCGGAAACCTGCGGATCTGCGCCGCCGTAACCTTCGGCCGAATGCATATCGTGCCGCACCTTGGGCCGTTTCTGGAGCTGAACCCGGAGCTGAACATCGACCTGATGCTCGATGATCGCAACGTCAATCTGGTGGAAGAAGGCGTGGACGTTGCCCTGCGCATGGGCGCCCTGAGCGACTCCGGCCTCACCGCCCGCAAGATCGCCGAATGCCGGCGCGTGGTACTGGGCACGCCCGCGTACTTCGAAAAATACGGCGAACCCACCAGCCCCGCCGATCTGGGCGAGCATCAGGCAATCGTCTACACCCTCAGCGGCGGTGCCAACTGGCTGTTCAAGCAGGCTGATGAAGAACAACCCGTGATCATCAACGGGCGCATCCGCGTCAGCGCCGCCGAAGGTCTGCGTGCAGCCGTGCTGTCCCACCAAGGGTTGACCGTGGCATCCGAATGGATGTTCGCGCCGGAACTGGCCAGTGGCACAGTCCGGGAAGTCGTGAGCGAATGGACCCTGCCGAATCAAGACCTGTGGGCCGTGTTCCCCACCGGAAGAATGGCCAGCGCCAAGGCGCGGGGGTTTGTGGAGTATGTGCGGGGGTTGTTGAATAAATACGTTTGAACAGCCAGGCGTTTCGTTTATTGCGAATTTCGATTAATTCGAATAGCCTGCCGACATCGATTATTCAGAATATTGGAAACCGTCATGTCGACAGTCATTCATCCACCGATCCATTTACCCGCGGAACGCGAGGTGCAGCTTGCCAGTGAGGGGCAACGTGCACTTACAGCCTATCTCTGCACCCAAATCGAAACCCAGCGCATCCAGATTTTCGACGAGCGCAATGAAGCTCACAGCGTCGAACTACCGACCTCGGCACTGCGCCTGTTGGTCGATATCCTCGCTGAGTTAGCAGCGGGCAATGCCGTCAAAGTGGTTCCGGTCCACGCGGAACTGACCACACAGGAAGCGGCAGACTTGCTCAATGTCTCACGCCCGCACCTGATCAAACTGCTGGAGTCCGGTGAACTGTCCTACCACAAAACCGGCAAGCACCGACGTGTGCGTTTTGCCGATTTGATGGACTATAAAACCCGGCGCGATGCAGCCAGCGAGCAGGCAATGACGCTTCTCGCCGAGCAGGCACAGGCGTTAAGGACAGGATACGAGTGAGGCACACCTCTTTTACCGCTATATTTGACGCTTGCGTGCTTTACCCCGCGCCCTTGAGAGATTTTCTGATGTGGCTCGCGCTCTCCTCTACAACACACACCCATCAAACCCGACACTGACATTGCCCGGCAACTCGCCGCGATGCTCCATCAACCACGTATCAAACGTATGCCCGACATGCGTCAATACCGCCAACGCCGGTTGCAGTTCTTCAATGCACCGCAAAGCCAGGTTCAGGTCGTTATGATTACGTGGGGCCTGGGGTTGTGGTGGCATCGAGCAGTCGAGCACCAGCAAGTCCAACGGGTAACGTTGCAGAAACGCCGTGGTGTCCGGTGGCAGACCGACGGTGTCAGTCAGGTAGGCAATCCGCCGCCCTTCACCTTCCAGCAGATAGCCGAGGGTCGGTTTGGAATGCAGTAACGGCAGCGCGGTGACTTTCAGCGTGCCGAAAGAACGGGTTTCGAAAGCCTCGAACGGCTGGCTGAAATCAAGAATGCCGGGGTGTTTGTAAAGGTCAGCCAAACCTTCCGGGTCGACCGGGCCGTGCACCGGGATCACAAGGCCCTGGCCCCAGCGCAAGTGCAACAAACCCTGGGCGTGGTCGGCGTGGTAGTGAGTCTGGAAAATGCCGTTGAAGCTGCGCGGCGCAAAACGTTCGCACAGGTCGGGCAAGCCGCTGTCGATCAACCAGCGCTGATCGCCGCATTCGATCAACGCGCTACAGGGCAGACGCTGCAAGCGCTCGTCGTTACGCGCCCTCGCGCAAGCCAGACATTCGCAGCCGTAGACCGGGACTTGCCGGGCATCACCGGTGCCCAGCAACGTCAGGCGCATGGCGCTTGCTCGTCAATGCACGCCAGCAAGCGTTCGACCGTGCTCTCCAGCGGCCCGGAGTTATCGAGCAGGTGCAGCGCCGGGTCGTTGTCGGCCAGCAGGCGCTCAGTGAAACGGGCATTGCGCGCCAGCCGCTGATCGATTTCGACCAGCGATTCACGCCCACGCGCCAGCAGACGCTGGCGCAATACCGCTTGATCCACCGTCAGCAGCAACACCAACACGTTCGGATAGCGCAGGCGAGTGTTCTGCAAATGCCCCCGCGAGCCGTTGACCAGCACGTCATCCCCTGCCGCCAGCCAATCATCGATTTCCTGCGGGATGCCATAGGACAACCCATTGGCATGCCAGCTCAGGGCAAACGCGCCCTGAGCCTCCATGTCGGCGAACTGCTGCGCACTGACGCCCAGTGCCGCCTCGCCCACCGCTTCCGCCGAGCGGGTGATGACCCGCCGCACAATGCGGCAGCCGCGTTCGGCCAACCGCTCTCGCGCGGCATCGAGCAGGCTGTCCTTGCCCGAACCCGAAGGCCCGATGAGATAGATCAACCTGCCTGCCATCAAAACACCCTCTTCGCTTGTCGCCATACTTGCTGGACCACCGGCAAACCGTCCTGACTGCGCGCTTGTACAAGATCGGCGCGCAAACCCGGGGCAATCTCGCCGCGATCATTGAGACCTGCGGCCCGGGCCGGGTTCAGGCTGACCATGCGCACCGCTTCGGCCAAGCCGATCCGCTCGCTCTGCGCCGCCAGGACGAACGCCGATTGCAGCAGGCTCGCCGGGTAGTAGTCGCTGGACAGGATATCCAGCAAGCCTTCGGCGGCCAGATCTGCGGCGGCCACGTTACCCGAGTGCGAACCGCCGCGCACGATGTTCGGTGCGCCCATCAAGACCTTCATGCCGTTGTCCTGGCACCCGCGCGCCGCTTCGACGGTGGTCGGGAACTCGGCGATGGTCATGCCGTAGCGCGCCGACTCCTCGACGTGGGCCAGGGTCGCGTCATCATGACTGGCCACCGACAGGCCAAGGGCCAGACAATGCTCGACGATTGCCGCGCGGTAACGGTCGCTGTACGTGCGCGAATTGGCCATCTGCAACGTGATGAATTCATCCATCTGCGTGGTGGTCAGGTGGTATTTGCCCATGTAGTACTCACGGTACTTGGATTCCAGCACGAACTGGCGCTGACCCGGCGAGTGGTCCATCACCGACACCAGTTGCACCAGCGGGTTTTCCACCAGGTCGCGAAACACGGTGAGGGTGTCCGGGTGGCACAGCTCGCAGCGCAGGTGCAGGCGGTGTTCGGCGCGGGTCAGCCCGGCGTCGGATGCCTTGGAAATCGCTTCCAGCATCGCCGGCAGTTTCTGCATGCGATTGCCTTTGGGATTCACGTCGCCGATGGACACCGCGTCAAACACCGTGGTGATGCCGGCCGCGATGATCTGCGCATCATGGCTGAGCACCGCCGGCACTGACGGCCAGTCGACGCCGGGACGCGGGGTCATGTGGCGTTCCAGGTTGTCGGTGTGCAACTCCACCAGACCCGGCAGCAGGTAATCGCCGTTGAGATCCAGCGCCTGGGGCAAGCGGCTCGGGCCTTCGGCAACTTCGGCGATCAACCCGTCGCGCAGCACCACAGTGCCGTAGAACACGCGGTCAGCGGCGACCAGTTGGGCATTGCTGAGGATCTGTTCAACGGACATCGGCGTATTCCTTTTCGGTCACAGCGGCGGGCGTCATGTCGAGATGGCGGTCGGCAACCGCTTCGCGGGCGACACGGTCGTGGAAGATACCGATCAGCGCGGCACCGGCGACTTTTGCTTCATTCATCAGTTCCAGCACCACCTGACGATTGTTGTCGTCGAGGGAGGCTGTCGGTTCGTCGAGCAACATCACCGGCCACGCGACCATGAAGCCGCGGGCGATGTTGACCCGCTGCTGTTCGCCACCGGAAAAGGTGCCGGGCGCCAGTTGCCACAGGCGTTGCGGAATGTTTAGGCGAGTGAGCAGCAATTCGGCCCGCGATTGCGCCAGGTGTTTCGACCAGCCACGAGCCAGCGCTGGCTCCATCACCACATCCAGGCAAGCCACACGCGGAATCACCCGCAGGAACTGGCTGACATAGCCGAGCGTGCGCTGACGCACTTGCAGAATGTCCCGGGGTTCGGCGCCCACCAACTCCAGCCACTGGCCGTCATGCTGCATGCGGATGCTGCCGCCTGCCGGCAGATAGTTGCCGTACAGGGTGCGCAGCAAGGTGCTTTTGCCGGCACCGGACTGACCGTGCAGCACCAGGCATTCGCCGCCCGCCACACTGAAATCCACCCCGCGCAACACGTTGAGGACCACGCCGTTCTGCTGATGCAGGGTGAAGGTTTTCGAGAGGTCACGGACCTCGATCAAGTTATTCATCGCTCGGTTTCCACAGTTGGACGGGGCTTCACGGCTGCAACACCGAAGACACCAGCAGTTGCGAATAAGGGTGCTGCGGATCGTCGAGGATCTGGTCGGTCAGGCCGGTTTCCACCACCCGCGAACGGCGCATCACCATCAAGCGGTCGGCCAGCAACCGCGCCACCGCCAAATCGTGGGTGACGATCACCACCGCCAGGTCCAGCTCCCGCACCAGGCCGCGCAACAGGTCGAGCAAGCGCGCCTGCACCGACACATCGAGGCCACCGGTGGGTTCGTCCATGAACACCAGACGCGGGCTCGACACCAGGTTGCGGGCGATTTGCAGGCGCTGCTGCATGCCGCCGGAAAAGGTCCGCGGCAAATCGTCGATGCGCTGCGGATCGATTTCCACCTGGCTCAGCCAGTCGAGCCCGGCCCCGCGCAACTGCTGATAGTTGCGCACGCCCTGGGCCATCAGGCGTTCGCCGATGTTGGCGCCAGCCGACACGCCCATGCGCAAACCGTCGCGCGGGTTCTGTTCGACGAAGCCCCATTCGGTGCGCAGCAATGTGCGGCGTTCGGCTTCGCTGGCGCTGTACAGGTCCAGCCATTGGCCTTGTTTGTCGCGGTAGCCGATGCGGCCGTTCTGCGGTGGCAGGCGTCCGCTGAGCAGCGAGAGCAAGGTCGATTTACCCGACCCGGACTCACCGACAATCCCCAATACCTCACCGGGGTACAAATCGAAACTGACGTCCTGACAGCCCTTTTCCGGACCGTACAACAGCGACAAATCACGCACTTGCAGCAAGGGTTCGGTGGACACGGACAGATCGTTTTTCAGCGCCTGGTTCATTGGCCCTGCTCCTGCTGGCTGACGCGCTGGGCGCAGTAATAAGTGTCGGAACAGACGAAGCTCTGGGTGCCGGCGTCGTCGAGGATCAGCTCGTCGAGGAACGATTCACGGCTGCCGCAGATGGCGCAGCACTCCTCCCATTTCTGCGCCTCGAACGGGTGATCCTCGAAGTCGAGACTGGTGACGCGGGTAAACGGCGGCACCGCGTACAGCCGCTTCTCACGACCGGCACCGAACAGCATCAGCGCCGGGCTCATGTCGAGTTTCGGGTTGTCGAATTTCGGGATCGGCGACGGGTCCATCACGTAGCGCTCGTCGACCATCACCGGGTAGGCATAGGCCGTGGCGATGTGGCCGAAGGTGGCGATGTCTTCGTAGAGTTTGACGTGCATGACCCCGTAATCATTGAGGGCGTGCATGGTCCGCGTCTCGACTTCCGACGGTTCGATAAAGCGCAGCGGCTCGGGAATCGGCACTTGATAGACCATGATCTGGTCGGCGTGCAGCGGCGTTTCCGGGATCCGGTGGCGGGTCTGGATCACCGTCGCGTCCGGCGTACTTTCGGTGGTGGCGACGCCTGCGGTGCGGGCAAAGAAGCGGCGGATCGACACGGCGTTGGTGGTGTCATCCGCGCCTTGGTCGATGACCTTGAGCACGTCATCGTCGCCCAAAATCGCGGCGGTCAATTGCATGCCACCAGTGCCCCAACCGTAAGGCAGCGGCATCTCGCGACCACCAAACGGCACCTGGTAACCGGGGATCGCCACAGCCTTGAGCAAGGCGCGGCGGATCATGCGTTTGGTCTGTTCATCGAGGTAGGCGAAGTTGTACGCCGCGTCGCGGACCGGCGCTTGAGTCAGGTCATTCATGGTTGCTGCCCTCGGCAGGCTTGCGCAGTTTGCGGATCAGTTCCAGTTCGGCCTGGAAGTCCACGTAGTGAGGTAATTTGAGGTGCGAGACAAAACCGGATGCTTCGACGTTGTCGCAGTGCATCAGCACGAATTCTTCCTGCTGCGCCGGGGACACGATCTCTTCGTTGTACTCGTCGGCGCGTAATGCTCGGTCGACCAGCGCCATGCCCATGGCCTTGCGCTCGGCATGCCCGAAGGCCAGGCCGTAGCCGCGAGTGAACTGCGCCAGCTCCGTGGCCGAGCCGACGAACTGGTTGACCATCTCGCACTCGGTGACTTCGATGCTGCCCAGGTTGATCGGGAAACCCAGCTCTTCGGGCTCGATCCACACCTCGACTTCGCCGATGCGAATTTCCCCGGCGAACGGATGGTTGCGGCCGTAACCGCGTTGGGTCGAGTAACCCAACGCCAACAGGAAGCCTTCGTCGCCACGGGCCAGCGCTTGCAGGCGCTGGGCGCGATTGGCGGGCAATTCCAGCGGATCGCGGGTGATGTCCGCCACCGCTTCGCCGTTGTCGGATTCGTTCTTGATCAAGCCTTCCTTGGCCAGCAAACCGAGGACGCGAGGGCACGGTTCAAGACTGGCATTCGGGGTGGTTTGCGGCCCCGGATATTCGCCTTCGGCGAGCAGCGCAAAGTCCAGCAAGCGATGGGTGTAATCGAAGGTCGGCCCCAGCAGTTGCCCACCGGGCACGTCCTTGAAGGTGGCGGACAAGCGTCGGCTGAGCTGCATGTTCTGCGTATCGATCGGCAGGCTCGGGCTGAAGCGCGGCAACGTGGTGCGGTAGGCACGCAGCAGGAAGATCGCTTCGACCAGATCCCCCGCCGCTTGCTTGATCGCCAGCGCGGCCAGCTCTTCGTCGTACAGCGAGCCTTCGCTCATCACACGCGCCACCGCCAGCGGCAGTTGCTGACGGATCTGCTCAACGCTCAGCTCAGTGACCGAGGTATCGCCCCGGCGTTTCTTCGCCAGTAGACGGTGGGCATTGTCGATGGCCTGTTCGCCACCCTTGACGGCTACGTACATCAGGCACGCTCCTCTGCGATACGAGTACTGCGCGGCAAACCGATCAGGTCATGGCCGGCAGCGATAAACAGGTCCAGGCCCCGGGGAAATTCGATGCGCCGTTCACGCTCGCGCCAGAAGCCATCGGCCACCGGCAACGCAACATCGTGTTCACTTTCGATCCCCGGCCCGCGCCACTTCAGCCCTGCCCCGCCGTCGAGGCTTGGCAGTTGAACCAGCAAGGTGCAGGACTGATCCGGGTAGCGATCGTTGCCATGATCGAAGCCGCTCAGGTCGAGCAGATCGTCGGCCGCAAGCAAGGCAAACCGCGCGTCTTCACGCTTGGCGGTCAACGGGCAACCACAGTGGAACGCCAGGTTGGCGCGAATCAGCGGCGTGTCGAAGGACGGCGCCAGCCACAGCGGCGTGTCGACATCCAGCAGTGCCAGGCACAGTGCATAGGTCGCCGGTTCCAATCCTTCAAGGCTCGGCGTCGGTTGCAATGTCTGAATCAGACCTGGCCCAGCGAGTGCCTTCATAGCCGCGCGAAAACCGCGCTGGGCATCCAGCACCGGGTCGGCGAACGCCGGTTGCAACAGCTGTGCGCTCATCAGTTTTCTCCTCGCACGAGGGTGAAGAATTCGACTTTGGTGGCGGCGGTTTCCGCCTCTTTCTGTGCCCGGCGTTCGGCCTGGGCTGTGGCCAGTGGCGTGATCATTTCCGTTAGCCAGTGACGCTGTTGCACCCCTTGCAAATGCGCGTCGGCCAGGGCCGCGAGTTCGGCGTGAACCTTGTCGCGGCCCGCCAGGTAGCTGTAGCCGGTACGGCCATCGGCCAGGCGCACCACGCAGCGGGTCACGCTCATTTCGCCGACGTTGAACGGCGCACCGTTGCCACCCATGCGACCGCGAACCAGGGTCATGCCGATCTCCGGGGCGCGGATCAGTTGGTATTCGATGTCGCGCAGTGCGTCTTCGAAGGGCTGCAAATCACTGAGACGAGCGCGGGCCAGCACGCCGATCCAGTGCTGGCGTTCGGTGTGAGGAACAGGGTTTTGCATGGCGTTCTCCATCAGGTAACGACCTGGTATTGGAAGCGATCCGAACGACTGGTGGACTGGGCCAGCTCCACCGCACGGCCGTCGCGATCACGGGAAAGGGTGAACACACTCAGCGCCGGCAAATGCCGGGGCATCATCAAAAGCGCGGCTTCTTCGCGGTTGGGCAAACGGGCGCCGATCAGGCTTTGGGTACGGGTCAGCGGCATGTCCCGTTCGCTGAGGTACTGGCGCAACGAGCCGCCGGTGTAGTCCGCGAGCAGTGGCGCGTGGCTGGCGCAGTAGCGATGGCGGATCAGGCTGACCGGCTGGCCGTCGAGCTTGCGCAAAGTCTGCAATTCGATCATCGGCGCCATCTCGGCAATGCCCAGATGCTGCGCCTCTTCACGGCTGGCAAAGCAGTAGCGACGTTTGAGCAGCACCGCCTCGACGCCATGTCCCTGGGCCGATAGCGACTGGCTGTAGGCACTGTCGGCGGCCATCGGATAGATCAGCGGGCGTTCCAGCACTTGCGTGCCTTTGCCCTGACGGCGCAACAGGCTGCCCTCGAACACCAGCTCATCGATGGCGCGGCGCAAGGTGTGGCGGTTGACGCCGAAGCGTTCGGCCAACTGCACCTCCGCCGGCAGGAAGTCTCCGGCGCGGTAGTCACCCAGTTCACGACGCAGGATGTCGGCGAGTTCGCGGTACACCGGTTCATCTTGTCTAGACAACTGCATGCTTTAAAAAAAGCGCCCGCAGGCACCCCTCCGAAAATCAGATGAACTGCTTGCGCAGACGTTGCGAGAGGATGTCGATCAGGCTGACGACAACGATGATCACCAGCAAAACAGCGCAGGTTTGAACGAACTGAAAGGCACGGATGTTTTCCCACAGAATCACGCCGATCCCGCCCGCACCGACCATCCCCACCACCGTCGCCGAGCGCACGTTGGCTTCAAAACGGTAGAGCGCATACGAAACCCACAGCGGCATCACTTGCGGGATCACGCCGTAGATCACCTCTTGCAAGGCACTGGCGCCGGTAGCACGAACGCCTTCGACCGGGCCTGGATCAATCGCTTCCACGGCTTCAGCGAAGAGTTTGGCGAGTACGCCCGTTGTGCTGATCCACAGTGCCAGGACACCGGCAAACGGTCCCAGGCCGACGGCCACCACGAACAACATCGCGAAGACCATTTCGTTGATCGAACGGAAAGCGTCCATCACCCGGCGCAGTGGTTGGTGAATCCACCAGGGGGTGATGTTTTCCGAGCAGAGAATGCCCAGCGGCACCGAGCAGACAATCGCCAGCACCGTGCCCCATAAGGCGATTTGTACGGTGACGATCATTTCCTTGAGGTACGAGCGCCATTCATGGAAGTCCGGCGGAAAGAAATCCGCGGCGAACGTCGCCATGTTTCCCGAGTCGCGGTACAGCGCCATCGGATTCATTTCGGCGCCGTGCCAGGCCCAGGCCAGCAGGACCAGAAACAGGCCCCAACCGGCGTATTGCGGCCAGGTACGCTTGCCGACAGCTTCAGCGTGGAGAGTGGTCATGAGGGTTTCTCTAAAATTTTCCGATTGCATTGGCTGACGCAGCCCCCTGTGGGAGCGGGCTTGCTCGCGAAAGCGGTGTATCAGTCGCCATATCTGTTCAATGACACACCGCTTTCGCGAGCAAGCCCGCTCCCACATGGGGTCCGCGCCATGGATCAACCGGCGTTGGCGGTCTTTTTCTCGCTCTTCTCGAGCAAGGTGATGCGCTCTTGCAGCTTGGCCAGCTCGGCATCGATGTCGGCCAGTTTCTTGGCCTTGTCGGCGGCTTCAAGCTTGGTGTCGGCGCTGATGGTGGTGCGCTGCTTGAACAGCTCCAGCTGACGGATCGGCAGCAACTGGTCGTCGCTGGACTTCAGGAACTTGCCCAACTGCATGCCCGCGAGCACGGCTTTTTCGGAGTCGGTATCGCCGTAGCTGAAGATGAAATCGCGGATCTTGGTTTTCTCGCTGTCACTCAGCGCCTTGCTCCACACCAACGGGTCGGCCGGGATCAGCGGCGATTTCCAGATCACTTTCAGCAGCGCGGCTTTATCAGGCTGGGTGACTTCCAGGCGATCCCAGCTTTCGGTGTTGAAGGTCGCCACATCCAGCTGCCCCTTGGCCACGCTCAAGGCGTTGACTTCATGGCTGGAGTTGAGCGTGCGCTTGAATGCAGTGGCGGCATCGACGTGGTTCTTGGCGAACACGTAATAGCCCGGCACCAGGTAGCCCGAAGTGGAGTTCGGATCACCATTACCGAAGGTCAGGTTCTTGGCGTTTTTCAGCATGTCGTCAACGGAGTTGATCGGGCTGTCCTTGCGCGCGATCAACACGCTCCAGTAACCGGCTGCACCGCTGGCGGCCGCGGTCTGGGCGAAGATTTCGCCGTTGGAACGGTCCACGGCTTCGATGGCAGCCTTGTTGCCCAACCAGGCGACGTCGACCTTGTTGAAGCGCATGCCCTGGATCAGGCCGGCATAGTCCGAGGCAAACGTGGCGTTGATCTTCAGGCCGGTTTGCTTCTGCATGTCATCCAGAAACGGCTGCCAGATGCTCTTGAGGTTTTGCGAGGATTCGGTGGACATGATGCCGAAGTTGATGGCTTTTTCTTCAGCCTGGGCGGTGCCCATCACACAGCTGGCGAGCAGTGCTGCACCAGCAAAAACACGACCGATACGGTTCAACATGGAAAGGTTTCCTGAGGGTAAACGGTTGGGAAATTCGGGAGTTGTCACGCGCGCGCCATCACTAGCCGGGGCACGGCTTCGACTGGGCGAAGCTGGTCGGAACACATCAGGCTGGTGTCGATATCGGCGCCATACAAATCGTTGAGGAACTGCCCGCTCAGCTCGGCGGCGCGACCATCGAAATGAATCCGCCCGCCCTTGAGCGCAACGGCGCGCGGGCAATAGCGGGTGGCGTAGTCGACTTGATGCAGGGTCACGACCACGGTCTTGCCGTCGCGGCGGTTGATGTCGGCAAGGATCTCCATGACCTTGCGCGCCGACTCGGGGTCGAGCGAGGCGATCGGCTCATCCGCCAGAATCACCTCGGCACGCTGGGTCAGCGCTCGGGCAATCGCCACGCGCTGCTGCTGACCGCCGGACAGGGTCGAGGCCCGTTGCGCCGCCAGATCGGCGAGGCCGACGCGGTCCAGGGATTCCAGGGCGAATTGTTTTTCTTCGGCGTTGAACAGGCACAAATTGCCACGCCAGCGCGGCATGCGCCCCAGGCAACCGAGCAGCACGTTGTCGAGCACGCTCAGGCGGTTGACCAGATTGAACTGCTGGAAGATGTAGCCGATGTCGGCACGCAGGCGGCGCACTTTGCCATTGAGCCGTCCGCTCGCCTGCACTTCCCGCCCCAGCACCTTGACGCTGCCGCCGTTGTTTTTATCGCAACAGGCCAGGCCCGCGAGGTGGCGCAGCAAGGTGGATTTACCGGAGCCGGACGCGCCGATCAGCGCGACCATCTCACCGGCCGCGATGGTCAGTTCGAGGTCGACCAGTGCGGTTTTACGCGCAAAGGTCTTGTTCAGATGATCGACATGGATAGCTGCGTTCATGGGCTTCTCTGTCTGGTTGAACAGCCGTCCGTGGCTGTATTGGAGTTCAACCGACTTTAGGCACCGGGTATGTCAGCCCTATGACTTGCACAAGTCGCTGGTGTAACTATTTGATGAAGGTTTTGTGAAAGGTTGAGCTGTGCGCTCCGGCTTTACACAGATACTGTGCCTGCTGAAGATCCCTGTGGGAGCCAGCCTGCTGGCGATAGCTTTGTGTCAGGCTCTGTAGTTTTTGAGGGTGTACATATCCATTCCTGCGGTAACGGCCGCTGGCGGTTTCGCTCTTACAGCGACTCACTTTTTCAAACGCCAAAAAGTAAGCAAAAGGCTTTGCCCCGGCGTACGGCACCTCGCTGGGGCTCGGTGTACCCTCGCTACGGTGTCCATCAGGGGGCATCGCCTACGGTTTGCTTCGCTGCACCTCCTCTCGATGTGTGCGGCTTCGCCGCACGGCGCTGCGCGCCTAACCCCCTGATGAACACCTCCGCTCGGCCTGCCGAAGGGGCAAAAGATCAAAAGCCAGATCAAAAGCGAGGTGGCCGACCGGCCGGCCTGTTTGTTTGGTTCGTGCGCATTTCCCTGTAGGAGCTGTCGAGTGCAACGAGGCTGCGATCTTTTGATTTTGTTGTTTAGAAGCAAGATCAAAAGATCGCAGCCTGCGGCAGCTCCTACATTTGACTTGATACAGCTGCAAAATCAGGTCGGCTGTCAGGCCGCCATCGCCAGCAGGCTGGCTCCCACAGTCTGGAATGCGTACAAACCAAACAACCAGGTCGGCCGGTAGGCCGCCTCGGTTGTTTTTGACCCACCCGCCCCATCGGGAGGCTGAGTGGAGGCGTTCAGCCGGGGGTGGGCGCGTAGCGCCGTGCGGCGAAGCCGCACACATCGAGAGGAGGTCGTCGCGAAGCAGACCGGAGGCGATGCCCCCGGATGAATGCCGGAGCGAAGGAACACCGAGCTCTAGCGAGGTGCCGTACGTAAGGGGCGAGCGTTTTTTTGGTTACTTTTTTTAGGCGCTTGTAAAAAAAGTGACTCGCCGTAAGGGCGAAACCCTAAGCCGCCGTTACCGCAGGAACGGATATGTACCCGATAAAAAATCCCGGTCGGCTATAAGGCCGCCATCGCCATTCAGCACCCACAAAAAAGGCGACCCCGAAGGTCGCCTCTTGTGTCACTGCCCGAACTGCCGCCCCAATCCCCCAGGCACCCCATGAATATCCGTCTCCTCCCAAGGCCCCTTCGGACTGATCGACCTGCTCCAGCCATTATCCCAACGGTAGTACGTACGCTGGCGATAAAAGGTATTCGGCTGGTCATCCAGCACATAGACACCCAATTTAGGATCCCAGTGACTATTCCCCCCCGGCGGCGGCGCGAAACTGGCCGAGGTCCGGGGCAACGGTTTGGCAGGCTTGGCCGGAGCGCTCGGCTTGCTCGGCACAGTGGACGGCGCAGGCTTGGTACTCGGCTGCGACGGCGGGATCGGCGGTGGCGTCGGCTGCTCCACCGGAGGCCGTTGGACCGCACAAGCGCTCAGCCCTAAAACAACGCTGAGCAGGGTGATACGAGCGATGGCGGTCATGATGGTGCTTCCTGTTTATTCCCGGGGTTATTTATCCGGGCTGTCGATAGTCAGTTTTTGCGGCGCGGTGGTGCTGCTGGCCAGAGGCTGGCTACGACCGATCCACTCGCCGGCGGTGGGTTTGCCGGCGCGGGAGATGCGCGCAACCAGTTGGACTTCAGGAAAGTTCGACAGTTTCAACTGCGGCATCATCGCGTCAGCATCGCCCAGTTCGACAGTCGCCGGCAGGTCAGCCACGGTCAAGCGCTTGGCCGCCAACGGCGCGGGAGGACCGTTGGTGGCGCGGGCGAAGATGAACACGCTGTCGCCCGGCTGGACCTTGGCTTTCAGATCGGCCGCCAGATCCACCCGGACCTTGAGCAGCGCAGCAACTTTGGCCACCGGAGCCTCAGCTACCTTACCGCCACTGGCCACCAGTTTTTCCTTGGCGCGGGTAATGCCGCCCTGCAGCGCGATTCGGGATTTGTCTTCCGGTGGCAGTTGTTCCAGCAGGCGATTCCAGTAATCGATGGCGTCTTGGTAACGCTCGGCTTCGAATGCAGCGATGCCCAACAAACCGAGGCTGGTGACTTCCTTCGGATCGGCTTTCAGCGCTTCGTCAGTCAGCACTTGAATCTTGTCCGACCATTTCTTGCCATCCGCGAAGTACTGAGCCTGCGCCCATTGCCCCAACAGTTCAGGCTGACGCCCGGCGATGTTGACGGTGCGTTCGAAGATCTTCGCCGCATCGGCGGGACGATCCTGAGTCATGTAGGTGCGACCAAGGAAATACAGCGCCTCGGCGGAATCCGGTTGCGCCGCGACCGCACGCTCCAGACGCTGCGTCATCTCTTCCATCGACTGTGGCGCCTGGGAGAATTCCCGGGTCAGCTCGACTTTGTCGCTGGCACCGAAATGCAGATACAACCCCAGGCCCAGCACCGGGACCAGAATCGCCGCCAGCAACGGCGCCGGTTTGCCCAGACGCGTCACCCGTGGCGCGTCAACGCCTTCGGTGTCAGCGAGCAATTCGCGGGCAGCCTCGGCGCGGCCAGCATCCATTTGCGCGGCGTCGAGTACGCCCTCTTCCTGCTGAGTCTGCAACTCAGCCACGCGCTCCTGATACAGCGCCACGTTCAGGGCAGTACGATCCTCTTCGAGCTGGGCGCGACGATTGCGCAGAACAGGGATCAGCAGAAAACTCAGGGCCACCAGAAGGAGCAGACCTGCAGCGAGCCAGAAATCAATCATTCTTGGTTTTTATCCAACAGTTGATCGAGGCGCTTGCGCTCCTCGGCAGAAAGCGTGTCCGGGGTATCAGCGCGTTGCACGCGACGACGGCGGACGATCACCGCGATGATCACGAAGCCACCCAGCAGCAGGCCGGCGGGGCCGAACCAGAGCAGCGCAGTCTTGGCGTTGAGGGCCGGTTTGTAGCGGACGAAATCCCCGTAGCGATCAACCATGAAGTCGATGATCTGCTGGTTGTCCTTGCCCTCGCCGAGCATGCGGAAAATCTCCTTGCGCAGGTCGGCGGCAATCGGCGCATTAGAGTCGGCGATGTCCTGGTTCTGGCACTTGGGGCAGCGCAGTTCCTTGGTCAATTCGCGAAAACGTTCGCGGTCACCCTCTTTGGCGAACTCGTAGGTGTCGATGGCGGCATGCGCCACACCGGCCATGCTCAAACCCAAGACTACGGCAGCTAGCCAGCGCTTCATGGCTTGGCCTCATCAACCAGCGCCTGATACTTGGCCGCCAGTTTTTCGCGCCAGACCTGCTCGTCGATCACACCGACGAACTTGTCGCGGATGATGCCTTTGGCGTCGATGAAGAAGGTTTCCGGCGCGCCATACACACCGAGGTTCAGGCCCAGGGTGCCGGCATCGTCGCGGATATCCAGCTGATACGGGTTGTGGAATTCCGCCAGCCACTTCAAGGCGTCGGCGTTGACGTCCTTGTAGTTGATGCCGTAGATCACCACGCCCTTCTCGGCCAGTTTGTTCAGCACCGGGTGCTCGACCCGGCAGGAAATGCACCAGGTGCCCCAGACATTGACCAGTGCCGGTTTACCGAGGATGTCGGCGCGGGTCAGGGTCTTGTCGCCCTGCACCGCTGGCAGCGAGAACTCCGGGAACGGCTTGCCGATCATCGCCGAAGGCAGCTCGGCCGGGTCCAGGTACAGACCGCGATAAAGGAACACGGCAACCACCAGAAAAATCGCCAGTGGCAACAACATCAACCAACGCTTCATGCAGTGGCTCCCGACATGCCGAGTGCTTCACGCACCTTGGATTTCACCTTGACTCGATATCGGCGATCCAGCGCCGCCAGCAATCCACCGAGCCCGGTGAGCAAACCGCCGAACCAGATCCAGCGTACGAACGGTTTAACGTGCACGCGCACCGCCCAGGCGCCATCGCCCAGCGGTTCGCCCAATGCGACGTAAAGGTCACGGGTGAAACCGGCGTCGATCCCGGCCTCGGTCATCACCGAATTCTGCACGGTGTAGAGGCGTTTTTCCGGGTGCAGCACGCTGACTTCCTTGCCGTCGCGAATCACCCGCACGGTGCCCTTGTCGGAGGTGAAATTCGGGCCTTCGAAGTGCTTGGCACCTTCGAAGACGAACTGGTAACCGCCCAGGTCCATGGATTCGCCAGGCGCCAGGCGCAGGTCGCGCTCGGCACTGTTCTGGCTCGACAGCACTACGCCGAGGGCGCAAACCGCGATGCCCAGGTGCGCAACCTGCATGCCCCAATAGCTGCGGGTCAGGGTCGGCAGGCCTTTGATCAAGCCTTTGTGGCGCGTCTTGTCGAAGATGTCACGCACACCGGCCAGCAACACCCAGGCTGCAAGCATGAAGGTCGCGATCACTGCCCAGTTGAAATCGCCATAAGCGACGCCAGCCACCACGGCCAACGCGGCGCTGCCAAGCAATACAGGCGTGAGCATGCTCATCAGCCATTTGACCGGGGTGTCTTTCCAGCGCACCAGCATGCCTACCGCCATCACCACCATCAGCAACCCCATCAACGGTATGAACAACGCGTTGAAGTACGGCGGGCCGACCGACAGCTTGGCCCCGGTCATCGCATCGAGAATCAAGGGGTACAAAGTGCCGAGCAGGATCATCGAAGCCGCCACCACCAGGACCAGGTTGTTGCCCAGCAACAGGGTTTCCCGCGACCAGAGGTTGAAGCCGACCTGACTCTTGACCACCGGTGCACGCAAGGCGAACAGCGTCAGCGAACCGCCAACCACGAACAGCAGGAAAATCAGGATGAACACGCCGCGCTCGGGGTCGGAGGCAAACGCGTGAACCGAGGTCAGCACGCCGGAACGCACGAGGAAGGTGCCGAGCAAGCTCAACGAGAAAGCGGCGATGGCCAGCAACACGGTCCAGCTCTTGAACACGCCACGTTTTTCCGTGACCGCCAACGAGTGAATCAGCGCGGTGCCCACCAACCATGGCATGAACGAGGCGTTTTCCACCGGGTCCCAGAACCACCAGCCGCCCCAGCCGAGTTCGTAATAGGCCCACCACGAGCCAAGGGTGATGCCGATGCCGAGGAACGCCCAGGCAACGATGGTCCATGGACGCGACCAGCGCGCCCACGCCGCATCGAGGCGACCGCCCATCAACGCCGCGATGGCGAAGGCAAACGCCACGGAGAAACCGACATAGCCCATGTACAGCATCGGCGGGTGAACGATCAGGCCAATGTCTTGCAGCAACGGGTTGAGGTCGGCGCCGTCGCTGGGCACTTGCGGCAGGATGCGTTTGAACGGGTTCGACGTCAGGATCAGGAACAGCAGGAAACCGGTGCTGATCATGCCCATCACCGCCAATACGCGGGCCAGCATGACTTGCGGCAACTGCCGCGAGAACACCGACACGGCGAAGGTCCAGCCGCCGAGGATCAACGCCCACAGCAGCAACGAACCTTCGTGCGCGCCCCACACGGCGCTGAATTTGTAGTACCACGGCAAAGCGCTGTTGGAGTTGTTGGCGACGTAGGCGACGGAGAAGTCGTCGACCATGAAGGCGTAGGTCAGGCAACCGAAGGCGAACAGCAAGAACGCGAACTGCCCCCACGCGGCCGGCTGGGCCAGGCTCATCCAGAAACGGTCACCGCGCCAGGCACCGACCAATGGCACCACGGCCTGAACCAGCGCGAAACACAGCGCCAGAATCATGGCCAAATGGCCCAATTCTGGAATGAAAATGCCGGAAGTCATCGATCAACCCTCCTTCGCGGGTGTTGGAGCGGACTGACCACTGTCTTTCAACGCTTTGGTCACTTCCGGCGGCATGTACTTCTCGTCGTGCTTGGCCAGCACTTCATCGGCCACCACCACGCCATCGGCGTTGATCTTGCCCAGAGCGACGATGCCCTGCCCTTCGCGGAACAGGTCCGGGAGGATGCCGCGATAGGTGATGGTCACGGATTTGTTGAAATCGGTAACGACGAACTTCACGTCCAGCGAGTCGCCGGAACGCTGCAATGAACCCGCCTCGACCATGCCGCCGGCGCGGATGCGCGTGTCTTGCGGGGCCTCGCCGTTGGCGATCTGGGTCGGTGTGTAAAACAGATTGATGTTCTGCTGCAGGGCGCTAAGAGCCAGGCCGACGGCAGCACCGACCCCGACCAGAATCGCCAGAATGATGATAAGACGCTTTTTACGCAGCGGATTCACTTGCCGTTCTCCCGGCGCAGACGACGCGCCTCTTGTTGCAGATACCGCTTGCGGGCCAGGATCGGCGCCGCCACGTTGAGGGCCAGCACTGCCAGGCAAATGCCATAGGCCGACCAGACATACAGGCCGTGATGGCCCATGGCGAGGAAATCGCCGAATGACGCAAAACTCATCGAACGACCTCCAGGCTGTTTTCGACTTCGGCTTTTACCCAACTGGCCCGCGCTTCACGCTTGAGCACTTCAAGACGCATGCGCAGCAGCAGGACCGCGCCGAAGAAACAATAGAAACCCAGCGCCGTCAGCAGCAATGGCAGCCACATTTCGGCAGGCATCGCCGGTTTTTCGGTGAGGGTAAAGGTCGCGCCCTGGTGCAGGGTGTTCCACCACTCCACCGAGTATTTGATGATCGGGATGTTGATCACGCCGACGATCGCCAGCACCGCGCAGGCCTTGGCCGCGCTGTCACGATTGCTGATCGCGTTGCCCAGTGCAATCAGGCCGAAATACAGGAACAGCAGAATCAGCATCGATGTGAGGCGCGCGTCCCAGACCCACCACGAACCCCAGGTCGGTTTGCCCCAGATCGCCCCGGTGACCAGCGCCACGGCGGTCATCCAGGCTCCGATGGGCGCCGCGCATTGCAGGGCGACGTCGGCCAGTTTCATTTTCCACACCAACCCGACGACGCCGCACACCGCCAGCATCACGTAGATGGACTGCGCCAGCATCGCGGCCGGGACGTGGATATAGATGATGCGGAAGCTGTTGCCTTGTTGGTAGTCAGGCGGCGCGAAGGCCAGGCCCCAGACCACGCCAACGCCGATCAGCAGCAACGCCGCGACGCTCAGCCATGGCAGCATTTTGCCGCTGATGCCGTAAAACCATTTGGGCGAGCCGAGCTTATGAAACCACGTCCAGTTCATTACTGTTTCCATCACGGTTGCTGTGCGTTGTCACGCTCCAGCCAGGGTCTTTACTGGTTAAAAAACAACCAGACCTCATTATTCGCCGACACTGATCTTCAGGCCAGCCGCTATTGCAAAAGGTGTCAGGGTTATCGCCAGGGCGGTCAGGCTGCCAAGCCACAGGAGATAACCGGTCGCCGGCATGCCTTGGAGGGCGGCCTGCAAGGCGCCACTGCCGAGGATCAACACCGGGATGTACAACGGCAGAATCAGCAACGCCAGCAACAGGCCACCGCGCTTCAAACCGACCGTCAGCGCTGCGCCCACCGCACCGAGCAAGCTCAGCACCGGTGTACCCAGCAACAACGAAAGCAGCAACACCGGCAGACAGGCGGCAGGCAAACCGAGCATCAACGCCAGCAACGGTGCGAGCAAAACCAGTGCCAGGCCGGAAAAGGCCCAGTGTGCCAGCACCTTGGCCAAAACCAGAAGAGCCAGGGGGTGCGGCGAAAGGACCCACTGTTCGAGCGATCCGTCTTCGAAATCACTGCGGAAAAGCCCGTCCAGCGAGAGCAAAACCGATAAAAGGGCTGCCACCCAGACCAGTCCCGGGGACAAGGTTTGCAACAATTGAGACTCGGGACCGACCGCCAACGGGAACAGCGAAACCACGATGGCGAAGAAAACCAGAGGATTGGCCAGTTCCGCAGGACGGCGGAACAGCAGACGGGCCTCACGGGCGACCAACAGGCCGAAAACACTCATACGGCCCATTTCCCCAGATCGATGTCGCGATAACCGGCCGGCATCCGGCTCAGCGTGTGGTGAGTGGTCAACACCACCATGCCACCGCGTTCGCAGTGGGCAGCCAGGTGCTCTTCGAGTTGTGCCACGCCTTGCTTGTCGAGGGCGGTGAACGGCTCATCGAGAATCCACAGCGGTGGGCTGTCCAGATACAAACGCGCCAGGGCAACGCGGCGCTGCTGGCCAGCGGACAACGTGTGACAAGGCACGTCTTCGAAACCGCGCAATCCGACAGCCGCCAAGGCCTGCCAGATCGCCTCATGGGAGGCCGGTTGATGCAGGGCGCAGAGCCAGCTCAGGTTCTCTTCCGGGGTCAGCAAGTCCTTGATCCCCGCGGCATGGCCGATCCACAGCAGGTTACGCGCGAGCTCCGTACGTTGCTCGTTCAACGGCTGGCCGTTAAGCAACACCTCACCGGCCGTCGGATGCATCAGCCCCGATAGCAGGCGCAACAGGCTGGTCTTGCCACTGCCGTTGGGGCCGCTGATCTGCACCATTTCGCCACTGGCCAGTCTCAAATCGAGATTTTCGAAAAGCAGCCGAAGGTCTCGCTCACAGGCAAGGGCAACGGTTTGCAGGACAGGACTGGTCAAGGGTTCACGGGCCTTATACGGTTCAAGTCGGCTCTGGCGCGGCCGTTAAAGAGATGCAGAATAAATCTATTGGCGGCCCAAACTAGCGAGCTGCGTCAAATAATTGCAATGTTATCGGCACTCTGTATACAACTGGGCGGCATTATACATGCCAGCTCCTACTCTCAAGAGTGCATTTTCCCAAGGTTGTGACCGCGTATGACAGGCGAAATGAACATCCTCCCGCTACCGCCGACCACCCCGGCGACAACCCGTCCGCTGACGGTCAGTGGTGAGTTGCTCAAGCTGTTGACGCCAATCGAAGGACTGATAACCGCCGGTCAGACCGCCAAGGCCGAAGTGCTGTCGCTCAAGCAGGCGGATCAGACTTTTCAGCTACTGCTCAAGGTCACTCTCGAAAGCGGCCGCCAGACCACGGTCCAGGCCACCAGCAACCAGCCGTTGGCCCAGGGCACCAGCGTAGCTGTCACCCAGCCGTCGGCGGGCAGTCTGGCCATCACTGTGCAACAGGCCATCGCCTCCAGCGTCGCCACCCTCACCCGCATCGACACGGCGCAACTGCCGGTCGGCACGCTGTTGCAGGGCAAAGTGCTGACGTCCCAAGTGTTGCCGCAAGTGCCGGGGCAACCGACGGTGTTTCGTTCGATGGTCAGCCTGCTCAACACCGCGCTCAGCGGCAGCACCCTGAGCATCGACAGCCCGCAGCCGTTGCGCATCGGCACCTTGCTCAGTGCGCAGGTGCAGGACACGCAGACGCTGAAGTTCGTACCGCTAAGCAGCCGTCAGGAACAATTGGCGGTAACCCAGCAACTGGTCAGCCAGACCAGCCGTCAGGGCTCGCTGGATGGCTTGCTCAAACTCCTGCAAAACCTGCCGCCCTCGAACCAGACCTCCAGCGATCTGCGCGCGACCGTGGACAAATTGCTCGCCGGCCTGCCGGACGTGCAGCAACTGAGCACACCCAAAGGCCTCGCACTCGCGCTGGCCGGCAGCGGCGCATTCCTCGAGTCGAAACTGCTGAGCGGGCAAAACCCGACACTCGCCCCCGATATGAAGGCCGATCTGCTCAAACTGATCGCGCAACTGACACCGGGACTGCCGGCCAGTACCAATCTCAGCGCAATCATCGCCGCCAACACCCTGGTCCAGGCCATGCCGAGTTTCGTGCGCAATGCGCTGGGCATGCTCGGACAGGTCAGCGCCAAACCGTCGCCGAGCAGTTTTCCGCTGCCCGAGCGCCTGTTGCAAAGCGCCGAAGGCGAGGACGATCTTGAACAGCTGCTACGCCTGGCCGCCGCCGCGGTCTCGCGCCTGCAGAGCCATCAACTGTCGAGCCTGGAGCAGACCGGCGTGACCAGTGACGGGCGTTTGATGAGTACTTGGCAACTGGAAGTGCCGATGCGCAACCTGCAGGACATCGTGCCGTTGCAGATCAAGTTCCAACGCGAAGAGGCGCCGGACAAGGAACAACCCCAGGAACGCCGCGACGAGCGCGAGCCGAAACAACAACTGTGGCGAGTCGAATTGGCTTTCGACATGGAGCCGTTGGGGCCAATGCGGGTCCAGGCGCAGCTGATCAAGGGCTGCCTGTCCAGTCAGCTCTGGGCCGAGCGGCCGTACACCGCCAGCCTGATCGAAAGCAATCTGGCGTCATTGCGGGCGCGCATGCTTGCCTCGGGCCTGAACGTCGGCGATCTCGATTGCCACCACGGCAAACCACCCCAAGGCCCACAAACCCGCCTCGAACAACGCTGGGTCGACGAAAACGCATGAAAAACCCCAACGCCCCACGCCAGGCCATCGCCCTCAAATACGACGGCACCCACGCCCCTACCCTCACCGCCAAGGGCGACGAAGAACTGGCGGAAGAAATCCTGCGGATCGCCCGCGACTATGAAGTGCCGATCTATGAGAACGCGGAGTTGGTGAGATTGCTGGCGCGGATGGAATTGGGCGACAGCATTCCGGAAGAGTTGTACCGGACGATTGCCGAGATCATTGCGTTTGCTTGGAATCTTAAGGGCAAGTTTCCGGCGGGGCAGGATCCGGATGCGCCGAGGGTGGAGAAGGATGTTACTGAGCGTGGGGATGATTATTAAAGTTTCGAGGACGCCAGCGCGAGCAAGCTCGCTCCCACGATGATCTTCAGCGAACACATGTTTTGTGTCCGACATAGAGCCACTGTAGGAGCGAGCCTGCTCGCGATGAACGTACGGGCGCCGCGTTTCTCCAGGAAGCACGCGTCATCGTTGACGTCCATCGCGAGCAGGCTCGCTCCTACAGGGTGTCAGTTCTTGTGAAGCTTGCTCATTAACTCCGCCTCAGCCTGGGTCAAGCCGCAGGACTGGGTCAGTTCGTCGACGCTTGCGCCCATCCCGACCAGTCGCGCCGCCTGGGCGAACGACAGGCTGGTGGGGTCGCGTTGTTCCAGCTGAACGAGTTTTTCCGGCAACGGCGCGACGATCGAGCGCAGCTCGTGCAGGTCTTCACCCATGCGCACATTGCCGTTCTGGTAGTCGTCCACGCGTTTGGCCAGGTCCTTGATGCGCTGATCGCGCAGCGCATCACCCTGGGCCTGTTGCGCAGCGATCAGTTTTTGACTGCGAATGTACGCCAGAAACATTGCCAGCGTGCCTGCCCAGAACAGGAACAGGACAATGACCGCAACCTCGAGAATCAATCAGATACTCTCCAGTTCCGACCATTCTTCTTCGCTCATCATCTTGTCCAGTTCGACCAGGATCAGCAGTTCGTTGTTCTTGTTGCACACGCCTTGGATGAACTTGGCGGATTCCTCGTTACCGACGTTCGGTGCGGTTTCGATTTCCGACTGACGCAGGTAAACCACTTCGGCCACGCTGTCGACCATGATCCCGACAACCTGCTTGTCGGCTTCGATGATGACGATACGGGTGTTGTCGCTGATCTCGGCATTCATCAGGCCGAAGCGCTGACGGGTGTCGATCACGGTGACCACATTGCCGCGCAGGTTGATGATGCCCAGCACGTAGCTCGGAGCACCCGGTACCGGGGCGATTTCGGTGTAGCGCAGGACTTCCTGGACGCGCATCACATTGATGCCGTAGGTCTCGTTGTCCAGCTTGAAGGTGACCCATTGCAGGATCGGATCTTCGGAACCTTTTGCCGCCGTTGCCTTGTCATTCATACCCTGACCCCTCAAGAAACCGCCCTAGCGGTGTTGTTCTGTTATGTAGTTTTGTGGGTCGGCTTCGTGCCGCCCATGTGCTTTGCCCCGCCGCTGGCGATCAACTCGGCCAGCGCGGAAACGTCGAGCAACACACACATGTGTTCAATCACCGTGCCCGCCAGCCATGGCCGCTGGCCACGGTGACTGCGCCACTTGATTTCGTTCGGGTCCAGGCGCAACGAGCGGCTGACCTGATGCACCGCCAGGCCCCACTCGTAACCCTGCACCGAGATAACGTATTGCAGGCCCTGCTTGAAATCGTCGCGATAACGGTCGGGCATGACCCACCGTGCGGTATCCAGCACTTTCAGGTTGCCCGCCTGACTCGGCAGGATGCCGAGGAACCATTCCGGCTGACCGAACAACGGCGTCAGCTCATGACCGGCCAGGGAATAAATCGAACCCAGGCACACCAGCGGCACCGCTAGGGTCAACCCGGCGACATCGAACAACAGGCATTCGAACGGTTCGGCGGCCCAGGATGGACGACCGTCGGTGTCCACCGGTGGCGGCGTGTTGGCGGGTGGCAGATGAACTTCGACCACCGGCGCCACCAGCGTTGGCTGCACCTCGACAACCACCGGCTCCGGCGCTCGCAGTACTTCGGCGACTGGCGCCGCCAGTGTTTGCAGCAACGGCGCGATGGTCGATACCGGCGACAGGATCGGCGCCGGTGCTTCGATTACCGCAACTACCGGACGTGCTGGCACTTCCAGCGGCGCGGCCGCTTTGGCGACCGGCTCGGCAGTGACCCTGGCCTGGGCATCACGGGCCTGCTCTTCAAGCACCGCCGCCTGGAACTCATCGAGTGCCGCTTCAGCCTCGACCACCTCGGGCAGCGCTTCGACCGGCGGCAACAGTTCCTCGGTGACTTCTTGCAGAAGGTTGTCCAGGTACGATTGCAGCGCCAGTTGCGGGCGTGATGTCAGTTTCAATGGCCGGCTCAGACTCATCTCACGCCACCTGCGGAACAAGTTGTGCCGCCAGCAGATGCTTGAGCAACGCGCGATAGGCGAGGACGCCACGGCTCTTGCCGTCGAATTGCGAAGGCGTCAGCCCGGCACGGCTGGCATCGCGCAGGCGCGTGTCCACGGGGATGTAGCCTTGCCAGATGTCTTCCGGAAACTTGTCGCGCAAGACACGCAGCGTACCGAGGGACGCTTGCGTGCGGCGGTCGAACAGGGTCGGCACGATGGTGAACGGCAACGCCTGTTTACGTGAACGGTTGATCATCGCCAGCGTGTTGACCATGCGCTCCAGGCCTTTGACCGCCAGGTGTTCGGTCTGCACCGGGATCACCAGTTGCTGGCTCGCCGCCAAGGCATTGACCATCAGCACGCCGAGCAACGGCGGGCTGTCGATCACCGCGTAATCGAAGTCCTGCCACAACTGCGCCAGGCTCTTGGCGATCACCAGGCCCAGGCCACTTTGGCCCGGCGACTGGCGCTCAAGGGTCGCCAGCGCGGTACTCGACGGCAACAGGGAAATGCGTTCATCACTGGTCGACAGCAGCAACTGACCCGGCAAGCCCTGCGGCACGCTGCCCTTGTGCAGGAACAGATCGTAATTGCTGTGTTCCAGGCTGTCAGGGTCGTAACCGAAATAGCTGGTCATCGAGCCGTGGGGGTCCAGATCGACCACGACCACGCGCTTGCCCGCCTCGGCCAGCAAACCGGCTAAAGCGATGGAGGAAGTGGTTTTACCGACACCACCCTTTTGATTGGCGACTGCCCAGACTCTCATTCGGATTGTTCCTCCCGGCCGAATCGATCGACCGAGAAATAGCTCAACGTGTTAATGCGGGTGACGGAGAATTGACGGCGCTCTCTCGTACCGGCGACTTGACCGGGGTCGGTGCAGTTTGTGTGCCAGCACGCTTCAACGCGGCATCCGGTTGCGCATGGGCGGTTCCGGTACCGGTCAGGCTGCGGCGTACATCGAGATTGCGTGACACCACCAGCACCACACGACGGTTGCGCGCCCGGCCTTCCGCCGTGGCGTTATTGGCCACCGGCTGGAATTCACCGTAGCCCACCGATGCCAGGCGACCCGGGTTCACCCCTTGCATCGCCAGCATGCGCACGATGCTCGCCGAACGGGCTGACGACAGCTCCCAGTTGGTCGGGTACTGCGAGGTACGAATCGGTTGATCGTCAGTAAAACCTTCGACGTGGATCGGGTTGTCGAACGGCTTCAGGATCACCGCGACCTTGTCGATGATGTTGAACGCGATGTCGCTGGGCATGGCGTCGCCGCTGCCGAACAACAGGCTGGAATTGAGTTCGATCTCGACCCACAACTCGTTGCCGCGCACGGTCATCTGGTTGGACTGGATCAGATCGCCGAACGCCGCACTGATGTCGTCGGCGATGCTTTTCAGCGGATCGCTCGCGCCGGCAACCCCGGCATCGACCTGCTCGCTGTCCTTGACCAGCGGCTTGGCCGGAGTCACGGTCTTCGGTCGCTCTTCGCCGATCGGAATCGGCTTGAGGGCGCTGTCGGTATCGGTGAAGACCCCGATCAGCGCTTCGGAAATGATCTTGTACTTGCCTTCGTTGATCGAAGAAATCGAGTACATGACCACGAAGAACGCGAACAGCAAGGTGATGAAGTCCGCGTAGGACACCAGCCAGCGTTCGTGATTGACGTGTTCATCATGCTGGCGACGACGTGCCATGAGGTTATTCCCTTAATCCATGAAGCCTTGCAGCTTCAACTCGATGGAGCGTGGGTTTTCACCTTCGGCGATCGACAGGATGCCTTCCAGCAACATTTCGCGATAACGCGACTGGCGCAACGCAACGGATTTGAGCTTGGCGGCAATCGGCAGCAGCACCAGGTTGGCACTGGCCACGCCGTAGATGGTGGCGACGAAGGCCACGGCGATGCCGTTACCCAGTTGCGACGGATCACCGAGGTTGCCCATGACGTGAATCAGGCCCATCACCGCACCGATGATGCCGATGGTCGGCGCATAACCGCCCATGCTTTCGAAGACTTTGGCGGCTTCGATGTCGCGGCTTTCCTGGGTGTAGAAATCCACTTCCAGGATGCTGCGGATTGCTTCCGGCTCGGCACCGTCCACCAGCAGTTGCAGGCCTTTGCGCGAGTAGCTGTCGGGTTCGGCGTCGGCAATGCCTTCCAGGCCGAGCAAACCTTCCTTGCGCGCGGTCAGGCTCCAGTTGACGACGCGGTCGATACCACCGGCCAAATCGACGCGCGGCGGAAACAGGATCCACGCCAGGATCTGCATGGCGCGCTTGAAAGCGCTCATCGGCGATTGCAGCAACGCTGCGCCGATGGTGCCGCCGAGTACGATCAGGGCTGCCGGGCCGTTGGCCAGCGCACCGAGGTGCCCGCCTTCGAGGTAGTTGCCGCCGATGATGGCGACGAACGCCATGATGATGCCGATAAGGCTTAGAACATCCATCAGATACATGCCTCGACGATGTGCCGGCCAATGTCGTCCAGGCTGTACACCGCGTCGGCGAGCTCGGCTTTGACGATCGCCATCGGCATGCCGTAGATCACGCAGCTGGCTTCATCCTGAGCCCAGATCGAACTGCCGCCCTGTTTGAGCAGGCGCGCGCCTTCGCGACCGTCGGCGCCCATGCCGGTCAAGACGACCGCCAGAACTTTGTCACCGTAGGACTTGGCCGCCGAACCGAAGGTGATGTCCACGCACGGTTTGTAATTGAGACGTTCGTCACCCGGCAGGATTTTCACCGCGCCACGGCCGTCGATCATCATTTGCTTGCCACCCGGCGCGAGCAACGCCAGGCCCGGACGCAGGATGTCGCCATCCTCGGCTTCCTTGACGCTGATGCGGCAGAGCTTGTCCAGGCGCTCGGCGAACGCTTTGGTAAACGCAGCCGGCATGTGCTGGATCAGCACGATCGGCGCCGGGAAGTTGGCCGGCAATTGGGTCAGTACCCGTTGCAGGGCAACCGGACCGCCAGTGGACGTTCCGATGGCAACCAGTTTGTAGGCTTTGCGTTTCGGCGCGGGCGACGACGGCGTGGCCGCGTGGGCACGTGCTGGAATCGGTGCGGGTGCCGGACGTGCAGGCGCGCTGCTGCCGTAACTGCCGATGCTCGAAGGCATTGGCGTCGGAGCGGGTGCGGCCACAGGAGCCGGAGCACTGTAAGAACTGACACGACGGTTGCTGCGCGCGATGCTGAGAATCTTCTCGCACAGCAGTTGCTTGACCTTCTCGGGGTTGCGCGAGATGTCTTCGAAATTCTTCGGCAGGAAGTCCACCGCGCCGGCGTCCAGCGCATCCAGGGTGACCCGGGCGCCTTCGTGGGTCAGCGAGGAAAACATCAAGACCGGGGTCGGACAGCGCTGCATGATGTGCCGCACTGCCGTGATGCCGTCCATCATCGGCATCTCGTAGTCCATGGTGATCACGTCCGGCTTGAGGGCCAGGGCCTGATCGATCGCCTCTTTTCCGTTGGTCGCCGTACCGACGACCTGGATATTCGAATCCGCTGAAAGAATTTCCGAGACGCGGCGGCGGAAAAACCCCGAATCATCCACCACCAGGACTTTGACTGCCATAAACACTCCGTTAGACGGAGCGAGGCTCAGTCGCCCCGCTCCACCAGAATCAAATACGCCGTGCGGCGTAACGCTTGAGCATGCTCGGAACATCGAGAATCAGCGCGATGCGACCGTCACCGGTGATGGTGGCGCCCGACATGCCCGGGGTTCCCTGGAGCATTTTGCCCAATGGCTTGATGACCACTTCTTCCTGGCCCACCAGTTGATCGACGACGAAGCCGATCCGCTGGGTGCCCACCGAAAGGATCACTACATGGCCTTCACGCTGCTCTTCGTGAGCGGCGGAGCTGACCAGCCAGCGCTTGAGGTAGAACAACGGCAGCGCCTTGTCCCGCACGATCACCACTTCCTGGCCATCCACCACGTTGGTGGTCGACAGGTCGAGGTGGAAAATCTCGTTGACGTTCACCAGCGGGAACGCGAACGCCTGGTTGCCGAGCATGACCATCAGCGTCGGCATGATCGCCAGGGTCAACGGTACCTTGATGACGATCTTCGATCCCTGGCCCTTGGCCGAGAAAATGTTGATCGAACCGTTGAGCTGGGAAATCTTGGTTTTCACCACGTCCATGCCCACGCCACGACCCGACACGTCGGAGATCTCGGTCTTGGTCGAGAAGCCCGGGGCGAAGATCAGGTTGTAGCACTCGGTATCGCTCAGGCGATCGGCCGCGTCCTTGTCCATCACACCGCGTTTCACCGCGATGGAACGCAGGACGTTCGGGTCCATGCCTTTGCCGTCATCGGAGATCGACAGCAGGATGTGATCGCCCTCCTGCTCGGCTGCCAGGATGACCTTGCCGCCACGGGCCTTGCCCGAGGCTTCGCGTTCTTCCGGCGACTCGATTCCGTGGTCGACCGCGTTACGCACCAAGTGGACCAGCGGGTCGGCCAGGGCCTCGACGAGGTTCTTGTCGAGGTCGGTTTCTTCGCCGACCAGTTCCAGGTTGATCTCTTTCTTGAGCTGGCGAGCCAGATCTCGAACCAGACGCGGGAAGCGCCCGAAGACTTTCTTGATCGGTTGCATCCGGGTCTTCATGACCGCGGTTTGCAGGTCGGCCGTGACCACGTCGAGGTTCGACACCGCCTTGGACATGGCTTCATCGGCGCTGTTGGCACCGAGGCGAACCAAGCGGTTACGCACCAGCACCAATTCGCCGACCATGTTCATGATTTCGTCGAGACGCGCGGTATCGACCCGCACGGTGGTCTCGGCTTCGCTGGCCGGTTTTTCCGCCGGTGGCGCGGCCGGGGCACGGGCCGGAGCCGGTGCAGCAGCGGCGGCAGGCGCCGGTGTTTCGGCTTTCGGCTCGGGAGCCTTGGCTACCGGCTTCGGCGTCGCAGCCTTGGCGGCAGGTGCTGCAACCGAGGCGCTGGCGCCCGTTGCCGTTCCTGCCGTCGCGCCCACTTCGGTGAACTTGCCTTTGCCGTGCAATTCGTCGAGCAGCGATTCGAATTCGTGATCGCTGATCAGGTCACTACCGGCTGCAGCAGCGGCTGGCGCGGCTGGCGTCGGCACCGAAGCGATGGCCGATTCCAGCGCATCGACGGCAAAGTTACCTTTGCCGTGCAACTGGTCGAGCAGTGCTTCAAACTCGTCGTCGGTAATGTCGGAGCTATCGCCCGCAGCTTTTGGAGCCTGCGGTGCCGCAGGGGCAGCAGGTGCCACTGCATCGACGGCGAACTGGCCTTTGCCGTGCAGCTGGTCGAGCAACGACTCGAACTCGGCATCGGTGATTTCGTCGCTGGCAGCGGCATCGCTGGCAGGCGCTGGAGCAGCCGCCGGTGCCTCGGCCTGAGCCTTGACGGCGTTCAGCGAGTCCAGCAGTTGTTCGAATTCATTGTCGGTGATGTCACCCGATTCGCTTTCGGCGACAGGCTCTTCAACCACTTCGGCGACAGGTGCAGGCGCCGCCTCGTCCGCTGTTTGCGGCTCGGCCAGTCGGGCCAATGCGGCGAGCAATTCAGGCGTGGCAGCCGTGATCGGGCTGCGCTCGCGGACTTCGCTGAACATGCTGTTCACCGCGTCCAGTGCTTCGAGAACCACGTCCATCAATTCCGAGTCGACGCGACGTTCACCCTTGCGCAGGATGTCGAACACGTTCTCGGCGATGTGACAGCACTCCACCAGCTCGTTGAGCTGGAGGAAGCCGGCGCCCCCTTTTACAGTGTGAAAACCGCGAAAAATTGCATTGAGCAAATCCGCATCATCCGGACGGCTTTCCAGCTCGACCAGTTGCTCGGACAGTTGCTCTAGAATCTCGCCGGCCTCAACCAGGAAATCCTGAAGGATCTCTTCATCGGCGCCGAAGCTCATTAATGGTGTGCTCCTAACAGAACAGGTCTAAAAACCTAAAATCCAAGGCTGGATAACAAATCGTCCACATCGTCCTGACCGGACACAACGTCTTCTCTTTTATCGGCATGAATCTGCGGACCTTCACCCTGAGAGAGATGTTTTTGTGGATCTTTTTCTGCAAGCATCGCTTCACGGTCATGTTCGATGCCCGCAAAGCGGTCCACCTGACTGGCCATAAGCACGAGCTTGAGCAGGTTGCTCTCAACTTCGGTGACCAGTTGGGTCACTCGCTTGATCACTTGACCTGTGAGGTCCTGATAATCCTGGGCAAGCAGGATGTCGTTGAGGTTGGTCGACACGGCGCGGTTGTCAGTGCTGCTGCGCGCCAGGAATCCGTCGACGCGACGGGCCAGCTCGCGGAACTCTTCAGCCCCGACTTCGCGACGCATGAAGCGTCCCCAATCGGTGCTCAAGGCCTGGGCTTCGTCAGCCAGGCTGTTGACCAGCGGCGTGGCGTTTTCCACCAGATCCATGGTGCGGTTGGCCGCGGCCTCGGTCAGCTTGACCACATAACCCAGACGCTCGGTGGCGTCGGTGATCTGTGACACTTCCTCGGCTTGCGGCATGTGCGGGTCAATCTGGAAATTGACGATCGCGCTATGCAGCTCGCGGGTGAGCTTGCCCACTTCCTGATACAGGCCGCGGTCACGGGTCTGGTTGAGCTCATGGATCAATTGCACAGCATCGCCGAACTTGCCCTTTTCAAGGCTCTCGACCAGTTCGACGGCGTGTTTTTTCAGGGTCGATTCAAAATCGCCCTGCGAAGATTCGTTATGCCCCATAGCTCCCCCGTGGCGCAGTTCAACCGATGCGTTCGAAAATCTTCTCGATTTTTTCTTTCAACGCCTGGGCCGTGAAGGGTTTGACCACATAGCCGTTTACACCGGCCTGGGCCGCTTCGATGATCTGCTCGCGCTTGGCTTCAGCGGTCACCATCAGCACCGGCAGGTGCTTGAGCTTTTCATCGGCACGCACGTGGCGCAGCAGATCGATACCGGTCATGCCAGGCATGTTCCAGTCCGTTACCAGAAAGTCGATGCTCCCGCTGTTGAGAACCGGAATGGCGGTAGTGCCATCGTCGGCCTCGACCGTGTTGGTGAACCCAAGGTCACGCAACAGGTTTTTTATGATCCGCCGCATCGTTGAGAAGTCATCAACGATGAGGATTTTCATGTTCTTGTCCAATTCGACCTCCAAGCAGACTAAAACGCGCCCAGCACCTGGACGCGCCATTTCAATCAATCTGGCAAAACACTCGATGACTGTCTGGAGTACAGCGGATCGAGACCGGCGCGGTTCATCACCCCACCAGCCACGTCACAGTGCCCCCACACTGCCTTCAGCGCGCTCGCCACTCTCCCAAACGCCCCCGCAAACGGGCCGCGCACTGGCTGTGTAACTGGCTGACCCGAGACTCGCTGACTCCCAGGACCTCACCGATTTCCTTGAGATTCAACTCTTCGTCGTAGTACAGCGCCAACACCAGTCGCTCACGCTCCGGCAAATTGGCAATCGCGTCCGTCAGCGCCGCCTGGAAGCGTTCATCTTCCAGATCGCGTGACGGCTCGAGATGAGCACTCGCGCCATCCTCGTGCAGCCCTTCGTGTTCGCCGTCCTGCAACAGATCGTCGAAACTGAATAACCGGCTGCCCAGGGTGTCGTTCAAAATCCCGTAATAATCGTCGAGACTCAATTGGAGTTCGGCCGCAACTTCGTGATCTTTAGCGTCACGGCCGGTTTTAGCTTCAATCGAGCGAATGGCGTCGCTGACCATGCGGGTATTGCGGTGGACCGAACGTGGCGCCCAGTCCCCCTTGCGCACTTCATCGAGCATGGCGCCGCGGATGCGGATGCCCGCGTACGTCTCGAAACTCGCGCCTTTGCTGGCGTCGTATTTGGTGGAGACTTCCAGCAGGCCGATCATCCCGGCCTGGATCAAATCTTCGACCTGGACACTGGCCGGCAGACGCGCCAGCAAGTGATAGGCAATGCGTTTGACCAGCGGCGCATAACGCTCGATCAGCTCGTACTGCGCATCGCGTGCCGACTTCTTGTAGAGGTTGTAGCCGCTGGCTGTCATAGAACCGGTCCTGCCGTTTGTTGCACGAGGCGCTCGACGAAGAATTCCAGATGCCCGCGCGGGTTGGCAGGCAGCGGCCAGGTGTCGACCTTCTGTGCGATCGCCTTGAACGCCAGCGAGCACTTGGAGCGCGGGAAGGCTTCGTAGACGGCACGTTGTTTCTGCACGGCCTTGCGCACGCTTTCGTCGTAAGGCACGGCGCCGACGTATTGCAGGGCAACGTCGAGGAAGCGATCGGTGACCTTGGTCAACTTGGCGAACAGGTTGCGTCCTTCCTGCGGGCTCTGGGCCATGTTGGCCAGGACGCGGAAGCGGTTCATGCCGTAGTCGCGGTTAAGCAGTTTGATCAGCGCGTAGGCGTCGGTGATCGAAGTCGGCTCGTCGCAGACCACCAGCAACACTTCCTGGGCCGCGCGAACGAAACTGACTACCGAGTCACCAATACCCGCAGCGGTGTCGATCACCAGCACGTCGAGGTTGTCGCCGATGTCGCTGAAGGCCTGGATCAGGCCGGCGTGCTGCGCCGGGCTCAAATGAACCATGCTCTGGGTGCCGGACGCGGCCGGAACGATGCGGATGCCGCCGGGGCCCTGCAACAGGACGTCGCGCAGCTCGCAGCGGCCTTCGATCACGTCGGCCAGGGTACGTTTGGGTGTCAGCCCCAGCAGAACGTCGACGTTCGCCAGTCCCAGGTCGGCGTCCAGCAGCATGACGCGCCGGCCAAGCTCAGCCAAAGCCAGGGACAAGTTCACTGACACGTTAGTTTTCCCGACGCCACCTTTGCCGCCGGTCACCGCGATCACCTGTACGGGATGCATGCTGCCCATGTTATTTCTTTACCTTGTCTTGCATAGACGGAGGCCACATTACTGGCTGCGCGTTCGCAAACGGAACAATGCATGGCAGACCATCGATGTAGGTACAAAAACTATTCATTGTTACCTCAGCCTACCTGCTTGGTGGGGCTGTGGTAGATATCAGCGAACATGTCAGCCATGGCTTCTTCGCTGGGCTCTTCCTGCATTTGCACGCTAACGGCGCGACTGACCAGTTGATGACGGCGCGGCAGATGCAAATCATCCGGAATCCGCGGGCCGTCGGTCAGGTAGGCCACCGGCAATTCATGGCTGATGGCCAGGCTCAACACCTCGCCCAGACTCGCCGTTTCATCCAGTTTAGTCAGGATGCAGCCAGCTAGCCCGCAGCGCTTGTAACTGTGATAAGCGGCCGTCAGCACCTGCTTCTGGCTGGTGGTTGCCAGGACCAGATAATTTTTGGAACGGATGCCACGCCCGGCCAGGCTTTCGAGCTGCATGCGCAGCGCCGGATCACTGGCTTGCAGGCCGGCGGTATCGATCAGTACGACGCGTTTGCGCAGCAGTGGTTCCAACGCCTGCACCAGCGATTGGCCCGGATCGACATGGGTCACCGACACATTGAGAATCCGACCAAGGGTCTTGAGCTGCTCCTGGGCACCAATACGGTAGCTGTCCATGCTCACCAGCGCGATGTTTTGCGCGCCGTACTTGAGCACGTAGCGGGCAGCCAGCTTGGCCAGGGTGGTGGTCTTGCCCATGCCGGCAGGGCCGACCATGGCAATCACGCCGCCCTCTTCCAGCGGCTCGACTTCCGGGGTAGCAATCATCCGCGCCAGGTGCGCGAGCAGCATGCGCCAGGCCTGACGAGGTTCTTCGATATCGGAAATCATCGCCAGCAAGTCGCGCGACAACGGGCCGGACAGGCCGATGCGTTGCAGGCGACGCCAGAGATTGGCCTGGGCCGGACGGCTGCCTTGCAGCTGATTCCACGCCAGAGAGCCGAGCTGGACTTCCATCAGTTCGCGCAAGCTGTTGAGCTCGAAACGCATCGAGTCGAATGCACGCGAGTCGACAGCCGCTGCAGCAGCAGGCGCTGGCGACGGGCGCCGTGGCTCGGCGTAAGTCGGCTCGATGAGCGGTTCGGCGGCGGTCAATGGCAGGCCGGCGAACAACTGGCGATTGGTGGCGTTGTCGCTCTCGCCATCGCTGCGCAGGCTCAATTCGGCCTGGGCGGTGACGATCCGCGACTGAGTCTTGCGCAGCTCGTCTTCGAGTTCCATGTTCGGAACGCGCGGAGCCAGCGCCGACAGTTTGTAATCCAAGGCAGCCGTCAGCTCGACACCACCGGCGATCCGGCGGTTGCCAATAATGGCGGCATCGGCGCCCAGCTCATCACGAACCAGTTTCATGGCCTGACGCATATCGGCGGCGAAAAAACGCTTAACTTGCATAAACCACTACCTCAGCCGTTGGGCCCTACTGTCGCAACGATGGTCACTTGCTTGTTGTCAGGTATTTCCTGGTAGGCCAGCACATGCAGCCCCGGGACTGCCAGTCGGCCAAAACGCGAGAGCATCGCGCGAACCGGACCGGCCACCAGCAGGATCACCGGTTGACCTTGCATCTCCTGACGTTGCGCTGCATCGATCAATGAACGCTGCAGCTTCTCAGCCATGCTTGGCTCCAGCAGAACACCCTCTTCCGAGCCTTGTCCTGCCTTCTGCAGACTATTGAGCAATATTTGTTCCAACCTTGGCTCCAGCGTGATCACTGGCAGCTCGGAGTCAGTGCCTACAATGCTTTGCACGATTGCGCGGCTTACGCCGACGCGCACCGCAGCCACCAATGCGGCGGTATCTTGACTCTTGGAAGCGTTGTTAGCGATGGCTTCGGCAATGCTGCGAATGTCGCGCACCGGCACCTGTTCGGCCAACAGCGCTTGCAGAACCTTGAGCAGTTGCGACAGAGACAGCACACCCGGCACCAGCTCTTCGGCCAGTTTCGGTGAGTTTTTCGCCAGCAATTGCATGAGTTGCTGCACTTCCTCGTGGCCGATCAGCTCACTGGAGTGCTTGTACAGAATCTGGTTCAAGTGGGTGGCCACCACGGTACTGGCATCGACCACGGTATAGCCAAGCGATTGCGCCTGGGCGCGCTGGCTGATTTCGATCCATACCGCCTCCAGGCCGAAAGCCGGATCTTTGGCGGTAATGCCGTTGAGCGTGCCGTAGACCTGCCCCGGGTTGATCGCCAGCTCGCGATCCGGGTAAATCTCCGCTTCGGCGAGGATCACGCCCATCAGGGTCAGGCGATAGGCGCTCGGCGCCAGGTCGAGGTTGTCGCGGATGTGCACGGTCGGCATGAGGAAGCCCAGGTCCTGGGACAGCTTCTTGCGCACACCCTTGATCCGCGCCAGCAATTGCCCGCCCTGGTTGCGGTCCACCAATGGAATCAGGCGGTAACCCACTTCCAGGCCGATCATGTCGATCGGCGTCACGTCATCCCAGCCCAGCTCTTTGGTTTCCTGGGCACGGGCCGGCGATGGCAGCAATTCCTGCTGTCGCTTGACCTCTTGCAGGGCCTGGACCTTGACGATGTTCTGCTTGCGCCAGAACAGGTAGGCGCCGCCAGCCGCCAGGGCTGCCATGCTCAGGAAGGAGAAGTGCGGCATGCCAGGCACTAGACCCATCACCGCCATCAAACCCGCCGAAACGGCCAACGCTTTTGGCGAGGCAAACATCTGGCGATTGATCTGCTTGCCCATGTCTTCCGAACCGGAAGCACGGGTCACCATGATCGCGGCGGCAGTGGACAACAGCAGTGATGGCAATTGCGCCACCAAACCGTCACCAATGGTCAGCAAGGCGTACACCTTGCCGGCGTCGGCAAAGCTCATGTTGTGCTGGAAGATACCAACGGCCATGCCGCCGATCAGGTTGATGAACAGAATCAGCAAACCGGCGATGGCGTCACCGCGCACGAACTTGCTGGCACCGTCCATGGAACCGTAGAACTCGGCTTCCTGGGCCACTTCCGAACGGCGGGACTTGGCCTGGTTCTGGTCGATCAGGCCGGCGTTGAGGTCGGCGTCGATGGCCATTTGTTTGCCGGGCATTGCATCGAGGGTGAAACGCGCGCTCACCTCGGAAATCCGCCCGGCACCCTTGGTCACCACGACGAAGTTGATGATCATCAAAATCGCGAAAACCACGATACCCACCACGTAGTTACCGCCGATCACCACCTCACCGAAGGCCTGGATCACCTTACCGGCAGCGGCATGGCCGTCCTGACCGTGGAGCATCACCACCCGCGTGGAAGCCACGTTCAACGCCAGCCGCAGCAACGTTGCCACCAGCAGAATGGTCGGGAACACCGCAAAATCCAGCGGCCGCAGGGCGTACACGCAGACCAGCAACACCACAATCGACAGGGCAATGTTGAAGGTGAAAAACACGTCGAGCAGGAACGGCGGAATCGGCAACATCATCATTGCCAACATGACCAGCAGCAACAGCGGCACGCCCAGATTGCCTCGACTGAGGTCTGCCATGTTCGTGCGGGCACTGTTGATTAACTGAGAGCGATCCACCGGTATTCCCCGTTCCTTTGAAGCAAACTTTTGACGCCTGAAGCAGGCTCGGGGCGGCTATTGCAAGAAGCCTTCCAACTTTTGGATTTGAGGATGCAGCGGTGGCCAGTGCGGCCTGTGGAGATCCCTGTAGGAGCGAGCCTGTTCGCGATGACGTCGGCACAGCGAGTACGTACGTTGGCTTACCCACTGCTATCGCGAGCAAGCTCGCTCCTACAGGGTTAGCGGTGTCCAGACTTGTAACTGATCGAGCCATACAGCGCACCGAACCTATCAGTTCTGATAGTACCGAGCCGGCAAAAATCCGCCGATACTCAAGCTTCCCCGAATCTGGAGTAGGCTCCATGGCTTCCTCACAACCAATCCTGCTCAGCCGCAATGTCTACGACCCATTGGATCGCTTGATCAGCCAGTTTGGACCTGGCGCAACAGCGCACCAGCGCTTTTATTGCAAAAGTCGCTTGAGGACGGAAATACAGGGAGCGATCGGGTACTCCATTTTTCAGCAAGACGACTTGCTGCTGGCGCAACAGAAGAATCAGAACGATGCGGTCGAAAGCACGCTGCTGGCTACCGATCTGCAGCGTTCGGTGTTGCGGGCACTTCAAGCCGACCTGCAACCCCCCTTCGCTTATTCGCCATACGGCTATCACTCGGCCGAAAGCGGATTAAGCAGCTTGCTGGGGTTCAACGGTGAGAGGGCAGACCCGGTGACCAAGTGTTATCCACTGGGGAACGGGTATCGGATGTTTAATCCGGTGTTGATGCGGTTTAATAGTCCGGATAGTTGGAGTCCGTTTGGGGAAGGGGGATTGAACGCGTACATGTATTGCTTGGGAGATCCTATAAATAACATCGACTCGGCGGGACACATGCCTTTTCGTTTTCTACTCAGTGAACCCGCAGTTCACCGACCTCTTCTACAACAGGCATCCATCGCCAGTGGCGTTGGCGCAATCCCTACTCCCACTCCGCTCCCCAAAACACCTACAACGAACGCTACCCGGGCAATTCCTTCCAACTCAACAGAACTAAAGACGATACCCCCTCAAACATCTGGAACGGTAAAGCCCCCGGAGGTCACACAATCACTTATTAGCAAGATTGCGGCACAGCCATCAACTTCCCAGCCCAATAACGCCAACCCCGTTAACTATATTGGACACGATCAACGCGCCAGCGGGGATGCGCTAAATAGAAATTCAGCACCGACACTTGTTATTCCTGCACCTCGTAAAACAATGAGTAGCAGATGGGACAGAATTGATAAAGAACCCATAAAGTTCCCTGATACCAGGCGCCCCAAGGCAAAGACGCCCAACGAAACCAACACTGGTATTCGCACTGATTTCACTGGCTGGGGTGATCAAGACCCTAGAGAGTATTAAAAATACAATAATCAAAAAACTGTCACCCTCAATTCCGCCGCAAATCCGGCGGTAATGGCAAATCATCCTTAAGCGGCTCCGGCCGCTTTCCTTTGCCCGCCCGGTACTGCCGAATCTGATAAACATAAGCCAACGGAGTAAGCTTGTTCCACTTATGAAGATCTGCTGCGTGAGAACCTGCTCGCAAATATCGTCATATTGCAAACGTCCATACGGAATGATCCACCGCTATCGCTGGCGAGCCCGCTCCGACGAGATTTGCACCGAACAGGACAGGCCACATCAAAGAAACTATCAGTTCTGATAGTACCCAACGCCGACTTGTCCGCCGATACTCAAGCTTCTACTTGAAAGTCTCGAGCAAGCGCTATGGCACCTTCACAATCAATCCTGCACTGCCGCTATGGCTACGACCCGCTGGATCGTCTGATCAGCCAATTTCTAGCGGGCGCCCCCGAGCACCAGCGCTTTTATTGCAAAAGCCGCCTGAGTACGGAAATACAGGGGGCAATTGGATACTCCATTTTTCAGAAAGAGGATCTGCTGCTGGCGCAACAGAAGCGTCAGAACGATGCGATCGAAAGCACACTGCTGGCTACCGATCTGAAACGTTCGATACTGCAGACTCTCGAAGCAAACTTGCAACACACCATCGCATATTCGCCCTACGGCCATCGCCGGGCCGAAAGCGGATTGAGTAGTTTGCTGGGTTTTAACGGTGAGCGAGCAGACCCGGCGACCGGCCATTATTTATTGGGGAACGGGCATAGGGGGTTTAATCCGGTATTAATGAGATTTAATAGTCCGGATAAATGGAGTCCATTCGGGGAAGGGGGATTAAATCCTTACTCATACTGCTTGGGAGATCCGATAAATAAGAACGACCCAACAGGTAGAGTGCCAAATTTCGCCCTCGCACGATATCATCCTACTCCACACACCCCGAATAGATATTCCTTTGTAGAAACCGACAAACAATTTTTTCAACTTACTTACCCTGCAAGGGGTAGCAGCAAAGATTACCCACGCACATTGAACCTCACGAAAAAATTAACATTTAGGCAAAAGCTAACTCTTGAAGCACACAAAAAACCCGATCTTGTCTTCCCGAAGACTGAGCCAGATTCATTATTCTCTCAAGCGGGCAGGCAGTTTACGGGAGAGGAACTGATCAAGCTCCAAACAACTGGAGACCTACCTAAAGACCTCGTCAGAAAATTTGATCACCTGCATGGAAACGTCAACTATATCAAAGACCGTTATCCTCACGGACCATGGAACATAAGCGAGAGAAGAAAACGTGAAGAACAACTACTCAATGGCAAAGTACCGGGAGTAATACCAGCAAGGGCCGCTAAAATCCTGGCCAAACAGATCAAGTTATTTAGAAAAGGCGACATAGCTGACAATCCAAGTATTTTTTTCGGCGATTCCTATCTTGAAAAATATGAAAAAGTGATCAAGGACCATCAAGAATTTTAGAAGCACCACTAGATCACCATGCACTAGCTATACAGAGGTAGTAAGGGGAACGGTTTCAGAAATACAGCATCGCTAGCCCCGAAGTAATACCAACCATTTAAAGGTCGTAGTATTTCGACAAAAGCTTAACCGAACTTACAATGCAGAAATTAGCTTGCTGACGGCGACTTTAGATAAATAAACGCCGACTCAGGAATCCCGCCGCAAATCCGGCGGAATCGGCAAATCATCCTTCAGCGGATCCGGCCGCTTGCCCTTACCCGCCCGGTACTGCCGAATCTGATAAACGTAAGCCAACACCTGAGCAACGGCCAGATAAAGCCCACCCGGAATTTCCTGCTCCAACTCCGTCGAGTAATAAATCGACCGCGCCAACGCCGGCGACTCCAACAGCAAAATCTCGTTAGCCGCCGCAATCTCACGAATCTTCAGCGCCAGGAAGTCGCTGCCCTTGGCGATCAGCATCGGTGCGCCGCCCTTGTCCGGGTCGTACTTGAGGGCTACGGCGTAATGGGTCGGGTTGGTGATAACCACGTCGGCGTCAGGGATCGCCGCCATCATGCGCCGCTGGGACATTTCGCGCTGGAGTTGGCGAATGCGTTGTTTGACTTCAGGTCGACCTTCCTGATCCTTGTGCTCGTCGCGCACTTCCTGCTTGGTCATTTTCAGTTTCTTGATGCTTTCCCAGAGCTGGATCGGCACGTCCACGGCCGCGATGATGATCAAGCCGCAGGCCATCCACAACGTGCTCCAACCGACCACTTGCAGGCTATGGATGATCGCCCGGTCCAGCGGTTCGTGGGCGATGCGCAGCAGGTCGTCGATGTCCGCCGACAACACCAGCAGGGCCACGAACAGCACGATGAAAAACTTCGCCAGCGCCTTGAGCAGCTCAGCAATGGCTTTGGCCGAGAACATGCGTTTGAGCCCGGCACCGGGGTTCATGCGGCTGAATTTGGGGGCCATGGTGCCGGCGGAGAACAGCCAGCCACCGAGGGAAATCGGGCCGATCAACGCGGCCAGCAACAAGGTGATCATCACCGGTTGAATCGCCAGCAAGGCGATTTGTCCCGAGTGCAGCAGATAAGTGCCCATCGAACGCTGATCCAGCACCACCTCTCGCGACAGCGAAAAGTTCAGGCGCATCAGGTCCATCATTTCCTCGGCCAGCGCTCCGCCGAATATCAGTAATGCAGCAGCCCCGGCAAGCATGATCGCCAGGGTGTTGAGCTCTTTGGAACGGGCGATCTCACCCTTCTCACGGGCGTCCTTTTTCTTTTTCTCCGTGGGGTCTTCTGTTTTGTCCTGACCGCTTTCGCTTTCAGACATGACTCAGCGCGCCTGTGCCAGTTCGCGTAAAAACTGCAAGGCCTCGGTGGCCAGCGGTTGATACTGATTGAGAATGTCCGCCAGCCCGACCCAGACGATAAACAGCCCGAGCACCAGGGTCAGCGGGAAGCCGATGGAGAAAATGTTCAGTTGCGGCGCGGCACGGGTCATCACGCCAAAGGCGATGTTGACCACCAGCAGCGCGGTGATCGCCGGCAGCACCAGCAACAGCGCTGCACCGAGTACCCAACCAAGCTTGCCGGCCACTTCCCAGTAGTGATTGACCATCAAGCCGCTACCGACCGGCAGCGTGGTGAAGCTCTCTGTGAGCACTTCGAACACCACCAGATGGCCGTTCATCGCCAGGAACATCAGCGTCACCAGCATGGTGAAAAACTGCCCGATCACCGCCACCGACACGCCGTTGGTGGGGTCGACCATCGAGGCGAAACCCATGCCCATCTGGATCGCGACGATCTGCCCCGCCACCACGAACGCCTGGAAGAACAACTGCAAGGAGAATCCGAGGATCGCGCCGACGAGAATCTGCTCGGCGATCAGCAGCAACCCGCTCAAGTCCAGCGCATTGACTGGCGGCATGGGCGGCAGGTTGGGTGCGATGACCACCGTGATGGCGATCGCGAAATAAAGCCGTATGCGCTTGGGCACGAGGGAGGTGCCGAACACCGGCATGACCATGAGCAGCGCGCCGACGCGAAACAGCGGCAACATGAACGTCGCCACCCAGGTGCTGATCTGGGTATCGGTCAGTTGCAGCAGCGACGACATGGCTTAACCAATGACCTGCGGAATGCTGCCGTACAACTGCAGGATGTATTCCATGAAGGTCTGCACCAGCCATGGCCCGGCGACGATCAGCGTCACCAGCATGACCAACAGGCGCGGCAGGAAGCTCAAGGTCTGTTCGTTGATCTGGGTGGCGGCCTGGAACATCGCCACGATCAGGCCCACCAGCAGGCTCGGAATCACCAGCACGGCGACCATCAGCGTGGTCAGCCACAACGCTTCACGGAAGATATCGACCGCAACTTCCGGCGTCATGGCGAGACACCGCCGAAGCTGCTGGCCAGGGTGCCGATGATCAGCGCCCAGCCATCGACCAGCACGAACAGCATGATTTTGAATGGCAGGGAAATGATCAGCGGCGACAGCATCATCATACCCATGGCCATCAGCACGCTCGCCACGACGAGGTCGATGATCAGGAACGGAATGAAGATCATGAAACCGATCTGGAACGCGGTTTTCAGTTCCGAGGTCACGAAGGCCGGCACAAGGATGGTCAGCGGCGCCTGATCCGGCGTGGCGATGTCGGTACGCTTGGACAGACGCATGAACAGCTCAAGGTCGCTGGTGCGTGTCTGGGCCAGCATGAAATCCTTGATCGGCACCTGGGCCTTGGCCACGGCATCCTGGGCGGTCATTTTTTCCGCCAGATACGGTTGCAAGGCGTCCTGGTTCACCCGATCGAACACCGGCGCCATGATGAACAACGTCAGGAATAGCGCCATGCCGGTGAGGATCTGGTTCGATGGAGTTTGCTGCAAGCCAAGGGCCTGACGCAGGATCGAGAAGACGATGATGATCCGGGTGAAACTGGTCATCAGCATGACGAACGCCGGGATGAAACTCAGCGCGGTCATGATCAGCAGGATTTGCAGGCTGACCGAATATTCCTGAGCACCTTCGGCGTTGGTGCCCAGCGTGATCGCCGGGATCGACAACGGATCAGCGGCGAACGCCAACGGCGCGGCCAGCATCAGGACCAGCGTCAAGACGATGCGTAACGCACCCATTACTTCTTATCCTTCTGATCTTTGCCCAGGATCTCCAGCAGGCGCTGGGCAAACTCCGGCGTAGTCTTTTCAGTCGCGCTCGGTACCTGCACCGGCTCCTTGAGCACATGCAACGCGGTGATGGTTCCGGGGCTCAGGCCGAGCAGAATCTGCTCGTTGCCGACCTGTACCAGCATCAGGCGATCACGCGGGCCGAGGGCGCGGGAACCGATCAACTCGATCACCTGCCCCTTGCCCGCCGGGCCTGCCTGCTGCACCCGGCGCAACAGCCAGGCGAGGAAGAAGATCAACCCCAGCACCAGCAGCAGGCCGAACACCAGTTGCGTCAATTGCCCGGCCACGCCACTGCTGGCTACAGGCGTAGCGGCAGTAGTGGCGGTCGCGACAGGCTCGGCCGCCAGCACGCTCAATGGCAACGCCAGAAGAACCCCGAGAAACCTTTTCACTCAGCGCAGCTTCTTGATGCGTTCGCTTGGGCTGATCACGTCGGTCAGGCGGATGCCGAACTTCTCGTTGACCACAACCACTTCGCCGTGGGCGATGAGCGTGCCGTTTACCAGCACGTCCAGCGGCTCACCGGCCAGGCGATCAAGCTCGATCACCGAACCCTGGTTGAGTTGGAGCAGGTTGCGGATGTTGATGTCGGTGCTGCCCACTTCCATGGAAATCGACACCGGAATGTCGAGGATCACGTCGAGGTTCGGGCCATCGAGCGTGACCGGATCGTTGTTTCTCGGCACGCTGCCGAACTCTTCCATTGGCAGGCGGTTGGACGCGGAGCCGCCAGAATCGGCTGCCAGCAAGGCGTCGATGTCAGCCTGCCCGGCGTCACCGGTTTCTTCCAGGGCCGCAGCCCACTCATCGGCCAGCGCCTGGTCGTCCTGCATGTTCATATCGTCAGCCATGATGTGTCCTCGGCGAGCAAAAATTCAGAATTCGATTTACAGCAAATGAGTACGAGCGCCGGTCAACGGCGCTCGATCGGCTCGATCACCTGCAACGCAAGGTTGCCTTTGTGCGAGCCCATCTTGACCTTGAAGGCCGGCACGCCGTTGGCGCGCATGATCATGTCTTCCGGCATTTCCACCGGGATGATGTCCCCCGGCTGCATGTGCAGGATGTCGCGCAGTTTCAACTGGCGGCGGGCAACCGTGGCGCCGATCGGCACGTCGACATCCAGCACGTCCTGGCGCAGGGCGTTGACCCAGCGTTCGTCCTGGTCGTCGAGGTCCGACTGGAAGCCGGCGTCGAGCATTTCGCGCACCGGTTCGATCATCGAATACGGCATGGTCACGTGCAGGTCGCCGCCACCGCCATCGAGTTCGATGTGGAAGGTCGACACCACAATCGCTTCGCTCGGGCCGACGATGTTGGCCATCGCCGGGTTCACTTCCGAGTTGATGTACTCGAAGTTCACTTCCATGATCGCCTGCCAGGCTTCCTTCAAGTCGATGAAGGCCTGCTCCAGCACCATGCGCACCACACGCAGTTCGGTCGGGGTGAATTCACGCCCTTCGATCTTGGCGTGTCGGCCGTCGCCGCCGAAGAAGTTGTCCACCAGCTTGAACACCAGTTTGGCGTCGAGGATGAACAGCGCGGTGCCGCGCAGCGGTTTGATCTTGACCAGGTTGAGACTGGTCGGCACGTACAGCGAGTGCACGTATTCGCCGAACTTCATCACCTGCACGCCACCGACCGCCACGTCCGCCGAGCGACGCAGCATGTTGAACATGCTGATGCGCGTGTAGCGGGCGAAACGTTCGTTGATCATTTCCAGGGTCGGCATGCGTCCACGAACGATGCGATCCTGGCTGGTCAGGTCGTAGCTTTTGACGGTGCCGGGTTCGGCAGCGTTATCGGTCTGTACCAGACCATCGTCCACGCCATGCAACAGCGCGTCGATCTCATCCTGGGACAGCAGGTCCTGCACGGCCATGTCGTGTTCCTACTGCAGTACGAAATTAGTGAAAAGCAATTGTTCGATGACCACTTTGCCAAGCTCTTTCTGCGCCACTTCCTGGACGCTGGCCGTGGCTTTCTGGCGCAGCATTTCCTGGCCGACCGGCGACGCGAGCGTAGCGAAGTCCTGCCCGGAGAACAGCATGACCAGGTTGTTGCGGATCACCGGCATGTGCACCTTGAGCGCATCCAGATCAGCCTGGTTGCGGCCAAGCATGGTGATGCTCACCTGCATGTAGCGCTGACGGCCGTTCTGGTTGTAGTTGGCGACAAACGCCGGCGCCATCGACTCGAAAATCGCCGGCTGCTTGCCCTGCGGTGCGGCTTCAACCACGGCCGCCGGCTTGCTCTGGGCGCTGTGCATGAAGTACCAGGTGGCCCCCACGGACAAGCCGATCGCCAGCAGCAGAGCCACCACGACCGCGATAATCAGCTTGAGTTTGCCTTTGGTTGCGGGGTCTTTTACTGCTGCGTCGCTCTTCGCCATGCCAATAATCCGTCACTATTCGGGTTTTCACAGTCGCACGGATAGGCAAGAGCAAGTGTTATGCCAGAAGTGTTGGGAGGGGGATGGGTGGCGAGGCTGCACGGCAATTTGAAGAACACCATACAAAACCAATGTGGGAGCAAGCTTGCTCGCGATAGCGGTCTAACAGTCGATGAAAATGTCGACTGTCAGGGCCTCATCGCGAGCAAGCTCGCTCCCACAGGGTTTTGTATGGTGTTCAATCAGGCGTAGTAATCGACCGCGCTGGAACCGATCACGCTGGTAACCGGTGCGGCGACTTCGGCAACGCCTGGAGCGATTTCGTCATCCATCGAATCAAGACGACCGCCACTGGCACTGGTACGTCCACTTTGAGCCTGCTGATTCTGGCTCTGATCCTGCGAACCTCGATTCTGGTCGGACACGTTGACGTCAACCTGGCCCATGCCCTGCTGCGCGAACATGTCACGCAAGCGATGGACCTGACCATCCAGCGCTTCACGCACGCCGGGGTGGGCGCTCATGAATGTCACCTGGGTCTGCTGATCCGGAACCATGTTCACGCGAATGTCGAGACGCCCCAGTTCAGCCGGTTGCAACTGAATGTCAGCCGCCTTGAGGTTGACGCTGGACAGGTACATGACCCGGTTCACCACTTCTTCGGTCCAGCCACTCTGATGCATGGCGATCGGCTGGTTCACCGGCAACGCATTGGCGGTTTTCGGCGTAGCCGCTTGCGTGAGTGCCGCCAGTCGGTTGGCGAAATCGTCGACCCGCGTATCGCTGCTGGCCGACTTCAGATCCTTCAGACCGTCATCGATCAGTCCACTGAAAGCCTTCTCGCCACCCTGGCTGGTGCTGTCCTTGTCGCCCTGCACGTCGAGCATGCTGGCCATGCCGGCGGCAAAGTTCTGCGCAGCGGTCTGCTCACCATCGGCCTGCGCCTGGGCAGGCGTCGGCGCGGCTTTCGGCTGTGCCTGGCTAGACGCCGAAACGTGGCCGCTCTGCTCCATCGCCATGCGCAAGGCCGGCAATGCGTCGAGCGGATCGGCTTCGGGATCGAATTCGGTATCGGTGGAAGCGGCAACCGGCGCGGCTACAACGGGCGCAGCGACAGGCGCTTCGACCGGCGGCTGAGCGGCCTCTACAACCGGTGGTGTCACCGGCGCAGGCGTGGTGACCACCGGCTGCGCCGCCAACAGCAAGGCAGGATCAAGCGTCGGATCGACAGGCGCGGCATCGACGACCGGCGTCTGCGCTGTGTCCGCCGAATCATCGCTGGCAGTCTTGTCGTCGGCCTGCGCCGGTTTGTCGGCGGGCAAGGTTTTGCCGCTATCGGCAACCGCCGGTTCCGCGGCGGCAGACGAGTCGTCGGCGACGTCCTTCTTGCCGGCGTTGTCCGCAGCCTTGTCACTGACCGGCTTGGCGGCACCATCAGCTGCCGAGGCAGGCTTGTTCTGAGCCTGCTTGGCATACACCTGAGCGAAGCTGGAAGCCTTGTCCCCGGGCTCAGCGGTCAGCGCCGTGGAATTGGCGGCGTTGGCTTGCGCCTTGGCCGGCGCGACGGCCTGAAGAAGATTATTGGGGGTAACGGGCATTTAACGGTCTCCGCTGCACTGGGATCGTAGGTACAGTTAGAGAGTTATCTGCAAGGGTCGCGCCAGTTTCGCCGGATGACGACGAAAGGCGCGGGGGCGATTCAGCTTGCCGCCGGGGAACGCTGTCGCTCGGATTCATAGAGAGGCCGCACAATGGCGAACTCACTCTCGATTTCGCCAATCAATTGGTCAATATCGGCAGCCGAAAGGGTTTTGGCATTGTGCTCAAGCTTGCCACACAGGTCGGCGAGACTGATGGCGCCCATGTTGCTGCTGCTGCCTTTGAAGCTGTGGGCAATCTCGGTCAATTGCGCAGCCGAATCCGCCTGACGCAAAAGTTTCAGGCGCTCTTCGCAATCCGCGAGGAAGGTAACGACCAATGTCGAAAACTCATCCTCCATGACTTCCCGCAACGCGCTCAGCACGTCCGGGTCCAGATGTTTGTCAGCCACTTGCTCACTCCTTGATCAAGAATGCGCGGATTATGCCAGAGCCTCCCAGAAAAACTCCACGCGGGCAGTACGACCATCGTCGGACCAACTGGCATTACGCCCCAACTGACGGACCAGACTTACACCGCGCCCCGACAAACGGACAGGATCCACGGGGCGCTCCAGCACTCGGTCAACATCAAATCCCTTGCCGCTGTCCTCGACGCGAATCACCAGGCACCCGCCCTCGCCTTGCGGCGTGACTTGCAGGTGCACGCGCACATAACCGTCCTGCAACTCATCGAGACGCGCATTGCGCTGCTGATAATAATGACCAAACCCAGTGGCACTGCGCTTGAGGCTTGAGTCCAGGCCCAGCACGCCATGCTCCAGGGCATTGGAATACAACTCGGCCAACACACTGTAGAGCGCCCCGCTCTGCGCCCGCAGGCCGTGAACCTCAAGCAACAGTTGCAGCAAGTACGGCAGCGGGTTGAAGCGCTTGAGCGTGGCGGCGCGAAACTCGAAACTCACCGACCAGTCCAGCGGGCAGGACTGGCCGCTGTCGGAATAGACCGGCGCGGGCGGACTCAGTTGAGCCGGCTCCAACAGACTGACCTCGACCATGCTCACATCGTCGCGGGCCTCGCCACCAAAGTCCCGCAGCGCTTGCTGGATGTCTTCGAACAGCGCATCCGGCTGACGATTGGCCGCAAACACCTGCTGCAAACGCTGCACGCCAAACAGCTGTTCATTGGCATCGCAGGTATCGATCACCCCGTCGGACAACAGGAAAACCCGATCCCCCAGCGCCATCGGAAACACTTCGGTGCGGTCATCGAACGTTTGCGGGCTCAACACGCCAAGCGGCAAGTGCCGGGCGATCAGCGGCGTGCGCTCACCGCTGGCGATATTGTGCAGATAACCGTCCGGCATGCCGCCGTTCCAGACTTCCACCGAGCGCCGCTGAAAGCTCAGGCACAGCAGCGTCGCACAACAGAACATGTCCACCGGCAGGATCCGCTTGAGCTTGGCATTCATCTCGCGCAGGGTTTCCGCCAGGCCATAGCCCTTGGCAGTCATGCCGTAGAAGACTTCGGCCAACGGCATCGCGCCGACGGCGGCCGGCAAGCCATGGCCGGTGAAATCGCCGAGCAACACATGCATGTCGCCCGCCGGAGTGAACGCGGCCAGCAGCAAATCACCATTGAACAGTGCGTAAGGCGATTGCAGGTAGCGGATATTGGGCGCGTTCAGGCAACCGGAATGCGCCACTTTGTCGAATACAGCCTTGGCCACCCGTTGTTCATTGAGCAAATAGTCGTGGTGCCGGGCGATCTGGTCACGTTGCTGCAACACGGTCGCCTGCAATCGCCGCAAGCGGTCCATCGCCTTGATCTTGGCGGCAAGGATCACCTGGTTGTACGGCTTCGCCAGAAAATCGTCACCCCCGACCTCCAGACAGCGAGCCAGCGCTTCGCTTTCGGACAGCGACGTGAGGAAGATGATCGGCACCAGGTTTTCGCCGGCCAGCGCCTTGATCTGTTGTGCGGCCTCGAAACCGTCCATCACCGGCATCATTGCGTCCATCAACACCAGTTGCGGACGTTGCAGGCGAAACACCTCGACCGCTTCGGCACCGTTTGCGGCCGTCAGCACCTGATGGCCCTGACGCCGGACGATACTCGACAACAGCATGCGGTCGGCCGCGCTGTCTTCGGCGATCAGGATCGTCAGCGATTCGAGTGCAGGCTGCACGGCGATCAACTGATGTCGAACAGTTTGTCGAAATTGGAAATGGCGAGGATCTTCTTCACGTCGGAACTGCTGTTGACCACGCGAATATCGGAGTTTTCACCACCGGCGTGGTCACGCAACAGCAGCAGCATGCCCAGCGCGGAACTGTCGAGGTAGGTCGCGTCCTTCAGGTCGACAACGACCTCGGCCAGATCCCGGCTTTCGTAGGACTCACGAAATGCCTGATGCTTGGCGAAATCGAAGCGTCCCTTGATCGATATCGTCAGTTTTTGTCCATCCGGCGAGACTTCTGTAACGACTGACATGTCATGGCTTCCTTGTCATTGGTAAACCTGCTTGTACAAGGTTTAGCATTTGGTAGAGGTTGGGGCAAGGCAAAAGCCAGGATCAAAAGATCGCAGCCTGCGGCAGCTCCTACAGTATCGAATTTGCACGCGGTCAATGTAGGAGCTGCCGCAGGCTGCGATCTTTTCAAAGCCGCCCCTCAATACGCATCCTGCCGCGGCAAGCGCTGGGACAATTCATCCAGCAGCTTTTGCTCGCGTTTGTCTTCGAGTGCCCGCGCCTCATCGGCGTAGCGCTGAACCAGTTTGCGCAAGCCTTCGACCCGGGCGAACGCCTGTTGCCAGGTGTCCCGTGCCTTGTTCAGGTTGTTCTGGTGCCAGGCCAGGCTTTGTCGCTGTTGATCAATGGCCGTGCCCAACTGCGCGAGAAAGCCCTGATAGCCGAGCAACCACTGGCCCGACACACCGCTGCTGCCGCGCACGATCCACTGTTCTTGATAATCGAGGCGAAAAGCTTCAAGGTCGGCGAGCTTGCTTTCGGCCAAACGCACCTGCCCCTGAAAGTGCCCCAGACGCTGGACCGCGGTTTTCTCGGCCTTCTCGGCCATTTCCACCACGGGTGCCAGACGCCCTGCCCGAGTCTGGGCCATGACCGGTTAGCCGCCCGCCGCAGGCGCGAAGATCGAGGCGAGATACGCTTCGCTTTCGCCCAGGCTGATGCTGTCGTTGAGGCCCTGGCGCAGGTATTTGACCAGTTGCGGTTGCAGGGAAATCGCCAGGTCGGTCTCGCGATCACCACCGGCGACGTAAGCGCCGACGCTGATCAGGTCACGACTCTGCTGATAGCGCGACCACAACTGCTTGAAGTACTGCGCGCGCATCATGTGTTCCGGCGACACCACCGCCGGCATCACCCGGCTGATGGACGCCTCGATATCGATGGCCGGGTAATGACCTTCTTCCGCCAATCGCCGCGACAGCACGATGTGCCCGTCGAGCACGCCTCGCGCCGAGTCGGCAATCGGATCTTGCTGGTCATCGCCTTCGGACAGCACGGTGTAGAACGCCGTGATCGAACCGCCGCCCTTCTCGGCGTTACCGGCCCGCTCAACCAGTTTCGGCAATTTGGCGAACACCGATGGCGGATAGCCCTTGGTTGCCGGCGGCTCGCCAATGGCCAGGGCGATTTCCCGCTGGGCCTGGGCGAATCGCGTCAGCGAATCCATCAGCAACAGGACGTTCTTGCCCTTGTCGCGGAAATACTCGGCGATTCGTGTGCAGTACATGGCGGCGCGCAGACGCATCAGCGGCGCGTCGTCCGCCGGGGAAGCTACCACCACTGAACGCTTGAGCCCTTCTTCACCGAGGATGTGCTCGATGAACTCTTTAACTTCACGACCCCGCTCGCCGATCAGCCCGACGACGATAATGTCGGCCTCGGTGAAGCGGGTCATCATGCCCAACAGCACGGATTTACCCACGCCGGTACCGGCGAACAGGCCAAGACGCTGACCGCGACCCACCGTCAACATGCCGTTGATGCAGCGGATGCCCACGTCCAGCGGCTCGCTGATTGGTTCACGCTTGAGCGGGTTGATGGTCGGGCCGTCCATCGGCACCCAGTCTTCGGCCTTCATCCCGCCCTTGCCGTCAAGCGCACGACCGGCGCCATCGAGCACGCGCCCGAGCATGCTCATGCCCATCGGCAAACGACCGGTATCGGAAAGCGGAACGACGCGAGCACCGGGCGCGATGCCGGCAACACTGCCCACCGGCATCAGGAAAACCTTGCTGCCGGAGAAGCCCATGACTTCGGCTTCGACCTGCACCGGGTGATAGCTGTCGTCGTTGATGACCATGCAGCGGCTGCCCATGGCAGCGCGCAAGCCTTCGGCTTCGAGGGTCAGGCCAACCATGCGCAACAGGCGCCCTTCGAGGATCGGCGCGCCGGCCAGTTCCGTGGCCTCGGCGTAGCTACCGAGGCGCTTGGCGAAACTGGTGCGTTCAAGGCGCATCGGGAAGGTCCGGATCGGCAGCGGCTGCGGGTTTACTTTCGATCGGCAGTTCAAGGCTCACGTCCGGCGCGGCCGGGTGCAAGGCCTGCTCGTGGAGCTGATCGAACAGTTTGTCCATGACCTGTTTGACGCGGGTTTCCACCGTGGCATCGATGCGACTGTGCTCGGTCTCGACCCGGCAACCGCCGGGCAACAAGGATTCGTCCTCGACGATGCGCCAGGTTTCTTCATGGCGTTCGCGCAGTGCTTTGACCTGTTCGAAATCCTGCGGATTGATGTACAGCCGCACATTGCCCACGCCCAGCGGCAGCAGCTTGAGGGCTTCGCGCATGACGTGTTCGATCTGCGTCGAGTCGATGGCCAGTTCGCGCTGAATCACCTGTTTGGTGATGTGCTGCACGAGGTCGACCAGCGACTTTTCAATCTGGGTGTCTTGTTCGGCGATAGGCTCGAACAGATGCGCCATCAGCTGTTCCAGCCCGGCGATCTTGGCCGATAGCGCCACTTCAGCTTCCTGGCGGACCCTGAGCGTGGTGCTGTGGAAACCTTCTTTCTCACCCACCGCGAAGCCTTCGTTATAGGCTTCCTGGCGAATGCTTTCGAGTTCTTCAAGGGTCAGTGGCTGGACTTCCTCCAGCGGCACTTCTTCCATTTCCGGCGGTTCGGGTTCCGGCTCCGGTTCAGGCTCGGGTGCCGGCGGGTCGAAACTGGGCAGCGCCCAGGTATCGAAACCACTGACATCCCTGGCCCGGATCAGGTCAGTGGGTGAATCATCATGCTTGGCCATGGTGTTAGATCATTTCCTCGCCGCCCTTGCCACCGAGAACGATTTCCCCGGCCTCGGCCATACGACGGGCGATAGTGAGGATTTCTTTCTGCGCGGTTTCCACGTCGCTGACGCGTACCGGGCCTTTGGCTTCCAGGTCGTCGCGCAACAGTTCGGCCGCACGCTTGGACATGTTCTTGAAGATCTTTTCCTTGACGCCTTCGTCCGAACCCTTGAGGGCCAGCACCAGCACGTCGGAAGACACTTCGCGCAACAGTGCCTGGATACCGCGGTCGTCGACATCGGCCAGGTTGTTGAACACGAACATGAGGTCTTCGATCTGACCGGACAGGTCTTCGTCGACTTCGCGGATCGAGTCCATGAGCTGGCCTTCGATCGAGCTGTCGAGGAAGTTCATGATGTCTGCCGCGCGCTTGATGCCGCCCAGGGTGGTGCGCGAAGCGTTCGAGTTGCCGGAGAACTGCTTCTCGAGAATCTGGTTGAGTTCTTTCAGGGCCGCAGGCTGCACGGTGTTCAGCGACGAGACGCGCAGGATGATGTCCAGGCGCACCTTGTGGTCGAAGTTGCCGAGCACTTCACCGGCCTGGTCCGGGTCGAGGTAAGCCACCACGATCGCCTGGATCTGCGGGTGCTCGTAACGGATCACATCGGCGACGGCGCGCGGCTCCATCCACTTCAGGCTGTCGAGGCCACTGGTGTTGCCACCCAGCAGGATGCGGTCGATCAGGCCATTGGCCTTGTCTTCGCCCAGTGCCTGGGTGAGCATTTTGCGCACGTAGTCGTCGGAGCCGACACCCAGGCTGGTCTGGTCGCCGACGATGTCGACGAACTCGCTCATCACCTGCTCGACCTGCTCGCGGTGCACGTTACCCATCTGCGCCATGGCCACGCCCACACGCTGGACCTCTTTGGGCCCCATGTGGCGCAGCACCTGGGCGGCGTCGGTAGAGCCAAGGGACAGCAGCAGGATTGCAGCTTTGTCGACCTTGGACAGCTTGGCGGCAACGGCTCGGTTATCACTCATCTGCGTTAATCCACTCTTTCACGACCTGGGCCACACGACCCGGGTCTTCTGCCACCAGACTCTTGATTGCGTTCAACTGCGCGTCATAGCCTTCGCTCGGGCTCGGCAGCAGGATGCTTTGCGGGCCGCCGAGGCTGACGCGGTCGTTGGCCAGTTCGCCGTCCAGGCCGCCCATGCCACCCAACTCGACGTCGCTGCCGATGCCGGCCAGTTGTTTGTCTTTGCCGCCACCGGTGATGTTGTTGAGCACCGGACGCAGCACACCGAACACCAGCACCAGGATGAACAGGACACCCATGACTTGCTTGACGATGTCCCAGAACCACGGCTGGGAGTAGAACGGAATATCGGCAATCACTTCGCCGCGATCGGCGGAGAACGGCATGTTGATCACGCTGACGCTGTCGCCACGGCTGGCGTCGAAACCGACCGCGTCCTGCACCAGGCGAGTGAAGCGCGCCAATTCATCGGCGGTCCACGGCGCGCGGGTGGTTTCACCGTTGGCCGGGTTGATCTTGACCTGATCGTCCACCACTACCGACACCGACAGGCGATTCAATCGGCCCTGCTGCTGTTTGGTGTGGCTGATGGAACGGTCGAGTTCGAAGTTCTTGGTGGACTGTTGACGCTTGTCCGCCGGGTACGGCGCCAACATCGGCTGGCCGGTGGCCGGGTCCATGATTTGCTGGCCGTTGGCATCGATCAGTGGCTGGCCTGGTTGCACCATGCCGGCAGCAGGCGCAGCGCCCGCAGTCGTTTGCGGCGCGGAGGCCGGCGATGGCGGCTGGTTGCTCAAGGCACCCGGCACACCTTGCGGACCATTGCTGGCGGTGCGTTGTTCGTTGACCGACTGCTCGCTGCGCAACGCCGGTTGGTCCGGGTTGAACTGCTCGGAAGTTGACTCGACGGCACTGAAGTCAACGTCGGCCGAGACTTCGGCTTTATAGCGATCATTGCCCAGCACCGGTTGCAGGATGTTGTGCACACGCTGGGTGAGCATGCTTTCCATGCGACGGCTGTAATCGAATTGCTTGCCGGCCATGGTCAGTTCGGAATTTTCCGCCTGATCGGAAAGCAGGTTGCCCTTCTGGTCGACCACGGTGATCTGCGACTTGCTCAACTCAGGAACGCTGGTCGCCACCAGATTGATGATGGCAACCACCTGACCCGGCTCCAGCGACCGGCCGGAGTACAGCTCAACCAGTACCGAAGCACTCGGCTTGCGCTCGTCGCGCACGAACACCGAACTCTTCGGAATCGCCAGGTGCACGCGGGCGCCCTTGACATTGTTCAGGCTGGAAATCGTGCGCGCCAGTTCACCTTCGAGGCCACGACGATAGCGCGTGGCTTCCATGAACTGGCTGGTACCCAGGCCTTGTTCTTTATCGAGGATTTCAAAACCGATGTTGCCATCGCTGGGAGTGACACCAGCGCCCGCGAGTTTGAGTCGCGCACGGGACAGGTCTTCGGCCTTGACCAGCAAGGCACCGGAATTCGGTTCGACGGTGTAGGGAATATCGGCGGCGGCCAGGGTGTCCATGACCTGCTTGGCGTCCATACCGGCAAGGCTGCCATACAGCGGACGGTAGTCCGGCTGCTGGGACCACAACACCACGGCAAAGCCAATCGCCACGCTCGCGGCCAGGCCGACCAACAGGCCCACCTGACGCAGCATGGTCATCTCGGAGAGGTTTTCCAGGAAGGACAGACCGAACAGCGGCGGCTTGCCGTCTATCGGTGTGGCCTTGGCCGGAACATTATCGGCGACTGCTTCTGCCATGACTCAATCTCGTCCTTAAACCGGCATCTGCATGATGTCTTGGTAAGCCTGAACCAGCTTGTTACGCACCTGGGTCAACGCCTGGAAAGACACGCTGGCCTTCTGCGAGGAAATCATCACGTCCGTCAGGTCGACGCCGCTCTTGCCGATCTCGAAGGCACTGGCCAACTGACTGGAAGCCTGCTGGGTGTCGTTCACTTTATTGACGGCCTGACCGAGCATGTCGGAAAAGCTGCTGCCATTCAGTTCAGGGACGGCGGCAGTCGATTTCGGCGCAGACATGGCGTCCATTTGCATGGAGCGCATATCCAGCATCAACCGATTGAATTCAATACCTTGGCTCATGATTTCTCTCTTTGGCGACCCGCAATTTTTTGACACTCACTCGGCGGGTACTGAGGTGTTAGCAACAAGGGTGCCAGCTTTCGAGACGATCCCCCTGTAGGAGCGAGCCTGCTCGCGATGGACGCAAGAGCAACGCGTTTATCCTGAAACCCCGCGCAATCGTTAACGACCATCGCGAGCAAGCTCGCTCCTACAGGAATAGAGTCAGGTGGCGAACAAATACGCTTCTACGTCCATCCCGGCATCGCGCATCTGCGCCAGCTTGTAGCGCAAGGTGCGCGGGCTGATGCCCAGGCGTTCGGCGGCCTCTTTGCGACGGCCACGCTCGGTGCGCAGGGTGTCGATGATCATCTGGAACTCGCGACGACGCAGGTCATCCCCCAACGCGCCAGCAGACTCGGCGTCGACTTCCAGTGGACGCACCGGCACCGGCGCCAATGACGGCAACGGCGCGCAGGCGACCGGCCCGGCCAGACAGAAATCCTGCGGCTGAATCAGGCCGCCCTGTTGCAGGATCAGCGCGCGCTGAATCGCGTTGTCCAGCTCACGCACATTGCCCGGCCACGGGTAACCGATCAGGCACGCTTGCGCCTCGGGCGACAGTCGCGCCGCGGCATGCTTCATTTTATTGACGTGTTTGGCCAGCAACCGCTCGGCCAGCGGCAGGATATCGGCGGTGCGCTCGCGCAACGGACGCCACGCCAGTGGAAACACCGACAGGCGATAGTAAAGGTCTTCACGGAAACGCCCCGCCGCCACTTCCCCGGCCAGGTCACGGTTGGTGGTCGCGACCACGCGGATGTCCAGAGTGATCGGCTTGCGCGCGCCGACGCGTTCGACCTCGCGCTCTTGTAGCACGCGCAGCAATTTGGCTTGCAGGCCGAGGGGCATTTCAGAAATTTCGTCGAGCAGGATGGTCCCGCCATCGGCCTGTTCGAACTTGCCGGCCTGCGCGGCAATGGCGCCGGTGAACGAGCCTTTTTCGTGGCCGAACAATGTGGCCTCGAGCATGTTGTCGGGGATCGCCGCGCAGTTGATTGCAATGAACGGCTGACTGGCGCGATGGGAGTGCTGATGGATGTAGCGCGCCAGCACTTCCTTGCCCGTCCCGGACTCGCCGGAGATCAATACCGTGGAATCACTGCGAGCTACCCGCGCGGCCAGGTCCAGCAGCTGCGCACTGGCCGGCTCCAAAGCCACCGGCCCTTCGCTGTCCGCGTTGCCGAGACTGCCCAGCGCATGCCGGGCGACCAGATCGAGCAAGGCCTTGGGTTCGAAAGGCTTGACCAGATAATCTGCCGCGCCCTGACGCATCGCATCCACTGCGCGCTCCACGGCACCGTGCGCCGTCATCAGCAACACCGGCAGTTGCGGCTGTCGCGCCCGCAGCAAGCCCAGCAGTTGATGACCATCCATGCCCGGCATGTTGACGTCGCTGAGCACCAGGTTGAACGCCTCGGCCTCGACTGCGCCCAAGGCGTCTTCCGCCGAACCGACGGCTGTGTATTCGTGACCGGCGAGCAACAGCGTATCGGCCAGTGCTTCGCGTAAAGCGCGGTCATCCTCGACCAGTAGAACCTTGATACCCATGACTTTCACTCCGCTCCCTGAGCGCTGCTTTTTTCACTGACAAACAGCGGCAGGATGACCTGCGCACACGTGCCTCGGCCCACCCGCGAACGCAATTGCAACTCGCCCTGATGGGCACGGGCAACTGCCTTGACCACGGTCAGGCCGAGGCCGGTACCGGTGGCCTTGGTGGTGAAAAACGGTTCACCCAGACGCGCCAGCACGACGCCGTCGATCCCGCTGCCGCTGTCACTGACGCACACACGCAAGTGGTTGTCGCGGGTATACAGGTGGACCTTCAGGTGCACGTCACCGGCACTGGCCTGAATAGCGTTTTCGATGAGATTGAGGATGGCCCCGACCAGGGTGTCGCGACTGCACAACAACTCGCCGGCATGGCTGTCGCACTGCCAGCGGACAGGCAGGTCCTGCACATGGGTCAGGGCTGCCGCTTGCAGCGACTGCATCAATTGTTTGGGGGTTACGCGATCGGTCAGGGGCAATTCACCGCGTGCAAACACCAGCATGTCGCGCACCTGATGCTCCAGCTCGTGCAGGCGCTCTTTGAGACGCCCGGCAAAACGCTGCTGGGTCTCGACCGGCAATTCCTGCTCAGTCAAATGACTGGCGTAGAGCAGCGCGGCGGACAACGGCGTACGAATCTGGTGAGCGAGCGACGCAACCATGCGCCCGAGAGAGGACAGTCGCTCGTGTCGCGCCAGCTGATCTTGCAGGTGACGGGTTTCAGTCAGGTCGTTGAGCAACACCAGTTGGCCGGGCTCGGCATCCAGCGAGCGCGTGGCGATCGACAAGCGCCGACCATCCTTGAGTGAAACTTCATGACCGTCGTCTTCGCGAGGCGCAAAGCAGCGGGCAATGACATGTCGCCACAACTCACCCTCCAGCGGCAGGCCGAGCAGTTCACAGGCTGCCGGGTTGGCTTCGCGCACGATGCCCTGGGCGTCGATGACGATGACGCCACCGGGCAACAGGTCGAGAAGGTTCTGCAGACGGTTGGCCAGGCGTTCTTTTTCAGCCAGCTCCTGCATGCGCTGGGCGCTGACCACGGCCAGTTCACCCTTGAGCTCGGTGACCCGGGCTTCGAGCATGCTGTAGGAACTGGTCAACTGACTGGACATCTGGTTGAACAGGGCGAATGCCTGCTCGAGGCCAAGCCGGCTTGCCTGTTCTACGGACGACGATTGCCCCAGGGCATTAGGGACAGGAGACATCTGGGCGACTTGGGGCATCGTGCTCTCTCGCTTGGCTGACCGTCAGTGAAACGGAACGTTGCGAGGGACGTAGCAATACCCGTGCCTAAAAAAAACTTCTTATAAATGAAGCGCTTGAAAAACAGGCGTCAATCATCCGCCTGCTCATCTCCGTCACGACGGCTCATGCCGTACTTGCGCATCTTTTCCACCAGTGTGGTGCGACGGATACGCAGACGTTCGGCGGCGCGAGCCACAATGCCATTGGCATCGTCCAGCGCCTGCTGGATCAAGCCTTGCTCCAGACCACCGAGGTAGTCCTTCAGGTCCAGGCCTTCCGGCGGCAGCATGGCGTTGGCCGTGAAGTCCGGGGTATGACCGTTGATGGCCACCCGCTCTTCAAGATCGCTGCGCAAGCTGTCGACCAGTTGCTCGTCTTCGTCGTCGACGTAGCGGAATTTCTTCGGCAACTCGACCACGCCGATCACCCCATACGGATGCATGATCGCCATGCGCTCCACCAGGTTCGCCAGCTCGCGGACGTTGCCCGGCCAGCCGTGACGACACAGCGACATGATGGCGGCGGAGTTGAAACGGATCGAACCGCGCTTCTCATGCTCCATGCGCGAGATCAGTTCGTTCATCAACAGCGGGATATCTTCGACGCGCTCACGCAGCGGCGCCATCTCGATCGGGAACACGTTCAAGCGGTAGTACAAATCTTCGCGGAAGGTACCGATCTCGATCATGCTTTCGAGATTCTTGTGGGTCGCCGCAATGATGCGCACGTCGACGCTCTGGGTCTTGTTGCTGCCCACGCGTTCGAAGGTGCGCTCCTGCAATACGCGCAGCAACTTGACCTGCATCGGCAGCGGCATGTCGCCGATTTCATCGAGGAACAGGGTGCCGCCGTTGGCCAGTTCGAAACGCCCCGCGCGGCTGGTGATCGCACCGGTGAAGGCGCCCTTCTCATGACCGAACAATTCGCTTTCGAGCAGCTCAGCCGGGATCGCCCCGCAGTTGACCGGCACGAACGGCGCTTCACGGCGCTTGGAATGGTAATGCAGGTTGCGCGCGACCACTTCCTTGCCGGTCCCGGACTCGCCAAGGATCAGCACGCTGGCGTCGGTGTCGGCGACTTGCTGCATCATCTGACGGACGTGTTGGATCGCCCGGCTGGTGCCGACAAGGCTGCGGAAAAGATTGGGTTCGCGATGGCGACCGCGCTCGCGGGCCTGGTCGTACATTTCACGGTAGACCTGGGCACGGTGCAGCGAGTCGAGCAGTTTGCTGTAACTGGGCGGCATTTCGAGCGTCGAAAGTACCCGGCGACGCTGGTCGTCCGGCAGGTCAATGGAAGAATTATCGCCCATTAACAAAACCGGAAGGAACTCATCCCATGTCGCGAGTGTCTTTAGCAAGCCCATGAGTGCACCAGGAGCATTGACCGTCCCGATGAGGACACAGATCACTTCACGACTAGACGATAAAGAGCCGACAGCCTGCTGCCAGTCGTGGCTACCGCAGGGTAAATTTTCTTCACCGAGAAAATTTAAAATCACCGCCAGGTCGCGGCGGCGGACGCTATCGTCATCTATCAGCAGAATTTTGGTTTCACGCCACATGCAATAGCAACTTCCCTAGTCAACTCAATGCCCAAAATGCTGGGGCAAGCTAAACGCTTGCAGGCAGGATATGCCTGAAGACGACTGATATCTGGAGCCAGCCACTAGTTAAGTCAAAAAACCGTGCACAGTCAAATTTATGGCGCACTATGTTTGGATTAACTGGCGTCAATTAACCAAACAGATGGTAAACCTTTGCCGCGTTTTGCGCTTGGTTGATCTGCGTCATCTCGTCGACTATCGCTTGGCGCTCACCCATCGTCGCAGTCAGCAGGTCTTTGTAGACCGCCAACAACCCTTCCAGATTGCTGCGCAATGCCTCTTCGTCGATCGGCGCCTCGCTGAGCACCTCGTCAACGCATTCACGACAGGCCGTATCCAGTTCGCCAATCGCATCCCAATTGCGCGCCGCCAGGGCGTCGATCAGGGCTTCACGGGTTTCTTCTATGCGCCGCAGTGCTTGACTCATGACGTGATCCTCAGACCTTCAGGCCGATTGATTGGCAATGGCATCCCAACCGCTTTTCAGGGTTTCAAGCAAACCCGACACCTCGTCGATGATCGCCGCGTCGTTATCGCGATTGGCTTCCATCAGACGCGTCATCATGTAGGCGTACAGATTGTCGAGCTGCTGCAGCGATGCCGGATCGTCGGTTTTTTCCGGGTTCAAGCCATCGCGCAGGCCAATGATGATGTCCACGGCCTTACCCATCATCAACCCCTTGAGTGCGATGTCGCCCCGCTCCATCGCGCCTTTGGCCTGGGCCATGCGATCCAGCCCGCCTTCCATCAGCAGCTGCACCAGGCGATGAGGGTTGGCTTCAGAGATCTGAGCATGGGAATTGACCTTCTGATATTGGCGAAGGGCTCTCATGGGGTTCATGTTTCTACCTCGTGACAGATAACAACTGAAAAAGGATTGCTCTGGTCTTTATGTCGACTGAGCGACACATAACTTTAACGCAGACCCACCACCAATGAAAAAACCCAGGCAGTATCATTACAGACTGCCTGGGTTTTTTTATGCCTGATCCGGATCAGTTGTCTTTCGGATTGTTCAGCGCATTGAGCGTGGTCATGATGCTGTCGCTCTGTGCCCGCAGCTTGGCCACAAGGGAGTCCATCGCGGTGTACTTGGCCGTCAGGCTGGTTTGCAGGCTGGCCATGCGCGCGTCGAGGGAGTCCTGCTGCTTTTTCAAGTCATTCAGGCTGTCGGTCAGGGTTGCCGAACGGGCAGCGAACACACCGGTCTTGCTCAGGGCAAAGCTGTCGGTGGCGGACTTCATACGCGCCAGCAAACCGGTGTCACCGGTAAAGATGCCGTTGATGTCAGCGGCATTAGTCAGTGCGGCGGCATCGAACAATTTATCGTCGACGGACAGCAACCCGGTTTTCTGATCAGTCTTGACGCCAAACTGAGCGAGAGACTTCAAATCCCCTGTCCCGCCCATCGCGTTCAACTCGGTACGCACCGACGACATCAATGAACGCAAGGAGGCATCGCCCGTGAGAGCGCCTGAAGTCACAGAACCATCAGGATTGGTGGTGACTTGAGTCTCGGAATTCGAAGCCTTGATCAGGGCGTTGTAGGTATCGACGAAACCCTTGACCGCCGACTTCAGTGTCGCAGTGCTCGCAGACACAGTGATGGTTGCCGCCGTCGCTGGACCACCACCGGAAGGCGTCGGCGATACGCCGGTCAGTTTGAGCGTGATCCCGCTCACCGCGTCGGCGATGTTATTGGTCTTGGAGATCATGGACACACCGTCGAGAACGTACTCGGCGTTCTGCGGCGGAGCCAGGACAGTGACACCTGTCTGCAGGCCCGAGTTGCCCGACAGCGTCAGATCCGAGCCAACACCGGTCGTGGTCGAGGTCAACACCATGCGAGAGCCGCTAGCGTCGGTCAGGATGTTGGCGCTCAGCCCTTTGTTGGCGTACTGCGAGTTGATCGAGTCGCGCACTTGCTGCAAGGTCGCGCCCGCAGGAATGCTGACGTCGAACGTGTCGCTGCCCTGCTTGATGCTCAGCGTGGTCGGCACGGAACCGGCGTTGACCACCGAAGACGCACCACCGGCGTAAACCTGGGTGGAAATCTTCGAGGCGGTTGCCAGCTTGGTGACCAACAGCGAGAAACTGCCCGCCGCCGCACCGTTACCGGTAGTCACGGTGGCGACCTTTTCATCGGAAGAAGTACCGCTCAAGCCACTGAAGCTGGAGGCGGTTTTCATGTTGTCCAGTGCGCTGCGGAAGGCGTCCAGCGCTGCCTGGATTTTGCCGATGGACGACAGCGAGGTGGTTGCTTTCAGCGTCTGATTGTTGATCTGCGTTTGCTTGGGCGCGCGTTCCGCGTCCACCAAAGACTTCACGATCGACTGGGTATCGATGTTCGAACCAATACCGCTAACCGTTGTACCCGCCATCATCTCTCTCCTTATCCAGTGGCTGCCGACATCTTGACTAAGTGCATCTTAATCAGCGACAGCAACAAAATTCATGCCAGTTCAGACTTTGTCGTCAAACAACAAACTACTGGCGTCCGACAGGCTTTGTGCCAGTTTCAGTGCGGTTTCCGAAGGGATCTGGCGAATCACGTCACCAGTTTCGGTGGCGATAACCTTGACCACGACCCGGCCGGAAGAATCATCAATGGAAAAATCCAGTTTGCGCTGGGCAGCCTGAACGAATTCCTGAATATCGGTAACGGCCTTCTCCAGGTCGTCGCGCTTGGGCTCGGAGCCCGATGACGCAACGGCTTCAACCTTAGGCTGATCCTGTTTGACGGGGGCATTCGGCGCTGCACTCTGAGGAGCAACGGCCGGATAAGACAAGTTCAACTTGACGCTCATGTCCATGCTAAATCTCCTCATCACGGAAAAGACGAAAGGGCACGTAAACGCGCCCTTCCGTCAGTCACCAAGCGCTGGAATTACTGAAGCAGCTTCAGTACAGCGGATGGCAGCTGGTTAGCCTGGGACAGGATCGCGGTGGAAGCCTGTTGCAGGGTTTGTTGCTTGGTCAGCTGAGCAGTTTCCGACGCGAAGTCGACATCCTGGATCACGCCACGAGCAGCAGTGGAGTTGTCCGAGATGCTGCGCAGGTTGGCAACGGTGCTGTCGAAACGGTTTTGTACAGCACCGAGGTCAGCACGCTGGGAGTCGATGTTGGCGATCGCCTGGGTGATCACGTCAACAGCGTTTTGCGCGTTGGTGGCGGTGGTCACGTCGGTGTTGCTGACAACGGTTTTAGCCGAGCTGACGGTAGTACCGGCGGCAACGAACAGACCGGTTGCACCAGCGCCGTTCAGCGAGTAGCTGTTGGTGGAGTTCAGGGAAACTGCACCAGTCACCTGAACTGCAGTTGCAGCAGCAGCAACAGCAGTGCCGTAGGAGCCAGCACCGTCTTTGGCAGCGATCGAGATACCGGCGATTGCGCTGGCGTCACCACCGTTCAGGATGATGTTCTCACCGGTGTCGGATTTGATTTCCAGGTTGCTGGTGGTGGAGTTGAAGTTAACGCTGATGCCCAGTTTGGCGGCGTTGGATTTCAATTGGTCAGCCAGGCCAGCAGTGTCGGTTACACCAACGATGTTGACCGCAGTACCCGAACCTACCTTGATGGTGAAGTTCGCAGTACCTGGCAGTGCACCAGTGATCGCTGCAGTGTTAACAGTGAACTTGGCTTCAGTGCTGGCAGTAGCCGACAGGCCACCGATGGCGCCGTTCATCTGAGCAGCGGTAGCTTTGGCAGACTGGCCAGTAACGGTGGTGATGCTAGCGGTTTGGCCGCCACCGGTAATAGCGATTGCACCACCGGTAACACCAGCCAGCGAAGGCGGGATGGCTACGGATTTCAGCTGCTGGGAGCCGATGTTGTTAGCCGATACGTCGCCCAGAGTCATGTTGATGGTCTGGTTGGCGTTGGCGCCGACCTGGAAAGCGGTAGTACCGAAACCACCGTCCAGCAGGTTACGACCACCGAAGGTAGTGGTGGTAGCGATACGGGTCAATTCAGCGGTCAGAGCCGAGTATTCAGCGTTGTTCGACTTACGGTCTTCAGCGCTTGGCGAGCCGTTCGCGGAAGCCAGAGCCAGGGTACGCATTTTCTGCAGGATGTTGGTGGATTCTTGCATCGCGCCTTCAGCAGTTTGCGCGATGGAGATACCGTCACCGGCGTTCTTGATAGCGGTTTGCAGGCCGTTGATCTGGCTGGTCAGACGGTTGGAGATTTGCAGGCCAGCAGCGTCATCTTTAGCGCTGTTGATACGCAGGCCGGAAGACAGGCGTTGCATCGAAGTTTGCAGAGCGTCGGACGAACGGGTCAGGTTCTTTTGAACGTTCAGCGATGCAATGTTGGTGTTTACTGTTAAAGCCATGACGAAATCCTCGTTGGATGGATACTTCGGCTTCCGGCCCTGACATCCGTCGGGTTTGGCCTAGAGAACCTACGTAATAGTTATCGTCGTGAGGTGGCTTTGCTTGAGGGGTTTTTTCGAATTTTTTAGTGGCAGCTTGCCAGCCCTTTATTTTCAAGGCTTTAGAGACAGAAAATCGGCGCCAGAAAAAGGCAAAACGCCCGGAGACTTACGTTTCCGGGCGTTTTTATTACAGCAGATATCGGGTTGATCAACCGCGATAGAGAATTGCCGAACCCCACGACAAGCCTACGCCAAAGCCGCTGATGGCGACTCGGGTCCACTTGGAGTCGAACACATGGTTCTGCAGTAGCAGCGGAATGCTGGATGAAACCGTATTGCCGGTTTCAAGCATGTCCTTGACGAACTTCTCCGGTTCACCTTCTTCGAAGCGGCGCGCCACGGCATCGACGATGGCCGCACTGCCCTGGTGAATGCAGAAGGCATCGATATCGCCAGCCTGCAAGTTCGACTCGTCCAGCAGCTCATGCAAATGCGCCGGGACTTTCAACAGTGCAAAGTTGAAGACCTGACGGCCATTCATGAAGAACACACCGTCGGTGACTTTCAGGTGCGGCGCGCCGGAACCGTCGGTGCCGAACTTCGACTTGCCCAGTTGCCAGACCGCGTTTTCACCCATCCAGGTGGCGGTGGCGGCATCGCCGAACAGCATGGTGGTGTTGCGATCTTCCGGGTCGACGATCTTCGAATACGGGTCGGCGGTGATCAGCAGGCCGTTTTTCAGCCCTGCCGCTTCCATGAAGCCCTTGATCGCATAGATGCCGTAGACGTAGCCGGAACAGCCCAGGGAAATATCGAAAGCGGCGACGTGGGTCGGCAAGCCCAATTTGTCCTGAACGATTGCGGCGGTGTGCGGCAATCCTTCTTCGTCACCGTTCTGGGTGACGACGATCAGGCAATCGATGGCTTCACGCTTGAGTTCAGGACTGGCGGCGAACAGCGCATTGGCGGCTTCGACACACAGATCGGAAGTTTCCTGATCGGCATCCATGCGCGGCAAAAATGCCGAGCCGATCTTGCCAAGGATAAAGGTTTCGTCCTTGTCGAACTTTGCACCCTGGGCGTAGTTATCAACCCCGGCTGTCGGCACGTAACTCGCTATATTTTTTATGCCAATCATTATGGCTTCCCAATAATAAACAGCTGAACATCGCCGCTCGCTGAATCGAGGGCGTCTACAGTCGGGGCCCGGCCCCAGAAGAGGCAACGTCGGGAATCAAGAAACACCTTGAACAGCCCGCCACCTTCACCGCCCGCAGACAGGATACAGTGAAGATGCGCGTTTTGACTGACGGGTCACTCAGAGATTACTGCTTTATTTGATTTTGTGGTCCGGATCCCCGCCCCACCCCACCGTGCATCATCAAAAAAAATGCAAAAAAAAAGCCAGCCCCCTATGAAAGGGACTGGCCACGAGCGGTCAAGACCGACTCAAAGCTTGTTGAACAGGCTCAACTGGGAAACCTTGGCGAACGCCAGTTGCGCAGCCTGCAGCATGGTCTGCTGCAAGGTCAGGCGCGTCAGCACTTCCGCCGGGTCGGTATTCTTGATTCCGTTACCTGTCGATTCGTTGATCAGGCCGGAGCTCGTGTTCTGCTCTGCCTGCATATCCATCACGTTGCCCCGCGCACCGATCGCTCCGCGCGCCAGGTCGACCTGGTTCTTGGAGTTGTTCAGGTTGGCAATGGCGGACGCTACCGTGTCTTCCAGGAAACGCTGGGCGGCTGGGTTGCCTTGGGTCGGCGAGTCGAGCGCCGAACGCAGCTGGCTGATGGTATCGAGCACGTTCTGGGTCTGATGGGTATTGACCGCGATGTCGAACTGATCACCTGCAGCCGGAGTCGGTGGCGTACCGCCCAAGGTAAAGCTGACACCGGCCGCCGTTGCCACGCCAGCCACCACAGTCCCGGTGGTGACCGGGGTGCTGGTGCTGGTCAATGGGCGGGTGTACAGCTCGAAGGTGCCGGGACCGGTGAACTTCAGGACCGCGCCGCCTTCAGGGAAAAAGCTCTCGTAGTCGGCAGCGTTGGTTACCGTCGTCTGGGAAATGATCGCCGTCGAGGCGTTGCCCGGGGCGCGGTTGGCGACAAAGCTGTCTGGCTTGGCCGCCAACTGGAAGCTGTGACCGGCGATCACCGCATCAGCGGATGCCGAGTCAGCCGGGGTGTCGCCCGGCTGGAAAGTGATATCCAGCTTGAAGGTCACACCGCGGAAAGTGACGTCGGAACCTCCCTTGGTATTCGGATCAAACTTGCCACCGCCAGTCGCTTCGGCAGTCACGTCATTACCCAGTGCATCGGTAATCACAAACTGGGTACTGCTGGTGAACGCCATGGTGTAAGGCTGGCCGTTGCGGAAGCTCGCATCGAACGCCGGACCGGAACTGACCAGCCCCGGGGACAAGTCCACACGTCCGTCATTGACGGCCGGTGCAGTCATGGTGGTGGTGCTGCGGGCAGCGTTGATCGCCTGCTGGAAAACGTCCCAACCGGTATCGTTCAGGCCCAGCGACATCGAATCGCCGATCTTCAGTTCCAGCTGGGTCTGGTCGCCCTGATAGCTGTAGGTGCCGTCGCTGTTGCGCACGAACGGCTGAGTGTTGTTGCTCGCACCGGAAAAGATGAACTTGCCGTTGGCGTCCTTGCTGTTCATCAGGCTCAGCAATTGCTCTTCGGACTGCTTGAGTTCGGCGGCGATGGATTTTCGGTCATCGTCGTTCAACGAACCGCCACCGGCGCGGATCGCCAACTCACTGACTTTCTGCAGCACGTTGTTGATGCTGTCCAGCACGCTTTCTTCCTGCGCCTGCGCCGTGTTCAACGCGCTGATGTTGGTGGTGTACTGACCCAACATGGCTTTTTGCTGTTCGAGTTGCAGCAGACGGGCCGCACCAACAGGATCGTCCGCCGCGGTCTCGAGCTTCACGCCGCTGCTGGCCTGCTCGGCGGTCTTCATCACATTGTTGAGGTTGCGAGAATAGTTGGCAGCCGTCGTGGCGTAATACTGTGCTGTAGAAATACGCATGTTCTACGGCTCCTTAAAGGGCATTGATCAGAGTGCTGAAAATTTCCTGCGCAGTCTTGATGATCTGCGAAGAGGCCGTGTAGTACTGCTGGTACTTGGTCAGGTTGCCCGCCTCTTCATCGAGGTCGACGCCCGACAGCGAGTCACGGGCATTTCGCGCACCGGTCAGGATGGTGTCGGTGGCCGTGCCATCCAGCTGGGCTTGCTTGGTCAGGGAACCAACAGTCGTTACCAGACCACCATAGGCTTCGGTAAAACTCACGCCCGGGCTGGTGGCGCTGGCGCCGATAGTAGCCTTGGTTTGCAGCGCGAGCAGCGACTGGGCATTGCGGTTGTCGGTGCTGTCGGCCGCCGTCATGGAAATATTGAAACTGTCACCGGAAGCAGGGCTGCCGCTGACCGTCATCGCCACATTGAAGGTTTTGGCGTTGCCACCGGCATCGGTGTATGGCACCGCGATGTTCAGGTCGTTGTTCTGGCCCGGCACGATGCTGCCAGTGCCGATACTGGTGCCCTTGGCGTCGAATACTTCATAGGCGGTGGCGCTGGTCATCAACATGCGAACCGGCATCGCAGCCTTGACCGCCGTCTGCACTTCCAGGCGCTGGACCGGGTCGTAGATGTCCAGGAGCGTGCTCAGTTTCGGCTGGCTGACAGCACCGGTGCCGTCATTGCCCGAGGCCTTGGTGGACGTCAGCGGAGCGGACGTGGCCAGGGTCTTGGTGTCGGTCATGACCGTGGTCATGTCGGCGGCGGCGCCACGGGTCGGGGTGATCTTGAACGAATCGCCGGCGGCCACGGTGCCCGAATTGATGCTTAGGCTGAAGCCATCGATAACAGGATCAGCGGCAGGCGGTGTAGCGAAGGCGAAGTTGCCCATGTCGGTGTTATCCGACAGGCGACGCACGTTATATCCCGTCGCCGTGATGGTCACCTGATAATCACTGGCCGCCAGCTTGCTGGTGTCCTTGATGGTGACATTCAGGTTGCCGGACGCCGGATTGTTGTTGGCGTTGGCGATGCTGCGCTCGCCGATGGCTTTCAAACTGTTGATGTTGTTGAACAGCGCCGCGCCGAAGTTGCCGTTCTGGTCCAGGCCCTGGCCCAACTGCTTGTTGACCTGATCGGCGACGACCATGGCGATGCGACCGAGGCCATTGACCGCCGGTGCAAGCACTTCGTTGCGATAACGCACCAGGCCGCCCATCTCCCCACCGCTCATCACGCTGGTGATGTCGACTGAAGAGCCATTGCGATCCATGATGATCGAGGAACGGGTCGGATCGGCAGGGTCCGGCGCCACACGCAATTTGTTGACAACGTCGCCGACCACCAGCGGCTGGCCACTGCCCAGGTAGATATCTATTCGACCCTCGGTCTCGGTCACCTGCGTGCCGACCAGCTCGTTGAGCTGACGAATGGTTTCGTTGCGCTGGTCCAGCAGTTCGTTGGGGGTACCGCCCGAGCCGCTGACTTCAGCGATCTTCTTGTTGTACGCCGCCACGGTCGACGCCAGTTTGTTGACCTGATCGGCCATCGAACCCAACTGGTCGTTGATGTAGGTGTTTTGCTGCGACAGCTGCTGCGAGATCGAGTTGAAGCGACTGCTCAAACCCTGGGCATTGGTCAGCAATGCCTGGCGCGCGGCGTTATCGTTGGAGTTGCCGGCCAGGGTCTGCAACGACGCGAAGAACGATTGCAGGGTCTTGGTCACACCGGTACCGCTGTCGGACAGCAACTTGTCGACCTGGGTGGCCTGCCCCAGATAAGCCTGCGCATCGCTGTTGAGCGAAGTGGTGGTCTGCAACTGTGCATCGAGGTAGCTGTTGTACACCCGACGCACATCGGCCAGCGTGGTGCCGGTGCCGATGAACACATTGCCATACTGAATAGAATTCTTGCTGTTCTGTACAGTTTGCTGGCGCGAGTACCCGACGGTATCGACGTTGGAAATGTTATTACCGGTAGTCACCAACGATGCGTGGCTAGCGGACAAACCCGACATTCCGATGTTGAGTAAACTCATGGTTCAGACCTTGATCCTTAGTGCCTATAAAGGCGTGGTGGAAACGCCCGCCGCAGCGTAGTTCTGGTAACTCGTCATCTGCTTGGCTATCTGCGAAATCTTGCTTGCGTAGTCCGGGTCGGTTGCATAACCGGCCTTCTGCAACTCGCGTACAAACTGTTCTGGGTTATCGGCCGACTTCAGCACATCTTGATAGCGATTATTGGTCTGCAGCAAAGTAACAAGGTCGTGGAAACTGTCCTTGTAAGAGTCGTAGGAACGGAACTCGGCCGTCTCCTTGACCATCTCGCCATTCCTGAATTCGCTGGTGATCGCACGCGCCGAATTGCCTTGCCAGTTACTGCTGGCCTTGATGCCGAACAGGTTGTGGCTGCTGCTGCCATCCTGGGCGCGCATGACCGACTTGCCCCAACCGGTTTCCAGTGCGGCCTGGGCCACCAGGTAGCGCGGGTCGACGCCAATGCGATCGGCCGCTTCCTTGGCCATGGGCAGCATGGTGTTGACGAATTCGTCGGCGGAACTGAAGGCTTTCTTCGCCGGCGCCAAAGGAATTTGTGCGATGGCGCGACCATGAATCTGCATCGATCCGCTCGACGCCGCTTGCGCATTCGCCAGCCAGTCGCCGTTGTACAAAGGCCCGGCACCGCTGGTTGCTACGCGCTCCGGCAGTTGAGTCTTGCTGACCGCCGCAGGTGTCGTCGTGGCGGAAGGCACCAGGCCTGCCAGCAAGCGATCGGCCAGTTTCGGCGGCAATGCCAGGCGCCGCTGATTGATCAGTGCCATGTCATTGTGATGCGCGCCCTCGCCTGTCGGCGCCTTGACCGAACGCGAAGCCCACAACGGACGCTCGCCATTGACCCGTGACAGCGGCCCATTGATCGCCACCGTGCCCGCCGCAATTGGTGTTTGCGCAGCGGCTTTCGCGGCCTCCTGCTTGGCGGCGGACAGCGTTGCCGCTTCACCCGGCGCCAGCGGTTTGTTCTTCGACATCTGGCGCATCAGCACGTCGGCCAGACCAATACCACCACCCTCGCGGGACATGGAAACGGCCAACTGCTGGTCGTACATTTCCTGGTATTGCTTGGCTTCAGCGGTGTTGAGCGGATTGTCCTTGCCCAGCGCTTCGGTGGCCGAGCGCATGGACTTGAGCATCTCGCCGAGGAACAGCGATTCGAACTCCTGCGCCACCTTGCGCATGTTCGCGTCGCTGTTCTTGTCGCCGACCTTGAGCTGATTCAGCCGGTTCAGGTCGGAGAACGCACCCGAATCGCTGCTGCTGACCCGACCACTCTTGAACATGTCCATATGATCGCCGTCCTTAGATCACGATCAGGTCGGCTTGCAAGGCGCCGGCCTGTTTCAGTGCTTCGAGGATGGCCATCAAGTCGCCCGGCGCCGCGCCGACCTGGTTCACCGCACGGACGATTTCGTCGAGGGTGGTGCCCGGGCCAAATTTGAACATCGGCTTGGCTTCCTGCTGGGCGTTGACCCGCGAACGCGGCACGACCGCCGTCTGACCATTGGACAGAGGGCCGGGCTGGCTGACGATCGGGTCTTCAGTGATGGTCACGGTCAGGCTGCCGTGGGTGACGGCGGCCGGGGAAACCTTGACGTTCTGGCCGATCACGATGGTGCCGGTGCGCGAGTTGATGATGACTTTCGCCACCGCCTGACCCGGATCGATTTCGAGGTTTTCGAGGATCGACAGGTAGTCGACACGCTGGCTCGGATCAAGCGGCGCGGTGACGCGAATCGAGCCGCCATCAATAGCCTGCGCCACACCAGGGCCGAGCATGTCGTTGATCTTGTCGACGATGCGCTTGGCGGTGGTGAAGTCGGAGCGGTTGAGGTTCAGCGTCAGGCTGTTGCCCTGGTTGAATCCGCTCGGCACCGCACGCTCAACCGACGCACCGCCAGGGATGCGACCGGCTGACGGAACGTTGACGGTGATCTTCGAACCGTCGCGACCTTCGGCGTCAAAACCGCCGACCACCAGGTTGCCCTGGGCGATGGCGTAGACGTTGCCGTCGATACCCTTAAGCGGTGTCAGCAGCAACGTGCCGCCGCGCAGGCTCTTGGAATTACCGATCGACGAAACGGTGATGTCGACCTGCTGACCCGGCTTGGCGAACGCTGGCAGATCGGCACTGATCGACACCGCCGCGACGTTCTTCAACTGCACGTTGCCCGAACCCGGCGGCACCTTGATGCCGAACTGCGAGAGCATGTTGTTGAAGGTCTGCAGGGTGAACGGGGTTTGCGTCGTCTGGTCGCCGGTACCGTTAAGCCCGACCACCAGGCCGTAACCGATCAACTGGTTGGAACGCACGCCGGAAATGCTGGCGATGTCCTTCAGCCGCTCGGCTTGAACGTTGAAGGCTGCCGACAGCATCAGAGCGGCAACGATGAGACTTCTGAAGTTCAACATGCTCAACTGGAAAGCCACCTAGAAAGGGAACAGCGGGCTGAGGAAGAAACGGTCGAACCAGCCTGGCTGACTCGCATCGGCAAACGAACCGGTGCCCGAGTAGGTGATGCGCGCATCGGCGACACGGGTCGACGGCACAGTGTTATCGGTGGAGATATCGTCGGCGCGAACCAACCCGGCAATCCGCACCAGTTCGTCGCCGGTGTTGAGTGTCATCCACTTCTCGCCACGTACCGCGATGATGCCGTTGGGCAACACGTCAGCCACGGTCACGGTGATCGAGCCCGTCAGGGTGTTGCCCTGCGCGGCCTTGCTGTCACCCTTGGTCGCGCGGTCGCCTTCATAGCTGGCATCCAGGCTCAGGTCGCCACTGCCAAACGGGTTGTTGGTGTTCGGGGTAGAGCCGAACAGCGAGCTCAGGCCGATGCTGGCCTTGCTGTTCTTGCCGATTTGCGAGTTGGCGTTTTTGCTCGCCTGGGTCTTCTCGTTCAGGGTGATGGTGATGATGTCACCGACCCGGAACGCCTTGCGGTCGCCATAGAGGTTCTGCTCGAAACCGGCCTGATAAATCGAACCGTTATTCGCGGCAGCCGGCAGCGGCGTGCGCGGCAACACCGGGGCGTAGTAAGGATCATTGGGCTTGGGTGTCGGACCGACACAGCCGGCGAGCACGGTGATCCCACTCAATGCCAGAACAGAAACGAAGCGATTCATGACCCTTACCTCACGGTGTTGCAGGCGACCGCATGGCCGCCTCATAGACTTGATTACAGATTCTGCGTTACGAACGAGAGCATCTGGTCGGCGGTGGAGATCACCTTGGAGTTCATCTCGTAGGCGCGCTGAGTGGTGATCATGTTGACCATCTCTTCAACGGTGCTGACGTTGGACGTTTCCAGGGTGTTCTGCAGCGTGGTACCGAAACCGGCCAGGCCCGGCGTGCCGACTTGCGGCGCACCACTGGCGGCGGTTTCCAGGAACAGGTTGTTACCCACCGCTTGCAGGCCGGCCGGGTTGATGAAGTCGGCGGTTTGCAGGTTACCGATCACCTGGGACGCCGGGTTGCCGGCCACGGTGATGGACACGGTGCCGTCCTTGCCGACGGTGAAGGTCTGGGCGTCGTTCGGGATGACAATCGCCGGTTCCAGGGCGAAGCCGCTGGCGTTGACGATCTGGCCGTTGGAGTCCAGGTGGAAAGTGCCGTCACGGGTGTAGGACGTGGTGCCGTCCGGTTGCAGGATCTGGAAGAAACCGCGACCGTCGATGGCCATGTCCAGCGGCTGTTCGGTGGTTTGCAGGCTGCCGGCATTGAAGTTTTTCTGGGTGCCGACAATGCGCACACCAGTACCCAATTGCAGGCCCGACGGCAGTTCGCTGTCCTGGGTCGACTGGGCGCCTGGCTGGCGTTTGATCTGGTAGAGCAAGTCCTGGAACTCGGCGCGGTCACGTTTGAAACCCGTGGTCGACACGTTGGCCAGGTTGTTGGAAATGGTGGTCAGGTTGGTGTCCTGGGCGGACAGACCGGTTTTGGCAACCCATAGAGCCGGAAGCATTCGATTCTCCTCGTGCGCCTGTTTTACGGCGCGACGTTCTGATAATTAGCTGATCTGCAAGACCCGAGCCATGGCCTGGTCGTCTTCTTTGGCGGTGTTCATCATCTTGATGTGCAGCTCGAACTGCTTCGACAAGGCCAGCACCGAGGTCATCTCGTCCACGGCGTTGACGTTGCTCGACTCAAGGAAACCGGACACCAGTTTGACGTTGGCATCGGCTTGCGCCGGTTGGCCGTCCTTGGTGTGGATCGAACCGTCCAGGCCCTTGGTCATGTTCTTGATGTCCGGGTTGACCAGCTTGATACGGTCGACTTCCGCCATGACGCGAGGACCTTCGCCCATCGCACGAATGCTGATGGTGCCGTCCTCGCCCACTTCAATCTGCTGCTCGGGCGGCACGGCGATTGGACCGCCATTGCCGATCACAGGCATGCCGTTACCGGCGCGCAACACACCAAGGGCGTCAACCACCAGACTGCCGGTACGCACATAGCTTTCGCCGCCATCGGGATTCTGCACCGCCAGCCAGCCGTTGCCCTGCACGGCGACATCGAGATCGCGACCGGTCTGTACCAGCGAGCCGGGAGAGAAGTCGGTGGCCGGGCGTTCGGACATGGCAAACGCACGCGCCGGAAAGCTGTCGCCGAACACCGGCATCGAACGCGCCTGCTCCAGGTCTTTCTGGAAGCCGTTGGTGGAGATGTTCGCGAGGTTGTTGGCATGAGCCTTTTGCGCCAGTGCATTCTGGCTGGCGCCGGTCATTGCCACATAAAGGTACTTGTCCACAATCTTTCCTCTGCCTGCCGGACGTTTGCCGCCCACTGCTGTACTGACGAGGCATAAGCAATTTGCAGACCAACTTGTTTTTCGCGGCGCGAGGCCCGGCAAACAAAGGGCTTTGGAGGTATTGCGGGGAATTTTGGAAAGTAGTGAAGACGAAAAACCGGCGGTGTTATGCCGCTTCACGGCAATGGATCAAAAGATCGCAGCCTTCGGCAGCTCCTACAGGGGATTGGCGTTCAACCTGTAGGACCTTCCGAAGGCTGCGATCTTTTGATCTTCAGGAAATATCTTTGCCCACCTCATAATCCCGCAACTTGTTGGCAATGGTGGTGTGCGAAACCCCCAACCGCTTGCCCAGTTGCCGACTGCTCGGATGCTCGGAATACAAACGCTCCAGCACGGCTTTCTCGAAGCGCCCGACAATTTCGTCCAGCCCGCCCTCCAGCGAAAAATCGCCAAGCGGCTGACGCACGCCATAGTCCGGCAAGCGAATGTGCTCGGCCTTGACTGTGCCGCCATCGCACAGGGACACAGCCTGGAACAGCACGTTTTCCAACTGCCGGACGTTGCCCGGCCAGTGGTAATGACTCAGTCGGTCCATGGCCGCCGGGGCCAGTTTCGGCAGCGGGCAACCGATCTGCCGACTGGCCTGATCGAGGAAGTGCTCCACCAGCGGCGGCAAACCGTCGAGGCATTCGCGCAGTGGCGGGATGTGCAGCGACAACACGTTCAAGCGGTGATAGAGATCCTGACGAAACTCGCCGCGCGCGCACAGTTCGGACAGGTCAACCTGGGTAGCGCAGATCACCCGCACATCGAGGTAGACCTCTTCATCGCTGCCTACGCGACGGAAGCAACCGTCCTGCAGGAAGCGCAGCAGTTTCACCTGCAAGCGCGGGCTCATTTCCCCGACGCCATCGAGAAACAGCGTACCGCCCGCCGTCAATTCCAGCAGCCCGAGTTTGCCCTCGGCCCGCGCCCCTTCAAAGGCGCCCGGGCCGTAGCCGAACAACTCGGTCTCGGCCATGGACTCCGGCAGGCCGGCGCAGTTGAGCGCCATCAGCGGCGATTGCCCACGCGGGCTGGCCAGATGACAGGCGCGCGCCAGCAACTCCTTGCCGGTGCCGGTTTCGCCTTCTATTAATAGCGGCGCATCGAGTGGCGCCATGCGCCGGGCTTCGCGCACCACCGCCGCCATCACTTTCGAGCTTTGGAAGATGCTGTCGAAGCCACGCAATTCCTGCTTGCGCACGTTATAGATGCGCTCGCCAACGCGGTCTGCGCGGTGCAGCGTCAGTACGGCACCGGCCATCGCCTCGCTGTCATCGTGCTCCGATTGCAGCGGCGCAATGTCGGCCAGGAATACATCGCCCTTGACCTTGACCCGCAACCCGTTGATCCGCGATTTGTTGGCGCGCACCAGTTCCGGCAAATCGAAATCTTCGGCATAGCGCGACAACGGAATCCCCGGCACCTCGTCCACCCGCACACCGAGCAACTGCGCCGCCGCACGGTTGGCCGCCACGATGGAGCCACCCATATCGATCGACAACACCGGAAACTCAAGGGCACCGAGCAACGCATTGAGCTCCATGTGCCGACGCTCGCTGGGCATCAGCCCTACACGCTTGACGCCAAACACCCCGGCAATCGCCTCGAACTTCGGACGCAAGGCCTGGAACTGGATGTTGATCAGGTTCGGACAGTGCAAATAGATCGCATTGCCATGCTCTCCGCCCACCTCACCGCGAGCGACGTTGATGCCGTACTCCACCAACAGATTGAGAATGTCACGCAGGATGCCGATGCGGTTCTGGCAGTGGACTTTGATACGCATATAAAGGCCCGAACAGAAGTGAATGAGGCCCATTGCAGGAAAATTTCTGCTGAAGCACTCAGATAGTCGTCAAGATTATGTGACAGGTGGAGCACTTTTCCCACCCGCTAATCTCAACATCTGCGCGACAACGGCAAAAACGTAACGGAAACTTTACGATTATTGGAGGATTTTCCTACACGGAGCACTCATCACCTGCTGCCATTGCGCAATTCATGGGTTATTTCTGGGTCCATAGCAGCACATAACAAGAACGAATCCCCTAGCAGGAGAGCAGCATGAAGCAGACGCAATACGTGGCTCGCGAGCCCGATGCGCAAGGTTTTATCGACTACACCGCTGAAGAACACGCGGTGTGGAACACGCTGATCACTCGCCAACTGAAAGTGATCGAAGGGCGTGCGTGCCAGGAATATCTGGACGGTATCGAAAAACTCGGTCTGCCCCACGACCGCATTCCACAACTGGGCGAGATCAACAAGGTCCTCGGTGAAACCACCGGTTGGCAGGTCGCCCGTGTACCGGCGCTGATCCCCTTCCAGACCTTTTTCGAATTGCTCGCCAGCAAGCAGTTTCCAGTGGCAACCTTCATTCGTACCCGCGAAGAGCTGGATTACCTGCAAGAGCCGGACATTTTCCACGAGATTTTTGGCCACTGTCCGCTGCTGACCAACCCATGGTTTGCCGAATTTACCCACACCTACGGCAAGCTCGGCCTACAGGCTTCGAAGGAAGAACGCGTGTATCTGGCGCGCCTGTACTGGATGACCATCGAATTCGGCCTGGTCGACACCCCGCAAGGCCAGCGCATCTACGGCGGCGGCATCCTGTCCTCGCCGAAGGAAACCGTTTACTGCCTGTCGGACGAGCCTGAGCATCAGGCGTTTGATCCGCTGGAATGCATGCGTACGCCTTACCGCATCGACATTCTGCAGCCGCTGTATTTCGTGCTGCCGAACCTCAAGCGCCTGTTCGACCTCGCCCACGAAGACATCATGGGCATGGTCAAGCAAGCAATGCAGATGGGTCTGCATGCACCGAAATTTCCGCCCAAACCAAAAGCCGCCTGATCCGCAGCTTTTAGAATCAAGTGAGCCTGTCAGGAACCGACGCTTTGCTTTAGCGTGGTACACCTCTCAATAAATTCTGACGGCTGATCTCCCAACATTCGATTTCAGGAACACATCATGACCGCACTCACCCAAGCCCATTGCGAAGCCTGCCGCGCCGATGCCCCACAAGTCAGCGACGAAGAATTGCCGATCCTGATCAAGCAGATCCCGGACTGGAACATCGAAGTTCGCGACAGCATCATGCAGCTGGAAAAAGTCTTCCTGTTCAAGAATTTCAAGCACGCCCTGGCGTTCACCAACGCCGTCGGTGAAATCTCCGAGGCCGAAGGTCACCACCCGGGCCTGCTGACCGAGTGGGGCAAAGTGACCGTGACCTGGTGGAGCCACTCGATCAAAGGCCTGCACCGCAACGACTTCATCATGGCCGCGCGCACTGACGAAGTAGCCAAGGACGCCGAGGGCCGCAAATAATGCATTTCGATGCCATCGGCCGTGTCCCCGGCGACCCGATTCTCGGCCTGATGGAGGCCTATGCGCAGGACCCGAACCCGCGCAAATTCGACCTCGGCGTGGGTGTCTACAAAGACGCCCAGGGCCTGACGCCGATTCCGCAATCAGTGAAACTCGCCGAAGCACGTCTGGTGGAGCGTCAAACCACCAAGACCTACATCGGCGGTCACGGCGAGCCGGCGTTCGGCAAAGCGATCAATGAGCTGGTGCTGGGCGCCGACTCGAAACTTATTGCCGAACAACGCGCCGGCGCCACCCAGACACCGGGCGGCACGGGAGCGTTGCGCTTGAGCGCGGACTTCATCGCCCAATGCCTGCCGGGCCGTGGCGTATGGCTGAGCAATCCTACCTGGCCAATCCACGAAAGCATTTTCGCGGCAGCCAAAGTCAAGGTCAGTCACTACCCGTACGTGGGCAGCGACAACCGCCTCGATGTCGACGCCATGCTGGCGGTGCTCAATGAAGCGCCCAAGGGCGATGTCGTGTTGCTGCACGCCTGCTGCCACAACCCGACCGGTTTCGACCTGTCCCATGATGACTGGCGCCGGGTGCTGGACGTGGTGCGCAAGCGCGAACTGCTGCCGCTGATCGACTTCGCGTATCAAGGTTTCGGTGATGGCCTGGAACAGGATGCCTGGTCGACCCGGCTATTCGCCGCCGAGTTGCCGGAAGTGCTGATCACCAGCTCCTGCTCGAAGAACTTCGGCCTGTACCGCGACCGCACCGGTGCGCTGATTGTCTGCGCGAAAACCGCCGACAAGCTCATCGACATCCGCAGCCAACTGGCCAACATCGCCCGTAACTTGTGGTCGACCCCGCCGGATCACGGCGCGGCCGTGGTGGCGACCATCCTCGGCGATCCAGAGTTGAAAAACCTCTGGCGCGACGAAGTGGAAGCGATGCGCCTGCGTATCGCCCAACTGCGCAGTGGTCTGGTGGAAGCGCTGGAGCCACACGGTTTGCGCGAGCGCTTTGCGCACATTGGCGTGCAGCGCGGAATGTTTTCCTACACCGGGTTGACGCCTGAGCAAGTGAAAAACCTGCGCGATCATCACAGCGTTTATATGGTCAATTCAGGTCGGGCCAACGTGGCGGGGATTGATGCCACGCGGCTGGATTTGTTGGCCGAGGCGATTGCCAGCGTCTGCAAATAATCTTCAAACACTGCAACACCCTGTAGGAGCGAGCCTGCTCGCGATAGCGGAGTGTCATTCAACGCTGATGTTGACTGTTACACCGCTATCGCGAGCAGGCTCACTCCTACAGTTTTTTGTGCGCCAGTGCTACCGATCTGTCTATACAACCCCGTCCGTCGAAACAAATGGATATAAAAGTCTATTTGTCATTTTCAGTGCTGTATCCTGCCCAAGCTTTTTTGAAAGCGCGGATCTACCAGATCTATCAACAGACTTAGCGAGGAGCGCAACCATGCACGAGATTCCTAATCTCCCCTTCCCAAGCCTGCACGTACCTGAGCAGACGACCACGCAACAAGCCGGCGCCCAACAGCCCGAGCCGAAAGAAGCACCTGACAGTCGCAAGGCTGACAGCGAAGACTGAAACACCCGCCGTACAGACCGTGTGGAAAGCGCTAACATGCGCTTTCCACACTGCCTGAAAGAGCCTTTACCCATGACCGATGAATTCAGTGAAGCGCAAGCCAGCGTCCTGATTGGCACCGCCGAGAAAATGATCGAGATCTGGAATCGCCTCTCCCCCGAAAAACAGGCCGCGTTGCTTGCCCGCTTCGGCACAGAAGAAAATGCCTTGGCCGCTCTTGTCACCACGCAACTGGTGGCGCCCGCCAAGCCCGAGTGACCCCACCCGGCAAATAGTTTTACTTTTTCACAACCCACGACAGCCAGCACCGCTATCATAAGCAGCCTATCTATCCTGCTTCGCCGTGGACCTTTACCCATGTCTGAAAACCAGCGCCCCCTGGCGGTCACGCTGCAAGTTGTTTCCATCGTCCTTTTTACCTTCATCGGCTACCTGAACATCGGCATTCCCCTGGCCGTATTGCCGGGTTACGTCCACAGCGACCTGGGGTTCGGCGCCGTGATCGCAGGCCTTGTGATCAGCGTGCAATACCTGGCCACCCTGCTCAGCCGCCCGTATGCCGGGAAAATCATCGATAACAAAGGCAGCAAACTGGCGGTCATGTACGGCCTCGCCGGGTGTGGCTTGAGTGGCGTATTCATGCTGATTTCGGCTTGGACGCAAAGCTTGCCGATGCTCAGCCTGATCAGCCTGCTGATCGGCCGCCTGGTACTCGGCAGCGCGGAAAGTCTGGTGGGTTCCGGTTCGATTGGCTGGGGCATCGGCCGCGTCGGCGCGGCGAACACCGCCAAAGTCATTTCGTGGAACGGCATCGCCAGTTACGGCGCACTGGCGGTCGGCGCACCGTTGGGCGTGCTGCTGGTCAATCAAATGGGCTTGTGGAGCATGGGCGTGAGTATCGTGCTGCTGGCTGTAATTGGCCTGTTGCTGGCCTGGCCGAAAACCGCTGCGCCGATTGTTGTCGGTGAACGCTTGCCGTTCATGCATGTGCTCGGCCGCGTGCTGCCCCACGGTTGCGGCCTGGCCTTTGGCTCCATCGGTTTCGGCACCATCGCCACCTTCATCACCCTGTATTACGCCACGCAGCACTGGGATAACGCGGTGCTGTGCCTGAGCCTGTTCGGCGCCAGTTTCATCGGCGCGCGGCTGTTGTTCGGCAACCTGATCAATCGTCTCGGCGGTTTTCGCGTAGCGATTGTCTGTCTGTCGGTGGAGACCCTGGGCCTGTTGCTGCTGTGGCTGGCACCGGATGCTCATTGGGCGCTGGCGGGCGCAGCGCTGAGCGGTTTCGGTTTCTCTCTGGTGTTTCCGGCGCTCGGGGTTGAAGCGGTCAACCTGGTGCCTGCTTCCAGCCGTGGCGCGGCGGTGGGTGCTTACTCGCTGTTCATCGATTTGTCGCTGGGCATCACCGGGCCGTTGGCCGGTGCGATTGCGGCAGGTTTCGGCTTTGCTTCGATCTTCCTGTTCGCCGCACTGGCCGCACTCAGCGGCCTGGTGCTCAGCGTCTACTTGTACCGGCAGGCACCGAAGCAACGCGAAGCGCGGGACGCGCGTTAGAAGTCGACCTTGCCGCGCCCGGCCTTGATGTTGCCGCGCTTGGATTTGGATTCCAGCCGACGGGTTTTCGAACCGAGGGTCGGCTTGGTCGGGCGGCGTTTCTTTTCGACCTTGGTGGCGCTCTGGATCAACTCGACCAGACGTTCCAGCGCATCGGCACGGTTCTGCTCCTGCGTCCGGTATTGCTGGGCCTTGATGATCAACACGCCGTCGCTGGTGATGCGACTGTCGCGCAGCCCAAGTAACCGCTCCTTGTAGAACTCGGGCAAGGACGAGGCCGGAATGTCGAAGCGCAGGTGCATCGCACTGGAGACCTTGTTGACGTTCTGCCCACCGGCACCCTGGGCACGAATGGCCGTCAACTCGATCTCGGCATCCGGCAGATGCACGTTGTTGGAAATCACCAGCATGGAAAAGCGTCCGGGTACTAGAGCGTGCAGGATACCGCGAATTGGTTTCTGAATAGGAGACAATCATTGGAGCAGGTGACGAAAAAGCCATGACGGATTTTTCTTACAGTGTTGTCGGATTTGCAAAAGGAAAGTTGCTTTTTTTTGAATCGCAATATTAATCTAGGTTTCAAATTGACAGATCAACTAGATATGAATCTTGAAAACATCCGATACTACATCGCGGTCACCCTCCTGGTGCTGGGCTGCTCCGGCCTGCCCTCCGCACTAATTGTGTTTAGCATTAGAAAAATAATACACATAGACGAAAAATATTTAGATGCGGCCTACTTAGCGGCATACGTTATTGTTGTTTTTTTTGGATTAATATTTTACATTCCAAGAATGCGAAAACTTACGTAATTATTAAATCACACCCATAAATAACTTTTCATTCACCTTACACAAGCCACAAACCTAACACCTAACACCTAACACCTAACACCTAACACCTAACACCTAACACCTAACACCTAACACCTAACACCCAGCACCCAAAAACAGACCTTATAATATATGAAACTTGAAAACATCCGATATTACACATCTGTAACCCTATTGGTTTTTGCTTGCGCAGTACTACCTACCAGCCTTATTGCGCTTGGAATAACGAAAATTTTCGACACCGATGAAAAGTATCGTCACATCGTCTTTTTCACAATATATACGATTGTTGTTTTCTTGGGTTTGAAATTTTACACCCCAAGAATGCGCGGCGTGATATAAAACAACTATATAAAAACTACTTGTTTTCTCCCCCCTCCCCAGAAACCATCGCTTCTATTGTCAACAAGTCAACTAACACCTCAAAGGATAAAGCCAATTTTCCAGCCTGCCGATAAGCCATCTCATAGTTGATTGGGTCCCATCTGAACAATTCCACAGAGCCGACCCTTGATACTGGTCTAAACACGCCATACCCAGACAAAGCCAGATCCACGGCGTAATACTTCATATCCCCTTCATAATTATTGTCAGATGCAATTTGGTAAATTCGCCTAACAGGTCCAACCGTGTTTTCAGCCGCAGGCCCGCGATAAATATTAGCAAACCCCTCATAAATGTTATTAACGCCATGTCCAATCATAAATGAGCCCGGAATCGTACCAAGCCCTCCCGAAGCTAAGACAATCGAACCCCCTGTCCTGACCTGCATAACCCCTGCTACAACCCCTATGCTATTTTTTAGATAGAAACTGGCCTTTGATGTTAATTCTTCATATTCGACTCTTATTTCCTGTAATCCTTGCCACGCGCTGATGATCCCTTCATCAACGGCCTGTATAACCTCATCCGCATAGGATGAAATAATCGAACTAAAGCGAAGCCGCGTGAATCCATCCGGAAAATGTGTCATGCCGATTCTGCATCCCACTGCAGCCAGATCAGAAGCCGCTCCAGTCACATCATGAATATCGCAAGAATCCTCATTCACCCTCATTCCCCCAAGTACTATAAGCACTTGTGGCACCAGGAACGTGCGCCCAGGCAATATCCCTATATCGAATGGACACCAGCTCTTGCGGCTCTGCATCATTCATGCGAATAGCGTGGGGAACTTGCTGACTGATATGTGCAATACGCGCGCCTGTGAGATGTATTGAATAATATCGCTCTTGCCCTCCGACCGAAGCAGTACGGTAGAAATTTATAACGCACTCGACTTCTTCACGCTCATGCAGCGCGCTCGCTAACAGCGGCGATGATTTATCGATAGCCTTGGTAATCATGATCGGCATGTGCTTACCGCGACCACCTGCAATGCCGCCGTCACTTCCCGTCAGCATATCGTGCGAGTAGGCCAGCACCATGATTTCATCCTGATGGCCGAGTTGGCATTTATTGCCGATAGAGCTTTGACTTGAGCAACCTGCTGAAATCAAGCCTTGTCGTTTGCCGGTGATGCTCATGTAACTATGACTCGCCATAAATTATTGCTCCTTGATGGTTCGGAGCGCCAGAGTTTAGGGCGAAGAAGAGCAGACAGGGTGTAGGTCAGTTCTGAATTAATCTGCTTTGCTAAAAGTTCCGAAATCACTGTAGTAAACGACACCTCATCATGTAGGAACCGGACTTCAGTGCAATCGCAAAGTTAACGCATCAAGAACAAAAAACCCGGCACATGGCCGGGTTTGTTGTTTCTGCGTGGAGTTACTCCGTCGCAGCCTGCAAGGTGCGCTGGGCACTGCGCTTGTTCTTGATGCCGTAGCAGACCCACATGAACACGAGCCACACCGGAATCGCGTACACGGATGTCTGGATCCCCGGAATCAACAGCATCACGCCGAGAATGAACAACACGAACGCCAGGCAGATGTAGTTGCCATACGGATACCAAAAGGCCTTGAACAGCGGCGTCTGCTTGGTTTTGTTCATGTGCTGGCGGAACTTGAAGTGCGAGTAGCTGATCATCGCCCAGTTGATCACCAGCGTGGCCACTACCAGCGACATCAGCAACTCGAGCGCGCTGTGCGGAATCAGGTAGTTCAGCAGTACGGCAATCAGCGTAACGGCAGCCGAAGCCAGGATCGAACGCACCGGCACGCCGCGCTTGTCGATCTTCGCCAAGGCCTTCGGCGCGTCGCCCTGTTCGGCCATGCCCAGCAGCATGCGGCTGTTGCAGTAGGTGCCGCTGTTGTACACCGACAACGCCGCGGTCAGGACCACGAAGTTGAGGATGTGCGCGGCGGTGTTGCTGCCGAGCATCGAGAACACCTGCACGAACGGACTGCCGCTGTAGGAATCACCGGAGGCATTCAACGTGGTCAGCAGGCTGTCCCATGGGGTCAACGACAGCAGGATCACCAGGGCACCGATGTAGAAAATCAGGATCCGGTAGATCACCTGGTTGATGGCTTTCGGGATCACGGTTTTCGGCTTGTCGGCTTCGGCTGCGGTGAAACCGAGCATTTCCAGGCCGCCAAAGGAGAACATGATGAACGCCATGGCCATCACCAGACCGCTAGTACCATTCGGGAAGAAGCCGCCGTGGGACCACAGGTTGCTGACCGCTGCTTGCGGGCCGCCATTACCGCTGACCAGCAGGTAGCTGCCCAGGGCAATCATGCCGACGATCGCCACGACCTTGATGATCGCGAACCAGAACTCGGCCTCGCCGAACACTTTAACGTTGGCCAGGTTGATCGCGTTGATCAGCACGAAGAAGGCCGCCGCAGAGACCCAGGTCGGGATGTCCGGCGCCCAGTAGTGGATGTATTTGCCGACCGCGGTCAGCTCCGACATACCCACCAGAATGTACAGAATCCAGCAGTTCCAGCCCGACAGGAAGCCGGCAAAGCCGCCCCAGTACTTGTGCGCGAAGTGGCTGAAGGAGCCGGCTACCGGATCTTCGACGATCATTTCGCCCAGTTGGCGCATGATCATGAAGGCAATGAAGCCGCAGATGGCATAGCCGAGGATCATCGACGGCCCGGCGGATTTCAGCACCCCGGCCGAGCCGAGGAACAATCCGGTACCGATCGCGCCACCGAGGGCAATCAGTTGAATGTGGCGATTTTTCAGGCCGCGTTTCAGCTCGCCTGAATGCGAGTTTTGTCCACTCATGAAAAGGGTCTCACGCAAGGTTTGATGATGTTCGAAAGACGTTGCAGCTTGGGAAAAACGTTAAGCGGCACCGATCAAACCCCAGCGCAGGCACCAGGAGTTCAGCGTATTTACAACGGTCATGCGTCACCTGTTTGTTTTTATCTGTGACGAAATCGAACCCGACACGCTCGTGACGCGGCGGAGTGAACAAGGCGGATAGCCTTGAGGTTTGCGCAGGTGCGCAGGAGGTCACAGGTAAAACGCGGCGCATTGTACACCGCTAACCCCCTGCTGCCAGACCCGCTGGATCAGCGTGTCGGTTGCCGGGATTGCCTGTGTCCGCCCCGATGGCTTCGGGCGGCTGCAAAAAGGGAGTCAGACCTTTGCGGGTCGTTGACGGGGACGGTGGAAAAACCGGCCCGCGCGAAGAGCTGGAAACGGATTGCGGCGTTCATTGCGCCTCCTTTTTGTTATGCACCTGCACGACAGGCATGGGGCGCATGACACCTTGCTGGGGCCGGGGAAACAAGCGGGCTAGAGGGCTGGGGTAAGGGCATAAGTGAATGGAGTGTAAGATTTTTCTTACTGCCTTAAGGGAAAGGCGATTTCATGGGGTTAATCCGTGGATTTCGTCATGAATTCTTTACAGTCTGTAATTTTGGCTTTCCACCTTGGGCACCTCTGCGCTGCGACTGGCACCATCGCGGGCAAGCCCGCTCCCACAGGTAGGGAGGTGTACTCGCGATTTTGTGAACAACCACAACCTCTGTGGGAGCGAGCTTGCTCGCGATGGCGCCCTTAAAAACAACACAGACATAAAAGCCAGAAAAAAAAACGCCAACCCGAAGGTTGGCGTTTTTTATGAGGCGCTTGCCGATTACTCAGGCTTGCGACGACCGAAGCCCGGGCGCTGGCCCGAACCGGCCGGTGCACCACGGCGCTTGCCCGAAGGCTTGTCGCCATCGACCAGTTTGATCCCCGGACGTTTCGGCGCAGGCTTGGCCGGGCGCTTGGTGTCGGCTGGGCGATCGGCTACCGGTGTACCACGACCTTCGCCGCGCTCGGTACGACCATTGGCCGGACGTGGCGTGCGTGGACCGCGCTCACCGTCCTGACGCGCAACTGGCTTGCGACCTGGACGCTCGCCTTCGATCTGCGGCTCGCGGTTTTCCCGCGGCGCGGCAGGTGCGGCAGAGGCCGGACGCAAGGTACGCACACGTTCAGCCTTGGCCATCGGACGCGACGATTTACGCTGCATCCGGTCGAGCTTGTCTTTGCTCTTGGCGTTCATCTGCGGCATCGCGACCGGCGTCAGGCCGACCTCGGCACTCAGGATGTCGACTTCGTACTGGCTCATTTCGCGCCAGCGGCCCATCGGCAAGTCGGAGTTGAGGAACACCGGACCGAAACGCACGCGCTTCAGACGGCTGACCACCAGGCCCTGGGATTCCCACAGACGACGCACTTCGCGGTTACGACCTTCCATCACCACGCAGTGATACCAGTGGTTGAAACCTTCGCCACCCGGCGCCTGCTTGATGTCGGTGAACTTGGCCGGGCCGTCTTCGAGGACAACGCCAGCCTTCAGGCGCTCGATCATCTCGTCATCGACTTCGCCACGTACACGTACCGCGTACTCACGGTCCATTTCGTAGGAAGGGTGCATCAGGCGGTTGGCCAGCTCACCGTCAGTGGTGAACATCAACAGACCGGTGGTGTTGATGTCGAGGCGACCGATGTTGATCCAACGGCCTTCTTTCGGCTTTGGCATCTTGTCGAATACGGTCGGGCGACCTTCCGGGTCAACGCGGGTGCAGATCTCGCCGTCAGGCTTGTTGTACATGATCACGCGGCGGACCGACTCGGCGGCCTCTTCGCGCTTGATCACCTTGCCATCGATGGTGATGGCGTCGTGCATGTCGACGCGCTGGCCAAGGGTGGCGTCTTTGCCATTGACCTTGATGCGGCCGTGGCTGATCCAGGCTTCCACGTCACGGCGCGAGCCGACGCCGATACGGGCGAGGACTTTCTGCAGTTTTTCGCCTGCTGGGCCGATTTCCTGGTCGTCTTTCTGGTCTTTGATACTCATCTGGGCACCTCCCGGTGTGTTCTGAAAACTGGGTACTCGGGCGAAGGGATCGCCGAAGGGTCGCGAATCATACGCGCATGCGGGCGTTTGCGCATCAGAGACTAGCTGATCGAGGCAAGGTTATTGGATTTTCCGCTGGCCGGTGGTCCGCTGTTTTGCTGTGAACACAATCCCCACTGTGGGAGCGGGCTTGCTCGCGAATGCGTCAGGTCAGCCAACAAAGATGTCGCCTGACACGCCCTCTTCGCGAGCAAGCCCGCTCCCACAATGGATCTCCACAGTTCTCAAGATTCGTATCAGTCTTCGAATTCGCGGCGTTCAGCTTCGATGGCTTCGGCGAGCGCCAGGGCTTCGGCTTCTTCGTCGCTTAACTCGGGCTCGGGTTTCGGCTGTTCCAGCGCGGCAACGGCGGCCAAGAGTTTTTCACGAGCCTCGGCCACGCCGAGAATGTCGTCTTCCTGCTCCGGTTCAATTTCCGGCTCAGGCTCGATTTGGGCAATTTCAGGTTCCGGCTCGATGTCCGGCTGTTCCGAATCAAACTCAGGCGCCACGCCGTCTCGCAACAGATCATCGAAATCGGTCTTGATCCCCTCTTCCATGCTGTCCAGTTCCAGCAACAGCGTATGGAAACTGGTCTCCTCCTTGGGCTCTTCCGGCTCGGCGCTGGCATCGGCCAACTCTTGCAGCGATGCCGGCACCGGCGCGTCGTCGAAATCGAGGACCGGGTCGGGTTCCAGCTCACGCAACTCCGCCAGCGGCGGCAGGTCGTCGAGGTTTTTCAGGTTGAAGTGATCGAGAAACGCCTTGGTGGTGGCAAACATCGCCGGTTTACCCGGCACGTCGCGGTAGCCAACGATACGGATCCACTCGCGCTCCATCAGCGTCTTGACGATCTGGCTGTTGACCGCCACGCCCCGCACATCTTCGATCTCGCCCCGAGTGATCGGCTGTCGGTAGGCGATCAAGGCGATGGTTTCGAGCATGGCACGCGAATAGCGCTGCGGCCGCTCTTCCCACAAACGCCCGACCCACGGCGAAAACTTCTCGCGAATTTGCAGGCGATAGCCGGAAGCGACTTCCTTCAACTCGTACGCACGGCCATCGCAGGACTTGCCCAGAATGGTCAGGGCTTTCTTGAAAACCGCCGGCTCCGGGCGCTCGCCTTCTTCGAAGAGTTCGAACAGGCGCTCCAGGGATTGCGGTTTTCCCGAGGCCAACAGAAAGGCTTCAAGCAGTGGCGCCAGCTCGCGGGGTTCACTCAGGTTCATGATTCGACTCGTTATTCGGCTCGGGCTCGCACATGGATCGCGGCGAACGGCTCATTCTGCACCAGCTCGACCAAAGATTCCTTCACCAGTTCGAGGATCGCCATAAAGGTCACGACGACCCCCAGCTTCCCCTCTTCCGCGGTGAACAGCTCGACAAACGGCACAAAACCGCCGCCCTTGAGGCGTTCGAGTACTTCGCTCATGCGTTCGCGGGTGGACAGCGCCTCGCGGCTGACCTGGTGACTTTCGAACATGTCGCCACGGCGCAGCACCTCGGCCATGGACAGCAGCAGCTCCGACAGACGCACGTCCGGCAACAACTTGCGCGCGCGGGCCTCCGGGGCATCGAGCTTGGGCACCACCACGTCGCGACCGACACGGGTCAGGCCATCGATGCCTTCCGCAGCAGCCTTGAAGCGTTCGTACTCCTGCAAGCGGCGGATCAGTTCGGCGCGCGGGTCCTCTTCCTCATCCTCGACGGTTTCGGCGCGGGGCAGCAGCATCCGCGACTTGATCTCGGCGAGCATCGCGGCCATCACCAGGTACTCGGCGGCGAGTTCCAGGCGCACCGATTGCATCAACTCGACATAGCCCATGTACTGGCGGGTGATTTCCGCCACCGGGATGTCGAGGATGTTGATGTTCTGTTTGCGGATCAGGTACAGCAGCAGATCGAGCGGGCCTTCGAAGGCTTCAAGAAAGACTTCCAATGCATCCGGCGGGATATACAGGTCAAGCGGCATTTCCATGACCGCCTGGCCATAGACCATGGCGAAGGGCAGCTCTTGCTGGGCTCCGGCCTGACTGTCGACGGGTTCTACTGCGGACATCTAGGCCTCGGCCATGAACGGCGCAGGGTCGCCGCAACCGACGCGGATCACTTCCGGTTCGCCATCGGCGAGGCTGATCACGGTGGACGCCTTGATCCCGCCGAAACCGCCGTCGATGATCAGGTCGACCTGATGCTCCAGCAACTGGCGCATTTCATAGGGATCAAACATCGGGTCGGTTTCACCGGGCATGATCAGGCTCACGCTCATCAACGGCTCGCCGAGTTGATCCAGCAGTGCCAGCGCGATCGGATGGCTCGGCACCCGCAGGCCGATGGTGCGCTTTTTCGGATGCAGCAACAGCCTCGGGACTTCGCGGGTGGCGTTGAGAATGAAGGTATACGGCCCCGGCAGATGGGCCTTGAGAATGCGGAAAGTGCCGGTGTCGATCTTGGCGAACAGACCCAGTTGCGACAGGTCGCTGCAGATCAGCGCGAAGTTGTGCTTGTCGTCCAGCCCACGCAAACGGCGCACACGTTCCACGGCGACCTTGTCACCGATCTGGCAACCAATTGCGTAGGAGGAGTCCGTGGGATAAATCACCACCCCGCCACTGCGAATGATCTCGACAGCCTGTTTGATCAGGCGCGGTTGCGGGTTTTCCGGATGAATCTGGAAAAATTGACTCACATTCTCTACCTGTTCAGACGGCGGCAATAACTGTGTCATGTTTGAACCGACACCACAGGGGTGGCAGATCCTCCGGGAGCGGGCGGTACTCACCGATTTCCGACCACCCGCCTGGGCCATGGAAATCACTGCCGGCGCTGACCAGCAGACCGAACTCGCGGGCCAAAATGGCCAGGCTGCCCACTTGATCGGCAGGCTGATAACCATTGACCACTTCGATCGCGTGGCCCCCCGCTTGAATATAGTCGGCAATCAGGCGGCGACGCTTGCTGCGAGTAAATTCGTAATGCCAAGGATGGGCCAGACTGACCCAGGCCTTGGCTGCGCGCAGGGTTTCGACCGTGTCTTCCAGGGTCGGCCAGTGCTGCTTGACGTCCCCGAGCTTACCGGCGCCCAGCCATTTGCGAAATGCTTCGGCGCGATCCTTGACGAAACCTTCACGCACCATCCAGTCAGCGAAATGCGGGCGGGCAGGTGCGTTGCCGCTGTCGCCCAGTTCCTGCTGGATCTCGCGCGCGCCTTCCAGCGCGCCGGGCATGCCCTTCAACGCCAATTTGCGACTTATTTCTTCGGACCGCAGCCAGCGGCCATCGTGCAATTTCGCAATCGCTTCGACCAACGGTGCGGCATTGACGTCGAAACCGTAGCCCAACACATGAATGGTCGCGCCGCCCCAGGTACAGGACAATTCGACGCCGTTGACCAGTTGCATCCCCAGCGCAATCGCCGCTTCCCGGGCTTCAGCGATGCCTTCGAGGGTGTCGTGATCGGTCAAGGCCAGGACTCGCACGCCTTTCTCGAACGCACGCGCAACCAGAACCGCAGGCGCCAGGGCGCCATCGGAGGCCGTGCTATGGCAGTGCAAATCAACATTCACGGGGCTTTGTAACCTCAAATCAGCTGGCGCTATCGCGCGCCCATATGTTTGTTATTATGCCGCCACATCCTGCTTCTGGCTGCCACTGTGAAACAATTCATCGATTTCATCCCGCTCCTGCTGTTTTTCATCGTCTTCAAAATCGATCCACGGGTCGTCGACATTGCCGGCCACGAGGTAACTGTAGGCGGTATTTACAGCGCCACCGCGATGCTGATCATCAGTTCGCTGGTGGTCTACGGCACGCTGTTCATCAAACAGCGCAAGCTGGAGAAGAGCCAGTGGCTGACCCTCGTCGCCTGCCTGGTCTTCGGCAGCCTGACCCTGGCCTTCCACAGCGAGACGTTCCTGAAATGGAAAGCCCCGGTGGTCAACTGGCTGTTCGCCCTGGGTTTCATCGGCAGCCACTTCATCGGTGACCGCCTGCTGATCAAGCGCATCATGGGCCACGCGCTGACCCTGCCGGACCCGGTCTGGACGCGCCTGAACATCGCCTGGATCGTGTTTTTCCTGTTTTGCGGTGCCGCCAACCTGTTCGTCGCGTTCACCTTCCAGAGCTACTGGGTCGACTTCAAGGTCTTCGGCAGCCTGGGCATGACACTGATTTTCCTGGTCGGCCAGGGCATCTACCTATCCCGCCACCTGCACGATGCCGATACCACATCGCCAAAAACCGAGGACTGACATGCTTTACGCAATCATTGCCACAGACGTCGCCAACTCCCTGGAAGCCCGCCTGGCCGCACGCCCGGCACACCTTGAGCGCCTGCAAGTGCTCAAAGGCGAAGGTCGCATCGTATTGGCCGGCCCGCACCCGGCGGTCGACAGCAATGATCCGGGCGCAGCGGGTTTCACCGGCAGCCTGATCGTCGCCGAATTCGACTCCCTGAGCGCCGCCCAGGCCTGGGCCGACGCCGATCCGTACATCGCGGCCGGCGTCTACGCCAACGTTTCGGTCAAGCCGTTCAAGCAAGTCCTTCCGTAATATCCTCCCGCGCGATGAACCTTTAACGGTTCATCGCGATCTCAATCGCTCATTATTCTCGTTTGCCTGCCGACAACCTGCCAAATACCCGTATTGGAATCAGGAGTCGCGATGCGCAAAGGTCCTTTGTGTCTGATGTTGGTCACGCTGTCGATCGTGGCCCCCGCCCACGGTGAAGAAAGCGCCGAGGGTGTCGGGTCGACGCCTTTGTCCTTGAGTGCCGGCAGCCAGATCAACGAATTGCAGCAACGCTTGAAGGAAAGCGAGCGGCAACGAGAAGAACTGAACAAACAATTGCAGACTGCCGATGGCGAACGCGAGAGCGCCCAACTGACCCGGTTGCGCCAGGAGAACCAGCGTTTGAAGCTGCAACTCAAGGAAACCCAGGCCGGCAGTTCGATCCCGCGCTTGCTGACCGATCAGCAACAGTGGTTCGTCATTGGCGCCGGAGTTGCGCTAACGGCCCTGCTCTGCGGTATCTTCGCCAGTGGTGCAAGTCGAAAACGTCGACAATGGCTAAATTGAGTGAGTCATGAGCGAGCTGTTACTAATTGATGATGACCAGGAGCTGTGTGAGCTCCTGAGCAGTTGGCTGAGCCAGGAAGGCTTTCAGGTACGTGCCTGTCACGACGGCCAGAGCGCTCGTCGCGCGCTGGCCGAAACCTCTCCGGCAGCCGTCGTGCTGGATGTGATGCTGCCGGACGGCAGCGGCCTGGAACTGCTCAAGCAGTTGCGCAGCGACCATCCGGATTTGCCGGTGCTGATGCTCTCGGCCCGGGGCGAACCTCTGGACCGCATCCTCGGCCTGGAACTGGGCGCCGACGATTACCTGGCCAAGCCGTGCGATCCACGGGAATTGACAGCCCGCCTGCGCGCCGTATTGCGGCGCAGTCATCCGGCGGCGGTGTCCAGCCAGTTGGAGCTGGGCGACCTGTGTTTCAGCCCGGTGCGCGGTGTGGTCAGCATCGACGAGCAAGAGTTTTCCCTCACCGTTTCCGAAAGCCGTTTGCTCGAAGCCCTGCTCAAGCAACCCGGCGAGCCGCTGGACAAACAGGAACTGGCGCAAATCGCCCTCGGCCGCAAGTTGACCCTCTACGACCGCAGCCTCGACATGCACGTCAGCAACCTGCGCAAGAAGATCGGCCCGCATCCTGATGGCCGCCCGCGCATCGTGGCCCTGCGTAGTCGCGGCTATTACTACAGCCTCTGAATCTTTCTGTAGGAGCTGCCGCAGGCTGCGATCTTTTGACTTTCGTTTAGAAGATCAAAAGATCGCAGCCTTCGGCAGCTCCTACACAGCCTGTAAGTTTTGTCAGGTCAGCCGAAAATCATGTTTACCAAAGCTTTACGCTCCGCTGACCGCCGCTGACCTTGATCTCCGTAATCTGCACACATCCGGAACGTACCGGGAATGAGACAAGGAGATTCACCATGCGCAAGACTCTTATCGCTCTGATGTTCGCCGCTGCCCTGCCGACCGTTGCCATGGCCATGCCTGAAGGCACCGGACCGATGGGTGGCCCAATGGACGGTTCGCGCCATGGCGGTCAGATGCACGGCATGCACGGTAAAGGCCCCTACAGCCAGCTGGACCTGAGCCGCGAACAGCGCGAGCAGATCCGCAAGATCATGGGCGAGCAGATGCACGAGCGTAAGCAACTGGTCGACAAATACCTGGAGAAACTCTCCCCGGCCGACCAGAAAGCCATGAAAGACGAAATGGCCGCCAAGCATCAGAAAGCCGAAGCCGATGTGCGCGCCGTATTGAAACCGGATCAACAGAAGAAATTCGACGAGATCCAGAAAAAACAGGCTGAGCGTCGCGCCGAATGGGCAGAGTTCAAGGCCTGGAAAGCGCAACAACCGCAAAAAGCGCAATAATGCGCTGACCCCGGACCCAACGGCTGAACACCGTTGGGTCTTATGTTTTTGATCTAATGTGGGAGCGGGCTTGCTCGCGAAGGCGGTGTGTCAGTCGACAAATGCTTCAAATGGCACACAGCCTTCGCGAGCAAGCCCGCTCCCACACTGATCTGTGTTTTATTGAGGATTTTCCGTGCGTTCACTGTTCTGGCGTATCCTGGCCAGCTTCTGGCTGGCCATCGCTCTGGTTGCAGGGCTGTCCATATTGCTCGGGCACATGCTCAACCAGGATGCATGGATTCTCAGCCGCCATCCGGGCCTCAACACCCTGGCCGAACAGTGGACGCAAACCTACGAAGCCCAAGGCGAAGTAGACGCCCAGGACCTGCTGGAACAACGCAAGCGCCAGTATCACATCGACGTCCAGGTGCTCAACGAGAGCGGTGACCCGGTGGTGCGCGGCACCTTTCCGCGCCGCGCCGCAGCCTTCGAAGCGCGGCAGAACAACGACGACCGACGCCTGCCATGGCGACGCCTGACCGACGAATACACCAGCGAAAAAACCGGCGACACCTACCTGTTCATCTACCGGATACCCCACCCAGAACTCAACGCCTGGCACCGCGAAAGCCTGCTCTGGCCGCTGAGTGCATTGGGCATTGCCTTGGTGGTGCTGACCCTGTTCAGCCTGCTGGTGACCTTCTCTATCACCCGCCCTCTCAGCCGTTTACGCGGCGCGGTGCATGATCTGGGGCAAACCACATATCAACAGAACAGCCTGATCAAACTGGCCAACCGGCGCGATGAATTCGGGGTACTGGCCAACGACTTCAACCGCATGGGTTCGCGCCTGCAAAGCCTGATCGGTAGCCAACGTCAGCTGCTGCGAGACGTCTCCCACGAACTGCGCTCCCCGCTTGCCCGGTTGCGCATCGCCCTCGCACTGGCCGAACGGGCCACGCCTGAGGAACGGGAAAAACTCTGGCCGCGCCTCACCCGCGAGTGCGACCGGCTCGAAGCGCTGATCAGTGAAATCCTGGTACTGGCGCGGGTCGATGCCGACAACGCAAGCGCCGAAGAGGTGGACCTGAACTCGCTGCTCAATACCCTGCAAAAAGATGCGCAATTGGGTTCGCCGGATCAACTGGTCCATCTCGAAGCCGAGGCGCAACTGAGTCTCAAGGGCTGGCCGACCATGATCGAGCGCGCCGTCGACAACCTGCTGCGCAATGCCCAACGCTTCAATCCGGTCGGCGGTCTGCCGATTGAAATGCAGGCGTTGCGTAATGGCGAACGGATCGTGGTGAGCGTGCGTGATCATGGGCCGGGGGTCGACGCGGAACATTTGAACCAGCTCGGCGAGCCGTTCTACCGTGCGCCGGGGCAGACAGCGGCCGGGCATGGCCTGGGCCTGGCGATTGCCCGGCGTGCGGCCGAGCGCCATGGCGGGAATCTGGTGCTGGCCAATCACCCGGAGGGCGGGTTTATTGCCAGTCTGGAATTGCCGTTGGTGCCGGGGGCCGTCGTTTCGCCGTAAAAATGGGGTGATGCAAAAAGATCGCAGCCTCGTTTCACTCGACAGCTCCTACAGGCGTACACAAAACCTTGCAGGAGCTGTCGAGTGAAACGAGGCTGCGATCTTTTGATCTTCAGGCCTTACCGGGCCAGGCGCTGACGAATTCGGCCAGATCGACTTTCTCCGCCACTCGCGGTTCCTTCTGTGGTGTGCCGAGGTACAGGAAGGCAATCACCTCCTCACCTTCTGCCAACCCCAGCCCCTTGGCCACGTGCGGCGAATAAGCCAGATCCCCGGTGCGCCATACCGCGCCAATCCCTTGCGCATAGGCCGCCAGCAAAATCCCGTGGGCCGCGCAACCTGCCGCCAGCAAT